>CAWGMK010000001.1:0-8553 GCA_963823655.1 uncultured Bacillota bacterium
TTCCGATCAGCAATTACTACTATTTGAATCTTCAGCATTGCTGCAGGGCAGCTTAATTTCTCATGCCACTTCAAGAATTAAATGCCCTTATAGACCGCGTTGGTTGCCAATATTGCTTCACAGGCGAACAGGCAATACTCTAACAGGCTTTGTGTATGATAAATAATACAAAATATGTATATTTCATATTATATAATGTTGCCGTGAGTTCTCTTAGCGCGGACCCGTCGGGAATGGAACATATGTCGGGGACCCCAGCTGTCGAAGGAACGTAATCACCAATCATTAGTGCAATTGTTAACCGAAAAGCAAGGAATAGGCGGCGCGGATGATGGCAGATGGCTTTTCTCAGTCGACGTTTTACAGCATGGGCACTTTGGTGTCTTGCGTAGCCTTTGGCCCAGGATCAGAAGAGGCGGTAGGCGAAACTGAGAAGCATATCCTTGAGCTGGAGCGCAATCTCAGCCGTTTCCTCCCTGGCAGTGAGATTTGGGCAATCAATGAGGCGGCTGGTAAAAAGCGTGCAAGCATATCAACGGAGACTTGCGGACTGCTGGAGAAAGCTCTTGATCTATGTCAGTTTTCCGAGGGGCGTTTCGATGTCACCGTGGGCCCTTTGATGGATCTGTGGGGGGATTTCACGAACAAGGGCGGCAGAACCGGAAGCGTCGGCGATTAGGAAGGCCCTCGAACTGGTGGATTTCAAGGACCTCACAATAGACTCTGACAATAGGACTGCGTTCTTGGCGAGGCCCGGGCAGAAGATCGATCTGGGTGCGATAGGAAAAGGGTATGCTGCCGACCATGCATTGGCAAAGATGAAGCGACACGGGATATCCTCTGCATACGTGAACATCGGAGGCAACGTCGCGACATTAGGGGCGAAGCCGGACGGCTCGCCCTGGCAAATAGGCATATTGCATCCGAGGCGGCTAAATGGGCTTATCGGCAGCGTATCGGCCGCAGGTAAATCTGTGGTGACATCAGGCGACTACTACAGAGGTTACGATGCCGGCGACGGCAGGAGACTGCACCACATACTGGACATAAGAACCGGTTATCCTGTGAACTCGGGCATTATAAGCGCAACAGTCGTATCAGACAGCTCGCTTATGGCCGACGCTCTATCTACGATCCTGTTCGCATCGGGCATTGAGGAGTCTTTTGAACTCCTCAGGAGGCTCAAGGGCAATGAGGCTATCCTGGTCGATGAACATTTAGGCGTGTATCTGTCTGCTGGCATAGAGGGGGCCTTCCGTGCGGCTGATGATATCAGGCCGCTTGTGTTGGAATGACCAAGCGAATTCCAAAAGGAGAGAGTGAAAGAGATGGCAAGAAAGGGGAATCGGAGGATGACTGGCTGGATTATTGCATTAGTCATATTGGCCGGGTTGCTCATATTTGGCGGAGTGATGTGGACGAGGTTAAATAAGGAGCACATTGAAGCAAAGAATTTACCCCTAGACGGCGCAGACTTCTCTAAGCTGAAGGATGGCATTTACTCAGGCAACTACGCTGGCGGGATGTACAAATGGAGGGCTAACGAGGTAGAAGTCACAATCGGCGCCGGGAAAGTCACGGGCATACAACAGCAGAGCTCCAAGGATCCGGCGGCCGCTAGATTCGACACAGAACTGCTTTATAAAAGGGTGATAGATGCCCAGTCCCTGCAGGTAGATACGATAAGCGGCGCTACCCTCACCTCAAAGGCATATCTGAAAGCCGTAGAGGACGCCCTGATAAAAGCGGGGAAGTGATGCCATCTGCGCAGCTATTAAGCCTGGAATATCTCGATTAGCCGATGCTCGCTTTAGAAGGTAAGCATAAGTGGCAGCGTTTGGCTGCCGCTTGTCTTGCTCTAGATGCCTTAAGCTAGCCCGTTCGCCTGCGATGAAGATGGATTTGTCAGATCGGTTGGACTTTACTGACGTGGCCCGTCTTAGGCAGCTCATCGAGATCGAAAAGCTCAAAACAACGAAATACGTGAATAACAAACAGGATACGGAGGCTTTCGGTAGAAGGTAAAGGCATAAGGAAGGCTGCCAGTTTGATTTGCAACACATAACAGGGCAAAGAACAATACAGTTACGTACTATTTTTATGCTGTGGAGTGCGGGGCATTATCTGCCAAGCAGGGGAATTGGAGTGAAAAGGGGCTTTGCCAATCGGGAAACGGGAGAATGCATCCTATTTAAAGCTGATGTCGAAGTATCTTTATCGGCAACGGGGAAGCGTAAGTATCCTGGCTGGACTTATCCTGCTGGGAATTGCGCTGCAGCTTGTGGGGCCGCAGATACTTCGCTTTTTCATCGATAATGCATTAGCACAGAAGCCTTTGGAGTCTCTGACGCTGGCTGCCATCATGTACATCGCTTTCGCGGTAATGGGGCAGCTTTTCGGTGTTCTAACTACCTACATCAGCGAGAAAGTCGGTTGGACTGCCACCAATGCCCTCAGAGAGGACCTTGTCTGGCATTGCCTTCGTCTTGATATGGCATTTCATAAGGAGCATCTTCCCGGTGAGATGATTGAAAGAATCGACGGCGATACGACGGCGCTCTCCAACCTATTTACCAAGTTCACAGTCACGGTCTTAGCCAATCTCTTGCTCGTAATGGGGATGCTCGTCCTGCTTTTTCGCGAGGATGTGCTCGTCGGCCTGGGTATGGGATTCTTCGCGCTGACGGCCCTTCTGTTACTTTTAAAAGTTCAGTCAATAGCGGTTCCGCACTGGGTGAAGGTCCGCAAGATAAGGGCCGAGTTCTATGGGTTCCTAGGGGAGCATTTGACAAGCGTCGACGAGATCAGCGCCAACGGCGCCATACCATATGTCATGAACAGGTTTTACCAAACGATACAGAAGTGGCTTCCGTTTGCCGTGAGAGCAAGCCTCGCAGGGTATGCAATGTGGATGACCACGGTCTTCATTTTCGCGCTCGGCTATGCCATTGCTTTCGGCCTCAGCGGCTATCTGTGGACTAAGGGTAGAATCACACTGGGAACGGTCTACCTGATCTTCACTTATACAAATCTGCTTAACGGACCTATCGATCAGGTCAGGGTACAACTGGAAGATCTGCAGAAGGCCAATGCGAGCATAAGGCGCATCAGGGAGCTCCTTTCCATTGCACCGGCGATAAAGGACGGTGACGGACCTCCGCTGCCTGAGGGAACATTAGGGCTTCAAGTAGAGAACGTCTCTTTCTCGTACGCTGAGGATCAGCAAGTGCTCGATCACATAAGCCTCGGTCTGGAGCCCGGAAGGGTATTGGGGGTCCTTGGCCGCACGGGAGGAGGCAAAACCACCCTTACTCGCCTTCTCAACAGGTTCTATGACCCTGACGAAGGAAGAATCCTGCTGGGAGGCAGGGACCTGCGGTCCGTTCCCGTGGCCAGCTTAAGGGAAAGTGTCGCCTATGTTACGCAGGATGTACAGCTACTCAAAGCGAGTGTTAGGGATAACCTGACCTTTTTCAACTTAGGCATCAAGGATGATAAGCTCGTTGCTGCTTTGGAATCTGTGGGATTGGGCGGATGGTACCGCTCGCTTCCGGATGGGCTTGATACCCAATTGTCAAGCGAAGGCGGCGGCCTTTCGGCCGGACAGGCCCAGCTCCTGGCCCTTGCCAGGGTTTTTCTGAAGGCACCGGGCTTCGTCATACTTGATGAAGCTTCATCGAGGCTCGATCCAATCAGCGAAGGGCATATGGAAGGGGCTATGGCTCTTCTTTTAAATGGCAGGACGGCGATGATTATTGCCCATCGGATTACAACGCTGGATAGGGCAGACGATATACTCATCCTCAGCCACGGGCGGGTTCTGGAGTACGGCCCAAGGCAGCAACTGGCATCCGATCCAGGATCGAATTACGCAAGACTTCTTAGGGAAGGAATGGAGGATATGCTGGCATGAATACATACCAATTCATCAAACGCCTTATCCTCTACCGCCCTGTGCTCTACCTAGTAAACGCTTTGTCCTGGACCCTGATCCATACATACCCGGTCATCCCGGGGCTGATACTAAGGGAGTTCCTTGATACTCTAAGCGGGCAGTCGCGCCTTGATCTGGGCATTTGGGGGATCATTGCCCTTCTGGTTGCCACAACTGTTGCCCATATAGCAAACATAGTTGTCGGGGCCCTGATAGATATCGGCCACCGATTCTCCATTAGCGCGCTGCTTCGCCGCAATACCCTTGAAAGCATCCTTACCTCCCCTGGAAAAGCCCAGTCCAAATCCATAGGAGAGGTGCTGAACATCTTCGAGGAGGACGGCAAACAGGTGGAAGATGCCATAAGCTGGTCTGTTGACATGATAGGAATGACGGGCTTCGCCCTCGTCTCCGCCGCTATACTTGTGAGGGTTAGCCCCCAACTGACATTGATGGTATTCCTGCCCTTAATCATCGTGACGATGATCGCCCAGTCTGCCAGCAAGCGATTGGAGAAGTACAGGAAGGAAAGCCGTAAAGCCACGTCGCTTGTGACAGAGGCAATGGGGGAAGCCTTCAGCTCGGTTCAGGCAATCAAAGTCGCCAGCGCTGAGGAGAGCGTGACCCGGCATCTGAAGCTGCTCGGGCAGAAAAGGAAGGATGCCATGCTTAAGGATAAGCTCCTTTCCCGGGTCCTCGACTCCGTCTTCGACAACACCTCCAAGATCGGGACGGGGGTTGTACTCCTGCTGGCGGCGAGGTATCTGCGGCTGAAGACCCTCAGCGTCGGGGACTTCGCCCTTTTCGTATACTATCTGCAATACATTACTGAGTTCGCAGCGTTCTTCGGATACTTCACTGTACATATCAAGCAGTCCGGCGTATCGCTTGCCCGTTTCAGCAGCATTGTTGGAAAGCCAGAGGAGCTAGTGCAGAGAAAACCGCTATTTCTGAAAGAAATGGTCCCACAGTTGCACTTCATTCGTCCTGATCAATCCGACAGGCTCGAATCCCTTGCCGTAAGCGGGTTGACTGCCCGTCACCTTGATACGGGGCGGGGAGTGCAGGATCTCAGTTTCACCCTTGAAAGAGGTACATTCACAGTGATAACGGGGAAAGTCGGGTCCGGCAAGACGACCTTGGTTCGAGCCCTGCTGGGTCTCATTCCGCTTGAAACAGGGAGGATATTTTGGAATGGCAAGGAAGTCCGCGATCCGCGCTCTTTCTTCAGGCCACCGCGCAGCGCATATGCCCCTCAGGTTCCGCACCTTTTCAGCGACAAGCTCAGCAACAACGTCCTGATGGGGCTTCCGGAGAATGAGGTTGATTTAGAGGCTGCGATTAAAGCGGCGGTACTGGAGGAAGACCTTCATGACCTTGAAAAGGGCATGGAGACGATTATCGGGCCCAAGGGAACGAAGCTTTCGGGCGGACAGCAACAGCGCACAGCCGTGGCCAGGATGCTTGTACGACAGACCGAGCTGCTGGTCTTCGATGATGTTTCGAGCGCTTTAGATGTGGAGACGGAAAGACAGCTTTGGGAAGCATTGGCTCGGAAATCACAAGCCACATCCCTGGTAGTCTCGAATAGAAGAGGCGCAATAATGAGGGCGGATCAGGTACTTGTTATGGAGGAAGGCAAGATTGTAGCCCAGGGTAAGCCTGAGAGACTTTTAGAAACAAGCCCCGGGTTTCGGGCGATACTCGATGAGGTCGGCGAGGATGCCGGTCCACATTGATTTTCCGCAGTTTATGCGTATTCGGAGATTAGGGCGAAAACCATCCACAGCTTGAATGCTCCCTCTTCGACAGCTTTTAGAATCAGCTATCGAGGAGGGAGCATTCAGGATTTAAACTACATCAGTGGCTTGTTGTCGCAGTTATCTCAAGATCACTACTTCTTTAGTTCAGCCTTTTTCTGCCTATATTCCTCATCGCTGATTTCGCCTTTGGCATAGCGCTCAGCCAAGATCTCCAGCGCCCTGTTCGTATCTGTGCTATGGTCTTCGTACTTGTCAGAACAACAAGGCCTCCTATGTCCGCTGATCGCATGCACAATCACATATATTCCCAAGCAGACGAGCCCAACCGGCAATAGCCAGCTTAAGCCCATTCCGTGCCATCCCCATCCCCAACCCATCATATCAACGCGCCTCCTTTGAGTTACCATCTTCGTTATAGACCTTATTTGTGTAGATTTGATGAAGAAACAGAATGGTCAGAATTTATCCACAGTGGTGATACTTGGGCATCATGCTTTCAATAAGGTTCGAACAGGACAAGCCACGGGTATCGCTCGGCGCGAATCGGGCTGTTGAAGGGCATACACTAATCGTTTGGCTGTCCTTGGGTGGCCGCTCAAGTTAGCTGCCATTTGAATGATAAAAAGTATGAGCATCACAACTCCCCATGAAAATGAAGATTTCCACGGCATGACAATAAATCCGTAGTTCATGGAATAGTAGAGGCACAAGTAGGGTACAGCCAGCTTCCAATACTTTTTCATGTTCGTGCGGAAGTCAATTTTCAAATGGTGATCGTATGCCCATTCTATGGCCAAAAACGCCAGGAAGATGGCCAAGAAAATCGGGTATTGAACGGATTGCCGCTCCAGCAGTGCAAGGACAATCCCGTAAGCTGCAGGTAATGCCAAAAGGAGGTATATCCAGCCGTAACGTTGGATAAGAACAAGCCTATTCTTCCGAGTGAGGAATATGGAAATCAAGAGCATGCTGTTTACCAATTCGAGCAGGAAGAAGAATTGCTTTAAAATCCTGATTCACCTCTTGAACTTGCTTAATTGTCTCCTCTTTTACTGCGACTCTCTTCAAAATTCCTTCGATATGTGATGCCGGAAGTCAGCATGAATGGTCGATTTTGCGAATTATCCCGATTTCCTGAAGGCTTCTACAATGTAAAGCAGAATCCTTCATAAACGGAATATATCTACGATATTGACATTCGCCGCCACATTCCTACGGCTATAGCAAAACGGGAAGCAAGGGGTGAAATCAATATCGGGAGGAATGCTTCAAGGCTTGCAGAAGGCACAATGACATGGTGATGAAGACTATGCTGATCAATATCTCTAGCCACTCAGAGGTGATGAAATGGCTGAAATGAAGGCTGAGCTTATTGCCCCTTGCGGTATGAACTGCAGACTTTGCCTTGCATACCAAAGGGATAAGAAACGCTGCACTGGGTGCCGCAGGGAAGACGCATATGAGAGGAGCTACGGCTTGAGATGCGTTATCAGAAACTGTCAGACCGTTAAGGACAGCATCTCGGGATATTGCTATGAATGTGGCAAGTTCCCCTGTAAACGGCTTTTACAACTGGATAAGCGATATAAAACCAAATACGGCATGAGCATGATAGAAAACCTTGGGGTGATTAAGCTGCTTGGCATGGCGGCATTCTTACAACAAGAGGAAGTGCGGTGGACTTGCAAGGATTGTGGAAACACTATCTGCGTACACCGAAAGGCTTGTCCGACATGCAAATCAATTAGCAATAGGGCATAACTGCAAGCGGGCAATGAAATACTGCAAAGAGATTATTGCTATAAATGAATTATGCAATAAAGGGAAAGCATATGCGATATCGAATCACCTCACGGGAGGTGATAATGTGAAAATCATTCGTTTTGTATCAATGCTGCTATTGCTCGGCTTGGTTGTGGGTATATCCGGCTGTGATGATGTTTGGTCAGTTGATTTCACCGAGGTATTCGATATTGATGATTGGTATGTTTTCGGCTTTCAGGGGGGGCCAGGCGCGCATAACCTGTACAGTGAAGGATTGCTTTTGCACTATTATGGGGCAACGGGGCCCTACGGTTTCAGCGGCGATTTTTCGATGACTGTGTCATTTACACTTGATGCGGATGAGGCAGAATTCTGTGGACGTTGTAGTGATAGGCTTGGGCGATGGTTCAATTTTATATACCATGAAGCATATTACGCTGATGCTAACAAATCTTGGGAATCCATCATCGGAAGGCTTGATTGTAAGGGAGATATTCGGGGCGGTTTGGGATACGATTGCGTCCAGGGATTCGATTCCCGGCATAAGAAGGCACGGCGTCAATACCTGCAAGCTTGAAAAAAACGGCGACAGGGTTAAAGTCTATTTCAACGAAAATCTGCTGTGTGATTATCTGCTTCAGTACTACGATCTGATTTTCTCCTTCCCTGATAACAGCCTAAGTGCAGGAGTTAAGCGATCTTCACCAAGTCACAAGCGTCAATGATCGGGCCCCTACATACCCAGACCATGAAACTGGTCTAATTCTCCAGCGGCGACGAAAGGTTAACCGCCATATGCCTTCGCTGGATCAGACAGGAAACCGTAACAACGATGTCCATGGTGACATAAGCCGGATTTATGAACCGCTGGAGAAACAGAAATCGACTAAGCAAATAGCCGGGAAAATGTCAGCGCGGGTTCATTGAACCCTGGGGGACTAATGCGATCGGGTTTCATTCCCCACGCCGAAATGAAACCGCCAGAACGCCGGGGCGGTTATGATTTCATATCAATTGGATGCCAGCGAATGGTCAATCAGGTAACAAAGCGGGCTTTTAGCTGTCACATCGATATAGGCCGGAATCTCAATT
>CAWGMK010000002.1:0-114687 GCA_963823655.1 uncultured Bacillota bacterium
GGCCAGTTCGTAGCCCGTTCGAAGGACGTTCCCTCGGTAGTTGCCAAGGGCGAGTACGCGGTAGGCTTCGCAGTACCCAGCTACATGGCGTTCGAAGAGTACCTCAACGGCTATGACATCAAATTCATCGCCCCTGAGGGCTGCTATGTCACTCCTGAGCCGATCGCAGTAATCAAGAACAGCAAGAACGCCAACGCCGCAAAGGCATTCATTGAGTATCTGCTCACCGACGAGGGGCAGAAGATGTTCATAGACCACGGCCTATTCCCGGTAATGCCGGATATGAAGGTACAGGGCGCAGCCGGTTCAACAGCCGAGAAGGCAGTACAGTTCTACGGCGGGCGCAGGTCGTACTTCGATGCGCAAGGTTGAGAACAGCTATAACAACGTGCTTGCCGATGGCAGGTACGCTGATGTTAACAAGTACTTCCGCGACAACATCTTCGCCAAGATCGAGGAACTGAAGAAGAAGTACTAGGCAATCCGCAGGAACAATCCAAATCGCGATGCGGGCGGGCTTTACTGCCCGTCCGCATTATGTAGTACAAGTGAATGTTTGAGGTGGAGCCTATGGACATTAAGCTTTCGGGCGTAACCAAGCGCTTCAACAAGTTCGAAGCTCTTAGCAGAGTGGACCTTGAGATCAAAGACGGCGAGCTCTTCACTCTCCTGGGCCCTTCGGGCTGCGGGAAGACTACGACGCTGAGGCTCATCGCCGGATTTTACATACCCGATGAGGGGAAGATTTACTTCGGAGGCAACGAGGTTCAGGACATCCCCACTTCCAAGAGGAAGATCGGCATGGTGTTCCAGAACTACGCGCTGTGGCCTCACATGACGGTGTTCAGAAACGTGGCCTACGGCCTGCAGTTCAAGCATGTGGCCAAGTCCGATTGGCCCAAGCTCGTGAACGAGGCGCTGCTTAAAGTGGGCCTCACTGGCTATGAGAACAGGTATCCGGGGCAGCTTTCCGGAGGTCAGCAACAGAGGGTGGCCCTTGCAAGAGCCCTTGCGCTGAACCCCGATGTGCTGCTTCTGGACGAGCCGCTCTCAAACCTGGACGCCAAGATAAGAGGCTCGGTCAGGGCCGAGATAAGGAAGCTCCAACAGGCTCTGGGCATCACGACAATATACGTCACCCACGACCAGGAGGAGGCGCTAACGCTTTCCGACAGGATCGGAATCATGAACGAGGGCAAGCTCGTCCAGATAGGCAGCCCGCATGAGATGTACGAAAAACCGGTATGCAGGTTCGTCGCCGACTTCATCGGCACGAACAACCTAATATCGGGCACAGTGAAGTCGATAACCGGCGGCTGGGTGTACGTCGAAACGACTGAGGGCCTGCTTACCGGCATGAGCAACTACGACTGCAAGACCGGCGACAAGTGCACTGTCTCCTTCAGGCCCGAGAACGTCCATGTGATGGGTAAGGCCGATGAGGGCAACTTCGACAACGTACTAGGCGGCAAGGTGAGCTTCGCAAGCTATATGGGCAATACGCTAAGGTACGAGGTCGAGCAGGCGAGCGGCGCGCTCATCAAGGCGGACATCAAGAACCCGTTGGGCTATAAGGAAATGGCTTGGGGCACTGAAGTCAAAGTCGGCTTCCAGAAGGCCTCGGCCCTCGTGATCCCGGATTAATCCCAGCTCCAATTATTAAGGGCGGTGATGCTTTATGAACGAAAGTAGCGGAGCCGGGATGATCAAGTTCAGAAGATGGATGAAGGCCTCCAACCCCTGGGTGTGGCCTATATACATATTCCTGGCGTTCTTTGTCATATTCCCGCTTGTTAAACTTTTCGTGGACTCCTTCACGACGGCCGACGTGCCCCTCTCAGCGCTTAGGGAAGCCGTAATGACGGTAGACCTGATGGACGAGAAGATAGCGTCCGGCGACGATACAGGCTCTAAGGCGGCTCTTGAGGACCTACTCGTGCAGATAGACAGGTCGAAGTTGGCGATAACCAGAACCGCCGAAGCCCTGGATTATTCCAGCTGGTCGCAGCAGGAAGCAATTGACGACTGGAACAAGGCGCTGGCTGCCATCGACGAGAAGGGTCAGGCGCTTGCAGCAATGGCTACCCCCGAGGAGGCGGTCGCAGAGGCGCATGCTCTCAAAGATCTCATAAACGACGCCCTGAAGCTTCCCAGCAAGGCATTCTCGACCAAGTTCTTCCTGGACGTTTTCAAGGATAAAGTCTATACCAGGGCGCTGATTAATTCCCTTACGCTTGGCATAGCATCTGTGATTACTGCTTCGATCATAGGATTCACAGTAGCATACCTGCTGGTGAGGTACGACTTCCCCGGAAGGAAGCTGTTCAACTTCCTGACGATGATACCAATAGTCATGCCCCCGCTAGTCGGCGTCCTAGGCTTTATATTCATACTGGGCAGGGGAGGCACCGTAAACGAGCTGTTCTACATCTTTGCAGGCAGGATCGAGACCGCGTGGCCCTGGCTTGCCAACTGGCTTTTCGACCACCTGCCGTTCAACTTCGTCTACGGCTGGCACGGCCTTCTCATGGTCGAGACGCTGCATCTATTCCCGCTCATAACGCTTAATGTCGTGGACTCCTTAAGCAAGATCGACGCATCCTTGGAAGAGGCCGCGGAGAGCATGGGCTCGGTCGGCTTCAAAAGGCTGTTCGACATAACAATACCGCTTACGATACCTGGCTTCGTGACAGGCGCGCTTCTGGTCTTCATATGGGCTTTCGCGGACTTCGCGACGCCGCATGTTGTGGGCCTCAATAACTTCATAGCGCCGTTGGCGTTCATGGACATACAGCAGTTCATAGACCGGAACCTGTTCAAGATGGGCATCACGGTAGGCGCTGTGATGGTCCTCTGGTCCATAGTCTTCCTGCTCATCGCAAAGAAGTACGTATCCATGAAGGACTACAGCACGCTGTCCTACAGGCCTGTGGAGAGGAAGAGGCTCACCAAGGGCTGGGCAGCCCTCGCCCTCATATTCCTCATAGTGCTGATGCTCTTCGCCTTCATACCGTACCTTGGCGTGGGGCTTGCGTCATTTGCGGGCAAGTGGTCAATGTCGCCGCTTCCCACGACGTGGACGCTGCATCACTACAAACGGGTGATATTCGACGCCCCTGGATACATAGTCAATACCTTCATGTACTGCACGCTGGCAGTTGTCCTGTGCATACTTATAGGCCTGCCGATCGCATGGATCATGGCGAGGACCAAGATGCGCTCGCGCGGCATTCTGGACATACTCACTACGCTGGTGCTGGCATTGCCGGGCACTGCGCTGGGCATCGCATACATAAGGGCTTTCAACTCGCCTATTCTGATAAAACAGCCGCTGGCGAACATATGGATCATCATACCCATAGTCCTTGCGGTCAGAAGGCTTCCATATACGGTCCGCTCTTCCTACAGCTCGCTGATCGTGGTGCACAGGTCCATGGAAGAGGCGGCCGAGTCGGTAGGAGCCGGCATGATGAAGACCTTCAAGGACATCACGATGCCTCTCATCTGGAAGGGAGTGCTCGCGGGCGCCCTGTTCTCCTTCATGACCTCGATACAGGAGAGCGCGGCAACCATACTGCTCTCGATACCGGGCTGGGAGACGATGACGGTCGGCATATTCAACTTCTATACGGGCGGCACGCACGGGGATGCGGCATCTCTTGGCTTCATCCTGATAATAGTGGGCATAGTGACCTTGTATGTGGTCAACAGGCTGAGCACCTCGAAATCCGGGGGCTTCTTCGGTTGATGAGTACGAGGTTCAACTAAACGGCGCAATCGGGCGGGGCGGCATTCATCAAAGATGCCGCCCCGCCTTTCTTTCGCTGCTTGGAAGACAAATATCGCAAGTTCGGGCACAAATCAAGTAGGAATCTGGATGAGTCCTTCAGACAGGCAATTCCCAGAAACCTCGTAAAATCCACCATAACATGTTGGAAATTACGAGGTTTCTTGCTATTATCTACATAGAGAGAGGAGGAATAAGGATGGGTTGGATTGCCAGAACAATCGCCGATCATCTGAAGAGCATTATCAGGACATTTCCGGCTGTATTAATAACTGGCCCCCGTCAAGTAGGGAAATCAACATTGCTTCAGATGGTTGTTGGAGACTACGAATATATAACTTTCGACAATCCGCTTCTTCTGCAGCAGGCCAAAGAGGATCCGGCACTGTTTCTTATGAACCATTCTTCAGAGTTGATTCTCGATGAAATTCAATATGTGCCGGAGTTGTTCCCATATTTGAAAATGAAGATTGATGATATGCGGTTGGCTTCATTGAAAGATAGTCTGCCAGAAAAGTGCCTATTCGTTATGTCCGGTTCGCAGGCTTATCATCTTATGCAGAACGTTAGCGAATCCCTTGCCGGAAGACTGGCTATACTCCCAATTCAAGGGATCTCCTATCGTGAACGGAAAGCTGTGGCCTGTGCGCTACCGTTCATACCAAATGATAAATATCTTACGGCTCGCAATAAAGAGCGCCTAGATACAGATGACCTCTGGCCCATGATTCATCGAGGCTGCATGCCTGGGCTTGTTGCGTCACAGGATGATTGGGATACATTCTATTCGAGTTATGTTAGTACATACATCGAACGCGATGTGAATCAACTGACAAAGATTTCGGATAGAGGCGACTTCGTACGTTTCATGTCTGCTCTTGCGGCTCGTAGCGGTGAGCTTCTAAATTATGATGGTTTGGCAAGGGATGTAGGAGTTTCTGCTTCAACGATGAGACGCTGGGTTCAGATTTTGGAGAGTTCGGGCATTATTCTACAGCTATATCCTTACCACAATAACCATCTGAAGCGCATGATTAAATCACCAAAGATATTCTTCATGGACACAGGACTTATGGCTTGGTTGACAAGATGGAATACACCAGGAGCAATCCAATTTGGCGCAAAAGCCGGCCAATTCTTCGAAACCTGGGTAGTATCAGAGATTGTAAAGTCCTACTTAAATGCAGGGAAGTCGGTAAGGGACCTTTATTATTATAGGGATGCAGATCAACGAGAAATCGACCTGATTTTAGAAGTTGGCAGGATAGTATATCCAATAGAAATCAAAATGACGGCAAAGCCCGATAAAAAAATGGCACAGGCATTTAGACTTCTGGAACCATTAACTGAAGCAGGGGATATGCAATTAGGGGATGGAGCTGTTATTAACCAATATCCTGAGCTTATGTTTCTGAAAGAGGGTATCCGTGCAATTCCTGTGGGATATCTATAATGACTTTCGATCAAATGGCCAGGCAGCTGACTATCAGGTTGCCGGGCCGTAAGCCGGTGAACGTGCAGAAGTCTGATAACGTCTAGCAAAGCACAAGAAAAAGCCGGGGCCCCAATAGAAGCCCCGGCTAATAGATTGGAACGCTTTTGTTACTTGATCGCCATCAGCAGATCGTAGTTATAGGCGAAGGTCCTCTTCTTGATGCTGAAAAGGTCGATTATCCACCATATGCCGAAACCGCCGCCGGTTACGACTTTGATGACGCCGAGCACGGTGTCATCGAGGAAGAAACGGTCAATTCCCACGAGCGCCCATATGAGCATCTGCTCGGGATCCCTGTAATCCTCATTTATCGCCATGGTGAAGGAATTCTCGCTGAGGCCTGCCAGCTTGGACTTTACGCTCTCAAGCACTGTGGGGTCGAACCAGTCGCCTTTCTGGGCTACGAACGTGTTGATGTTCTCGGTCCTGGTGGCCGCAGCTACGGAAAGCGGGAATACCAATAACATTGCAGCTAGAATAATGACGGTAATTGTTTTCCTCATCCTATCGCCTCCTATAAAAATGATTACAAGCATATATTATTCACCTGTAGTCAAAAATCCTTCATGCCTGCGTAATTTAGTTATAAAAAATGAGGGGCGGATTTCCCGCCCCCCAAAAGCGCCGATGGTTGATTACCTGTTGCGCCTGTTCTGTATCGCGTGCATGGCGAGCGCCACAGCGATGACCGAGTATGAAATCAGCTGCCTGAACCATTCGCCTATCTGCGGTTCTCCGAACAGCTTCTGGCCTGCAAGAGGCGACACCACGAACAGGGTATGGAACAGGAGCACGCCCACTATCGCGTTCCATATGCCGGCCCTCTTGACCGAGGCGCCTCCGACTAGCAGCGCTGCAACCGAGAACATGCCCACCTGCTCATGTGCGTTGAAGGTGTTCAAAGAGCCCAGGTTCTGCAGGAATATCAGCTGCCCCCAGGCCGCCAGCACCGTCGAGTAGATGACTGCCGTAATCCTCACCTTGTCGACTTTGATTCCGGATACTTCCGCAATCGCCATGTCCTGGCCGATGGCCCTGAAGTTCTGGCCAAGCTTTGTCTTCATGAGGAATACGATGGCAATGCAAAGAAGAAGCGACATGAAGAAGGCGCCAAGAGGCACCCTCCAGGGGCCGAATGTGTCTGTCCATATGATGCCGTTCCAGTTGAAGAGCCTTGCGAATACATTGTCCAGCGAGTAGTAGATATTGCTCAGGTCTATCGTGTTTCTCAGGCCTACGCCGTTGCTGAGCATTATCTGCTGGGCGACGGGCGAGCTCATGCTCACGGGTATCAGGGTCCCTATTAGCATAAGGAAGAGCAGCTGATAGACGCCGTTTGCGAAGAAGCCCATTATCATGCCTGTTATCATCTCTCGGCCCTTGGCCCTGTTGAAGATGCTGCCCACTATCCAGCCGAAGAGCACGGACAGCGGTACCGATATTGCCATTGCCGACAGGAAGCCGAACAGGCCCTTCAGCTGAAGGAATGTGATTACAATAAGTGCGATCTGCCCGGACATGGCGCCGACTACTATACCGAAGTTTAGCCCTATGCCGGCAGTCACCGGAATGAGAAGCGAAAGGACTATGAATAAGTTCCTGCCGAGCCTGGATAGAAGCTCGCCGATCAGGTAGTTGATGTCGAGATCCGATGCTATGATGCTCGCCAAGCAGAGCACCGTGAAGAAGATGGGGACCCCCGACTGGGCCAATATGCCTCTTAGGCGACTCTGGTTCTTGACGGTGGGGACTGTCGCTAATCTGTTGTCCGCCATTTTACTACCTCCCCCCCGTAGCCCTGGTCAGGGCGTAGAGTATCATGCCGTTGCTGATCATGACCCTTGCTATCTCGCTTATCTCGGAGCCCTCCATAACAGCCTGTGTTACGGGAGGGGCGACTGTAAGCAGAGTCTGGAACAACACTGCGCCAATTATGACATTCGAGATGCTGGCCTTCTTGAGCGACGCGCCGCCTATTAGGATGGCGGCGATGGCGGGGAAGGCGGCCGACTGCGGCGCCGTATATAGCTGCATGAAGCCGTAGCTTTGCGCGAAGATTATAATCCCCACTGCGCCGAGCACGGTGGACATCACAACGCCTACCCTCTTCATACTGCCCACGTTGATGCCGGAAGATGTGGCATATGAGGGGTTGGAGCCGGTGGCCAGCATCGCAAGCCCGGTCTTCGAGCGGAGGAACAGGTACATCAAGAGGCACAGCGTCAGCCAGAACAGGATAAGCCCTGTCGGAACCGAGATGCCTCCTATGTTGAACGCGAGGAAGTTATTGAGCACCTTGCCGAAGGTGTCGGTCATGCTTATGGTGTATCTCAGGCCTTTGCCGCCGACTGCGAATATGAGCTTGGGGTTTCTGATTGGGGCGAGCATCCAGAAGATGCTCATCCCGAACACTGCGGCGTATGCAAGGTAGGTGCCGACCATCATCTCTTCGCCGCGCACCCTGTCGAGAACCGCGTGGTAGAGAAGGCCGACGACTACTGCAATGGGCACCGAGATGAGCAGCGAGACCGCAAGGCCCGCCCAGCCCGCGATGTTCATATTTATTGTCAGTATGCCGCCCAGCAAGCCGCACAGAATGCCTAGGGGCAGGCCGAAGTTCATGCCGACGCCGCAGACGACCGCCGGAAGCATCGACAGTATGAGTATGCCGTTCATCCCGATTCTAACCAGCGAGTCGCTAAGAAGCTGCTGCACTCCGAGCCCCTTTATCCATGCGACAACCAGCAGGAGGATTACGAATGCCAGGATGATAAGCCTTGCGACTCCGAATTCCCTAAGCCAGGACAGAAGGTTGAACCTCTCCGGCGCCGGGCACTTTTCGGTGTTCTCCTCTTTCCTCATCCCTGCTTCACCTCCTTGTGCTTGAGAGTCTCGCCTGCCATCATAAGGCCGAAGTCCAGATCGGGCGCGTCGGGTGCGAGCACTCCCGCTATCTTGCCCTCGTAGATGATCACTATGCGATCGCACACCTTCCTGAGCTCCGCAAGCTCGGACGATGTCATAATTACCGTCGTGCCGAAGTCCCTGTTGAACTTCACAAGCTCGTCCAGGACAAGCTCCTTGGCGCCAACGTCGATGCCGCGGGTGGGCTCTGAGACCCACATAAGCTCCGGCTCAAGCGCGAATGCCCTTGCGAGGCACACTTTCTGCTGGTTGCCTCCCGACAGCCTCCTTACCGGCTGTGAAGGGCCCGTGCAGCGTATATCTAGCTCGTCTATCATCTTGTTGGCGAACTTCCTTATAGCCTTGGTGTCCGAGAGCCTCAGGCTCTTCAGGGGGCCAGGCTTCAGGAACTTGTCCTGCACCTGCATCGCCGTCATGGACATGTTGAGCTCGGTGGAGTCGTCGAGCAGAAGGCCCGTGCCGCGCCTGTCCTCCGATACGAACGCCATCTTGGCGGAGAGCGCCTCGTACGGGCGGTTCAGCCTTACGGGCTTGCCGTCCTTACGTAACGGAGCCGGTCGAGCTGAAAAGGCCCATTACGCCGTTTGCGATGCCGACTTTGCCGTGTCCTGCCAGGCCGCCGATGCCCAGTATCTCGCCGCGCCTGACCTTCAAATCTATGCCTTTGACCTTCTCGCCCGTCATGTTGACGTGCAGGTCGCTTATGGCAAGCACGATGTCGTCGTCTCCGGGCTCCCTCTTCCTTTTGGGAAGCTCGGTCTTCTCTATGGACCTGCCGACCATGATCTCGGCTATCCGCTCGACCTTGGCTTCCTGGCGGGGCATGGAGGCTACGACTTCGCCGTCTCTTAGTATTGTGATATTGTCTGCGACCGCGAGGACCTCATCGAGCCTGTGGGTGATGAAAAGCATCGCAATCCCCGTGGAGGCGAGCTTCTTCATGGCATCAAGCAGCTTGTCGGCCTCGGACTCCGTGAGCACCGCAGTCGGTTCGTCAAGCACCAGGAGCTTTACATTCTTCTTGTCTATCTCCCTGGCGATCTCTATGAACTGCTTGTAGCCCACAGGAAGGCCCGCCACCGCGACCCAGTCCTCGATGCGATATGCCGAGCTTGCGATATGGCCGCTTGCGAGTCCTGCCTCATGCGCTTGATGTCGAGCTTCTCGAAGTCCTTTCCGAAGACGGCGCTGACGGGATTCCTCGTGGTTATCTCCCTGTTCAGCTTTATGTTCTCAGTAGCCGTGAAGCCTGGAAGGAGCATGAATTCCTGGTGCACCATGCCGATGCCGAGCTCCATGGCGTGTCTGGGGGATTTCATCTTAACGGGCTTGCCTGCGAATACCACCTGGCCCTCGTACCCGCCGGTGTCCTTTATTACCGGCATGCCGAACAGTATGTTCATCAATGTCGATTTGCCCGCGCCGTTCTCGCCTACGAGGGCGTGGATCTCCCCGGGCTTTACGGCCAGGCTGACATTGTGAAGGACGGTGGTCCCGAAGAACGATTTTCCTATTCCCTGCAGCTGCAGGACGAATTCTTCAGGCATAATCCTTGGTCTCCTCTCAACAGCAATCGATGCAGGAAGCCGGGCTTTCACCCGGCGTCCTGCCACTTATCATTCGGAATTCGTCTTTACGAAGTCCATTGTCGGTTTTTACTTGCCGAAGGTCTTGCTGTTTACGAGGTATACGAATGCATTGCCGGTGTTCCTTCTGAAGAGAGCGAGCTTCTGGCCGGCTGATGCTTCTATTGCCGCCTGGATGCCCTTCTCGTCCTTGAGGCTCAGGGTGCCTTCGAGTACCTTCTTGGCGATCTCGACGTTGGCAGTGGTCTGGAGGTAAGGTCCGGGTACGGGCCATGTGGCCATACGGCCGGCCATGCCAGCGGCTACTACCTTGGCTTCGATGGCTGCGAATATCTTTACATAGTTGCCCTTCATGTCGTCGGTGACTTCAAGTCCGATCGCGCCGGCATAGCCGTGGGTCGGGCTGGGGCAGCACTGCTCGGGATAGAGGGCCTTGGTCTGCATAACTGCCTTGATCAAAGGCTCCTGCATACCGCAGTTGGTGGAGAAGAATGCGGTGTCCTTGCCGTACTTGGCAACCTGGCGCGGGACATCCTCGAGGATGAACTGCTGGGCTGCCGGCAGGCCGCCTTCTGCCATCGGGTCGGGAGCGGTTACGAACACAAACTGGATGCCGAGCTTCTTGCACTCCTCGATCATGATGTCGCGGCGGTTGGAAAGCTCCTGCATCGCCATGTGACGCGGGAAGGAATAGTGGACGAACGTCTTGGCGCCCATCGACTTTGCGATCTGGGGTATGGTCTTTCCGCGCTCTGCATCGTCCGGCTTGAAGCCGAAGTCGACTGCGGCGCCAACGAGGGCCAGGTCCTCATGGGGCTCGCCGACGAAGAACAGCATGTCGGGGCGGAGCTCCTTGACCTTTTTGATGGCTGCGAGGGTGCCGGGAACGGCCTGGTTGATTACTATGGCCTTGACGTTCCTGTCGGCTGCAAGGCTGGTTATCTGGGAGATGTAGGTCTCCTGCTCGGCCATGAAGTTATCGGGATAGGTCTTGTGGACGATGAGATCAGGGTACTTCTTAATCATGGCCTCTGCGCCGCGGTACTCGTCCTCGCCCTGTGACACTGTGCCGGTGATGACGCCGATTTTAAAGCTTGCGGCGCTGACCATCAGGCTGAATGCCAGGACCAGGAGCAAAGATGCTACTAGGATCTTCTTCATTAAGTGCACTCCCTTCAACTATTTGGTTTTCTGCGTTAAACTACGACGAATCATCGCGTACAAGAACGCTAGACAAAAGGTTGGGAACCTCATCCCATTTTCTTCTATATATTGTGTGAGATAAGATTACCAAAAGTTAGCGACTTAGGCAATTGAGTTTAAATTTACTCGCAGCTATCTTGATTAAAGCTTGATATATTGCATTTTATGAAAGATGCGTTCAGAATCGAATCAGCTGTCAGCATACGAGGCATATCCGTGGAGGGATTTGCCGGGCTTGGCGGTACTACATTGACAAAGGCAGGTTAGGGACAGTGGCTTACGAAGACAAGGTGCTAAATTGCAGGGAGTGCGGGAAGGACTTCGTTTTTACTGCAGGAGAGCAGGAGTTCTATGCGCAGCGCGGTTTCGAGAACCAGCCCACAAGATGCCCCGAGTGCCGCAAGAACCGCAAGATGCAGGCCAGCGGGCAGATGCCGCGCCAGCTTTATGATGCAACCTGTTCGCAGTGCGGAGCCCCCTGCAAAGTCCCATTCCAACCGAGTGGGGAGAAGCCGGTCTATTGCAGCGAGTGCTTCGCCTCTTACCGCTCGAACAGACAGTAGGTTAGAAGGGCGGCAGGGAAGAAGAACAGAAGAAAAACGGGGCGGCCGAAAACAGGACATTTGGAAGTGGGACAAAATTGAGTAGTACGGCATTACATCAGTACAGTAGTGCTTCAGGCGGGTATGGAGAATTGGACAGAACATAGTTTGAAGTACAGGTACACTGAAGTGCAGAAGTGCAGATTCGCAAAAGGCAGAATTTCAGAGCAGTAGGGATTGCTGGACTGGCGCAGGAAAGAGATGCAAAGAAGGCCTGATGTTTGAGCATCGGCCTTCTTTCATGTATTGGTAGCGAGGGGTTATACCAGCAGCTGGCGGACTGCGCTGTCCACCACTTCCTGGATGAGCTCCTGGCGATTGCCGCCGGACCAGTTGACAATACCTGCTTTGCAGGAGAGTGCCCCGCCAGACTTCAGGAGGCTTTCCAGCTGCGACAGGCTGCGGTCTCCTCCCATCCACGGGAAGGGGAACTTCTCGGTTACGAAACCAACTGCCTTCTTGCCTTTGATATGGACCGCTTGCGGAATGAATTTCGCCATGGGGGTTGCCACCTGGAAACCGTGCACAGGGGAGCCGAAGACGAAGGCATCATATCCTTCCAGTACAGGCAGGCTCTCATAATGGACTTCGCTGCGATCTGCCGGGTTGGGTTTGCCGATGGTCTTGATCCTCTCAAGTACTGCCTGATTGCCCGAGGCGTTGAGCCTTTCTATGATCTTCTGGGCCACAAAGAGGGTATTGCCTGTTTCTGAATACACTACGACGCCAACTTTCATGGATATCCTCCCTTGTGCTAGCCTTTCTGACTGCTAAGTTGATGAATAATCTATGTCTGATATTACTTCAGGCCATTAATAATCGCAATGCCTGCGCTTGCGCCTATCCTGGTGGCGCCGGCTTTTATCATGGCGAGGGCGGCGGCCGTGTCGCGTATGCCGCCGGATGCCTTGACGCCCATGTTGGGTCCGACTACGCTTCGCATCAATTCGATGTCGGCGGCGGTGGCGCCTGAGGTGGAGAAGCCGGTGGAGGTTTTTACGAAGTCGGCGCCGGCGGCCTTGGCAAGGAGGCATGCCTTGACCTTCTCATCGTCGGTGAGCAGGCATGTCTCGATTATGACTTTGGTAAGGGTGTTGATGCCGGCGGCACGCACGACAGCGGAGATGTCGTCGAACACCAGCTTGTAGTTGCCGGATTTCAGGGCCCCGATGTTGATTACCATGTCAACTTCATCGGCCCCGTTGGTGATGGCGTCCTTGACCTCCTGGGCCTTAACGGAGGAGGTGCTGGCGCCCAAGGGGAAGCCGATTACGGTGCATACAGCTACATCTGTGCCTTCGAGCTTAGTAGAGCACTGCTTGACATTGGCGGGGTTTATACAGACTGAGAAGAAGCCGTTTTCGATGGCCTCGTCGCATATCTTCTCCACCATTGGGGCAGTGGCGTCGGGCTTAAGTATAGTGTGGTCGATGTAGGAGGCGAGCTTCGCTGGGGTCAGGCTTTCGGGTGAGGCTGAGACAAATGCGCTGCCATCGCCGGGCTTCGCGGCGGAGAAACCGGGTATGATCTTGGCAATTTCCTCAATGTTCCTATCTATCGAATAATCCATTTCACACCTCCGGGCGTTTGATTTGGATCCTATTAGTCTTTTTCAATGTATCTAGTTTATCACTAGGCAGCTACAAGGGAATATCAGGTTCAATGGCCTAGGAATAAATAATTGGCGGGATCTGTGGGGAAGAAGGGAAGTATAGAGAATTATCTTATTTATTCTTGGGCAGGGGATATAGTATAATACAAGTTGCTAATTGCAAATGCGCCACTAGCTCAGTGGTAGAGCAACTGACTTTTAATCAGTGGGTCCCGCGTTCGATCCGCGGGTGGCGCACCAAATATTATAGCACCAGCATGAGTAGGGAAAAGCGGCGACAAAATCGCCGCTTTTATTATATCCAAAAACCGTGTTAGTTGCTCCTATTTGCTATCCTTTTGCTATCCTCTTCCTCTTGTTAAAAAATGGCCACGCTTATTCCCGAAAAGTTATACTTGAGCGTTCGCTTCTTAATTGCAATACGAAGTCGTCAGTTTTGCATGAACCAGTAAGCGCCTCAGTTGACTAGGTGTGGCTATGTAAACGCCAAGTACGATAGCTTTCGCTATTGATGACAATTCTATGCCAAAAGTCGCACGCTGTACGCTTTCGAAAGATTCCAATAAGCATTCTTATTAGAGTTCTTCATGCTTATACGGAAGCAGTAAATGATGGGCGATGTTTCAGATAGGGCAACTATTGGCAGCCGGTAAATAGATACTCTGAATGTGTAAGGATTTGCCGCTGTTGAGCGACAGGCTGCAAATAGTGATTTTGGCCACAATATTAATCTTCGCCTCAGCAACACCCTAACAAGTTTCTTTGCTAATCAAAATGGTTATTTTCTTGAACAATACCTATTTAGCAGGATATTAATTAAAAATAGCTAAATCAATGTTGGTACGTGTTGTAAAGATTGAGAAAAACCTGGCTGTCATTTGTAAGGAAGCTGGTGGGAAATAGTGCATGTGATAGCCATGAAACTGGCAAATATTCTCAAACAGTGATAAGGAGTCTTTGCCAACATAAGCCTAATGAGCGATTTTTCCGCTTCTTGAAATCTCAGTTATTGGCTGCCAATTGGAAATAAACGGGAGGATACTAATGAGAGTAATGATTAGCCGCATAGGTAGGGCTTCAATAATATTGGCAATTCTGTCTGTGATTTGTTTCTACCCATCCATCAATGCCACAGCCTCATCCGAAATGGAACTGATATTCATCGATGTTGGCCAGGGAGATAGCACTTTAATCGTCTTTCCAAACGGTAAGACCATGCTTATAGACGCTGGCACGACTGGTAATGTATCAAAAGTATTCGAAGTATTAAATGCCAGGCAAATTGAGAAGATTGATTACCTGGTGGCCTCTCATGCACACGAAGACCACATAGATGGGCTTATCGATATTCTTGAAGCATATGAAGTAGGAAGAGTCCTTGATACAGGAAAAGGGACCAAGGAATCTATCTATGACATATTCATGCTTGAGGTCAAGAAGCGCAATATTCCTATAGAAATTGTCAGAGAGAATTTCGTTATGGAATTGGGCCCGGTTAAAGTTGAAGTGCTCAGCCCTGCGGCCCCTTTGCCTATTGATCTTGATGATGCTTCCATGGTTATAAGCGTTGAATATGGTGCATTCTCTGCGATCTTTACCGGCGATATCGGTACAGCTATAGAATATGAGCTGTTAAAAAAGGAAAAGGCACACCCAGTTACTATACTAAAAGTGGCCCATCATGGAAGTATTTCGTCATCTTCCGAAGCGTTCCTGAACAAGACCATACCTCAGTACGCGGTTATTTCTGTTGGTAATGACAACGGATATGGCCATCCATCAGCATTTATCCTTACAAGGCTCTCCATCGTGGGCTCAATCGCACTTCGAACAGATATCAATGGCAACGTTAGCTTTAAAACAAATGGCATTACTACTTCAGTCGCCGTTGAAAAAGGGGCGATACCCGTAGTCCAAAAGTCAATTGCTGTTCAGATAAGGTATGTGGCTAGCAAGAACTCTGAGGTATTTCATTACTCCTCATGTGAGAGTGTTAGGGCAATAAAACCGGCGAACTTAATCGACTTCTCGAGCCGTGAACAAGCAGTAGCTTCAGGAAGAAGACCTTGTAGCATCTGCAAACCATAAATGTCTTTATCTTTTCTGTACAGTTTGGAGTAGCCAATCCAGTAAAGTTTAAAAACAGACCTATTCCAATAACGCAATGTCGAATCTTCGCATAAAGGATTCCATGACATAATGCAGAATGCTTCCTCAAAGGAGGCGTATTAATAATGAGATTCAAGAAGTATTTGTTGGCGATTGTTGGAATTGCTTTGATGTTGAGCCTCTCAGGATGCGGAAAGACTTGGGCAGTCACGTTCACGATAACAACAGATTTGGACCCATGGGCACAAACAGGACTGGTTCACGCCTTATACAGCTCAGCTCTTCTCAGATGGGTTGTACTTGGATGGGAAAATCCTCATCGGACCATACGGCTTCAGCGGCAATTTTACGGAGACGATCACTTTTGATCTAGACACAGCGGTCGGAGATACTGTGCCCATGATAGAGTTCATGTTAAGCGATGGATCCTTCGCGTCTCTGACGGATTATGTTCAGGCGATTTTCAACAATGTCGGCGATACCGGCATTGAGACGTATTCACTTAATGAAACAGGAACCAATATGGGCGGCGGGACCGTAATTCCCTCATTAGTTAGGGATGGTTCAAATACATTCAAGCTCGTTAAAACGGGTGATAATATAAGAATGTATATGAATGGTACCATCATGTGTAATCATAACCTTGAGAACCTCACATTAACTGTATTTTACCCTTACCTTAATGTTAATGCAGCAGATAGCAGCCAAATCAGAATCACCGGCATATCATTCAAATATAACGGCGACTATGATACCAAGGCCATAGCTGTCGTCAACGATGGGGTCAAGCCCATATTGATGATTTTGAAAAGTTGTTTGCGATATCTGGCTGGTATTATTTATTCGATGGATAGTACTAAGGCGCTTTTCTCGTAGGTTCGTTGCTAAAAAAGGTCCGCAGTTTGAAAATTCATCAGAATAGTGCCGGGTGCGTGTAAGTATGTGCATGCACCCGGCTTTGTTTTCTTTGGGCAAAGTTTTCGTTTACATTCTATCTGTCATGTACTGCCCTTTTATTGAAAAAGGTAGTGTTAAGAATTGGGTTTATCACCAGTCCCGATTCTTGACACTACTATTTCATTTTTTAACAGTCTTTAGATTGAATTGTTAGAGGAATTATAAATCCGATGTCGAATTATATCAGTGATATACCGATGATATATCACCAAGGCAATAACTAGGAGACCAAAACCTTTGAGCGCTTAAGCTTGAAAGCACTGAAAACAAAATCTTGGATTAGACCTGGGAAAGAAGGCAGATCAGCAGACGGCGTTGGGGCTTTGTCACGCACACATTTCTAGTGATAAGCCCGGATGCACTGCTTGCTCTGATTTGCCAACTATTGAGTGAAGGGGGTAGAAGCAGAGGGCTGGGACGTTTAGTTCCCACTCTAGCCTTTGAATTCATGGAGGCCTATACCCGGGCCGGACATCGCCCAAATGGCTAATATCCGCTGTACCTGTGCCTAAAACCTACGCGATGCTCCTTCGTCAGTATTCGCTGCCTCTTGCCTCATGCGCTTTAGCAATTACAATGCGAACGGACCTAATACCCAATGGTTTCCTTAACAGCTGCTTGTAGATGGAACAACACGAAGTGAAAGGAGCTATCACATGAAACAAAGATGGTTTATCGTACTTCTGGCAGTTATGTTGGCTCTAGCTGTCACAGTTCCCGCCTTCGCTGCTGAGATCTTAGCGAAACCTAAAAACCTGGCTGTCGAACCGGTTCCCGTGCGGGACTTGAAAGAAGCCAACCAGCTGCCCACCACCGGATATTTCTACTCCGCACTGGACGGAGCCTTCGTTAACCGCGAGGTGCGCTGGTATATTCCGGCCACTGCGGTGCTTCGTCCCTACTTCCATTTCATAGCCGTCCCCGACAAAGTGGACGTGGATAGCTGGCTGGTCAGCAGCGGATGGGCGCAGATTGCCGATGAAACCGGCGAATGCCTCTACCTGCTCCTGCCCAATCAGACTACCGGCGTATGGGGCAATCTCGCAGATGAAAAGGCCTATATAGACGCAGCCAAGGCCAAGCATGGCGGCGTCGGCACCTATTTCACCACCTTCGGCGTCTTCTATCTTGAAGGATATGGCGCAGGCGCTGCCCCGCTGGAAGCCTGGGCCGCCGAGAACCCCAATCTGGTCATCGCCCAAGCATTTGTGAACCGTGCTTCAATAGGAGCCAGCGCTTTAGCAAATCTCGGCTCCGTTTCCTTCGGCTGGGCTCATATGACCGACGGCGACAGGAACCTGATTATCGACCGTCAGCAGGCATTGGTTCAGATGGCCACCCGATTGCAGGATCTGGTCAACAAGAATAACAGGGATTTCGAGGGCCTGTTAGAGAAGGACGACATGCCCGTTCCCACCTGGCTGGTGAACTATAACGGCGTGGAAAGCCTCAACTATTGGAAGACCGTCAACAAGGCTACCGCCGCTGCAGCCGACATTACGCTGACCAGCTTCGGCGGTATTGCCGCCACCGGCAGCGTATATAATCAGAAGGCGGATACATGGGCCACGGAATTCGCAGGCCGCATTTCCAAGGTCACTGCCATCACTATCAATGGTGACAGTACCAATACCTACGCCTTCAACAAGGAGCTGCGCAATCAGCTGACGGACTATTCCCGTTACGATGTGTCCATCAGCTATGGCAACGCCCTCAATTACCGTCTGGATTACACCGCAATCCAGGTGGAGAGGTTTGCCTCCGCGAAGAAGGAAGCCACCGGCACTGTCTCCGCCAAGGTGCGCAACTACGCGGAGCCGGTAAAAGGCCAGGTCACGATCAAGACTCTAACCCTGCCTACCGGCTATGTGATGGATGTTCTACTCTATGTGCCGGAAACTGCCGGTTACAGGAATATACCCGTAGTCACTGTATGGCACGGCGCATCCCAGACCTCCAACCTGTTCATGGATTCCACCATGTGGTGGCAGGTTGCGGCTGAGAACGGCTTTGCGATATTCCTACAGACCCGCACCGCATCCCCCGGCACGGGCAATCTCCCCAGCAGCACCAACCAAGTCATGTTCGCTGCCATGAGAGATTACCTTGCAGCCGACGGCCGCTTCGACATGAGCCGCATCTACGCTACCGGCCAATCGGCAGGCGGCAACGCCACCAACAGCCTGGCAATGGATGCAGTAACCAACAAGCAGATAGCAGCCGCCTTCCCCAGCAACTTCCCCGGCAGCCTGGGCACCGATGCGGCGAGTTATCAATCCATGCCCATAGGCTTGGCTATAGGAGAGGGCAACTACTCCAACCGCGGTATCCCCGGCTACGCAACTGCTGCGGATGCAAAGGCGGCCGGAGCGGACATACTTTGGGACAGCATCGGCACTGATGCTGCTCCTACCGGCATGCCCAAGTGGATCAACTACTACACAACAGCCAACTCCCTGGACGATGACAACCTCCTTCCCATCATCAAGTACAGCGGCGGCAATGCCTTAAACGGCGGCGCCAAGGGCAACAAGGTGGGGGACATCTCCGACTGGAATTCAAGCATGGCAAGGTACCGTACCTTTACATGGGCAAACGACGACGGTTACCCGGTCATGGAATACGTCTTTACGCTCTATGAAGCCCACAACAATATCGCCGGCCATGCCGAGATCATGTGGGACTTCATGAAGCATTACAGCCTGGATACGAAAACTGGCGTACGCTACTACGACAACAACGCATTAAAAGGCGACATGGAGGCCAAGAACCTAGCTGTGGAACCCTCTCCCGTCCGTGATCCAAAAGAGGGCAACCAGCTGTCTCTGTCCGGCTATTTCTATGCCGCCCTGGAGGGCAATTTCGCCACCCGTGAAGTGCGCTGGTATGTTCCGGATACAGCAGTGCTGCGTCCTTACTTCCACTTCATCGCCGTTCCGGATAGCGTGGACGTGGATAAGTGGATAGTCACCAGCGGCTGGAAGCGCATCGCCGACGAGACAGGCGAATGCCTCTACATCCTCTTGCCCGATCAGGCCACCGGCAAATGGGGCGAGCTGGAAGCTGAGAAAGCCTATATCGCCGCCGCCAAGGATAAGCATGGCGGAGTAAGCGGCTTCTTCACCACATTCGGCGTGTTCTACCTGGAAGGCTACGGCGCGGGCGCGGCCCCTCTGGAAGCCTGGGCCGCCGAGAATCCGCATCTAGTCATCTCCCAGGCATTCATCAACGGCAAGAGCGTCGGTAAGTCGCCGCTGGAAGCGCTAGGAGCAATCTCCTACGGCTTCAATCATATGGGCGACGGCGACCGCGCTGCGGTAAGCGAGACCGATACCCGCCAGCGCCGCCTGGTCCAGATGGCAAAGCGCCTGGAAGGCGTGGTCAACCCCAATAAGGCGGACGGCACCAGCGGCCTGTTGGAGAAGGACGATATGCCCATACCGACATGGCTGGTGAATTACAGCGCCGTGGACAGCCTCAACTACTGGAAGTTCGTAAATAAGGCTACAGACGACACGGCTGACGGCACCGTAATCAGCTTTGGCGGTACCGCTGCCACCGGTATGGTCTTCAAACAGAAGGCAGATACCTGGGCTACCGAGTACGCCGGACGGATTTCCAAGGTCACGACACTAAATACCGTAAATACCTACAGCTATTCCTTCAACCGTCAGCTGCGCGACGAGCTGACCGATTACTCCCGTTACGATGTGACGATCAGCTACGGCAACGCGCTCAATTACCGTCTGGATTACACCGACCTCCAGGTGAAGCGCTACAGCTCACCCGATAAGATGGCCAGCGGTACAGTGAGCGGCATGACCCATGACGGTCCCATCAAGGGCGAAATCACCTTCAAAGCCCTGACCATACCCAGCAGCGGCTACGTCTTGGATATGCTGCTCTACGTGCCGGAAACTGCACCGGACAGCAAGATCCCCGTGGTCACAATATGGCACGGCGCTTCTCAGACCGCCAACCTCTTCATGGACTCCACCATGTGGTGGCAGGTAGCGGCGGAGAACGGCTTTGCACTGGTCTCTTCCACCCGTACCAACGCCCCTGGCACCGGCAACATGCCCACGGGCCACACAAACTCCGACCTGTTCCTCGCGGTGCTTGCTCTCCTGGAAGCCGACGGGCGCTTTGACATGAACCGTGTCTACGCCACCGGCCAGTCCGCAGGCAGCAGCCTTACCGCAAGCCTGGCAGTGGCCAACAGCGATCGGCTTGCAGCCGTATTCCCCAGCAATGCCGGCACGCCTAGCCCCTTCTCGGGCGGGCTGCCCATCCCCTCCGGCGTAGTCATCGGAGAGGGCAACAGCGGCAGCCAGGGCATCCCTGGCGCAACAGCGGAACAGCTTGCTAACGTGAAGATGTATCTGGCTGCCACCGTGGATGCTGAGGGCAAACCCAGCGGCATGGCCAAGTGGATTGCCTATTACACCGACGCCAACGGCTTGAATGCAAGCAATCTCAGCCGCTACATCAAGTACAGCGGCAGCAATGCTCTAAACGGCGGCACGAATACGGACATAGGCACCATTGCCCAGTGGGATGACAATGGCGCCAGGTTCCGTACCTTCACATGGACCAACTCCGCCGGCATCCCGGTCATGCAATTCGTGATGACTCTGTACGAGGCCCACAACAATATCGCAGCCCATGCTGGGATGATGTGGGAATTCATGAAGCACTACAGCGTGGATCTGAAAACGGGCATCCGTTACTACAGCAATTCCGTATTCGAGGTCAATGACTCGAAGGTCATCACGCGCCCATAGCTAAGAACCCGGACGGCGTTATGGAACCCGCACCGTGACCTTCGGTTAAAGACGACCCTTCCCGATCTAGAGTCTTACTTGATTTGGGAGGGGAGCGAAATCTGCGAAACCAAATAACCCAGGGACTGCCCCATTGTTTCGGGGCAGTCCCTTCATTTAGAGCAAGCGTTAGTTGCCCGCGGTTATCATCCTTTTGCGGACCATTCTGCTTTTAACTGACATCAAAGGTGGTACCGGTTCTCCGGGTTAAAGCCATATGTTCTCCAAGAGCGCTAAAACCCGGAGCCACAAATGGGGAAATAAGGAACCTCCTAAGAACCATCGAAATGCTCAAAGGAGGTTCTCTTTCGCTCATATTGCGGATAATACGCCTAATGGATCTATGCGGGCTACTTCACGAGCTGTCCTTCAAAGTACCTGTTGCCCGCATCATCCCTGTCCCACTTGGAGAACCAATCCTCCCAGAATGTCCAGTTGCTGTCCACGCTTACATTGTGCGGCCTGCCTGCCGTCACGCTGTAGACGAAAAGCGGGATGCGCTGGTTATTGGTCCAGCTATACACCATAGTGCGCTCAAGGATTCCCACGCCGGCCCTGATTTCGTCCGGGTGGTCCACATCGGCCAGGCCATTCCTCTTCAGCCAGTATGTAACTATGGTCCTGAGTCCGCCTTCCACTGAAAGCAGGTAATTGCCGTTGTCATTCTCGCCGTAGCTCAGGAAGAAGGGGAGAGGGGACGTTGCTGCGCCTTCGAACGGGTTGGTCGATGCACCTGATCCGCCCATTGCCGTGAAGTACTCCGGCATCCTGTAAGCCATGCCGTGGCAGAACATCGAGCCGTTGGAATGTCCAACTGCAAAGCGCCTGTGCGGGTCGATGTCATACTGCGATTCCACTTCCACCATCAGCTGCTTCATGAAGTTGAAGTCGTTCGCCCTGACATCAAGCGTCGTGTTGTCGAAGTTCCATCTCGTCTCCAGCGGCGTGCCCGAGGAATACTGTGAGCAGGGCACTACCACTATGAAGCCATATTTGTCCGCCACTTCCCACCAGCGCGTAATGTCGAAGAACAGCCTGTCTGGCTGGCTGCCTCCGGCGAATACGTAGACCACCGGCGCGCCGGCCGGGAATATGGCTGCGGAATTCTTCGGGACATAGACCATGTACTCGCGTTTCCATACCTGGCCATCATCCTCGACAACGATCATGTTCTTGATAGCAACGCCCAATCTCCTGTAATCGGGCCTGACACCAAGGACGTTGCCGAATGCGGACGTGTTGTCATAGCGGGTGTAGAAGGACATGAATTTGTAGACATGCCAGGTAAAGTTCTTGTCGTCATACCTGACCTTCTTCTCCAACAGGGCTACCTTCGACACAGGCTCGCTGTAGCTTGTAGACATCCTTGTGGAATCCGCCTTCTGGTTGAAGACCTTGCCGTATATGGCATCAGCTTCTCCTCAGCGACCACATCGTTTGCGCCTTTCCAGTAGCTGATGAGATTCGCCACATTCGAGGCCTTCTGGTTGACGAACCATACCGGAACAGGCACTTCGTTATAAGGCACTACGTTATATCTCGGATCCATGGCCACGGGCGTGAACTTGGGCTTGAGCTCGAACTTCAAAGCCCCGATCGCCGCCAGGTTGTCCAGGTCCTTCGTGTCGATGAACACTGCGCTTATGACATACAGCGGATTGTTCGCCACGTAATCCTGCAAAGCCGTACCGCCTGTGCCGTAACCGGCTATGTAGTTGACTCCATGCGTAGAGTAGAACTTCTTGCCTTCCATAACGGCCAGGGCTGCTTTGATATAGGGGGCTTCCGCCTTGATGTCTCCCCATGCTCCGGTCGCCGGATTGGGCTCGAGGACGAAGAGGCCTTCCTTCCTGGCTTCGGCGACTTCAATCCATCCGCTCTTCAGCAAGAAATCCTCCGTATTCCAGCCATCCGGGACGCTGATTACCGTAAAGTAGCCGCGAATGGGCATGCCCTGAGGTATGAAGACCTTCGCCGACCTCTTTACCTCGCCTACCAGGACCTCCTGGAAGAAGTATCCGTTCACCGGCAGGGCGTTGCCAAGGGTCGTGACGATAGGAGGCGGCGTCTTTCCTGCATATATCTGGGCAACCAGTGTCTCGGTCTTGTCTTCGGCCGCCGATAATCCGGTTACCACCATGCAAAGAAGCAATGCAAGGAACAGTGCTGCTAACTTACTAGAATGTCTCATATGGGTCTCCTTTCAACATCATAGATTTTGTTTGCTGCAACTAAAGCCGCCTACACCCTCCCTCCCGATAATTATGAAGTTACACGCGAAATCACAGCTTAAAGCCATGAAGCACGACCAACCAAGTGACTAAAGTGACCAAAACGACTCCGAAGATCGGCGTTTGCAGATGGAACAGGGGCGGACGGCCTTCACATCGGATCCGTCGCCAACCATCGCCAAGGTGATATACCATCGATATATCACCTGCTATATATTTAGACACAGGAAGGTGAAAAATCCTTCCGTTAGATAAGCAGAATGAAGAAATATTCATGGGGAGTATATAGAGCGAAGATGAAATACATCTGCGCCTGGAAAGCTGTTTGCAGGATGCTATCGCCAGCTACATCAAGTATCAGCTTACTTTAGCTACAAGGGCACTTTCAGCATTGACCAGTTCAATTGCCTCTTTGCCGGTCATGTGCTCCACGTCTATTGCGACTATGCATGACTGCTTACAATCGGAAATCGCCTTGAGTTTGGCCGCTTCAGGCTGATCCCCCGAATACTTCTCGACAAGGGCTGCAAATGCCTCATTCCATTCGTAGCCCTCAACAAGCCTTGCCCTGCCGAAAGCAATGATGCTGCGGAAATAGGAGGTATATTCATTTGCTTACCACCCTGTCTTCGTCAAGACCGCAAAAGACACCTTGGGATCTCCTCGCGATGGCATCGATAATGGATGGCACTGCCTTTATCCTGTTCTTCGGAAGGGTATGCTGTGAAGTCCCCTCAAGGAACTTCACTTGCACCTTCTCGCATTTGCTTAAGAGGGAAGATAGCACGCGCTTAGGGTATCGCTCAAGCTCTCGGACACGAAAAGTCTTCCATTCAGTGCACCTCCCAGAATCCATCTCATGATCCTTGCCAACTACGATACTCGATATTAGCTTGAATTCTACTCAAATCTGCTGAATGATTACGCTAGCCTCGCATTTGGAAGAATTACCTTTAGGCTTATTAAGTGCATAAGCCTCGATCACTGATAGAAAGAATGGTGCGCTAACCTCAAATAAGCATTACAATCGCTAGTCAATATCAGTTTTAGGCCGGAATTTCGCCCCAACATCCAATAGCAGGCAATGAGGGGGGTCTTCAAGCTGGGACTTACCTACGAGGCTAATTTGATTGTACGGATCATCTTCATGATGGCATATGATAAATACAGCTTATATAATAGTTCGATTGGCGAAGGAATATCCGAACATTTATCAAATATACTAATCATCTCCAGTAAAACGGCGGAGGTGATTGCATGAAAACGGCAAAGGCGATACTGATTTCAACGATAGTCCTTCTATTGGTACTCAGCAGCGGGTGCATGCCGAAGAAATGGAGCTACGACTTCACATCGGCTACCGCAACTTTAGAAGACTGGTACGCCAAATTATTCAACACCTACAGACTGGACGATGACGGCTTGTGCCTCAGCAAGGCTACGATTACTACCCCCGTCTACTTCACAGGGGATATTTCCATAAAGATAGTCTTCGAGTTGGATGTTTCTGAGGCAACAACCGGCTCATTGGAGTTGGGCATCTCCGACGACAAGGATTGGGGAGGGAATAATAAAACCTGGGCGACTCTTTTTGACATTGGTAATGAGGCGGATGAGTATTGGAAGCTGGGCGATTATGGCAGCGGTGATCAGTCGGATCATGTTTTTAACGAACCCATCCCCAATCTGGATCGTGATGGCAGCAACGTGTTGGAGTTTAAAAGGATCGGGACCAAAGTATCTTTAAAGATTAACGGGGATATCGTCGATGAAATCGACCTGGTATACTTCGATATCAACACTGACAGATTCTTCCCGACGCTTTCGGCGGAAGGAGCGATCGGTACGATCACGTTTAAAAGCTTTGAGGTAAGCTATAGCGGCGAAGTGTCGGAGGAATGGCCGGTTTAAAAGCATCAATGCTGCTATGATAGAACCTCGGTCAAACTGAAGCACACAAAGTCCAAATACGGGTTATTGAAGCTCCAGGCTGCTACTGGATACAACATCGGTTGGTCATAGTAGCAGCCTCTCCTTATGTGCCCATCAGGGCAACTTAAGGCATGGTTTCTACGGTGTACAGCGCAATCGAAATTGACCGCTGGCTTAAAGAAAATCGTAATAATCCGAAAAGATAATATTCGATTATCGAAGGAATATACTGGATATCTATCAAATATACTAATCATCTCCAATTAAATGACGGAGGTGATTGCATGAAAACGGCCAAAGCGTTATTGATCTCAGCTATAGTCCTGTTATTGGTCCTCAGCAGCGGGTGCCTGCCGAAGAAATGGAGCTACGACTTCACGTCGGCGACTGCAACAATAGATGACTGGTACTTCTACTTATCAGCTATCAGGAGACTATAGGCTGGACGAAGCCGGATTATGCCTTGATGATGCGTATATAACGACTCCCGTCTACTTCAACGGGGAAATGTCTGTCAAGATCGTCTTTGAGCTGGACGTGTCCGAGTTGTCAACCGCTTTTATAGAGTTCGGCATCTCTGACGGCATACTTTGGAACGGAAATAACGAAACCTGGGCAGGCTTATGGGACATCGGCAATGAGATGGAGGAAGGTTGGAAACTCGGCGACTATGGATGGGGAGAGCAGGAAGACCATGAACACGAAGAGCCTATCCCGAACCTTAACCGCGATGGCAGCAACACGGTTGAATTCAAGAGGATCGGGAACACGGTATTGCTTTACATAAATGGAGACAAAATCGGTGAAGCCGACCTAATATACTTCGACATCCACACGGATGGGTTCTTCCCGACGATCTCCTGTAAAGGAGCGATCGGTACGCTAACAATAAAAAGCGTCGAGGTAAGGTACAACGGTGGCATATCGGAGGAATGGCCGGTTTAGCAAGCATCAGATGCCGAAGTTCAACTGATAACATGTGATCGAGGATTGAATGCAACAAATATCCACATCGGTTAATTGAAGCTCCGGGCTGCTACTGGATAACGACTTCGGTTGTTGACAGCGGCGCATTCCTCATGTATCTCACCAGCCTTTATCAAGCACATTTCTTAATATGACTTTAGCTGCCCCAGATCCAAACAACGAGTGCTGGTGACAGAAATAGTACGGCAATTTCGCAGAAATGCCGATATCCGTGGAGGAAGACAGGCTTATACTGTTGAACAGAATGCTGAATCCCAAATTACCGAGGGCTTTAGCGCCAAAAGGAGACATAGATGGATAAGATCATTGAATACTTGCCGTTTCTCATTCCCCTGATAATCATCGAGCTTGCGCTGACCGTGACTGCGCTGGTACATGTGCTCAGGCACAAGAACTACCGCTTCGGGACCAGGACATTCTGGATCATCATGTGCTTCGTCCAGATCATCGGGCCGATCATCTACTTCGTCTTCGGCAGAAGTGAGGAATAATGGACGTCCTTCGCATAGACCATCTCCACAAAAGCTTCGGCGAAAACAAGGTCATCAACGACCTGTCTTTCTCCGTGCCCGAAGGTTCGATATTCGGCTTCATAGGCCCTAATGGCGCAGGCAAGACCACGACCATGAAAATGGTGCTCGGGCTCTTGAAAGCGGACAGCGGCGATATCGCCGTATGCGGGGAGCCCGTGAGCTTCGGGCAGACCAAGACCAACAGGTTCGTCGGCTACCTTCCCGATGTGCCGGAGTTCTACGGCTATATGAAGCCGATGGAGTATTTGAGCCTCTGCGGCAAGATCACAGGGCTTACAAGCGCCTCAATAAAAAGCCGCGAGCGAGGAGCTTCTTCATCTGGTAGGGCTCGAGAAGGCGAACAAGAGGATAGGCACTTTCTCCCGCGGGATGAAGCAGCGCCTTGGCATCGCGCAGGCGCTTTTAAACGAGCCGAAGCTTCTGATCTGCGACGAGCCGACTTCAGCGCTTGATCCTATCGGCAGGAAAGAGATCCTGGATATCCTGCAGCAGGTAAAGGGGAAGACAACCGTCATATTCTCCACCCACATCCTCTCGGACGTGGAACGGATTTGCGACAGGATATCGGTCCTTTACAACGGAAAGCTGGCCATATCAGGGACGCTTACCGAGCTGAAGGCGCAGCACAAGCGCGATGGCCTGCTGATAGAATTCGCGTCTAAATCTGATATGCAGCTCTTCCAACAGATCCCTCAGATCATTCCTCTGCTGGCAGACGCAGAGCAGGCCGATACCGGCATCATGCTTCATACGGGTGATGTCCGGGGATCAGAGGCGATAGTACTTGAGGCGCTCACACAGGAGCATTTGCTGCCCATAAAACTTGAGGTGCTTGAGCCGACAATCGAAAGCCTCTTCATGGAGGTAGTGAAATGAGCGCATACATTGCCTTCGTAGGTAAGGAGTTCATGGAATACCTGCGCACATACAAGTTCTTCGCCCTGATCGCGGTGTTCCTGTTCTTCGGCTTCATGAACCCGATCACCGCCAAAATAATGCCGGAGCTTCTGGATTCGCTGATGCCCGAGGGCATGAGCATCAATCTCGGGACGCCGACGGCGCTGGATTCATGGGCGCAGTTCTTCAAGAACATATCGCAGATGGGCGCAATAGTGCTCGTCATCATACTAAGCGGAATACTGGCGAACGAACTGAGCCGCGGCACACTGATCAACATGCTTACCAAGGGTTTACCCAGGCCTACAGTCATACTCGCCAAGTTCACGGCGGCGGCTGCGACATGGACTTTGGCCTATGTGCTGTGCTTCGTCGTCACCTACGGCTATACTGCTTACTTCTGGAGCATGGACACGGTATCGAACCTGTTCCTGGCCGTTTTCGGCCTATGGCTGTTCTGCCTGCTTCTAATCGCCCTTCTGATCTTCGGAGGGGTGCTCTTGGGCAACATCTACGGCAGCCTGCTTATAACGGGCGGGGCGGTCGTACTGATGACGATACTCAACATCATACCCGCGGTGCAGAAGTTCAACCCGGTTACCCTATCATCAGGCAATATGGCGCTGCTGACGGCACAAAGGGCGGTCTCGGATTTCACTCCGGCGATTGCAGTTTGCACGCTTGCCATTGCTGCGCTCATCGCCGCATCGATCGTGCTGTTCAACAAGAAGCAGATATAGAGCGGCCCAGGGCGTTACGCAAAACAAGTAGAGGCGAAATTGAAACGCGAAGCGGTATGCCCGCGACAGGTTAATGCTAGCTCCTCTGATGATACTTCCTGACGACGGAAGCGGGTTTCGGGCGCTGTCGTGACAGCCGACATTCCCAAGAGGCGATTCTAAAAGGTCCTCTCGGCTGCCCTGCTGCTTTGGTTATGGCAGCAGCTTGGCTTGCTCTCCAATAACAAGCATTTGAGCCTCAAGTTGCCGGAATGTAATTGAACGTAAGTTATAAATCTCATAAAGCAGGACAATAGTTGCAACAAGCGAATTAAATTCCTAAAGGAGGTGGGGGGATGAAGGCTAAAAGGGCACTCTTGATGCTGATTACGATATCGTTAATTCTGGTGCTCGGCGGCTGTACGAAGAAGTGGAGCGTTAACTTCGTTACTGCCCGGGATATCGATGACTGGTATCGAAGCGGTACTTACGAGCTTATTTCCGAAGGCTTGATTATTCCCAACGGCTCATATATAACAGCGCCTTACTATTGGTCCGGCGATTTCACCATAACGGTGAAGTTCAAGCTGGCAGCGACTGATGTAAATAGGAATTTCTGTGCAATATGGGTCGGGAGCAGCCCATATTGGCGCCCGCTAAATATAATTTCGTTCCCATTTTACTATGGCGGTGGCTTGGCCCCTCAATATGATCTTTGGACTGATGGTGAATTTCACGATGAAGAGAAGATCAGCTCTTCGACATCAATAATTCCCGGAATGGTCAATAATGAAATCAATACATGGGTAATGAGCAAGACCGGAGGCTATTTTAAAGTCACTTTGAACGATGCTGTGATTGCGGAATGGATCAATGACGTGTATGATTCCGGTATCTTCCATCTTTCGTTGAACTCAGTGATCACTACCGGCGACGAAGTCGTTTTTAAGAGCGTGAGCGTTGAGTACGAGAACGGGAACATGTCACCTGTTTTTTGATGAATGATGATCTGCCAAATGACTTGCGTTCGCAAAATCTGCTCAAATCGCAAGTCAGCTGCCAATCATGCTCAACTCCTTGCGATGAGCGGACAAGATGGCAAACAGGATTGAGAAGTAATGAAGGCAGGTGCAAGCAGGATTTTTATTTAGGCGTCAACTGATGAGATGTTGTGCTCCCCTCGGTCATCTGGAGGGAGCACACTTTTCGAGGGTTTGAGCGCGTTAGTAATCGTTCAGGCATCGTCATTAGAAGAAGCATGAAATATGCTGAACGCTGCAAAATCCGTATCTTAAGGCCCGATGTCGTTCACAAGGACAACCCGATACCTCGCTTTGTTCTCCCTTACTCCTATTATTGCCTCGTTAATATCCGACATCGGCAGGAGTTCTACCATCGGCATAATTTTTATGTTCATGGGCAAACTGCAGCATCCGTTCCATAGTCGCGCGATTGCCTATGAAGGATCCCTCCATCACAATTTCATGAGCAACGAAGTCAGTGGATTGGTTAGGCCCAAAAAAGAATAAATAGTGCGAAAAGGCTGGCAGAGAATTATGGAATGGCCCCCGAAAATTGAGACCAGAAGGCTGATATTACGCGAGTTGGCCGATGAAGATGTAGACTTCATCTATGCTCATTTTAGTGATGAGGACATTTGCAAATTCCTCTTTGATGAGGAGCCCGTAAGAAGCGTTGAAGAAGCGTTGGGTATTATTAATTGGTACAAAGACGCAGGATCGAAAGATCATTTCAGATGGGGGCTTGAACTCAAAGAGAATGGGCATCTAATAGGGACATGCGGGTTTCATTTCTTGGACAGAAAGAACAATGAGGCTGAGATCGGATATGATTTGGGCAGGCATTATTGGAGACAAGGATTAATGCTTGAAGCGCTGGAAGCCATCTTGGACGTTGCATTCAATCATATGAAGCTTAACCGGATACAAGCGTTTGTCTACACTGGCAATGAAGGTTCCTGCAAGCTCTTGGAGAAGTTGAAGTTCACTCAAGAAGGGATTGCCAGAGAAAAGAACTTGTTTCGAGGAAAGTACTATGATCATTACTGCTACTCCCTGTTAGCTGGAGATTTGAAATAAACTGGTCGCGATGGTAGAGGGTTAAGGGCAATCTAGATGTCATACGGGGAGGCGGTGATTTTTATCGCCGCCGCCTCTTTTTATACCACCGAAATTCGGCTGATTAGTGCTGGGAGTTCTGATAGTGCCAGGTGGTACGGTAGTCGGTAGCGTCGAGCCTTCCGCGCTTATGGTCATCAATTCATGCATCACTGCATTTGCTTTATTACAACTAGCAGGCAATTGAGGTATATTAGTCGTGTGAGCAAGGAGGAGTACATAAGTGAACCACTCGCAGTTTATTAAGAGCTTCTTCGTTTTGGCCCTGCTGTCGCTCGTTTCTTCAGCAGCAGTCACTTATCTGTACAACCTGCTGGTGCATGGCGCTGGCTTTGTCGATTGGCAGGCATCTTTCCGCTTCGCCATCCTGTTCGGCCTGGCCTTGACCTGGGTGAGGAACAGCCGGACCAAGAAGAGCTGACTCGCACACCTTGAACTACTTCAAGAGAATCCGCTAACGCCCTGGAAATCCTGGCGTTGATTTGGCCGCCTCCGGATTTCACTTTTCGCTCAATACCCTCTTAAAGTGCTTCAGCCTCCTGGATTATGCTTCTCGCTATGTACCATGAGGTGATCATTGCGCAAGGGACGCCTCCCGGGTTATGGACATAGTGCCCGACAGGATAGAAACGCTTCACAGGCAGGTCTTTCCCAATATCAAAGTGCGGGGCGTCCTTCGGATCCCAGTTCCAGCCGGCTGTGCTGCCGCGCCAGTTGGACGTATAGCGCTCGAAGGTGAGCGGAGTTGCCGCTTCCTGAACGACGATGTGGGCGCTCAGCCCGGGCAGAAATTCCTCGGCGCGGGACAATATGTCCTCCGTGACTGCGGCTTTCCGGGCCAGATACGCCTTTCTATCGCCCTTCAGTCCTTCCCACTCCTCATATGGGCTGAGCTTTGCGACATACAGTGCATGCTTGCCAATCGGTGCGACCGACGGGTCGTCTTTGCTCAATAGGACGAGCTGTATGTACTTCCCGTCAGCGCAGGTGAAGAAGACATGGCTCTCCTTAAACCGCGTCAGTGCTGCGGCAAGCTCGGGGCTGTCATCCAGGCCCAAATATACCGCGAATATCGATTCCGACGGCCTGGCTCTCTCAAGCTTCTGCATCGTCGATGCCGGCAGATGGCTGCTGCCGATAAGCTGAAGGCAGGTCTGGTTCAAATCGGCGGCGGACACATACCCAATCGGCAGGAATGATTGTCCCCGTTCTGCAGCTCAACGCCTATGGCCTGCCCGTTTTCAATCCTGATTTGCCTCACACACTCTCCCAGACGGACCTCGCCGCCATGCTCGCGGATATACTCCGTCAGGCAGTCGGCCAGCCTCTGCATACCGCCGACCGGAACCCATGTATCGCAATAGTAGGTTGCCCACATGCCGAGCGTGTTCCTGCCGCTCATCACAGGGTAGCCCAGCTGGTTCAGCAATTGCCGCAGCAAGGCGTCCTTGAAATAGCGCTCATGCAGGCTCCGGTTCGTATGCTTGCCGGCGACCCACATCGCCCAGAAGGACAATGGGCGTTTCCAGACAAGCCTCAGCATGGTTTTAAGCGCATTGCGCCCGAACATCATCCCGCCGTTTAGCATGTCCTCGAATGCGCCTGCTCCGGCTTCCACCCAATGGAAGTACCGCCTCAAGCCATCCTTCTCCGCCGGAAAAAGCTCACCCAGTTCGCGCCCTGTCTGGCGCGGGTCTTGCAGCGGAATGTCGTGTTCTTCCCCAGCTGATCTGATGCCGAGCGCCGGCAAACTGCAGCCGAGTCATCAAGCCAAGCTCCTCCAGGATGGGGAAGATGATCCCATTCGATCCGAAAGAGGTCGGCCCTGCGGGAAAAATGAAGCCATGGCGCCCAAATGAAGACACATAACCGCCCGCAACTGTGTGCTGCTCGAAAACCTTCACTGAGAAGCCTGCCCGCGACAGGTATGCGGCAGCTGTCAGCCCCGCCATTCCGCCGCCGATGATCGCAATCGTCCTATGAGCCTTCATGACCCCTCCTGGCTTGCCAATTGGCGCCTGGCGAGCAGGAAGGCGCCCGCAATCACGAATACTATGCCGAGTAAGGCCAGTAGCAGCGACAAGGATGCGTCAAGGCGTCTGGGAGAACACGATGAAGTAAGCTGCGATCGGCAATATTTGCGACGGGACATGTTGCATGGGGATAAGCTTGGACACATCTCCCAGCCGGAGCGCGCCCTGCGTCTCAGAGATGCCAAGCAAGGCTCCCCGCGGCCACGATGCCTGAGGCAATCAGGATGTATAGCAGGTCGAGGGCGGAGAATGCGCCGCTGCCCCATCTTGCAAGCAATGCCATAAGTATCCCCAGCCAAAGGTTCGATTGCGAATACAGCAGCCCTGCGTTGAAGGTTTTAAGTATTCCCCTTATCCGCACGCTCCTCTTCTGGCCGAGATAGCAGGCAAGGGACAGCAATGCGACGGCGGCTGTGAAGATGGATAAGCGCTGTAGGAAGGCCGGCTCGTACAAGTCGATGGATCTCACATCCACTGACAGCCGGCTCAAGCCGAACGCGGTGACGGCGGCCATCACAAGGACTATGCCAATGACCTCGCCCGATCTGCAGCCTTTCCCCGGCCAGCTTGGTTGCGCCGATGGCAAGCACTATCAACCCGATGGCCATCAGCCCCGGGAGGATGGTCGGGCCGATCTTTGCCTGGGCCAATATATTAAGCGGCACGCCGATGACAAACTGCACGGCGAACCCGGCAAGCCACAGCGGGCTGCGAAGAAGCTGGCGCATCAGGCCGGCATCGCTGTCGTTTTCCTTACCGCCAGTTTCTGAATCAGCAGGGCGAGGTTGAATGCCATTCCGGCGGCTATTGCGGCAACGACGCCGACCCAGATAGGAACTGCTCATAAGTGACCTCCCAACGGGAAGGCCCGGACTGCCGAACCTTCCCCTATCAGCGATTAGCCCTGCCGAACCACCAGTTTGAGATTCATCTATTCCCTTGAACAGCAGCCAGCCCAGGAAACCAAATTCGGCCAGCATGCCGGGTACAAGCAAAACTGCCTCTATTGTAGCGCTTGGTGCCAGAAAATGGACCACTACGGACAGCAGCCCGCCAAACGCTTCGACTAGGAACAGGAAACCGAATGCCTTGGGGATGAACTTCGAGCGCCAGATCAGAAGCCCCAGAGGCAGCACCCAGAGGGCGAAGAAAGCCTGCCCTATCATATAGCCGTGGTTGTAGGTGTCGAAGCTGAACATCGCCATTGACTGAAGCTGGGCCTCGGTGAAGGCACTAGGTTGCGCGCCCGCTCCAAGCAGGGAAAGCGGAACCAGCTCATTCAGGATGTTGGACATCAGCAGCAGGGATCCTGCTGCGGCGAAGAGAACCATCAGCTGCGCCAGGTTCTTGTTCACCGAAACCAGGAGCCTGTAGAGCGCAAGGGCTGTAAACAGGTAGCACAGGGACATGAGTATGTCGCTTACGATCCCGGCGCGGTACAGAAGGCCGTTTGCCAGGATGTTGCTCGCAGTCTGAGCGGCGTCGTTTGCGACGAATATATTCTGGCGGAAGAACAGCTCAGCGAAGAGGCCGAAAACGACCATCAGGAGGAAGAACACGCCGGCGAGCCTTGCGATTTTCTTGCTGGGATTCATTATATTGACCTTCTTTCATAGTTTACTTGATTGACGCTAGTTTGTTTATCCGTCCATTTCCACGCGGACCATATCATCAGCAGCATGGTGATGACCTCAACTGCGGCGAAGAAAATGTAGTGCAGCGTAAGCGACCCGCCGGCGATGACGAAAGCTATCGTAATTGTGCAAGCGACGATGTTGGCCAGGCGGTTAGCCCTGTGATTAAGCACTCTGGACAGGAAGATCATCGATATCGGGATCTCGATCACGACGGCGAAAGCCAGCATCATTGCCTGAGTAACCTGGACAGGGGCGTCGCCTGCTGTGCCTGGCAGCATGAAAGAGAAGATGTCCGCAGCCAGCATGTTTATCATGATGAATATCCAAAGTGTCGAAAACCTGGCTTTCATCGTTTCCATTCCGATCGTTTCTTTGACCGGTTTCATTTTTATTATTCCTCCTACATTTAGAACCTATATGAGTCTTATAAGCCCTGCTATATATCCCTGTCGCCTCGGCTCATCCGGAGCTATTCAATGCTCCGGATGGGCCCTGCGATCTCGCACTTTACCAGGACATAGGGAAAATCCCTCTGTCTACGCATATAGAATTCGATTATTCTTAGGTGTTTGTTATGCCTTAGCGCCCTGCTGAGCACTAATCGCCCGCGGGTCAAATCCCTTCGCGATCAGCCACACAGCGAGGACCATCTCCTGCAAGAAGCATAGGCAAGTAAAGCAGGCATTCCGTGCTCGAACCGCTTTCGATGAGTCCGAACAGGACCAACATGCCTGATAGGAAGTAGGGAAGGGTAGATGCAAGGCCCCATGCTGAGATCCATCTGGGGACAAGCTTCGAGCGATACAGCACCGTATAGAACATAAGCGCCCCGAGGATGAAGAAGATCATCGTTATGCGCTCCCCCGGCCATTCGGGTCTGTCAAAGCCTTGCTTATTGCACTGAGCGCCGATATGTCAGCGCCGGTTAGAACTGCCGCGCGGCCCAGGGCTGCCGAGATCAGCCAGCAGAAAGCGGTGATGATATAGGTGGTGGTTTCCAATGCTCCCCTGAAGACCACATAACCTGTTGCCAGCGTCTGGTTCTGCTTTCTTAGTACGGGGTAGAGCAGCACCGACATCAAAGACAGCGCTATTCCCATCGTCAATATCAGCATCGCGCCGATTATGACCGGGGTCGCGTTTCCCGCCACCTTCGTTAGGTAATCGGGGTCATTCAGATAAGGAGTGGCGATTACGGAGCAGCAGCCCGCCACTGTGCCTATGATGTACAGCAGCCCGATCTTGGCCGCCGTCCGGCGCAAGGTTTTTGCTTCAGTCATTTCCTTGCTTGTCTGTCAAAGTCTCATTCATTTCTTTCTCCTTCTTTCTCATAACTGAATACTTCGCCTATTGTCACCCCGAAAGCTTCGGCAATTTTAAATGCCAACTCCAACGAGGGTGAATACTTGCCTGCCTCTATGGCGATTATGGTCTGCCTGGAAGCCCCGGCCTTCTCCGCGAGCTCCTGCTGCGTCATTTCATTGGCGAAGAAGCGCAGCCTTCTGATATTGTTCTTTATCTCGAAACCCTTGGCCATTTCCAGCACTCCTTTGATAAACAGTCTGTAACTTAAATGCTTGATGCTAAGGCTGTGTTAAATCCCCTTCCTGTAGTAGTGGATCTGTACACAAGCCTCAATTATCGAGCCGATGACGAATGAGCCGAACAGGATGTTCAACATCACAGCAAGCGGCCATTCCAGCACCAGGGAGACCAGCGCCGCGACAAACCCGATGCCCACGATGGCGTAGCCTATCTTCGTGGCTTTGAGCTCGATCAGCTTGTCCATTTCGTCCTCAACCATTTCCATCTCAATGGATTTTTCGACTTTCTTGTCATCGCACGTTCCGGTTTTGATCTGTTCGCTGATTGCCGCCCCGATGGAGAGCAGGATGTGGAAAACTATCTGGATGACGATCATGGCGACTATTCCGATTCCGATGACTTGCAATATCGTCGTTGCCCAGAACTTCGTGTCATCCAGGGTAGCGGCACCGGAGTTCACCTTGCCGAATGCATAGATGCCGTATGCAATCAGCAGCACTGCGCCTGTTATCAAAGCAATTATCACTCTCTTGATCTTATAAGACATGTCAGTACACTTCCTTTTGATAGTATGGTCCGCAATTCAATTTGTAAAGCATTCTAATCTATATGTCAAGTATATTTTACATTGATTTCGAGAAATTTCTTTCGTACCTGCTAAATACATGTAATTGTAGAGATGGCTTAAATGCTGTTGCGCTGGCAGGCGCGGATCAAACGGCGTCTTTGAATCAAAAAGAGCCGATCAGCAATTGACCGGCCCTTGTCGTTTCGTCAGTTCAGAATAGACCTTACAGCCTTCTATATAGAAGCCGACGGCAATTCCAAGTAAGAGGAACCTTGCTGCATTGAACGCAACGCCGATAAGGAAGAAATATAAGGCATTGCCCGGCGCATGCAAAAGCATAGGGACGTCGATCAGGATAATGGCAATTACCAGGGCGATTGAGCTTAGGACAACGGATTTGAGGATCGGGCCATTTGCAGGGATCCTCGGAAAGAAACGGAGCAGGAAATAGCTTACGAAGCATCCGATTATTAGCCCGGCAATCAAGGAGCTGAACCAAACCGTCTGAATGCTCCAATCTGAAAACGCTGCCCTGTACTTCGCCGCGATGGGGAGCAGGGAAGTTGCAAGCGTTGTCACCCAGAATGCCGCTCCTCCCGCAAGGGCCAATTTGCAAAGCTTCATAAGAAACTCGAATGGTTTCTGTTGTGTGCTCAGACTTATTGCCAAGGTTTTCATTTGATCTCCTTCGCCCATTCGATTTGAATGAGACTATCGTTACTGGCGCTACGAAAGCATCGAGGCGGGCTCCTGGTCTTTTACCTTCTTTATAATCAACCAGAGGCTAAGCGAAAACTCCGCCAGAAAGCTGATTGCCAGTCCCGGGATATGTGATTATGTCTAAGCCCGGCAAGAGGAAGAACTGGAAGAACCATATCATCACGCTAACAAAGTCGGCCATCAGCAGCATACCGAGCCATTTCGGAAGGAAGCCCGACTTGTACACCAGATACCCAAGCGGCAAGAGCCATGTGCCGAAGAAAATCTGAGCTATGATGAAGCCGCTCTTATGAAGGTTTAGAAACAGCAGATTCAGGGCATTAAGCTGATCGGGCTGGAAAGCCTTCTGGAAATCCGCACTGGCATTGATCAGCATGGGGGCGTACAGGAGCAGCAGACTGACGCACTGCACTGCAACGCCTGCTGCATTGAGCAGGAGAAACAGCAGGGCTAGGTTCTTTTGAACCGGCTTCAGCAGGACGTAGAGGGCCCATGCAGCCAGCAGGAATAGGACTGCAGAGACCAGATCGTCGACAAAGCTGATGCGTAAAAGCCCCATCGAGTTCTTAAGGAGCTCGGCCGTTTTCGTGGCATCCCCAAGCACAATAAGCTTGGATCGGACAACGCCTGCGAAGATGGATGTAATCATGAATGCAAGGTATAATAACCCGGCCCTACTTGCGTCTTTTCTACTTGATGTCATAGTCGTACCTCCAAAACTTGTCTTCTGACCTTCGATATATTATACTGTACGGTGTAGTTTACCCTATGTCAATATTAAATTACACTTTGCGGTGTAATATTTATGGGGGCTCAATATGGAGGAAGCGAAAAAGGCAAGAAAGAAGAGGGATACCAGCCAGAAGCGCCAATCGATCCTGGAAGGCGCCGTAAAGGTATTTACGAAATATGGGTATGAAGCATCCAGCATGGATCACATCGCAGAAGTAGCAGGAGTATCGAAACGCACGGTTTACAACCATTTTCCAAGCAAGGAGATATTGTTTCAGGCGATAGTTGCGGATTTCCTGAAGCAGCGCGATGAAATTAAACCTATTAGATATGCATCGGCATTGCCCCTTGAAGAGCAGTTGAAGGAGTTTGCGAAAGCCGAGCTTTTCCTGATCGATGACCCTGTACGAAGGGGCCTATCAAAGCTGTTCACCTCGGTTTTCTTAATGAATATCGATTTCGGCAGGAAAACCAGAGGCCAATATGAGCCTCACAAGGAGTTTATAATCTGGCTTAATTCTGCAAAGGAAGATCAGAAGCTTAGTTTTCAATCTCCGGTGCTTGCCGCCCGGTTATTTTATGGCATGGTGGAAGGTTGCCTTACATATCCGGCATTATTCACAAATGGCGAAAGCCTTAAGCACATCGATGATTTGCTGGATGAGCTGATTGCCGCATTTTTGGCCTTCTATAGATACTCCGAAAGTTAAATCGGCCGATAAGTTGGCACATACATAAGCGTAAAAGTGGAGTACAAAAGAACGATTATCTAATTCGCATCAGTAGAAATTAAGGCGAGCGGAGATGAAAAGTCTCCGCTCACCTTAATCCAGAGGGCCATTTATGAGCCCGGTATTGATCGAACTTACGACCCACTGACTGAAAATCAGTTGCTCTGCCAAGTCATTAAATTACGACATTCTGCCCTTGCCTTAGCGGCCTAAGCATTCCTTCAGCATGGCCTTGTTTATTGCTCGCTCTTGTACTCCAATATGTCACCGGGCTGGCAGGCCAAGGCCTTGCATATAGCCTCCAATGTGGAGAAGCGGACGGCCTTCGCCTTGCCGTTCTTCAGAATGGAGAGGTTGGCCATGGTAATTCCGACTTTTTCGGTGAGCTCCGTCACGCTCATCTTCCTTTTCGCCAGCATCACATCTATATTGACTACTATTGCCAAAATGCTCACCTCATACCGTCAAGTCGATTTCTGACTTCATGTCAATCGCGTCTTTCAAAAGCTTCTGCAACAGGGCTGCGAACACCCCTACTACGAACGAGGCGAATACGAATACTCCGCCTATTAATATCAGCCCGGGAGCATCGTCCAGCTCAGCCATGAAGTAGTAGAAGGGCATGCTTGCTGTACAAAGGAAACAGATTGCCAGCGCGCAGTACTTGATGTCCTTCAATGCATTCACGGAAAGGTCCGAAAAAGCATTGTTGCCCTCTATGTAGCCTAGAAGCTTCAGAGCCTGGTACAACGCATAGAAGAAGGGGAAAGCGGATAGGTAGAAGCCCGCAATTATCGAATAGACATAAGGGACGAATGGCGGGTAAGTCGATGCTTCTTTCGCTATCGCAGGCAGGCCGAAAATGCACATCGCAAGCACTACGGCCCCTATGACGAACACGGACAATTTCAGCAGGAGCGTGGTCACTCTGTTCATTGGATGCACCTCACAAAAGTTATCATGTAGAATTTAACATGAAATCTATCGATTATCAATAAATATATATCATTAAATGGCAAGTGCGCTCAAGGACGCGCGCACACCTTCGAACGCCGCCTTCGAATTCCCGCGAATAGAGCTCAATGCAAAAAGCGCCGTAAAACTCGCGTTTATGTATTATTTGATCTACGCAGCATGCCCTTTCCTTTACTTTTCGCCCCTTTTTGAATATCATTCTTTTGTCTGGCAATGAATGAAAAGGAAACGAAGGGAGCCCGAAGATGCAGCTATCTTCCATCCTGGCTTGGCTTATGAATTACGGGGCGCCGATATTCCTTCTGTTCGAAGGATCGATACTCCTGATGGCAATCTCAAACGTAATCCTGATGCCGAAGCTTAGAAAATCCAAGAAGCGCAGGGATGTGAGGATATCCCTTCTTGTGCCGGCCCGCAATGAGGAGAACAACATCGAAAGGTGCGTACGCGGGCTTTTAAACCAGGATTATCCGAACTTCGAGGTAATAGTCCTCAATGACAATTCAACCGACTCCACCGGCAAAATATTGGCGAAGCTGGCGGCTGAGGATTCAAGGCTTAAAGTCATCAACGGCAAACCGCTTCCCGACGGCTGGCTCGGCATGTGCTGGGCATGCGATCAGCTCGCAAAGGCCTCTAACGGGGAATATATAATGTTCTTCGATGCCGACACCTGGACTGAGCCCATTTGCGCGGGCGCAACGCTCGACGTTTTCGAGAACATGAAAGCCGACATGGTATCCGGCATCGCGCGCCACCACTTCGGCGGCTTGGCAGAGACCATGGCGGTCTCCCTGGCCCCCTGGGGAATGCTCAGCGTCTTCCCGGTCGCCCTCATGCACTATCTGAAGCTCGGCTTTCCGTCGATTGCCGCCGGCATGTACATGACATTCAGGCGCGAGAAGTACTTCGAAATAGGCGGCCACGAGGCCGTAAAGATGGATGCAGTCCTGGACAAGTCCCTTGCCCGCATGATGAAGAGGAAGGGTATGAAGATCATCTGCGTCGACGCCACCGAGGCGGTCCACTGCAGGATGTACCACAGCATGAAGGATGCCTTCCTGGGCTTCGCCAAGAACATATTCGCGACGTTCGACTTCGGGGTTCTTAGGTGCGTCTCGATCTTCCTGATCATGCTTGTCTCATTCCTGACCCCGGTAGTGTACTTGATAGCCTTCGGTATGAGCGATCCTGCGCTTGCTACTAAAGCCCTCATATTGGTCGGCATGTCGCTTGTGCTCTGGTCCATTACGCATATAAAGACCAAGATACCCATGTATATCGTGCCGCTGTATCCTATATCGTTTACGATCTGGTTTCTTATGACGATGACTTCGGTGGTCCATGCCATATTCGGCCTGTCCACATGGAAGGGCAGGAAGATGCCCAGGCCCAAGGTCAGCATATTCTAACCAGAGAGCATAAGGCTTCGATAGAAATGGCCCCTGCGGACGCCTCAAACATCCGCAGGGGCTTTTCACATGCTCGCTTATTCCTCGCCTTTGAATCTAATCCGCACGGCTTTGCACGCACTATAATCCCAATGGCACCTCAGCCCTCCGTTTGGGTACTATAAGGCCGGCATGCTCTGCTTGAGGTGGTCCATCTTAGTGGAATCCTTGCCCAGCTTCTTGGACAGAAGGACCCAATAGTACTCTATGCTGTATTTGAAGCCCGACTTCTTCCAGAAGTGCAGGATGATCAGCCATAGCAGCACATTCAGCCCGCCGAAGAGAAGGCAGCCGTTTATCGTCTGGTTCCACGACGGAATGAGCTGGAGCAGTATCATCCTCAAAATTTCGGACAGCGTTGTCTCTAGCGTATAGATCGTAAGGCTTATCCTGCTGAAGTCCCTCACAAAGCCCAGGGCGTTAACGGCTTTCGTCCTCTTTTCCAAAAACAACACCGCAAACAGGAACATCAGGATGAAGATCCCAAGCTCGAAGTTGGTCTTGAAGTACCAGAAGTAGTCGGGCTTCGATATCGTCTTCTCGAACTGCATGACGCCGTAAATTCCATATGCAATGAAGAAGACTCCCAGGGGGATTCCCACTGCCCTGAGCAGTTTGTCCCTGCGGTTGTAGATCATCATGCCCAGCATAATCCCAAGTATCCCGTACGCGAGGTATGGGATCAGAGGATAAGGGTTTGCGATCGTAAAGCTGTAGAAAAGGGATAGCAGATGCTGCCCATTCTCGAGCGCTTGGGTGAAGTATGGATAGATGCTAACCCTTACGAATGAGAGGATCATGATTAGCGTGCCCGAAACTCCCTAGGATCAGGTAATTCCTCTTCTCCTTAGAAATCCCGCCATTTCTTAAAAGCAGGTAAAGCACCAATGTGAGCACCATCAAGTTGATGGAGATCGCCGATAATGACGAGCCCTCAAAGAACAAGGAAGCTTTGGGCAAAACGAGCTGCATGCTGCGCAATGAGCCTGCAACTAGGGTCATGTCGGGCTGGTTGTTCACGAAATCGTTGGCCCACCTTCCAAGAGCGAGGTTCAGTATATAGTGGAAGGCTACATAGGCTAGCCCTGCGTAGATGGGGAACAGGAAGGTTTTCGGGCTGAACTCCCCCTTGTTGCGCCTCAGAAGCATCATCGTGTTCACGATAGTCGAATACATCACGAATATGCCGCCCCAAAGGGCCATGAAGCTCAACAGGATGATGAGCAGCGGAGGGTCGCTGAAGTCTATCTTGTGGATGTTGGCATAGTTGAAAATCGATGTATGGAAGAACAATATGAACATCACTGCGGCTCCGCGCAACACATCAAGGGATCCCAACCTTCTGCTTTCCATTTTCATCACCTCAGATTACATTGAAATTCCTGTGTATCCTGATCAGCTTGCCTGAATTGGGGCTGGTTTCCGGCTTCCCGAATACCACGTCCACCTTCGGGGGTTTGCAATTATAGCGAAGGAAGACATCCTGTATGTTCTTGACCACTGGGCTTATATCGAAGGGGCCTTCTGAGGGCTCGTCTCTCAGCTGCAGGCGGACGAGTATGTCCTCGGGGGAGTTCTGTATCGCCTGGTATTCATCAATGCTGTCGGACGCGGTAATGATCGCCCGGCTTATGTAGTCCGGGAAGATGTACTGCCATTCGCCGGTGCTCACGCTCTTCGCCCAGAAGAGGTCATCCGCCCTGCCCTGGATGCTTTCGATCACGCGGAAATTAGAGCCGCAAGCGCACTTGTGCGGGCTAATCGTTACGATGTCGTTTAGCGCGTATCGGATGATGGGCTGCGACCTTTTGTGAAGGTCGGTGACGATGAGCTTCTGGCATGGCTGCCCCGGGGGCGTCGGCGTGCCGTCCAGCGTTCAGGGTCTCCACAAATACAAGATCCTCGTTTATATGCAAGCTGCCGAGCCTGCAGGAGATGGCGATCGGCCCCTCAGTGCACTTGTAGATCTCATGCACGGGGCAATTGAACACGGATATCAGGTATTCCTTCACGTCGGGGTACAGGATCTCGGCATATGATACCAACCGCTTCGGGGCAATCGACAGAGCGCCATTCTCCACCTCTTTGGCGATGATCTTGAGCATGGAGGGAGGCGCGGAGATTACGTTAGGCTTCAGCCTTTGAAGCTGCTCCCTGATCTCGCTGATGTTGCCAAGCTGGCTTATGTAGGTCAATTTATGGCCGAAGAGGTTCAGGTTGAAGGCGGGCGCGCTCACCCTAAGTATGAAGGCGAGGTTCATCTTTTCGCCCTTCGGGAAGTCGAAGCGGGCGAAAAGTGCCGCCTTCATGTAGTTTTCTTCCGACCGGGTCACGATCTCCACGCCCTTGTTGCCGCTGGTGCCCGACGACATGCCCACGTTGATGCCGCGAAGCCGCCTGGAGAAATCCCTGGTGCGCTCCACTTCCAGGCAGAAGTCCAGGACCTCCTGCCTCGACAATCCCACCGTGTTGTAGTCCGTCAGGTTGTCCATCATGATCTTCTTGTTGACGAAGGGCAGCGAATGGAAGTCTTCGGGCTCGTACCCCTTATAGTGCTCCTTGAAGAACTTGGAGTGCCTCAAGGCATGCCTTACAATCTCCCTTGCCCTGTCGTGCTGGTAACGAGAGATCTCCTCGCTGCTGTAGTGGCTGAACCGATACTTGCACAGAAGGAAGAAGAGCGGGAAGAACCCCGCCTCAAATGCGCCCGGTATTTTTCGAAGAAGCGATGTTAGCATGATTTAATCCCACCATACCTTCTATGATTAGGCTAGCTGATTTTGCGAAATCCCTTTTAGATGCACATCTCCAGGGTCTTATTCTCGGTAAGGCCAAATCGGCTCCTCGAGGGTGCCTAATGAATAATTCCCCCCATAGCCCTTTATACCTTCGTACTTTTCCAACCCGGCGATTAAAATGTTGAACAATACGATAATCAAAGCTATAAGCCCATCACATTTTGCATTCCGGCTGCAAGCAACAACTAAGCCATATATCGATCCGGCATTCCGCCTCCCTCCGGACTGACTGGGCGTTTCCCTCCCGAAAGGCCCTGCAGCTTGCAATCCACATAATTTCCTCACAACTGTATTCTAATATGAAAATACGAAAGTATACGGAGGTGCGGCCAATGCCTGTCGCAAGGATTACAAAGACGCTCAAAATTGACGGGATGACGTGTTCAAGCTGCGAGAACAGAATAGAGAAGAAGCTGCAGGGCTTGCCCGGGGTACTTGAAGCCAAGGTGAGCTACTCGGACCGCCTGGCGAAGGTGACTTTCGATGAGAATGTGATCAAGCTGGAAGACATAATCGCAAGCATCGACGGGCTCGATTACAAGGCTTCAGAAATCTCAAAAAGCGCAGGCGGCGGGACTAGCATCACCAAGGTAGTCGGCGTCGGCGTAATCATATTCGCCCTCTATTACATAATAGGCCGCCTGGGCGGCTTCACCATATTCAACTCGTTCCCGCTTGCCAAAGAGGGAATGGGCTACGGGATGCTGTTCGTCATAGGGCTTCTGACCTCCGTCCACTGCATAGCGATGTGCGGCGGCATCAACATATCTCAGAGCGTAGGCAAGGCTTCAAGCGCCTCCGAAGAGAATATTAAAATCTCCGCCCTGAGGCCGCCGTTTCCTTTACAACGCCGGCAGGGTCGTATCCTATACGGTCATCGGCGGCATAGTCGGCGCGATAGGCTCGGTCGTTAGCTTCTCCGGGTACGCCAAGGGGATCGTGCAGCTTGCAGCCGGCCTGTTCATGATAATCATGGGGCTTAGCATGATGAACATCCTCCCGTCGCTATCCAGGCTGGTCCCAAGGCTGCCAAAGTCCCTTGCGGGCAGGATAAGCAAAGGGCAAACCGGCAGGAGCCCATTTATAATCGGCCTTCTCAACGGCCTTATGCCGTGCGGCCCATTGCAGGCCATGCAGCTTTACGCCCTATCCACCGGAAGCATAATAGGCGGCGCGCTCTCGATGCTGGTCTTCAGCCTCGGCACTGTGCCCCTGATGTTCGGACTAGGCGCAGTGAGCTCGCTTCTGAACAAGAAGTTCACCGGCAAGCTTATAACGGCAAGCGCAGTGCTGGTCGTGCTCCTCGGAGTCTTCATGCTCGGCAACGGCTTGAGCCTGTCCGGCGTCTCGGCGCCTGTTGTCGCGGCGGAAAGGCCCAACGGCAAAGTGGCCCAGATCGTGGACGGCATACAGATAGTGACCGTTAAGCTCTCCTCCAATAGCTATGAGCCGATAGTCGTGCAGAAGGGCATACCCGTCAGATGGGTCATCCAGGCGGACAGGGCCAGCATCAACGGCTGCAACAACCGGATCATCATACCCTCCCTTAAGAAGGAGAAGAGCCTTGTTCCCGGCGACAATGTAATAGAATTCACCCCGACCCAAAGCGGGATAGTGCCGTTCAGCTGCTGGATGGGCATGATCAAGAGCCGGATTACGGTAGTTGACGACATCAGCTTCGGCGCGAACTCAGAGCAGAAGGACGATGCAAATGTAAGCACCGAAACCGTAGGAAGCGAAGGGCAGCTTAGCGTCCCGAGCTGCTGCCTGTAGCCATCTAGCTGCGGTCGAAGCATAGTCAGCGGAAATGTTGACAATGCCGTCGACCGGCGCTATGATTATACCCAACGGGGGTATAGTATTTAGCCCTGATACGGAGGAAATGTGAATGAGTACTGAGACTGTGGCGTGCAGCCATTGCCATGAAGGGGAATGCGACGAGAGGACGACCGAGCGCGACAAGTCGCTAAGGGACAACCTGACTTCAAGGCTCAACCGCATAGAAGGCCAGGTGCGCGGCATAAAGGGCATGATAGAGAACGACGTGTACTGCGACGATGTCCTCAACCAGATTTCGGCGGCGCAATCGGCCCTCAACTCGGTTAGTAAGCTGGTCCTTAAGAACCATATAAGCGGCTGCCTCGTGAGGAAGATCAGAAACGGCGAGGACGAGATAGTAGAAGAGCTTCTGGTAACGATAGGCAAGCTATATAAGTAACCTTTTAGGCCTAATGGCACAAACTGTAATGAAGCAGATGAGAAAGGAAAGCGCGGAATATGAGCAAGGAAAGCATTAAGATAGGCGGAATGACCTGTGCCGCATGCGCAATAAGGATAGAGAAGGCGGCGGGGAAGCTGGAGGGCGTTTCGAACGCCTCGGTCAACTTCGCCACGGAGAAGCTGCAGCTGGAATACGACAGCGACAAGATCTCCCTGGACAAGGTCAAGGAGGTCATCGAGGAGACCGGCTATACGGTAATCAAGGATGCATCCGAGAAGGAAGTAACAATTCCTATCGAGGGCATGACCTGCGCTGCCTGCTCTCAGAGGATTGAGAAGGCCATAGCCAAGATGGACGGCGTGTCCAAGGTTACGGTCAACCTGGCGACGGAGAAGGCGACAGTCAGCTACGACTCTCAGGTTACGAAGCTTTCGGCGATAAAGCAGGTAATCGAAAAGGCGGGCTACAAGGCGCTTAGCATAGAAAACAAGATTACCGTGGACGAGGACAAGATCCGCAAGGAGGCGGAAATCCGCACCCTGTGGAGCAAGTTCACCATCTCTGCGATATTCAGCGCACCGCTTCTATACCTGGCGATGGGATCTATGATCTGGTGGCTGCCGTTTCCCATACCGGCCTTCCTTAATCCGATGAGGTATCCTCTCACTTACGCCCTGACGCAGCTTGCGCTGACCATACCGGCAGTAGTGGCGGGCTACAGGTTCTACACCGTAGGCTTCAAGGCGCTCATCCAAAGAAGCCCCAATATGGATTCGCTAATCGCAATGGGGACAAGCGCTGCGATAATCTACAGCCTCTACTCAACATACCAGATCACAGCCGGCAATTTCGGCGCGGTCGAAGGCCTCTACTTCGAAACGGCGGGCGTGATCATCACCCTCATACTGCTTGGCAAATCCATGGAGGCGGTATCCAAGGGGAAGACCTCCGAGGCCATAAAGAAGCTTATGGGCCTGGCCCCGAAGACCGCAACCGTGCTGCATGACGGCAATGAAGTCGAGCTTCCCATCGATGAGGTGGAAATCGGCGACATACTGCTCGTCAGGCCGGGCGAGAAGATCCCGGTGGACGGGGTAGTCACGGAAGGCTATACCGCAATCGACGAGTCGATGCTAACAGGCGAAAGCATGCCGGTCGACAAGAAGGCCGGCGACAAGGTGTTTGCCGCGAGCATCAACAAGAACGGCCTGATACAGTTCAAGGCCACGAAAGTGGGCGGCGACACCGCCCTTGCGCAGATAATCAAGCTGGTTGAGGATGCCCAGGGCTCGAAGGCCCCGATCGCCAAGATGGCGGACATCGTATCCGGATACTTCGTGCCGATAGTATTGGTAATAGCAATCCTTGCGGCCGCTGCCTGGTTCATATCCGGCAAGTCCTTGGAGTTCTCGCTTACGATCTTCATCTCCGTGCTCGTAATTGCCTGCCCCTGCGCACTCGGCCTGGCTACGCCGACTGCGATAATGGTCGGCACGGGCAAAGGCGCGGAGTACGGGATACTGATCAAGGGCGGGGAAGCGCTGGAGATCACCCACAAGATCGACACGGTCATCTTCGACAAGACAGGCACGATAACTAAGGGCAAGCCCGAAGTAACCGACATAATCGCAGCAGGCGGAATATCAAGCGCGCGGCTGCTGCAGCTGGCGGCCTCTGCTGAGAAGGGCTCCGAGCACCCTCTGGGAGACGCAATCGTCCGCAAGGCGGAAGCTGACAAACTGGAGCTTATTAAAGTCGACGGGTTCGAGGCCATTCCGGGATACGGCATAGCCGGCATGATCGACGGCATAAAGGTGCTTATCGGCAACAGGAAGCTCATGGACGAGAAGGGCATATCGATAGAGCAGCTCGGCTCGCAGTCGGACAGGCTGGCAAACGAGGGGAAGACCCCGATGTACCTCGCCCTGGACAACGCAATCGCCGGCATAATCGCCGTCGCCGACGTGGTCAAGGAGAACAGCGAGCAGGCTATCAGGAAGCTGCAGGATATGGGAATAGAAGTCGTCATGATAACCGGCGACAACATCAAGACGGCCGAAGCTATCGCAAAGCAGGTCGGAATCAAAAGGGTGCTGGCCGAAGTGCTTCCGCAGGACAAGGCGAACATGGTCAAGAAGCTCCAGGCGGAGGGAAAGATAGTCTCGATGGTCGGAGACGGCATAAATGACGCGCCGGCTCTTGCCCAGGCCGAGATCGGCATAGCGATCGGCTCAGGCACCGATGTGGCCATAGAATCGGCGGACATTGTGCTTATGAGAAGCGATCTGATGGGCGTCGCGTCGGCGATCAAGCTCAGCAAGAACACCATACGCAACATAAAGCAGAACCTGTTCTGGGCTTTCGGCTACAACACGGCCGGCATACCTATCGCGGCAGGGCTCCTGTACTTACTGGGCGGACAGCTGCTCAACCCGATATTCGCGGCAGCTGCCATGTCCCTAAGCTCGGTCTCGGTGTTGTTGAACGCGCTCAGGTTGAAGAGGTTCAGGGCCTATTAAGGCGCCCGATACTGGAGGATGTTTGATTTGAAGAACAAGGTATTTATCATAGTGGGAATATGCGCCGCCCTGGCGGTCGTAGCAATAGCGGTACTTGGCCTAAACGGCGCGCTGGACGTATTGGGCAGCAAGTCGGTAAAGTCCTTCGAGAAGGTATTGGAGGCAATACCGGGCCAGGTAACGTTCGACGAAGAGAACTACGGCTGGTCGCTGACAGCGCCCGATAACAGCGCAAGGTTCGTATGGAGCATGGATTACAGCAAAAGCCCGGTACATGACCTGATGTTCGAGTTCAGCTCTGAGCCCTTCGTCAACGCAGGCCTTGGATATAACCAAGCTGCCTGATGGGATGGCTATTGATGGCAAAATCATAGTGGGCACGAAGCTGGGCGACGATAGCCTTACATACGATCAGGAGGCGACGCCGCTTGCTTCCTACAAGAAGATAGTGGAGCTGAAGAAGGCTTCGATTAAATACCACGGGGACCTGGACCACTTCGGAGTGAGCCTGGCCAACGGGAACATGTTCGAAATGGCGAAGGACATGAGCACGAATGACAAGGATATCGTTTTCGTACTGAACCCGCAGGCATTCATAGATGCGGGGGTCGATCCGACTAAAATGGATGGCTGGATATTCGCGAAGATCAAAGTAGAGGACGCAAAAGGCAAGATGGTCGAGGTCGACAAGTTCCTTAAGCCGTTCGATCTACAATAATACAGGAGGAAGAGAAATGACAAAGATAGTGCTGATAGTCAGGGGAATGTCATGCTCACACTGTGTGCATGCGGTAGAAAAGGCGGTCAAGGCGCTGGACGGTGTCGCAGAAGCGGTCGTTGACCTTGGAAAAGGGACCGTTACTGTGGAGTTCGTCCCTTCGAGGGCAACTGTTGACGGCATCAAGAAGGCGATCACCAATTCGGGCTACGAAGTAGCATAAAGAGTGCAAAGCGAGATCCCCTTTTCGGGGGGGTCTCGCCTTCCGATTCGGATTGGAGGCGCAGGCTCAGATGAGCGCAAGCCTTGGCAAGATACTTGTGGTCGACGATGAGGCGAAAATCGTTGAAGTCCTGAAGTCCTTCCTGGAAAGCAGGGGCTTTGCCGTTCTGACTGCTGAAAACGGCAGGCAGGCGATGCAAATCTTCGAGGATGAGGACGTATCCCTGGTACTTTTGGACCTCATGCTTCCCGAGATGTCGGGCGAAGAGGTCTGCATGGCTATACGCAAGAAGTCCCGCGTGCCGATTATAATGCTGACCGCAAAAGCAGATGAGGCCGATATGGTGGAGGGATTGGGCATCGGTGCCGATGACTATCTCGTGAAGCCCTTCAGCCTCAAGGCGCTGATGGCAAGGATCGACGCAGTCTTGCGAAGGGCGGGCGACGCAACGTCTCCCCTGTTCAATAAGATAACCTTCAGCGGCGGGGATCTGGAGATAGACCTCGGGATGCGGACGGTGGTTAAGAATAAGGTTGAGATCAGGCTCACGCCCAACGAGTACAGGATATTGGTGGCCCTGGCAAGGCAGCCCAGGAAGGTGTTTACCAGGGACGAGCTGATAACCAGCGCGTTCGACATCGAGTTCGAGGGGTATGACCGCGCCGTAGACACGCATATCAAGAACATCAGGCAGAAGATCGAGGACGATCCCAAACTCCCCAGGTACATAGTTACCGTCCACGGCATGGGGTACAGATTCGAGGGTGAGTGATTTGAAGCTCAGTCTAAAAAGGAAGCTCTCGCTTGCCATGCTGATAGTGGCGCTTCTTACAGTCGCCCTTATCAGCTTCCTTTCGGGCTCCATGATCAAAAGGGAGTTCAAAGGCTATATAGCAAGGCAGCAGGAAGCAAGGACCGAGAGCATCATATCGAGCATCAGCCACCAGTACAATGAAGTGGCCGGCATATGGAATGTCGATCTCGTCTATGCGACGGGCATGGCTGCCCTCAACGACGGCTACATAATCAAGGTCCTGGACAGCCAGGGCCAAACCGTATGGGACGCCCAGGCGCATGACATGAGCCTTTGTGAGGACATCATGAAGGACATCTCCGAAAGGATGGGCGTGGAATTCCCGCAGATAGGTGGCTCTTTCCAATCCCATGCGCATGAGCTTATTAGCGGCGGGGAGATTGTGGGAAGCGTCAGCATCGGCTACTACGAGCCCTTCTTCCTCAATGAGAACGACTTCCGCTTCCTGGACACCCTGAACGTGGTAATCGCGGGCATCGGCCTTGTTTCACTGGCGGTCTCGGTCATCGTGGGGCTGATCATGGCGACTGGGCTCAGCCGACCCTTACGGAAAACTGTTGAAGCGGCGGCGCAGATATCAGACGGTAATTACAAAGTAAGGCTTGCCGACCAGAACGACACTTTGGAGGTCGGCATGCTGATGCAATCCATTAACCACCTTGCATCTTCGCTCGAGCAGCAGGAGGGCATAAGAAAGCAGCTCGTGGAGGACGTCTCACATGAGATCAGGACCCCGGTTGCGATCCTTCAGACCCATATAGAGGCGATGGTAGAGGGCATATGGCAGCCGACCGTCGAGCACTTGCAAAGCTGCCATGACGAAGTCATCCGGATTGGGCAGCTGATGAAGGACATCGAAAGCCTTACCGAGGTCAATAGCAGCAACATCAGGCTCGACAAGACGGAATTTGGCATCATGGAGGTAATCCGGAGGGCAATCGGCGGCTTTGAAGTGGAAATCGGAAAGAAGGGCCTGCACATTGCCTTAAAGGGCACGGACTGTATGGTGTCGGCGGACAGGAACAGGATCAACCAGGTTCTGGTCAACCTGCTCTCCAACGCAGTTAAGTACTCGAAAAGCGGCGGCTCCATCGATGTCGAGGTCATGGAAACCACAAGCTACGTAGTGATTACGGTCAAAGACGACGGCATTGGCATCCCCGATAAGGAACAGCCTTACATATTCGAGCGCTTCTACCGCGCCGACAAGTCGCGCAACAGGAAGACCGGTGGTTCTGGCATTGGCCTTTCCATAGTGAAGTACATAGTCGAGGCTCATGGCGGAAAAGTGAGCGTAAGCAGCAAGATAGATGAAGGCAGCACTTTCGAGGTCATGCTGCCCAAGTAGAGCCAATTTACAGCAGAGCTTATAGATCCTAATACTGTTACGCTCAACGTTAAATGGACGGCTTTTAGAGCAGCTTAGGCCAACTTTACGAGAGTCAGCGAAAAGGTCATGTACAATCGGACGCGGCTGAATTTGTCATATGAGCGATTGCGTTTCGTAATTTTTTCACGCCGCTTCGCGATACGGCCTAGACAGGTCAGGCGCAAGGTATAAGACGCTCTGTGTCGAAATACGAATATAAGTCGCAGTGATAGATGTCGATATGAGCCTTGATAAAGATTAGTATTTCCCAGTTTAGAAGCACAATTTGCAACGGAAATGGATAACCGAGGAGGCACGCAATGCTCAAGGTTTTTACGGCAGATGAGCTGAGCAAATTCGACGGCAAGAACGGAAAAGCGGCCTATGTTGCATTCGAAGGCGCCGTCTACGATGTAACAGGCGGCCCCAACTGGGGTGACGGCGAACATTACGGCATGCATGAGGCAGGGATGGACCTGACGGACCAGATGGGTGGCGCTCCGCACGGAGGAGAGCTGTTCAAAGGTTACCCAATAGTAGGCAAGCTCGCCAGCTGATAGGGTAATCAGTCTTTCCTTGTAACCCCATACTAGGCAGGGATTAAAACCCAGGAGCGACTTCCGATAGGGGGTGGTGTAATTGGATTGGACCTTGAAGATAGGCGGGGCCGCAGGCCAGGGCTTGCAGGTTATCGGAGGCATGCTGACTCGCACTTTCGTAAGATCAGGGCTTTTCGTATTCACCGGGCAGGATTCTGAAGTCGAGAATCCGCGGCGGCCACAATTTCCTTCAACTGAGAGTCGGCGACAAGCCGGTAAACGCCTTCGCATCCCGTATAGATGTCCTAGTCGCCCTGGATTTGGAGACGATCCGGGCCCATATCTCAGAGCTTGGCGAGGACGGCATAATTGTCTGGGACCCTGCCGCAGTAGCATACACCGAAGTAACTGAGAGGGGCTTCGCTGTGCCTTTGGCCAAGCTCACGACCGACGCCGGCGGGCAGGCGATAATGATGAACTCTACAGCCGTCGGAGCAGTGCTCGGAATGGTTGGCTTTCCCCGAGAGTCCATCGCTTCGATGCTTGAGCATGAGTTCGGGCGCAAAGGCAAAGAGGTAGTAGAGGCTAATGTAAAAGTGGCGCTGGCTGGCTACGATTATGCCAGGGACAACTGCACGATCTGCGGCAAAGTGATTGCCCCCGGACAGGCGGGCGGGCACATGGTGCTAACAGGGAACCAGGCGATAGCGCTCGGTTCCATGGCAGCCGGGCTGCGCTTCGTATCCGCCTACCCGATGTCGCCCTCCACCTCTATCATGGAGTTCATCGCCGGGCGCTCCGCGGAGCATGGAATAGTGGTTGAACAGGCAGAAGACGAAATCGCCGCGATCAATATGGCGATAGGGGCATCATATGCCGGATTGCGGGCGATGACCGCGACTTCCGGCGGTGGGCTCTGCCTGATGGTAGAGGGCATCGGCCTTGCGGGCATGACCGAGACGCCTATTGTAATAGTAGACGCCCAGCGCCCCGGGCCCAGCACAGGGCTTCCGACGAGGACTGAGCAGGCCGACTTGCTCTTTCTTATCCATGCGTCACACGGCGAATTCCCGAGAGCAATCCTCGCGCCCGGGGATGCCAATCAGGCGTTCTACCTGGCTGCCAAAGCCTTCAACCTGGCGGAGAAGTATCAAATACCCGTCTTTCTGATGACCGACCAGTACCTGGCCGATTCCTCATGGACCATCGAGCCTCCCGACCCTTCCAGGATCACCATCGAGCGCGGCGAGATGCTGACGGAAACGGCCCCCGCCGACTATAAAAGGTATACCATAACGGATACAGGAATTTCCCCGAGGGCGATACCGGGGGCAGGGCCCGCGCTTGTAGTTGCCGACAGCGATGAGCATACAGAAGAGGGCCACATAACGGAAAGCGCGGAAGTCAGGTTGGCCATGATGAACAAGCGGGCAAGGAAGCAGGAGCTTTTGAGGTCTGAGATAAGCCCGCCGGATCATTACGGCCCCGAGAACGCGAAGGTAACGCTTTTGTGCTGGGGCTCGAACCTCCATGTGGTCCGAGAAGCCGTCGACATCCTGAACGCCAGTACGGAAAACTCGGCCAACTGCTATCATTTCTCCCAGCTCTGGCCTTTCCCGAAGGAGGCCGTCTCTGAAGCTTCTTAAGGGCTCGGGGCTGCTTATGACGGTGGAGAACAACTCCACCGCCCAATTGGCAAAGCTCTTAAGGACCGAGACTGGCATACAGGTCAGAGGCTCCATACTGAAGTTCGACGGCAGGCCGTTCACACCTGAACTAGTAGCTGATGCCGTACGAAAGGAGGTGTCTTTCTGATGCTGACGATCGAGGATTACAAGAGCCATGATCCAATCGCCTGGTGCCCGGGCTGCGGCAATTTCGGCATACTGGCGGCAATGAAGAAGGCCCTGGTAGCTCTTGAGTTGAGGCCGCAGGACATCTGCATGGTAAGCGGCATTGGGCAGGCCGCCAAGTTGCCCCACTACCTGAAGGGCAATGTGTTCAATGGCCTGCATGGGCGCACACTGCCGGTAGCCACCGGCATCCACCTTGCGAATCCCGAACTTAAAGTCATTGCAATCGGCGGCGACGGCGACGGTTACGCAGAGGGCGGAAACCACTTCCTTCATGCGCTCAGGCGCAACCCGCACATCACTTACATAGTCCATGACAACCAGGTATTCGGCCTCACCAGGGGCCAGACTTCTCCCACAAGCGATGCCGGCTACGTCTCCACGACGACGCCGTGGGGCCAGATCGCAGGCTCCTTCAACCCGATCGCCGTAGCAATCGCACTAGACGCGAGCTTCGTTGCAAGAGGCTTTGCTGGCAACATAGAGCAGCTTTCGCAGCTGATACAGGAAGGCATTCGCACCGAAGGCTTCGCCCTTATAGACGTGCTTCAGCCCTGCGTCACCTTCAACAAGGTCAACACCTTCAAGTGGTACAGCGAAAGGGTCTATAAGCTTGAGGAAGGGTATGATCCTCATGATCGCGCGGCCGCCTTCGCCAAGGCGTATGAGTGGGGGGACAGGATACCGACCGGCGTAATCTACCGAGGTTCGAGGGCTTCCTACTCGTCACTTCTAGCCAGCACAAGGCCCAAAGCCAATCCGGTTGGCTACATTCCCGACCCGATGACCATCGCGCCCCTAATCAAAGAACTTTCTGATTAGCCAATAATTGGGATTCTGACATGCAAGCAGGGATGGTATGGAAAACCAAGCATATTTATATATTTCGATTTATATGGTAACTTGTTTACAAAGCAGCTGATACTCATTGGAGGGGAAGTGAGAGAAGGCACAATTTGAAGCCAATAGGATTCCAAATCTCTGACCAACTGGAGCGAAAAAGAGAAACGCAGAATTCCAATCAGCGCTTATTGCAGCGGAAACCGCATATGAAATCGGTATAGGCAGCTTGTAGGGCGTACAACAGAAATCCAGGGATTGGTGCTTGGTTCTCAGTAGCGAAAAGTATCTAAAGAGCATTTGGAGGAACATATGGTTATTTTATATACGATAATCAACATCGTAGCCCTTGCCGTATGCATCGGAATCGTGCTGAGGATGCAGTCCAAGAGAGCGTCCTTCACGAAGCGCGTCCTGGTAGCCCTTGGCTTTGGCATAGTTCTGGGGCTTGCCATGCAGTTCGCTTTCAGGGGCCAAAAAGAGGTCCTGGACAGCACATTGCCCTGGTACGGGCTGGTCGGTAACGGTTATGTAGCATTGCTTCGCATGATAGTCATCCCTTTGGTCATGGTTTCCATCATCTCAGCCATATTAAAGCTTAAAGACGCGAAGAACCTGGGCAAGATGAGCATGAGCGTAATCCTCACGCTCGTTCTTACGGCAGGCTTGGCAGCGATGGTAGGAGAGGTATCTGCCCTTGCGTTCGGACTTGACGCGAGAGAGCTGACCCTGGGGACCGCGGAAACGCAAAGGGCGGCCGTGCTCCAGCAGACTACGGCGCAGGCCAATACGTCTTTGCCTGATAAGATACTGGAGATCATACCCACGAATCCATTCAAGGACATGACAGGGGCCAGGAACACCTCCACGCTGGCCGTGGTCGTATTCTCCGGCTTCATCGGACTTGCCACTTTGGCGATACGCAAAAAGAATCCGGCAGAGGCTGATTTCGTCCAGAAGCTGGTCGACGCGTCCTATGCCGTGACGATGCGCATAACGACCATGATCCTGAAGCTGACCCCATATGGCGTTATGGCCCTGATGGCCTCGATGATCGCTGGCACGGATTTCTCGGCAATCGTGAACCTTGCGAAGTTCGTGATCGCCTCCTACACCGCAATCATCGTGATGTTCACCATCCATCTCTTCATACTGGCGCTTTTCAAGTACAATCCGTGGACATACATAAAGAAGGCATTCCCCACGCTCGCCTTCGCGTTCACGTCCCGCACCAGCCTGGGGACATTGCCGATGACAATAGAGACACAGACCAAGAAGCTTGGCATATCCGACGCAATCGCCAACTTCTCGGCAACGTTCGGCATAGCGATAGGCCAGAACGGCTGCGCCGGCATTTATCCTGCTATGTTGGCAGTCATGATAGCGCCGACGGTAGGGATCAACCCCTTCAACATAGGCTTCCTGCTCACAGTGGCGCTTGTTACGGCGATTAGCTCGTTTGGAGTCGCCGGAGTCGGCGGCGGGGCCACCTTCGCAGCGCTTATCGTACTGTCTGCCCTGAACCTACCCATAGCTCTAGCAGGCCTTCTTATATCGATCGAGCCGCTAATAGACATGGGCCGTACGGCTTTGAACGTTTCCGACGCCTTTGTCGCGGGGGCTGTTTCTGCACGGATACTTAAGGAAGTGGACATGAAAGTCTACGACAACCTCAAGTCCGATACAGAGATTGCAGAAACGGTATGAAGATATTGATAGTAGGCGGCGTGGCGGCGGGAATGAGCGCCGCTGCCAGGGTGAAAAGGAACCTGAAGGATGCCGAAGTAATAGTCCTCGAGCAGAGCGGCGACGTGTCCTGGGGAGCCTGCGGCCTGCCCTATTACGTCGGCGGCTGGTTCGATGACCCGAACTTCATGATAGCAAGGACCGCCGAGCAGTTTCGCGAATCGGGCATCGAAGTCCGTATCCACAATCGCGTATTGAGCCTGGATCATGCCGCAAAAAAGGTCAGGGTCAAGAACCTGCAGACCGGGGCCGAATACGACGAGAGCTTCGATCAGCTGATGATCGCGACCGGCGGCAGCCCCATTCTCCCCGAACACCCAGGAATTGGCCTTGGCAACATCATGCCGCTAACAAGGCTCGATGACGGGGAGAAGCTTAAGAAGCTGCTGCAGGACCCTGCGATCAAGAACGTTGCCATAATCGGCGCCGGCTTCATCGCGATAGAATCTGCGGAAGCCTGCGCGCATATGGGCAAATCTGTGCGGATGATCCAGCACAGCGACAGAGTGCTAAGAAAGCTCTTCGACAAGGAAGTCACCGACGTCGTTGAGAAGTCACTGGTTAGAAACGGCGTCCAGCTTCACCTTTCCGAGAACGTGGTCTCATTCATAGGCAAGGACTGGCGCGTGGACGAAGTCGTCACGGATAAGGGACGCTATCAGGCGGAACTTGTGATCGTGGCGATAGGCATAAAGCCCAACACGGCATTTTTGGCGGGAAGCGGACTTGAGATGATGCCCAATGGGGCGATAATCGTCGACAACACGGGGAGGACTAATCTTGATTTTGTCTTCTCCGCCGGCGACTGCGCCACCGTGCCGCTTGCCTACGACGGAAGGGCTGAGTACGTGCCGCTTGCGACCGGCGCCAACAAGCTTGGCCGCGTCGTAGGAGACGCCATGGCGGGCAAGGGAACAAGATACCCTGGCAGCCTGTCATCAGTATGTATAAAGGTATTCGACATCGAGGCGGGCCGCACTGGCCTTTCCGAGAGGGACGCGACGAAGATGGGTATAAGCTTCAAGAGCGTCTTCATAACCGACAAGAACCACACGAACTACTGGCCCGGCCAGGAAGAGATATCCATAAAGCTGATCTATGATCCGGCTACGCGCAAATTGCTGGGCGGGCAGATCGTCGGAGGGTCGGGATCGGTCCTGCGCACAGACGTGCTTGCCGCAGCCATCACAGGCGGCCTTACCGTTGAGCAGCTGGGAATGATGGACCTCTGCTATGCACCCCCGTTCTCAAGGACCTGGGACGCCCTCAACGTGGCCGGCAATGTAGCAAAATAGGCAATGGCCGCATTCGCCTTACCGTACCGAAAGGAGGCACTTAATTGATAAACAGACATTCTATAGTCCTTTTCATTGTATTAGTAGCGATGGGTTTCGGATTGTTCACGATGGTGGGCTTCCAGAGGAAGAACGCCATAGCGCCGGTCGCCTCGACCGGAGGCGGACTGGTAGTCAATGTAGGGTCCGGCATTGTTCCTTCGACAACCGTGACCAACGATGGCAGCGGCGCAACAACGGCGCCCGTTGTCGACGACGCGGCGGCTGCGGACGGCGCGGCTTGCCCGTAAGAGCAAATAAACTGATTTACGGTAAGCAACAAGAAAGGGGAACAGGAAAATGACGAAAAGCTTGACTAGAGCGATTATTCTGGTGCTGTGTTTGGGCTTACTCGGAGCTAGTGTCTGGGCAATTGAGGCCCCTGCGAAGAGCATAAACGCGACTTACCAGTTCTTCAACAGCGCAAACTTCTCCCATCTCACAGACCCTGATCCGGTGTTTAGAACCGTATCGTACGACCAGCTCATAAAGCTGTTCGAAAGCGACGGGACGTATATGATACTCTTCGGCGGATCATGGTGCGGCAATACCCAGGCGGTCATCGCCCAGATCAACGACGTCGCCAAGGAATATGGTGTTGAGGCTATCTACAACTTCGACTTCAAACTGGACGGCGCGTCGATGCACATCCGCGACACGAAGAACCCCTATGCCAACCTCTATGTGGACCTTGTGCAGAAGTATCTGCCCAACATCGTCACTTTGTATGACAAGAACGTCAACGGCGTAAGCTATGTAAAAGCTGACGGCACGACGGCATTGGCCAACAAGCTCCAGGTGCCGTTCCTATTCCTGTACAACAAGAACAGCGTCGGCGCCGACGGCAAGCCCGCCCCCATAATGGCCTCTTTCGAGAAGATGCTCACATGGGCGAAGGATTTCCAGACCAACGGAGTCGACGATCCTGCCAAGATAGAAGCCTACAAGAAGGAAATCCGCCCGCTCTTCGACATTGTCGCGACAAAGACGCTGCTTGGCAAGAAGACGGCCAAACTGGACACCTTCACGGACTTCGAGTACTTCAGCACCGCATTCAACGCCAAGGCGAAGACCACGATACTAGACGCGAAGGATGAGCCCTGGGTAATGCAGACCGTCTCATACTTCGAGCTCACGAAGATACTTGAAAGCCCCGGCAACTTCGTCTTCATGTTCGGCGGCCCCTGGTGCGGAAACACCCAGGCTGTCGTAAAGCTCGTGAACGAGTATGCGAAGAAGTACAACATTTCGAAGATCTATACATGGGATACCAAGCTCGATTCCAACGTCTTGCAGACGCGCGACACGAAGAACGCATACGCCAAGATGTATGTGGACCTCGTCAGGAAGTACTTCCCCGGAATCGAAACGGTCTATGCATTGGATAAGAACAACGTTTCCTACACTGACGCGTCCGGCGCCGTAATCGCGGCCAACAAGCTGCAGGTCCCGTACGTATTCGTGTACAACAAGGACAGGAAGGACGCAGCAGGCAATCCTGATCCCATCCTTGGCCAGATAGAGCTCATGTACAGCTGGGAGAACATCCAGCCCGGCTACGTCGACAAGGACGGCAAGACCGGAGTCAACTACAAGAACTACACGGCAGCCCTTGACGCGCTCTTCGGCCAGCTGGCTGCCATTGCGAAGTAAGGCATGACGGCCTGATTCCGTAAAGCAGTCTTAAGAAACCGACTAGTTGCATAAGAGAAAAGGCTTGGTCCCTCATTTGGAAGGGGCCAAGCCTTATTTTCGCCGCCATATGCGAGTCTGCTTGCGCAGTGGGTTAATAGAAAAGAGAAAGCAGGATAACCTGGCAATTTCTACGGTATCAGGCACCTAAAGAATCCAAAAGGGACATGAGCTCATCGTTTCCGGGGATGTCCTCCATGGAATGTCCGTAATGGACGTAGCGCAGCATGCCGCCTTTGTCGATGATCATCTGCGCCGGCATGCGCCCCAGCTTGAACAGGTTCACCTTCTGCCCGTATAGCTTGAGTACCACATGTTTCTCATCCGGAAGTCCTATGAAGGGCAGGTTATTCTTCTTCCAGTATGCTTTGAAGGCCGTCGCATCCTCTGGCCCGATTACAACAATGGCCGCATCTTTCGCCTCGAAAGCCGTAAAATCCTGATGCAACTGCATCATGTGCTTCTGGCAGAATGGTCACATAAACCCCCTGTTGAGCACCAGAACAACATGCTTTTGCCCCTTAAGGCCGGAAAGCCGGAACGCATTGCCTTCGAAATCCGCAAGCGTAAAGTCCGGCGCCGGTTCGTTTACAGCAATGCTTGCCATCTTGTCCTCCTTAGCTAATCTCGTAAGACGTCTTCGCCACTGGGCTACTAGTATCTCGATACCCAGACCAGGAACGCGATTATCGCTGCTACGAAGAGCCAGGAGACGGGGTTTGCGAAGTTGAGCGTCCTGCCGAAGCCATAAGGCTTGGGGACGAAGATGTTCGCATCTTCCTTGTTGAAATAGATGAAGGAGTTCGTCTTCTTCCTGTATTCCGCTACTTCCTGTGCGGACCACTTTCTATCGGCCATGATAATACGCACCTTTCTTCCAAGCTAAATCAAGTTGCCACCTAATTCAATCATATCCGCCTTGCGCAAATAAACAATGGTTCGAAATCAAGGGCGGAGGTGACGCTGATCTGCGATCTGCAACCTCCGCCCTCAATAGGCAATATCTACTTGATATGTTCTATTATCAGCCCACGGGATCCGGTCAGCCCTTCAGCTCGATCTTCAGGAAATTCTTCTTTCCCCTCTTGGCTATCACATAACCCTTTTCGAAGTGAGAAAGGCTCAGCGTGTGGTCAATATCGGAGATCTTCTCGCCGTCTATCATGAGGGCATTCTGGTCTATCATCCGCTTTACCTCGGACTTCGAGGGAAGGAACCCCACTTCTACAAGCAGGTCTACTACCTTCACGCCGCCGTCGACCAGATTCCTGCCCACCTGGACGCTTGGAAGGTTGTCCACGTTCTCATTGGTGCCGAAGAGGGTGGAGACCGCATCTACTACCTTGTCCGCCTCCTCCTGGCCGTGTACGAGCTTTGTGATCTCGTAGGCCATGAGCCTCTTCGCGGCTAGGATGTCCTTCTCGCACACCGACTTTATATAGTCCAGATCGAGCCTTGTGAACAGCCTGAGAAGGAGCTCTACGCTTGAATCCTCGACATTGTAGAAGTACTGGTGGAAATCGAAGGGGGTGGTCTTCTCCCTGGCGACCCACAAGGTGCCGCTTTCGGTCTTGCCCATCTTCTTGCCTTCCTTTGTCATAAGCAATGGACAGGTCAGGCCGAAGAGGTCCTTTTCGTAGTCTCCCGCGTCCTCCTCGATGTTGTTCAGCTTCCTGTTGAGCATGGAGCCGGCCACGATGTTGCCCCACTGGTCGCTGCCGCCGATTTGCATGGTGCAGCCGTAATCCCTGTTGAGGCGCACGAAATCGTATGCTTGCATCGGCATGTAGGCCATTTCAAGGAAGGTCAGCCCGCCCTCCTTGATCCTTGTGGCATAGGTCTCCGCCGAGAGCATCCTGTTGATGTTGAAATGTATGCCTATGTCGCGCATGAAATCTATATAGCTGTAAGCGCAGATCCAATCCGCGTTGTTGGTAATGATGGCGGCGTTGTCGCCTGTCGTTATGATGAACTTCTTGGCAAGCTCTTTTACCTCTTCCAGGTTGGCCGCTACCTTCTCCTTTGGAAGCATCTTGCGCATATCGCTCTTGCCGCTGGGATCTCCCACCAGGGCAGTGGCACCGCCCACGAGCAGTATGCCCTTGTGGCCGGCGTCTTGTAGATGGCGGAACATCATAAGCGCGAAGAAGTGGCCGATATGAAGGCTGTCGGCTGTGGGGTCTATGCCTAGATAGAATACGGTCGGTTCGCCATCTATCAGCTTCTTGATCCTCTCCGGGTCGGTAGCCTGGTAGATGAAGCCGCGCTCCTTCAGGGCCTCGTATGTGCTGTGATTGCTGCTCATTTTTCTCTCCGTTCCTCGCGGGCCAAGCGGTTTTTCTAAAGTATGCGACCGGCAAATTGAATAAATGGCTGCCTGCTCCCGCGCATCGGTCTTGCCGCTAATCTCTATTCTAGCAATCCGTTAAGTCGATTGTAATTAGAACGGGAGAAAGAATAAAGGAATATCCTAAGAACTGCTCATGAATCTGCGGACGAACAGGTGCGGCAACACGGACCAAATATCGGTCCACGACTTGAGGGAGCCTATATTCGAGCTTGTGCGCGCAGACCGACAAAGGAACTTGAAATGGCCTTTGGAAGGCATTTCTTGTTGCAGATTATGATTATTTCTGAAAAGTGCCATCAAACGTCTATAAAACATTAAAATAATTATTATATAATATATGCAAATAAATGTGCGAAATAAGTAGTACAATAGGATTATCAGTTATGGAGCTAATCAGACTGAGAATAATATGTAGGAAGAGGAAAACACATGAGTTCAGAATTTGGAAACGGTATGAAGAATTTCGCGGTTGGTGCTGGAATTGGCCTGGGCTTAGGCGTAATTGCAGGCATACTGCTCGCGCCCAAGTCGGGGAAAGAAACGCTAAACGACTTCTCTAACGGGGCAAGGCGGATAGCCGAGACGGCCAAGAAAGATATGAACAACGTCGAGAAACAGATAATGGACAAGGTGGATAGCATCAGCGGGGCGATCTCGAAGATGGAGAGGAACACTAAGGACGGAATGGCAAGAGGAATTAGGAAAGCCTCGGATGTTGCGGAAGAGACTGTAGACGCTGCAAAGGCAGGCATTGACAACCTGGTCAAAGGCGTAGAGAAGCTGCAGGCTAACAACTAATAGGTGCCCGTGGCCTTCGCCCGGACTCTTGGAGGAATTTCAATGTTCATAAGCTTTCTCGACGTATTAAGTATCCTGGCAATATGCATAGGAGCGGTTGCTGTAATCTACATCGTCATCGCCTTGAATCACTTCATAGGGTTTTTCAAGAGGCTTAATGGGATTCTAGATGCGAACAGAGTCAGCATAGACTCTGCAATCATTGCGCTGCCTGCAACAATAGAAAATCTTAACGGGGCAGTGAAAAGCATCAATGAATTCACAAAAAAAGCAGGCGTGGTTGCTAATTCCGTCGATAATGTTGTATCCAACGCTATATCGGTAGTCAGCAATACGACTGCCGGCATCCTGAGCATCGGAAGAACGGCAACCGAGGCGGCAAAGTACTCTATGAGGCTATTCAATAGAAAGCCCGGAAACGACGAACAGGGCAACAGATAAGAGCTAGGCTATGGCGTCGTTCATGAGCGCCTATGTTGGACATTTGCATGGGAAACTGGCGACGCCAATATATTGGGTCTGGCCATCGATAATTCATTAATGATTTGCCGAATGAGGCTATTTGGCAGGAGTGATATGAGCTGCGAAGGAGAAAGGTGAATATAAATCAGGTTTAAATACGAGCCGATCTCAATTTTTCATCGAAGTCTGATAGATTTTCGCTCCAGTTGCAGATGCAATAAATAGTGCAAATAAAATTGCATTAGATTATTGTGGCAATTATTTATAGTATTATGTATTATGAAATAAGAATGTATATTCACTGACTATGAGGTGCACGAAATGATAATTCGCCTTGAAATCCATTGTGTCGAATTCCGAGATAATCAAGAACTACCGAACTTGCAGAGACAAGGCCCAAAGCTTGGGAAAGGTTTTCATATTCAAAAACAACAAGGCAGACGCCGTGTTGTTCTCAATAGCCGAATATGAGAAGCTGTCGGAAATAATAGAATATATCGATGGACTGGAAAATCCGGTCTCCATTGATGATCTAAAGATACGGATAAATGAAAGCATCGAAAAGGCGAATCCAGAAAAGAGCTGAGTTGCTCCTCTTTCAGATTAGTCCTACCGAGCATTGTGTAGGCACAAGTAAGCTCGTCAAGCTTTCTTCTTTAGCCAACAAAACCAATATCACAACCAGATAGCCAGAAGAGGAACACGGAACAGATGAACTGTAGCCCACCATCCTATCAGCTGAATTCTCAAAATTAGGCGCAAGCTTAGCTTAACCTTCTGCAACCTACCCAAGAAACTCAAAGAGCAACATGACACCAAGGAGCGCCGTCGCCCCTATTTTGCTTTGCCCTCAATGCGCTGGCTGATTGCGGTACAAGAAAGTTATTCGCCGTCCCGGTCTTCGCGCCGTTTCGGTTTACTTCCCGCTATTGTAGCTATACTGCCCACAGGACGCTGCCTTGCATGGTAGCTTGGCATTTCGCATTATTCGATATCTGCACGCAGTCAAAATAAGATGTCGAGCCCAGGGAACAATCATTAGGCTTAACAAGTTGGATATTTCGCCAACTTCTCTTGCTGCTGCCTTACATTCATCCACAGCTGTTAATATGCACCGATATTGATGACTATCATTTATATGTACATATTTTGTAATATATATTGCCATATCTAGTAGGAAATTCGCATATGCGTAATACCTGTTGTTTATTAAATGATATGGTTCGGATAGCTACTAGGATCAGTTCGATGATTTATCTTAAGCGGGCGAAAGAATAATCAATGCAGCATAATGCCCATTATAGTTAATAGCGCCTGCTATATACCGAGGGGCAACATAACAAAATAATGGCAGAATGAAGTGCTGCAGAGACTTAAAAAGCCATTACGCTCAACAGGAGAAAACAGGGATACTGGAAATAGAAATGCGGGAATTTATATTATTGAATTAATAAAAATATAAAATATAAGTAGTAAAAATATTATAATAGGAGTACGATAAAATTGTAGTAAAGGAGTACTACAGAAAGTTTGAGGAAAAGTGAAAATTGAACTGCGTTCTATAGTAACAGTCTCTGACATGAGGAAGAATTACAAAGCATGCAGAGAAAAGGCACAGATGATGGGCAAGGTATATATCTTCAAGAACAACAGGGCGGATGCAGTATTATCCTCGATTGACGATTACAGGAAGTTGGAGATAGTCCTCGATCACATTGAAGGCAAAAATGAGGAGCCATATCTGGTTGATGAGGAAATGAAGGCTGTTGAGTATAAATAGAAGGACAAAGCTGTAACGGCTGCAATCCGAACTAAATTGGAAGACACCTGGGCCTGGACAGAAGATCCCAATCACCAATAGGGGAAGACAGGCATAGCAAGGAGTCAAGGAAAAGCTCTTCAATGAGCTTGCGGCTTATAGGAGAGGCGATGCGATCAAGCGGCCTGAGATCCTTTTCTGCGAGTAAAGATTGGAGGTGCATTGATGCATAAGAAATCGCTACTGAGTTTCCTGATCGTAATGATAATGATTGCGGTGCTCACCGCAGGGTGTACAAATCCTTTCGCCAGGGAGAAATCGATAGAGTTTAAGATTACGGTCCCTGACTTATCGAAGTAACGGAGCAAGGCAGAAGAATCAAAGATACTTCCACGCAATGAAGAAACCTACAGTACAGCCCCATCGCAATCTGGGATCCCAAAATCCCAGCCCTCCGGTTAGCCACCTGCAAAAAATTTCGACACTGCTCTCACAGACCAGAAGCAACAGGTAAAGAAGAGTGATGTTCTGGACATCAGAAAGAGCGTGACAGTTGCGCTCGGTCTATATACTTCTCGGAGAAATATTTCTGTAATAGAATAATTTATATATAGAATCAAAAACCGTGATGACTTGGATTTCTAAGGGGGCCTCTTCAATGGCAATATCAGGTAACTTCGCAAGACTAATGCAGATAAAGAAAAACGCCCTGTTAAGCCTGGCGTTCATAGTGCTCCTTTCTCCGCTGGCTTTGGCCCAGGTGCCCTGGCAGACGACTTCAGCGCCTGCCGTAATGAAGGTCGCCGAGGACAGCAGCGAATGGACGACCGTTCAGGAAGCAAGGCAATACAAGCTGACGGACGATACCGAGGTAACGGAATCGCGCAAGACGACTACCAAAGTGGTCGACCACAAGGTTATGTTCGCGGAAGTTGAGACACGCAAGCACGAAAAGGGGCCTTCCTTCTCTTCAGATACCAGGACAAATGAGAAGTTCTACCCTAATAGCAAGGTTGTGCTCCTAATAGAGAAAACCACCATCGAGAAAATGTCCGCAGGAGTCAAGAAGAGCTTCGAGCACAGCGAGAACGGCAGCCTGCTGGCAACAAGCGCCACTTACTACTACTTCTCGCCGAAGATCGACGGTGTCATCACTGAAGACACAAGCATTTCCTACGAGAGCGGAAACCCGGCTCTTCTGACTGTCTATAAGTACTTCATGAATGGCACGGCCTTAATTGAAAAGCACAAGTGGGACGCAAGTACCAATGCTTGGGGGATGGGCTTCGCAATTGAGACTATCGTACCCAAGGCAGCAGGCACAATAGTTCCCAAGGAAAGCTCAAACGGTTACGCCGTGGGCGGCTCTGTCAGCGTAGACGGGATTTTACCGACGGCTGTGAGGACAATCGTTGCGGAATCGAACAAAGGCGTAAAAGTAGAGGCTGAAACAGACGGGCTCGGGCGCTGGCTAATAAAAGAAGGATCGCTCGGCCTCGGCACTTGGCAGGTAAGCGCAATCATGCCGGACGGAAGCAAGGGGGAGCCTTCATTGCTCCATGTGCTGACCGATGAGAAAGCCTTCCTGGCGCCGATCATACAGAAGCTTCCTGAGCTCAGGTTCGCAGGCAATGACATTTCCGTAGAAGGAAGCGGATTGGTTACAAAAGGCGGGCAGATCACGCCTACCGTCTGGTTCAGCAACGACCTGGACAGCGTATCCATCTATCCCAAAGCATTCTCCGACAAGGAGTTCATCTGTGCCACGCCCAGCCATATATTGATGGGCAATACCATGGTTATGGTCAACAACGGCACAGAGCTCTCCAACGCGCTCAAGACAGACCTGTTCGGTTTCGAAATCATATTCCCCATAGTCACACAAGTAGGACAGGAGTTCACCGCAATGGTGAAGCTCACAGGCCTTACCGGCGAATTCATGGATCATGAGTTCACCGCTGTAATAAGCATAACCGGGCCGATCAAATTCGCAGATTTCGCCGGCAATTCAATGGTCGTGTCATTGAAAGACGGCGTGGCCCTGGTGAAAATCGCGATAACCGGGCTCGGGGAAACGGGGATCTTCGGCAGATTGCAGACCATGCCCGTTTACTAAAAGCTCAAGCGTAAACAACGCGCACGGCGTTTCCTGCAACATGCTTCCGATAAGTAATTCCCGCACAAGCGAGCCTGTTGCAAAAGGAAATGATCGGACTCAATACCGCCTAGAAGCGAAAGAACAAGTCGCAAATTGAAAATTGGGAGGAAAAAAAGTGAAAAGGACAACCATAATCGCAGGTCTCGTAATTCTGATAGCACTTATGTCGGCAACCGTGTCGATGGCAGCCACACCATTCCAGACAACGCTGAGTTTGAACAGCGGTTACTCATATACACTCGGTGAGCTGGAGCTCGAATTCAAGTCAAACAGTTGGGCCAGCGGTGTTGCGGTCGGTTACGGATGGACCAACCTGGAAATCAGCGCATTCGGCAGATACTATATTCCGCTAAACCCCGTCTCTTCGGATGTTAACTGGAACCTCTTCCTGACGGCCACACCTTCGCTGTTGATCAGGCCTGCACAGTCGCCGGGCATCGGCTTCGGCATAAAAGTAGGGCCTGGCATCGATCTAAGGTGGCGCCACCTGAGACTCGCCGTCGAAGGCGGTTACCGCTGGAGCACGATATACGGTCACGGCGGCTATGCCAAGGCTGGCATCGGTTACATATTCTAGAGCACGGCAGTACAAGTTCTAGCGCCCCTTCCGCGGCCCTTCAGGTAAATGGATCAATCAACATCTGAAGGGCCGGGGAAAGCGGCCAAAAGCAATCACAGTATGGCCGATGCCATAAAGGAAAGGAAAGCAACCACATGAGAATTCCTAGAATTACCATAATGCTGGCGTTGATAGCTGCGATATTCATTACCTCCGCCTTCACGGGCATGGCTTCTGCGCCCAGCGTAAACAGCATAATAATCAACCCCAGCCAGCCATATCAGACATCGATCTGGACAGATAAGGAAAACTACAAGATCGGTGATAAGGTCGGCATTGGCTTCAGAGTGACCAAAGCCTCATATGTATACGTATTCTCGATCGACGCAAATGGAACGGTAAGGATGATATTCCCCAACATCTACTCCAATGACAACAAGATGAAGGCGGACCAGACTTACGCCCTGCCTGACAACAACAAGTACAACCTTTCGATAGGCGGGCCCAACGGGACCGACCAGCTGGTACTGATATCGACTCCGAGCAAGATCAAGGACACGGACTGGCTCGTAAAGTCGCTAGACAGCAGCAACTTCGCACCCCAGATCAATATAAACATTACGGCCGACGGCTTCATGATACAGCTGAAATCCGTAGCGATAAACCCTGCTTTCAAGAACAACTGGTCGAGCGCATATACCTCATACACAGTCGGCGGAGTAAGCACAATAGTCACTCCTCCCCCTGTGGTAATCCCCCCGATTTCACCGCCCTGGCAGAGCATGGGCAGGGTGAATTTCACCTCCAATCCCAGCGGGGCCAGGGTCTTCGTCAATGGCGTCGACCGCGGCGTAACCCCGATAAGCATCTCCAACCTCAACTACGGCGAGTATGAAGTCAACATAGTCCTGTCCGACTACTACTCGTATACGACAAGGGTGACGATCAACAGCTCCAATACCCAGAGCGTGGATGCATTGCTGACCAGGATTTCGGGCTCCTCGCGGGGCAACTTGATAAGCCTTCTGGTCAACAAGCAGATAATACTCGGCTTCCCGGGCAACGGCCTGCAAACCGAGACGTTCTCTCTGGGATCAAAAGCCGGTTCGGTGACACTCAGGGCCAGTGCTGTATTCGGAATGATAACCAAGATAAGCGTAAGCGGCAGCGCCGGCAATGGTACTTACCAGTTCGGAAGCATAGCCAATGAGGGTGAGATGTCGTCTACAACGGCAAAGTGCTGGAGTTCGACATGCTTCCTTTCAAGGTAAGGGTTACTGTGCTCGACTATACGACCATAAGAGGCTCCCTGAGCGGAACGATCTACCTGGATACAGTCAGGCTGCTTCTGGAAGTGCATTACGTAGGTCAGTAGATTTTCAGCGCTGATTCCTGCCTATAAGTCTTTCGGGCAGGGGCCCGCAAAGCATTTAGCAGCCTTACAGGCAGGATCGGCTTAAAGAGATTATCGCGGCAGATAATGCCGATGATCCGAAAAGATCGGATTTTCGGAAACAATGCAGGGTCAAATGGCCCTGAGAAGGAGCAAAGAATGAAAAATCTGAGAATTTTCATAGCGCTGTCACTGCTACTGCTGGTATTTGGAATGACCACCGGAGTAGGCGCGGCAACGGTTCCCAGCGTAAACAGCATCATCATCAACCCCAACCAGCCCTATCTGACCTCCATATGGACAGATAAGAGCGACTACTTCATAGGAGAATCGATAGGCATCGGCTTCAAGGTCAACAAGGACTCCTATGCGTACATATTCTCGATCGACGCTGACGGCGTAGTAAGGATGCTTTTCCCTAATATCTACTCGAGCCAGAACTGGGTAAAGGCGAATGTATCCTACAGGCTGCCGGACAACAGCAGATACAGCCTTACCATTGGCGGACCCAAGGGCACCGACCAGCTCGTCCTGATTTCGACTCCCGAGAAGATACAGGATACGGATTGGTTGGCAAGGTCGCTCACCAATAACAACTTCGCGCCCCAGATCAACATAAACTTCGCAGCCGACGGCTTCATGGCGCAGATCAAGTCCGTCGTAATCACGCCTACATTCCAGAGCAACTGGTCGAGCGCGTACACGAAGTACACCATTGGCGGGGTTAATTCTCTGATAGAGCCGCCTTCGGTAAGCTCGATAATCATCGTGGCGCCTCCGGTCGTAGTGCCGCCAGTAACCAATAACGGCAGCATATACATTACATCAAGCCCGTCAGGAGCCAAAGTGTTCCTTAACGGTTACGACATGGGCACGACTCCTTTGAGGGTCACAGACCTGAATTTCGGCCAGTACGAGGTCACGATCATAATGTCCAGTTACTACTCGTTCACAAGCAGGGTCAATGTTAACAGCTCCAACTTGCAGTATGTGTACGGGTCGCTTTCAAGGATATCCGGCACATATTAACCGGATAACCAATTGCGGATCTAGCCGGCGAGCAAACGGCCAGCACTTAGAAGAGGGTGTTTGTCCGGGCGTAATACCGGCAAAATCCGCGCAAGGAGGCTCGCAAAAAAGCAATGGCCCTTGCAGGCCTCCTTATTAAAGCAAAGCGCATTGAGAATGGTCTTTTGCATGTATCTCAAGATGGGACATCCAGTGACGAGAAACGGCATTTCCTAAGGACGTCATGAGGTGTTTCGAATACTCATAGGAGGATAGAAATGAAAAGGATCTTCGTATTCGCCTTGATGGCAATCTGCATTGTCAGCCTGGCAGGATGCTTCGAAAGGCCCCCGACGGCACTTACCATATCGGGCGTGGTGACAGAAGCAGCTTCGAGTGCAGTCATTGCAGGTGTGACAGTCAATATATATGTAAATAGCGTCAAAGTGGACGAGACAGAAACGGGCCTGTCCGGGGTGTACAGCGTGGTACTAGCGGGCCTCGCCACTGGGGCAGAGATCAGGCTCGATTTCATCAAGGCAGGCTATGTATCTGGCTCCGAGCAGTTCTCTAAGACATCCGCGACAAGCGTAGTGCTGGACGTCGAACTGGTGAAAGCCAGCTCAGACACATCAACCATGGGGGGCTACGCATCATTAATGAACCTGATTCCGCCGCCAGCCTCAGTAAGCAGCAAGAGCGCAAAGGTATACCCTTTGACGAAGATATCTGTTCCTGCTGCAACCGAGGTCCTGATTAAGCCGATGGTCGGCATCAATGTCAGCGAAATCAACGATGCCCTTGCCAAAAAGGGCACAAGCATAAAACAACAGCGTATTTGAAGCCGGCTACCTGGTAGCGGCTGTGCCAGCCGGCAAGACCGCCGAGCAGTTTTCAGCAGAGCTTGAAGCAGAAGGCTGGATAGATTACGTCGAGCCGAACAGCTATGCTCGCGTAAGCAACTATCTATCCATTCCGAACGATCCCAGCTTCTCAACAAAACAATGGAATATGTACGCCACAAGCATGCCGCTAGTCTGGGATATGGATGACTTCAGTAGCCCGGTCACTATCGCAGTTATAGACACGGGCGTATGGGGAGATCATCCCGACTTGTCGGGCAGGGTCTCAGGATATATAGATACGGTAACGGATCCCTTGGCTCCGGACAATGTGGACGAGATGGGTCACGGCACCCACGTGGCAGGCGTAATCGCGGCCATAGTGAACAACGGCCAGTACATTGCCGGCATGAACCATACAGGGGCCAGCATACTTGCAGTTAAGTCGATGGGTGCAAACGGTCTTGGCACTGCCGACTGGATCGCCCAGGGAATCAGGGCAGCTGCCGATGGCGGGGCCGACATAATCATAATGAGCCTCGGATGGTCTGACGGAATACCAGTGCAGACGGTCCAGGACGCAATCAGTTATGCCAGTACAAGAGTAGGGGCGATAATTGCCGCGGCAGGCAATGAGGGCGAAGGCCAGATAGACTTCCCCGCAAATCAGTCCGGCGTAATCTGCGTCGGCTCGATAGACAGCACCCTTGAAAAGTCAGACTTCTCCAATTACGGCTCCGAGATGGATTTCGCAGCTCCCGGAGGATCCGTATCCCCTGTTGAGCACATTTTCAGCACACATATAAGCTCCGTCGGCGGATATGTTGCAGGCCTGATAGGCACTTCCCAGTCCGCGCCTCATGTAGCCGCACTTATGGGAATGATGATGCAAAGCGGCCTGAGCGCTTCAACCGCCCTGGACAGGATTGGAGAAACAGCACAGTTCGATGACAGGAACAGCCTGTATTACGGAAACGGAATAATCAACGCTTACGCTGCGATGATGGACCTGACCATGGATAAAACGCTGTTCTGGCTGGCAGATCCTTCAACGGGCAACGCCGTGACGAGCGGATTCTACGGCGATATCGACCGCAGCTTCGAAGTAACTTGTGAACCCGGCAATTATTGGCTGGTAGGCTGGCTTGACGTGGATCAGAACGAGGCCTTGAACCAGGGAGATTACTCTGGCCTGGTTCCTGTAAGCGTCGGTGCGGGCAGCAATTTCCTGCCGGCCGTGCTTGAGATCAAGTGGATGCCAACTAATGCAATTGCCTCGACAACGTTGGGCAAAACAGTGCTCAGCGTGCCTTCGCAAGTTCACTGATGGGAGTGGTAAGCAATGCTATGGACTATCGCAGTAATTCTAATCGCTCTATGGCTTCTCGGAGTAGTCACTTCGTACACGATGGGGGGATTCATCCATATCCTCCTTGTGGTCGCGGTAATCGTCGTGCTTGTAAGGCTAATCCGGGGCAATAAGATATTGTAGGCGGCCATAGGGGCAGATGATCCGGTGGGATGAAACAAAGTGACTTAGGCCGGTTCTTTGAAAAACGAATAAGGAAGAGATAAAAGATTGCTGATACAGCAATCGATGACTATCCAAAACTACACCATAGAAATGATTACCCGTATTATGCCTGATTGAACAGGATATGAGGAATTGCGAGGCCCGGTACCTTAAGCCCGGAACAGACCAGCACAGCGCGGTCGGTGATCAAATGATCAGACCGAAAAGCGGGGTCTTCACCGGGCAACTGAGAAGATACAATACTTCGAAAGTAAATTTCGTCCTCAGCAGGTTAAATCAGGTTTACGGGCGGGTGAAACATACAGAAGGCACAAGCCTAGGGGTATGCTTCTTTCCCGGAAAGGTAGAAGGTATGTTTCCAGCAATGTTGGGCGGCAGACGCAGCCCGAATGGCGGAGGTGCAAGCATACGGACTGGCGGCGGATCCAAACCAGAACAGGGTGATGCCGCAGGAGAAACTTCCTGAAGCTTGAGGGCTGCTCGTCGCCGTTAACGATATCTGGCAATCCGAGCATGTTTGAAGAGCGATATTTCGGAGAAACGATTTAGGTTACCCCGCTATGAAAGAAAAGCGAAAACTTAAAAGACGAAATAATGTGTGAGTTAGGAGATTGATAACATGAGAAGAACCAGAGTTTTAACCGCGATCCTGATCGCAGTGGTTATGCTGGCCTCAATGCTGGTTATGGCTTTGCCGGCGCTTGCATCTGAGATTGTCCTTAAGAAGAACACGATGCCGGACAATGCGGCCCACTATGACATCGGGGACACAATCCATTACGAGATAATCGTACAGAACCCTGCGACCAATAACGCAACCAATACCGTCAATTCTTTGACGGATACTCTCCCCGACGGGACGGTAGTGGTATTGGCGACCAACTTGGTACAAGCACCAGGTGCATCCAACACTTATCTCCTCGACTATGTCGTTAATGCCAACGACATGATATTCGACGAGTTCGGGGTGGACAAATGGAGAGTAACCAACTCCGTTAGAGCAATCGGACAAGATAGCTTCTTCGACGCATTTAATGCTTATACTGAGAAAAACTCAATAATTGATGTACTTCCTTCCATCGACATAGAGAAGTACGTCAATGGAGAGGATGCGGACAGCGTTACAGGGCCGATAGTGCAAGTAGGCTCAACGGTAACATTCCGCTATGTAGTTACAAACACAGGGAATGTAACCTTGCTCAACGTAGCGGTTACAGACAATGTTCTGGGGCCAATAGGGGCAGTCGTGCCTTCACTGGCGCCCGGGGCAAGCTTCGAGTATTCTGTGAATGCCACAGCGACTGCCGGGCAGTATCATAATACCGGCACAGTAGTCGGCACTCCTGATTTGGGAGACAACCCGATAACTACTGTGACCGATTCTGATGACGGCCATTACTTCGGGGCTTTGGTAAGCATAGACATAGAGAAGTTGGTATCCGTAGATGGAATCAACTGGCTCGATGCTGACTCGGCACCGGGGCCGGACGCCGCCGTGCCCGGTACAGTAAGGTTCAAGGTCATAGTAACGAACACAGGAAACGTTGCTTTGACCGGCATAGTGGTCCATGACACAGACTTCGTTTTCACCGGTGTCGCTACTGGCCTTGCGGCCGGCGCCTCTGATGAGAGCGACGTATTGACAGTCCCATCGGTAGTAGGACAGCACTACAACCTGGCCGACGTAATCGGCTATGCGGGTGCTGCATTCGATACAGATGAGGATGCCGCATATTATTGGGGCCTGGCGAGGCCTTCGATCGACATCGAGAAGCTGGTATCCGTTGATGGAATCAACTGGCTCGATGCAGACTCGGCACCGGGACCTGATGCAACCGTGCCCGGGACCGTGAGGTTCAAGGTCATCGTGACCAACACCGGCAACGTTCCGCTATCCGGAATTGTTGTCGATGACACCGACTTCATATTCTCAGGCGTCGCAGCCAACTTGGCAGTAGGTGCCTCTGACGAAAGCGACATCCTGTCAGTGCCTTCAGTAGTAGGGCAGCATTATAACCTCGCCGATGTAATAGGCTGGTATGATGACAATGATGTCTCTGACGAAGACCCTGCATATTACTGGGGCGTGGCCAGGCCTTCGATCGACATCGAGAAGTTTGTCTCCGTTGACGGAGTCAACTGGCTTGATGCTGATACGGCACCTGGACCGGACGCACTAGTACCTGGTACCGTGAGGTTCAAGGTCATCGTGACCAACACCGGTAATATAACCCTGACCGATATAGCGGTCCATGACACCGACTTCACCTTTACAGGCGTCGTTCCCACCCTGGCACCAGGTGCCTCAGATGAGAGCGACATCATTTCCCTACCTACAGTAGTGGGCCAGCATTACAACTTGGCTGACGTAGTGGGCTACTTCGACGATGCCCCGCCTGTTGTTGACAATGACCCCGCCCATTACTACGGCTTACCCGATCTGGACATCGACATCGAGAAGCTGGTTTCCGTGGACGGCGGCCAGACATGGCAGGACGCCGACACTGCGACCGGTCCTCATGTCTTATTACCTGCAACAGTGCAGTTCAAGGTAATTGTGACCAATAATGGCAACGTAACCTTGACAGGTATTGTTGTAACAGACAGCGACTTCACATTCACTGGTGTCGTACCCAGCCTGGCACCGGGGGCCTCCGACGAAAGCGATGTTCTGTCAGTAGCCGCAGTATGTGGCCAGCATCAGAACTTGGCTAGCGTCATAGGCTATTATCTGGCAATGTCTGCCACTGACCAGGACTATGCCCATTACTTCGGCGACTGCCCGTCGCTTGACCTAGAAAAGCTGGTCAACGGCGTGGACGCTGATTCGCCAACGGGTCCTGATAGTGCCAGTCGGCTCAGTCGTAACGTTTACCTATATCGTTACAAATACGGGTAACATTACGCTTACCAACATTGTCGTAACTGACAATCAGCTGGGCGTAATCGGGACTATACCTTCCCTGGCTCCTGGCGCCTCGGCAACGCTTACGGATACCGACATCGCGATTGCCGGGCAGTACAGGAACGATTCGAATGCCACCGATGGCCATGTATCGGATGACGATCCGGGCCATTACTTCGGAGCGGCCCCTGCAATAGACCTTGAGAAGTACGTCAATGACGAGGATGCCGACTTACCGACAGGGCCTATCGTCTGGGTGGGCGACACGGTGACATTCGACTTCACAGTCACCAACACAGGCAACATCCTCCTGACCAACGTAGTGGTCACCGACGATGTGTATCGGCTTATCGGGACTATCCCGGCGCTTGCTGTTGGAGAGTCACAGACATTGACTATAACAGCTATAGCGTTGGCAGGACAGCATACAAATATGGGTGCTGTTGACACAAACGAGGACGTTTCCGACACAGATCCTGGCAACTACTTCGCAAACAACCCCTGCGTAGACATCGAAAAGCTCATCAACGGGCAAGACGCTGACTGCGCTCCTGGGGTAATAATCTGCGGAGACAGAGATTGCCTGCTCGTATACGAGTTCATAGTCACCAACTGCGGCAACGTGCCACTGACCAACATAACAGTGGACGATAACGTGCTTGGCCATATTGGTGACCTTCAGTTCTTGGAACCGGGCGAGAGCTATACTTTCACATAGGAAGAAACGATCTTCGCGGAGTGTGGACAGCATTCGAACATAGGTACAGTAGTTGCTTATCCGTATTTGAACGGCGCCGGTCAGTTAACTGACGGCCCTCTGTTGATCAAAGGTCAGTAACTGACTTCGACCTTGCATACTACTACGGAAAATGCACTGAAATCGACCTTGAGAAGTTCGTATCAGTGGATGGCGGAGATACATGGGACGACGCGGACGCAGCACCTGGACCGCACATAGCCGCCGGCTCCATCGTAGAGTTCAAGTTCGTAGTTACAAACACCGGCAACGGCACATTGACCTACATTGAAGTCATCGACAGCGTACTCGGATATATAGGGCTCATCCCGTTCTTAGAGCCGGGCGAAAGCTTTACATTCTTCGTCGATGACTATATAGCGCTTGCAGGACAGCATACCAACATCGGTACTGCGGTCTCTGAAAGCTGCAGCGCAATCGACACCGATCCTGGAAACTACTTCGGAGAATTCGAATGCATCGACATCGAGAAACTGATCATGGGCGATGATGCAGACGTAGCTCCAGGATGGATCGAATGGTGCATAGGCTGCACGATTAAGCTACGAATTCATAGTCACCAACTGCGGCAACGTGCCTCTGACGAACATCATGGTCACAGACAGCGTGTTTGGCGAAATCGGTACCATACAGTTGCTGGCCCTAGGCGATCATGTGACATTCACTAAGACTGCGATATCGTTAGCAGGACCTCATTCCAACATAGCAACCGCAGTGGCTGCATGAGGGCGCCACAGACACAGACTACGCCTATCTACTTCGGCGCACTCCCCGGCATCGACCTTGAGAAACTGGTCAATGGCGAGGATGCGGACGTGGCACCCGGGCCGGTAGTAGCAATAGGCTCAGTCGTCACATTCGAATTCAGGGTAACCAACACCGGCAACATCGGCTTGGAGAACGTAGTGGTGTATGACGACTTGTTCGGCTACATCGGCGTAATCGACGATGCTGGCGTTTGGCGAAACCGAGACGCTGACCATCACCCGTCTCAGCAGAGGCAGGACAGCACACGAACCTTGGGTACTGCAATGTTCTGCGACTGGAAGGACAGCGACTACGGCAACTACTTCGGAGACGAGTTCATAGAGCCCGATCCGGACGAAGGCATGAGCATCAGCTGGTGGAGGAACCACAGGACCGATTGGGTCGACTACAGCACCGCTGATGTCGCAGGCGACATATTCGACTTCCCGACCGAGCTTGGCAAACTGGCTGCAAAGAACCTGTTCGAAATATTAGGCGGCAAGATAAAGATGACCGACGAGAACGCCACGGCCAGCTACCTATTGAAAGCAGCGATTGCGGCCTTGCTCAACGCGGCGCATCCTGAAGTGAACTTCCCGATGACAGAGGCAGAAATAATCAGCGCAGTAAACAGCGCGCTGGCCTCGCTTAACATCGGCACGATGGAAGATCTGACGGATGAGCTTAACGATCTAAACAACCTGGGCGGGAGCATTGACTAGGCAAAGTACTGACCTAAGGGTCTAGTCAGCTATCGTCAAATGAAGATAGATGAGGGGAGGAAGGCCCTCCTCCCCCGTCTTCCAAGAACATCCGATAGAGTCCGGGGCCAATGACAATAGAGTGATCAATGTTAATAGATAGAGGTGATATTTAATGCGCATCGTTAGGACGATGATGATTGTACTAGTACTAGCATTCGCACTTGCGACTGCCGGATGCGGAGAGCAGACCTGGTTCTTCGACTTCACTACCGCATCGGATGCGGACCTTGCCGAATGGTATATGGATGAGAATCCTGGAGCCTCAACCATAACACCGGATCCGGTCTACTGGGATCTGACTTCCGAAGGACTGCAACTCAGCTTCTACGGGGCCGCGGCGCCGTTCGCATTCCCGGGGGATTTCACAATGACTGTGGCCTTCTCCCTGGATGCTGACAGCAGCAACCAAGTCTACTTCGAATGCTATCCGGGCGATGAACAGGCCTGGGAACCTGACAACTACATAATGAGCGCGTTCGATTATGTAGGCCTGACAGGCGGAGAAGTATGGTATGTAGGCGACAATGATGAAGAAGTGTTGAATACAACCGGCACCATTCCAGGGCTGCTTAGATCAGGCGACAACACCTGGAAGATCGTCAAGCTGGGCGATGACTACGAGACATGGGTTAACGGCTCCAAGATATCCGATTTCTCGGCGGACAACGCCAACGGAGACTCGTACTATCCGACACTATACGCCGAACAGCTGGGCGGAACGGTATATTTCCAGAGCATTACCGTAGAGTATAAGGGCCAGCTGATAGACTAATGCGGCTGTAAAGCCGGTCGGACTCAATCGACCAATGGATGGTATGCCCTCCTGGGAGGACATATCGGAGTGAAAAGGCCCCTGCCGGATGAAATCCGGCAGGGGGCTCCAAAAAAAGCGGGGATAGGCTGAGGCCGGCTCGATGAAAACCGGGACTATGAGGGCCTGCAGCATGAAAGCCGAGTAACCGCTTTTCGAATGTGATCTCGAAGGTTGCATGATAATGAACAGCATAACGAATTGCCGGCGGCTTCGAGAGGAAAACCGGAGACATTACGACCATTAGCGAAAAGGGCAATCTTCGATGCCAGATTTGGGGGATAGATATGAAGAGGACTTTGATTTTAGCATTTGCGGTCTTGATGATGCTGGGCGTGCCGGCGATGACGGCCGACTATAAGCTTTCGGGGACTTTCACGGGCGGATACAGCTACGCAAATGGCACAGGCGAGGACCAGCTAGGCCTTACCCTGGTGCTGGACTTCAATGAAGCAGGCCTTCTAAGCGCCCATGCGCCGCTCGCCCTCATCGGGGGAATAGGCATCGACGCGGGCTGGTGGGTGAAATATTCAACGATACCGCTAAACGTGATAATTAGCGACAACAGCGTGACCGGCTACAAATGGGTGCCGATAGAGACTACTTTCGGCATGCTGTCGCAGGGCACAACCTCCAACAGGTTAAGCCGTGTGTGGGGCGATCTGACACCCGGGCTCAACTATGCGGCAGAGGCGTCCATGGATGAGATAACGGGATTTTACACAATAGCGGCACAACTCGGCATCGGGCTGCCTGCGGGGCTTGCCTTGACTTCGAACTTCGGCTGGTTGCACAATGCCGATGGCTATAATATGGGCCTCTCGACCGCCTTAACAGGCGCAATACCCGTAATCGGGGGCAATTTCAAAGTGGCGGTGGGCAATTTCGCCGACCTTGATTTGGTATTGATCCCTCCGATGAATTTCTGGAATACCGATGACTTGCAGGCCTTCGCCGCATATGTCGGAGTATTGGGGATAGAACTTGGCCCGATAACGCTTAGCGAAATCTCCTACAAGATGAGCATGCCGGGCGTTTATGACGGCCTTTTCTCCTCGAGTTCACATTTCTATACCATGGACTTGCAGGAAGTTACGTCCAATATACTGGGGATATTCGAGCCCGTGACGATAGTCTTCAAGAACGGGCTGTGGTTTGAAAGCTTCAACTCTTCGGGCGGCAACAACGCCAATCTTGATGTGGCGGCAAGGATTGGAGCTCTTACGCTGGGGCTTAACATCGACTCCAAGCTTAACTGGGTATCAGGGCTGAAACATGCGGAGTATCTAAAGCTCAGAGCCGACTATGCCGGGGGCTTTGGCAACATCGGAGGCACGCTCGGCTATAACTCCAACTGGGACGGAGTAGGTAAGTACGAAGTAAATCCCTGCCACCTACGGATCGGACGCAGCGCACGCAACCTTGTACTATGACTCGCCTTTCGGGCTCACCATAGAGGCGTACGGAGACTATGAGCAGTTCGGCATAAATACTGCGATGGCCGGCATTTATGCGGAATATGCGAACACATTCACAGCCGTACCATACGTCATAGACCTTAGAGGCCTTATCGCCGGCAGCTTCGACTATGAATGGGAGGAGCCGGCCACTAACGGCTTCGGTGCGATCGGGATGCTCAAGCTCGATGCGAAAATAGACGCGTACTGGGATGCAGGGCTTCTGTTCATAACCAGGAACGCAAGCAGCCCGAACCTGTCATTTGAGCCGATAGCGAGCATATACGCAAAATACAGGCCCACTGGCATGGTTACGGTCAACGGGACCGTAAGCTATCGCTATACGCCCGGCGAGACAACGGAGCACAACTATTATGCAAGGCTGCAGGGGGATATCAAGCTAAGCACAAATGCGACGGCCTCGGTTTATTGGGGGGCTTCAGGCCTGAAGAGCGTAAGCAGCGGGGACGCCGATTATGCAAGGCCCTGGGGGGCTTATTTCGCGGAAGTAGAGCCGATGTACTGGGATACTTTCGGCGCTGAGTTCTCGATAAAATTCTAGACTGGAAGCAGCAATACATGGAGGAATCTAAATGTTGAGTTCAAAGAGGTTTTTATGGGCTTCAATGATTACGATAGCTCTGATCGTACTATCCGGGTGTTCGTCATTGCAGCTCGAAGAGATAGTAATCGTACTTCCGGACATGCCGGCAGGCTGCGCTCAGCAGACCCTCTTCCGTGCGGTCGGATACGACAAGAACAAGATCATAGTCTCCCTTAGGGAGGACCTGGTGTGGACCTGCTCACCGGATTCAGGGGTGAGCATTGATGCAGATCCGGCAGGGCAAAGTGCTCAGATAACTTTCACCGATCCCGGCACCTACACAGTCAGCGCGGCCAAGGGGCAGATATCGGAAGATGTCGTAGTTGAAGTGGTTTGCAGGCAACTGGCAAGAGTCGTGGTTCAACCGGCATTCCTGGATCTGAAACAGGGCGAGGCCCAGTGGCTAACGGTCATCGGATACGACCAGTACGACGACCCTATTGCCATAACCGGAGATATTACGTGGAGCGTTACAGGCGGTGTAGGAACGGTCGATCCCGTCATAGGCTCCGGCACTACCTTCACTTCGACTGACGTGGGGCAAGGGACAGTCAGGGCGGACACGGGCGGATTATTCGACTCTTCACCTGTTGAAGTCATCCCTGCATCAGTGCTAACAACTATTTTGATTTCGCCTCAGTTCGGTACCGCTTTAGTGGGTAAGTGCACATTCCTAACAGGCACTCCGTACGATCAGTACGGAGACGAAATGCAGCTTAGCTGCAGTCCGACCTGGAGCGTCGGCGGCGGGATAGGTACTGTATCTCCGTCCAGAGGCTGGTCGACTACCTTCTGTGCTACGACTATGGGCCTGGGCAGCGTCAGCATTACGTGCAATTCGGTAACTGAAACGCTTGAAATTAATGTGCTCGACTGTGGCTGAGGGGACTAGATATTGGCAGTTTGCCAATAGGACGCTCAACCGGAAAGCGTAAAGCGAAACCGAAGCAGAAGGGCAGGCCGGCTTGCCTGATGGGGGGATAAGCATGAAAAGCATCAGATTGTTTCTGATTTTAGCAATAGTGCTGCTTACTATGGCTGCAGCAGGTTGCGGCAAGATGTATATGTACGACTTCTCAGAGGAAGGCAGCTTCATCAAGGGCAATGATGAATGGTTCAACTATATCTTCCCCGAGGGGGTCGCCGAATTCACTCCCGATGGAGTATACCTTGACGGCAGCTGCGTATCATCGCCCTTCGAATTTTCGGGCGATATGACCTATACCGTCAAATTCCTTTTGAATGTCGATGTCGACCACACGTGCGATATCCTTATATGCCTGACCGATGCCATAGGGATTGACCACGACAACGGGCTTCATTTCAACTTCACTGCAGTCGGAAATCCGAGCGGGGAAAACTGCAGGATCAGCGATCTTAACATGCCCCTTGCCGAGGTGAAGATCCACATGGACGAACCTGGGGCGATACCGGGCCTTGTGCGAGACGGCGAGAACATCTTCAGAATGGTAAAAAGAGGCTCTCACGTCCGCGCTACGATAAACGGGACGTTCCTTGCGGAATTCGACTTAGAGTGGTATACGTCCCCGTGGTTCAACCCGGCGATAATGGGCGATTTGGTAGGCGTAGCTGCGCCGGGTTACGGATTTACCCTGAACCGCATCTCTGTTCTGTACAATGGTGAAGAAAAGCTACTGGATTTATAGGGACAACTAGAAATATGGAAGAAGTAAGCAGCAGGTTGCCATCAAAGGCAGCCTGCTGCCGCTTTATGCATGAACCTGCTGCAGGCGAGGGTACCTGTTTCAGGTTGGACTAACGAAAATTTCCGCCGTGCAGGGAAAAGTATGCATAGATAGAATATTTCAGAAGGGACATGACTTTCCGGCCTTCCAATTGGAGGTAAAGCAATGAAGTATGGGATCAAGCTCGTTGAGATGATAGCTGAAGAGTCGCTATACATAAGAATCAGGGCCTCCATTGAGGAGCTTCCTTCGGTTGTCGGTTTGGGCTACGGCAAGATATGCGAATACCTTGCGGAAATGGGGGAGGAGCCATGCGGACTGCCGTACATCGCATACCACAATTTGGATGCGAACTGCCTTGATATGGAGATAGGATTTCCTGTTACGAAGCAGATCCCGGCAAAAGGCGAAATAAAAAGCGGGTACACCGTGTACGGGCTTTGCCTTGAGACGATGTACAAGGGCCCTTATTCCGCCCTTTTGATGACATCCGATTACTTGAACGACTGGATGGCGGAAAACGGCTATGAGCCGGTCGGGCCCCGCTACGAGTACTTCTACAACTCCTCGAGGAAGGTGCCGGCCGATGAGCTTCTTACCAGGATAATCATCCCCGTCAGGAAGAAGGAGGACTTGCCCAAAGTGCCGGAGGCTTCCGAAATCATCTCGAAGATCAAAGAGATCGAAGCGAAGAAATGCGCCCAATAATGGAGGCTAATTGCCGCACTCGATGCTGATGTCGGTGAAAACCCTGAGTATGTCATCGATAGCGAGCCCCTCTTTTTCTGCGCCTGCCTTCTCCAGGACGACCTGCCCGTTGTTCATCATGATGAGCCTGCTGCCGTACTCCACCGCATATCGAAGGTTATGCGTCACCATCATGGCGGTGAGCCTCTTCTGCCTCACTATCTTGTCCGTAAGCTGCATGATAGTCTCAGCGGTCTTGGGATCGAGCGCCGCCGTATGCTCGTCAAGTATAAGAAAGTCCACCGGGGTGAGCGTCGACATAACAAGGGCTGCCGCCTGCCTCTGCCCGCCGGACAAAGAACCTACTTTCTCATTCAGCTTGTTTTCCAACCCAAGCCCCAGCTCGGAAAGCTGCTCTTTGTAATAGGGAAGCCTCGACCTGTTGATGCCGTTGCCAAGGCCAAAGGGCCTTCCCTTGTTGTCGGCAAGGGACATGTTCTCCAGAAGGCTCAGGTGCGGGCAAGTGCCCATGGCGGGGTTCTGGTAGACTCTTCCCATCCTTCTGTAGCGCTGGTGCTCCTTGAGCTTTACTATGCTCTGCCCTCCGATGAGAACCTCGCCCCCGTCAATTGGTATGCTTCCGCAGATGATGTTGAGAAGTGAGGTCTTGCCGCTTCCGTTGCTCCCTACTATGGATAGGAACTCTCCGGTCGGCACCGTAAGGCTGAACCTGTCGAACAGGCACATCTCTGTTATCGTGCCTGGATTATATACTTTCGTGATATTTTTTAGCTCAAGCACTTTTCTTCACCTCGCTCCTTTGACCGCTCATCTGGCCGCCTTTCTGGCGGTTTCCGATTACGAGGATTGCAAGGAAAAGAGCCGCTGTTATGAATTTGAGGAGGTTGGCAGGCAGGCCGAGGCTTATCGCCGCCTGTATGCATACCTTGTACAGGATGCTCCCTGCCATGACCGCCGTTGTGCCCTTCACGAAGCCCAGCTTCTTGAAAAGGGTCGTGCCGATGATGACTGTGGCCAGGCCGAATACTACCTGCCCGGTTCCCATGGTGCTCGAGAAGGACCTCTGCTCCTGGCAGACTATTGCGCCAGCTAGTGCCACAAGCGCATTGGATATTACGAGGCCCGTGATTTTCACCGCCCCCTTGTCCTTGGCCAGTGTGGTCACAAGCACGCTGTTGTCGCCAACGGCCCTTAGCAGTAGGCCGCTCTTGGTCTTGAAATAGGCGTCCAGAAGAAGCTTGAACAGGAGTGCCAGGATCGACGAGATGATGAGCTTCCTGTAGATGAGAGGCAGGCTGCCTAGTATCGCCATCGTGGGCGCTGCCGTGAATATCGTATCCACTTCGCGGCCGATTATCAGGTTCGAGCCTGCGATCTGGAGGTTTATGGAGAACAGGGCGGTCATCGTTATTATGCCTGCTAGCAAGTCGCGCACATTAAGCTTTACGTGTATCAGCCCGGTAATGAGACCTGCCAGGGCGCCGACAGCAAGGACTATGGGTATGGCAAGGTAAGCATTGACGCCTCTGGTCAGCAGCACTGCCGTAACTGCCGCGCCCAGAGGGAAGCTGCCGTCGACCGTAAGGTCCGGGAAGTCTAGTATCCTGTAGGTTATGTAGACCCCGTAAGACAGCAGCGCGTATATCAGTCCCTGTGTCAGGGTGCCGACCGCAAGGTCGAATAGACTGCCCATTCAAATCGCTTCCTTCAAGACTTCAATTTGATATCGGGCGAGGCGGCGGATTTCCTGCCTCGCCCTTTCGATTCCAAATACTGCCGTTCTATATGCCCGCCTCGATCGCCTTGGCAGCGATTTCGGACGGAAGGTTGATGCCCATTTCTAAAAGGGCTGCCGAGTTAATATAGATGCCATACTCGCTTATCGTCTCATACGGCATTTCGGAGGCCTTTGCCTCCTTTTTCAGGATCTTCGCCGCCATCGCACCGGTCTGCTTGCCAAGCTCATAGTAATCTATCCCAGCTGCCGCTACGCAGCCCAACTTCACCTGTTCCACTTCGCTCCCGTATACCGGGATGCCCGCTTCGCGCGTCTTCTCAAGCACCGATGAAAGCACGCCTACGACATTGTTGTCGGTAAGGTTCGACAGGCAATCCACTCCCCTTGATATAAGGGTGTCCGCTGCAAGGGTTACTTCCGACTGCTGGGTGACTCCGATTGCCTCGATCGTAAATCCATAGCTTGCCGCCTTTTGCTGGTATTCGGCGATCGCGGACACGGAATTGGGCTCGCTGGTTGTGTAAATGATGCCGATGGTAACGCACAAGGGCTGCAGCTGGCGGATTAGGTCCATCTGGGCATCCACAGGCAGCTTGTCGCTAGTGCCGGTGACGTTTCCGCTGTCAAGCTTCGCCTGCACGGGGTCGGTAATTGCCGTGAAGACCACAGGTATGTCCTTGTCCTCGGCGGCGGCATAGCAGGCTGTGGCCGAAGGAGTAGCGATTGCGCACATCAGCGCCACATTGTTGCTGGAGAAGTTCTGGGCAATCTGGGTCGCTATGGCATCGTCGAAACCTGCATTCTGATAGTCCAGGGCGAAGTCCTTGCCCTCGGTGAGGCCTGCGTCTATCAGGCCCTGTACGAAGCCCTCCCTGCAGTTGTCCAGCGCGGCATGCTCCCCGTATTGCGAAATGCCGATCATCGGCAGCTTCTTGTCGCATCCCGAACCTATGATAAGTAATAGCGTAAGCATCAATACTGCGGCGATGTTCTTCTTCATGTCAATTCCTCCGAAAATCATATTTGCCAAAACCGTCGAATTTCGGGCCGCTTTGCCATCGCCTTGACAGTATGAACATATCTTTTCTCCTTCGCTGCTAGAAAATAAAAAAACAGCCTCATCCCAAACATGGGACAAGACTGACGTCCTGCGGTACCACCCAATTTGGCTCTGTCTCCAAAGCCCTCTCATTCGCGCACACCTAATGCGCGTCCACCGGATAACGGGCTGGCCTCCCGTCGACGCCTACTCGCAGCATAAAGCCGCTTTCGGGTCGCCCTCGCAAGTCCATTCAATCAGCTTCCTAATGCGGCCCTCTCACTGTCGGCCGCTCGCTGCAATTTGCCCGCTGACATACTAATCTTGCTCATCGGTTTCGTTTTTTCAATTGTTTCTGAGTTTAAATGCCGGCGGGGGAATTGTCAAGGCGAAAGTCTCCCTCATCAGAATGAATGAAGCCTGTATAACAGTCAGATGATGCCCATTTTGCGTGCGTATCCAATAATCGCGTCGAAGACTTTCTCCTGAACGGAACCTTCCACAACAGGCCTCCACGAGACCTGATCGAACTCCACGAAATCAGGTGCCAAGCTCTGTACCTTCACAGTCAAAAGACGAGGTAGATGATATCTTGTAGCGACGGCCGCCCCTGTCCAGATGCCAGTTGTTCCTCTCAGTGTAAGGGTCGCCTTCAACATTCTCATGGTAGCTAACCACGATTGCGTCCAGATACATTGCCCCCGCCTCATATTCTCCCAGCTTGATGCCGTCTTTCACAAAGTACCATTCTATGCCGGCATCCTTTGCCACCCTTACTGTGCCGCTCATTTGACGGACAGCCGGCCAAAGGAGAAGGGTTGACAGCATGATGGCGCAAAGCATCGCAATGACAGCGGGTCTTCTGATCATCTTCCCCTCCGATCGCCTTGTGGCAGTGCGAGTCCGTGTGGATATAAAAGTTCGACGATCCGCCCGCCTATACCTCTAACAGGGAGGGCAGCCCCAATGGCAAAGGCGTGCAATCTATAGCGAGAACTTCGCTTCGCTGTGTGTTGTTCCGGAAAAACGTACCAGAAAAAACCTTCAGTTAAGCTAGGACCGAACGGACGGCATCGGTTAAAAGGGTGAAATTAATATAGAATGGTGATAAGAGACTTGGCGAATCTATACAAAGGAGCAAAACGATGAAAAGGCGCTTAATTCTAGCGGCAATTCTTTTCTGCCTGCTAACTAACGGCATAGCTGCCGCGGCACCCTCGCTTCTGCCCTTTGATGCCTCCTGGACTGCGGATAAGGTGAACGAGCTTATAATAACCGGGGCAAATGTGAATGAGAAGGACAAGAACGGCGTTACGCCTTTGATGTCGGCAGCCAAGCGCTGCACTGACGTAAAAGCTATTGAGGCGCTTTTATATGCCGGAGCCTTGGTCGGCGACATGGACAATAACAGCTGGACGGCGCTAATGTTCGCCGTAAGGTTCAATCCGAACCCGGATATCGCGCTCCTTCTGATAGGCAAAGGTGCGGATCTGACAGGCAAGCTGGGAGAAAAGACGCTCTTCGAATACGCGGTAGAAGCCAAAATGGAAGGCAGGCTTATCGCTGCATTGATGCCGAAGCCGTCAGAGCCGGTTGTGAGGGACTGGAAGCTCAACTCCATTTCCGCAAACGGGTACAGCAGCCTGGGGCTCATGGAAGACGGCACCGTGATTACTGCCGGCAGCAACAAGCTGAGGCAGCTTGAGGTTAAAAGCTGGCACGACATCATAGCCCTGGCGGCAGGGCCTCACTATACATTGGGCTTGAAGGTGGACGGCACCGTCGTTGCGGCCGGAGTCAACTATGACGGGGAGCTTAATGTCTCGGGCTGGACCGACATAGCAGGTATTGCGGCAGGAGGCTCGCATTCCGTCGGAGTAAAGGCGGACGGCACAGTAGTCGCAACCGGTCAGGGTTACGGCGGTCAGCTGAAGGTTGACGGCTGGTGGGGAATCATCGCCGTTGCGGCAGGCGACAGTCATACAGTGGGGCTCAAGGCGGACGGCACGGTAGTCGCCACAGGCAGCAACGCGGAGAAACAGTGCAACGTCAGCGAGTGGAAGGACATAGTGGCAATTGCGGCAGGCGGCTGGCACACGCTGGGCCTTAAGGCGGACGGCACTGTCGTGTCCACGGGCGCCAATTACGACGGCAGGTGCAATACCTCGGACTGGAAGAACATCGTCGCAATCGCGGCGAGCGACTACCACTCGGTAGGATTGAGGGAAGACGGGACCGTGGTAGCCATAGGAAAGGGCAACTTCATGCAGCTTGAGGTGGCCGGATGGTATGGCATCGTGGCAATCGCTGTAGGAGATTCCCATACTTTGGGCGCCAAGGCTGACGGCACAGTCATAGGGACCGGCTGGAACGAATATGGCCAGCTGAATACATCGGGCTGGCGTTTGTGGCAATGAAGCGCGGCTCCCATTTGCCTTAAAGCTTCTGACAGGAAAACTGCTGGACGATAACCCTTCGTCAATAGATAGGGCTGAAGCCGCCGGGAGAACCGGCGGCTTCGCCTTTGCCTGCCCCAAATCTGCTAGAGCGCGCACCAAATCCTTATTTTCCTCTCTCAGTCTGCCAGAAAGTCCTGAAAATTGACGCAGGTCAATGCAATGCCCCCGGAATCGTCGCATCATTAAAGTACAAAATCTAAGGAGGTAATCTCATGATGAATAAGACATACCAGTTGGAGACCGTAACATGCCCCAGTTGCATAGCAAAGATCGAAGGGATGCTCAAGAGGACTCAGGGCATACAGGAAGCAGAAGTCATGTTCAACAGCTCAAGGGTGAAGGTAGCGTTCGACGAGAGCGTAGTAGACGGTGAGACGATTAAGGGAAACATAGCCAAGCTGGGCTTCAAGGTACTGTCTGAGAAGTAGTGACAAAGGGGGGTATCGGATGTTTACCATGACTAAAGGCCGGAGGATCCTGCTATCGGGCATATTGGTTGCCGTTTCCTACCTTCTTAAGAGGGCGATGGGTTACGCGCCGATAACGGTCGTTCTCATGCTGGCCTCCACTGTTCTTGCCGGTACCCCCATCTTCAGAAAAGCGATAGGCGCGCTCAGGTACAAGATCGTAGGAATTGACGCTTTGGTGACGATTGCAGTCACAGGGGCTGTCCTGATAGGCGAGTACTGGGAGGCGGCCGCGGTCACCTTCCTGTTCATGTTCGGAGACTACCTGGAAGCGATGACTATTGAGAAGACGCGCTCCTCAATAAAGGCGCTACTGGACTCCGCCCCGGACTCGGCCAGGGTCAGCAGGGGCGGGATTGAGGAGATAATCAGCCCTGACGCCGTCGTTAAGGGCGATCTGGTAATTGTGAAGCCGGGCGAGAAGATCTCCGTAGACGGCACGATAGCGGAAGGCACGGCATACATCAATCAAGCTGCAATTACGGGAGAGCCGATACCGGCCGAGAGGACAGTAGATGAAAAGGTATTCTCCGGAACGATAGTAGAATCCGGGTATTTGATAATAAGGGCGGATAGAGTGGGCGATGACACGACATTCGCAAGGATACTGCATATGGTGGAGGAGGCCCAGGACAAGAAGGCCAAGACGCAGAAATTCCTGGAAAGGTTCTCCCGTTATTACACGCCGGGCGTCATCCTGCTGGCATCTGCTATGTACTTAATAACAAAAGACCTGGTTTTGGCGCTCACGCTTCTGGTGATCGCATGCCCGGGAGCCCTTGTCATTTCCGCCCCGGTGTCCATAGTAGCCGGCATCGGCAACGGCGCTAAGAACGGCGTTCTGGTCAAAGGCGGCGACATCATGGAGAAGCTGGGCACGGTGCGAGCCATCGCATTCGACAAGACCGGGACGCTTACGATAGGAAAACCCAGAGTTAAGGGCATACAAGCCTACGGCATCACCGAGGAATCGCTGCTTCGCATCGCGGCAGTCGGCGAAAGCTACTCCGAACATCCATTGGCCAAAGCTATAATCGACGAGGCTGTTGAAAGGCTGGGTCCGATTTCTGAAAGGCCTGAAGGCGCACAGTTTACGAAAGGCCAGGGCCTCATATTCGACCTCGGCGGGGAAAAGTACTTGATAGGAAACAGGAAGCTGTTCGACGCGAATGGAGTACCGTTGCAGGAACATGAGGGCTATTTGAGATCCGAAGAGGAGAAGGGGCGCACCACTGTAATCGTCGGCGACGCCAAGAGGGTGCTGGGCATACTATCGATTGCGGATGTTGTGCGGCCTGACGCGAAAGCCCTTATCCAGAGGCTGAAGTCGCTTGGCATAAGGAAGGTAGTAATGCTCACGGGTGACAACGAGAGGGCGGCGAAGGCCATTTCGGACGAGCTGGGCCTGGACGGCTACTTCGCAGAGCTTATGCCCGAGGACAAGGTCCGCATCTTGAATGAGCTTCAAAGCGCGAACGGCAAAGTCGCCATGGTGGGCGACGGCGTAAATGACGCGCCGGCACTCGCCAGCGCGGACCTGGGGATCGCAATAGGCGGCGGAGGAACTGACGTTGCGATTGAGACCGCGGACGTTGTGCTCATGTCGTCGGAGCTGAAAAGCTGTCGTATGCCATCGGCTTAAGCCGGGCGACTGTGGGTAATATGAAGCAGAATATCTATTTCGCCCTATTCGTCGCGGCACTGCTGCTGGCAGGCGTCCTGGTGAAGACGGTTAACTTGTCGTTTGGCATGCTGGTTCACGAAATGTCCGTCCTGCTTGTTATAATCAATGCAGTAAGGTTGCTCGGCTACGGAAAAAGCATGGGCCGAAGGATAACGCAGTAAGGCCCAAAGGCCACTTCAAGCAGTGTGAATCCTGCAATCCTCAAACATGACAGGGGGTTTGGAAATGGGCTGCAACTGCTCCTTGCACAAAGTCCCCAATTGCATAGAGTCCGTGCCGATTTTCAGCAACATCACCGAGGATGAGATGCTGAAAATCGCCGCCATTACCACGGACAGGACCTATCAGAAGGGCGAGATGGTCTACATCCAGGGGGATAAGGGCGGCAGGCTGTTCGTGCTCCATAAGGGGCAGATAAAGATTACAAGGCTCAGTGCCGCAGGCAAAGAGCAGGTAATAAGGGTGCTGGGGCCAGGCGCTTTTATGGGGGAGCTATCTCTCTTCAGCCCGGTGCCTTTGACCGAAAATGCCGAGGCTTTGGAGGCATCCACCATGTGCATAATCGAAGGCGGGAAGCTGAAGGAGCTTATGGTGGGTAACCCTTCCATTGCGCTTAAGATCATCGAGGAGCTGAGCAAGCGCCTGGAAAGCGCGGAAGAGCTTATCGAGGGGGCGAACCTTTTAACAGTGGAGCAGAGGTTGGCCGGGGCTCTTTTAAAGCTTGCCGGCGAAGGCTTCGAAATCGTGCTCAGCATGAAGAAGGCGGACTTGGCCTCACAGATCGGCATGAGCCAGGAGACGCTGTCCAGGAAGTTGTCATCCTTTCAGGAACAGGGGTTAATCGAGCTTGAGGGGCAGAGGACCATACGCATTCTGGATAAGAGGCGGCTCACTGACATTAAATAGCGAGGTCACATCCATTCCTCTAATTCAATAATCACATCGGAGCTTCAGCACGAGGCTTTTAATAAAGTCCATTCACTTGGCCAACCACCGAACTGAGGCTCTTTTTATGCTGGCCACCCATCACATTTTCTAGACAAAAGAGAAAACGAAAATGGCTCTTGGCAGGTGATTATCACCGCTAGGCCCGCTTTGGCGCAGTTCCATCTTCTTGTAAGTGAGCAGGGTTCAGTCGAGGATTAGCACTTGTTGATGTTTACAATATTCACTAATCTGATAAAATGTAAACAGAGAGGAGGGGAGAAATCATGGTGGGAAAGAATATAAAGTACTACCGGTTGTTGAACGGGATGACTATTGCCACCCTGGCTGACAGAGTTGGCATCACTAAGATGGCTATATCAAACTACGAGAACAGCCTAAGGAAACCCGACATCGTTACTCTAAGGAAGATAGCCGATGTGTTTAATCTGGGCATAGCGAAGCTGCTTGCTCAGCAAAGCGGCAACCTGGTATTTTCGCATGGTCCTTTCAGAAAGAATTCCGATTTGAAAGCATCAACTCAGGAGCTTGTAAGAGAAAGTGTGGAGCAGTACTGCAATCGCTTCATGGCTGTTGTAGAAGTCCTCGGCGATAAAGTCCTGCCGGACGCTCCCCAATGCAATAAAATCCGCTTGTCCGAAAATGATGAGGTTAACGGCAAAGAGATTAGGAAATGGCTTGGATTGTCCCTCAACGGTCCTGTCGGCAACCTCGTAATGGCACTGGAAAACTCAGGCTTCGTAATCTTAAGGCTTTACGTTGAAGACAAGAAGTTCTCCGGCATTAGCGGATTTGTTAACAATCGTCCCTACATTGTAGTCAATATCAGGATGAATCCTGAAAGGCAGCGTTCTACTATAGCTCATGAGCTTGCCCACCTATGCTTCGAATGGCCTGTTGACATGGACGCAGAAAGCGTTGAGAGGCGGGCAAATTCGGTTATGGGAGCTTTCCTTTTCCCCAAGGAAGATGCAATCAGGGAACTTGGAATACGTCGCTCAACCATAGGAAAGGATATGGAACTGGTTGCCGCGGAGTATGGCATCTCCATGCTTCTTCTGGCGATGAGGGCGAAGCTTATTGCGATTATCACCATTAATGAGCATAGAAATTTCTCGATCCAGGCATCTAAAATTGGCTGGAGGAAGAACGAACCTTCGCGCATATGTGAAGAGAAAGCCACCTTGTTCGAGCAGCTGGCATACCGGGCGGTCTCTGAAGGGGACATCTCGATACAAAAGGGCGCAGAACTGCTTGAAAAGCCATATTTGGAGGTGGAGCGCGCCTGTCTCACTAATGGAGGGCAGTAGATGCACATCTGCAGCGACACATGCATATGGATCGACTTTCTAACAATAGGCGCTTTTAAGTAGCAACAGCCACAGCAAATGAAGGTTCCCGGCATTGGGCAATCGCCTTCTGTCCGGGCCAACAAAGGATTTCCCAATTACTGCTTCTTGTTCGCGTTCATAATCCTTACGACCTCCCTGATAGGCAAAGCCGGGAGGGATATCAAAATGGAGTTGTCCTTAATCTTCTCACCTCTTCTGAGATACGAATTGATACCTATGGAGCAGTTTTCGCCGATTTCCGTATTCGGCCCCAGCTTTACGCTCGCCCCTATCAGAGTGCCTTTTCCAATTGTGATGTTGTTCAGTACAATCTGTCCGTTTTCGAACAGGTGGCAGGTGATATCCGTATCCCCTCCTATTACTACGTCATCGTCAAGGCGCAGCAGATAGACATCATGCAGGCTCTTCGTGTTGATGAAGACGTTGTTGCCGATTTTACACCCGCAAAGCCTCAGGAATAGCTTGAAGATCGCGGTGCCCTGGATGAACGGAAGGAATGTGTTCAAAGCGACGGTGTGAAGGCCGCCGTTAATGAGCCAGCGCACGAAAGTAAGAGACGCCGGAGGGTACTTGCCGGGCTTGATTCCCTGCGTAATAATGCGTTCGAACAGCCCGAATACTATGGCTGCCGTAATGAAGAACACGTACATGGCGATCGGTACCATGAAGCAGAACAGAAGTATACTGGATATCTTCACATCGGCAAGAAGCCTTAATGTAGAATGGTAAAGAATGTAGAAAGAGGGAACTAGCGAGATCCCGATCACAAAGGAATAGAATGTGAAAGTAACCAATGTGAGGGAAGTCGATATCAGAGAAGTGTGTATTATGTAATCTAGGAATTTCTTGATATGGAACACCTCCTGTAGTAGGATTTAGAGGATTAATAAGATTATCTTACTATAATACAAGTAACAAGGAGCGTATATGAAAGGCAACAACCTAAAGAACAAACTCGCTTTCGCAGCATGCGATATATTCGGCGGCGGCTCATTCAATATCATAAACTTCCTGTATCCTGGCTTTTTGGCGCTCACCGTGGGGCTTTCGCCCTATTGGATCAGCTTCGTTGTCCTTGTAGCCAGGCTATGGGACGCAATCAGCGACCCCCTGATGGGCATGCTCTCGGATTCAACAAGAAGCCGCTTCGGCAAAAGGCGCCTCTATCTGGTCATCGCCTCTCCGCTGGTGCTTATATCCTTCGTGCTGCTGTTCTTCCCCTACAGCTTCTCATCGACAACGCTTAGGGTATTAAGCGCGCTCGGTTCCTACCTAATATTCTACACTGTGCAGACAATGGTCATGATCCCCTACATCTCGCTGTCGGCGGAGATCGCGGCAGATTACCAGGCCCGTGCCTCTTTCAACAGCTGGCGCCTCGGCTTTAGCATCTTCTCCTCGATATTGTGCGTAGCGGTTCCCGGCATGGTAGTCAGCGCGTTCGAAGGCAATAAGGGATACATAATCATGGGGCTGATCTTCGGTGCGGTATTCGCCATCGCGGTGCTGATAACGGGCCTTTTCGCAAGGGAGGAGATAATCTCCCCGCCTGTGAAGAACCATGCAAGCCTTGCTAGCATTCGCAAATTGCTCGCCCTTAAGCCCTTCAGGGTATATCTTGGGATGTTCCTCATGCTAAGCAGCACTATGACGGTCATGAGCGCGATGTACTTCTTCTTCGTGGACTTCTATGTCTACAGGGAGCTAACAGCGCTGGGGCAAGGCAACATTACGCGCCTGATCTCGGCAGCCTTGATGTTCTCCATGCAGATAGTGGCCCTGCCGTTCTATACCAAGCTTATATCCACGAAGGGCAAACCCTACGCGTACAGGTTCGGCGCGATACTATGGATCGCATGTGCCCTGTTGCTGGTGCTGATAAAGCCCGGGACAGCCACCGTCAATATCTATATCCTGGCGGCTCTTATGGGCTTCGGAATAAGCGGACCGGGGCTCGTACCCCACACGATGTTCGGAGACGTGTCCGATTTCGCGACCCTTGCCTTCCGTGAGCGCAAGGACGGGCTCATCGGGGGCTTCGTCAATTTCACGAACAAGACGGTACAGGCGATGGTCATCGCTGTAGTCATGATTATAATCGGCGCGTTCGGCTTCATAGAGGCCGAGCCAGGAAAGCAAGTGCTCTCACAACCCGAAAGCGCACAGAACGCGATAAGGGCGATAATGGTGCTTGCTCCTCTAGTGTTCCTGTCTTTCGGCATCTTCTTCTCAACCAAGTACAAGATCAGCCGCAAGGTCCAGGGCGACATCGCAAAGGTGCTCGAGACCGGCAGCTTTGCGGGTTCATCCGCAATCATCGACATGCTGCAGAAGTAATAGCCGCTCATCTGATGAATTGGGAAATCAAGTCTCCGGCAGACAGAAGGATTAATGCAATACTGATGGATACGGCATGGTGCGACGCATCATGCCTTTCTATTTACCCCAGGATTTGAAGGAAAATCGTCCCATTTATCGAACCCTCGGGTATTATCGGCAAAAAGGAGTCCGCCATTTCGGACGGAGAAAGGAAGGGAAAATGAAAAGGACCATCATCTTGGCATTAATCCTTCTGTCTGCGATTACGGTAGCCTGCGCGCTTCCGAACGAACCCATAAACGGGTGGGCGGGTTGGGCCTGGGGCGTCAAATATGAATCTGTGAAGGACAAGCTTGCGTTCATCGGCGAGTACCAAAGCACACTGCCCGACAAAGCGAAGGTCATCCTTTACGATTATAAGGACTATCCGAAAATCCATCTCGGCATTACATGGAAGGCATTTTGCGTCGGCTTCATAAACGGTACTTATGGCGGCATTTACCTCGGAGCCGATGAAGAGGCGGGCATTGCCGCCGGCAAGCAGGCGCTGGTCGCCAACTTCGGCAAGCCCGATCTGACAGGATCTCTGACAAATGGAGTCTACAACTACGAGACGCGGCTTGGTACAACTACCGCAGCCTTCTCGATGGACTACAAGTACGAGAGCACTCATATGTACTTCGTGTTTATTGGGACCAAGGAATATGTTAGGTCCATAGTCTCCGGCTTCGCCAACACCTCGGACGTCGCAAAATTCGGCCTTTAGAAGCCTTTGAACCGAATATGCCTTTCTCAAGGGCCGGGAATGCCTTTAGATTTCTTAGGGCGTCCCCGGCCTTCTTACGGGCATTCGCACTACTCCTTGCGAAGGACGCCTTTACGCAGGTTTAGCTGGTGTTATTGCCCAAATGCACTATAAGGCCCCATAAGGAAGGGACAAAGAGGCGAATATGAGAAATACTTCCTTTGAATATCGAAACTTATCCATTATAATTGAATGGCTAGTGAAGGGTTCGTTCAAGTTCATGTAGATGCGATCCGTAGCGGACCGGATAGAAATTGACCATACAAACAGGTATGCGAACAAAATTGAATGAAACTCAGTCATAATAACGGACAAGTGCATATACATCTTTATCCAAGACCGAACTATCTGCGCACAAATAGACGAAGCGGGGTCTACGCATGGAAAATATTATCGAGATCAAGGACTTGTTCGTCACATATACAAGCAATGAAGAAGTAGTCAGGGCGGTCAACGGCATTTCGATATCGCTTGCCAAGGGAAAGACACTTGGCATAGTTGGAGAAACAGGCGCCGGCAAGACCACCACAGCGCTTAGCATAATGAGGATACTCCCCGAGATGACCGGCAAGATCACCGGCGGCTCCATCCTATTCAATGACAGAGAGCTCACAACCGCGTCAGAGGCCGAAATGAGGCTTATAAGAGGCGGCCTGATCTCCATGATATTCCAGGATCCCATGACCAGCCTGAACCCCGTTCTAACTGTGGGAGACCAGATAGCCGAAGCAGTCTCCCTTCATAAGAAGCTTGACTCTAAAGGCGTACAGAAAAGGGTAAATGAGATATTGGAGCTTGTCGGCATACCGGCATCCAGGAAAGTCGAGTATCCCCACCAGTTCAGCGGCGGCATGAAGCAGAGGGTAGTCATAGCGATAGCGCTTGCCTGTGACCCGATGCTGCTGCTTGCGGACGAGCCCACAACAGCCCTTGATGTCACGATACAAGCGCAGATACTCGAGATGATGGAGGAGCTAAAAAGAAAGCTCAACACCTCGATCATACTTATAACCCACGATCTCGGGATAGTCGCCGAATTCTGCGACTACGTTGCCATAATGTACGCCGGAGAGATTATCGAGACGGGAACTGCCAAGGACATCTACGAATCCGACAAACACCATCCTTACACTGTCGGGCTTTTCAACTCGATACCCAACCTTGAGGTAGATACCGCCAGACTCAACCCCATAGACGGCCTGATGCCGGACCCCACGAACCTGCCCTTAGGGTGCAAGTTCCACCCCAGGTGCCCCAAGTGCATGGAGATATGCAAGAGCGTCGCCCCCGGCAACTACAGCTTCGGGGAGCACAGGATACATTGCCACCTGTTCACAAAAAACAACGGGATGATGTGAAGATGACACAACCGCTATTAGAAGTAAAACATCTTAAGAAGTATTTCCAGGTGAATTCGGGCAACTTGCATGCCGTGGATGACATCAACTTCACCATAGCCAAGGGCGAGACGCTCGGCGTAGTCGGTGAGTCCGGCTGCGGTAAGTCTACCCTCGGAAGGGTGATCCTGAGACTTATCAACCCCACATCCGGCGAGGTCTACTTCGAAGGGGAGAACATCCTGGACTACAGCCCCAAAGAAATGCGCGCCATGAGGACGAAGATGCAGATCATCTTCCAGGACCCTTATGCGTCGCTCAATCCCAGGATGACGGTAAGGGAGATAATCGGTCAGCCCCTTAAAGTCAACAAGGTGTTCTCAAGCAGGCAGGAGCTGGATAAAAGGGTATCAGAGCTAATGGACACGGCAGGTCTTGCCAAGCGTATAGAGTACTCATACCCGCATGAGCTGGACGGCGGCAGAAGGCAGAGGATCGGCATCGCCAGGGCCCTCGCGCTAGAGCCGAAGTTCATAGTCTGCGACGAGCCGGTAAGCGCGCTCGATGTCAGCATACAGGCCCAGATATTGAACCTCATGATGGACATACAGGAGCAGATGGGCCTTACATTCATGTTCATCACGCACAACCTGGCGGTCGTAAAACACATATCGGACGAGATACTCGTTATGTATCTTGGGCAGTGCGTAGAGAAGGCAACTACCAAGGAGCTGTTCGAAAACCCCCTGCACCCGTACACGAAGGCGCTGTTAAACGCGGTGCCAACGCCGGTGCTGAAAAGCGCGCAAGAGAAGAGGAAGATCATAAAAGGGGAGATCACCTCCCCGATAAACCCGCTGCCCGGCTGCAGGTTCGCGGCCAGGTGCCCGTTTGCAAAGGCTGGCTGTTCGGGAGGTCCGATACCGTTTAGGGAAGTGTCAAAGGGCCATTTCGTGCAGTGCGACCAGTGTTAGAGGATACAGGCACAAAAGAGACAGCAACTTAACGCATAGCGCAAACACCATAAAGGGCAAATTAACAGGCAAAAAGTAGGAGGAAAGACAATGATGAGAAAGTCGGTTTTGAGCTTCGCAGTAATTGCGGCACTAGTCGTAACCATGCTCAGCGGACTTACCGCCGTGACCCTTGCCGCCAAGGACAGCGTCACAATGGCAATACCCACATCGGACTTGAACACCCTCGATCCTCACAACAGCAACATGATAGTTGACAGGGTCGTTCGCGCCAACATCTTCGATTGCCTTATGTATTTCTACAACGGCAAGTACGAGAACGTGCTCATCGACAGCTACACCCTGTCGGCAGACGGGCTCACCTACACATTCAACCTCAAGAAGGGCGTGAAGTTCCACAACGGCGAGGAGCTCACCGCCAACGACATAATCTACTCGATGGAAAGGGCCAAGAAATCGACCGTTATGGCCACTTTCACCTCCGTAATCAAGACCGTCACCGCGAAGGACAAGTACACCGCGGTAGTAACCCTTGAGAAGCCCTACGTCCCGTTCCTCCTGTCAGTCGCAGCCAATGTGCCGATCATGAACGAGAAGGCAGTATTGGCGTTCGGCGACAAGTACATGAGAAACCCCGTAGGAACCGGACCCTACAAGTTCGTAAGATGGGATGCCGGACAGAGGATAGTACTCGAGAGATTTGCTGACTGGCACGGCGGAACCCCCGCTATAAAGACAGCAACATTCATGTTCCTTACCGACCCCAACTCGGCTTTGATGGCCACTGAGACCGGCGAGATCGACCTCACCTTCACATTGCCGCCCATCGCTGTTCCCGAGATCATAAAGAGCGGCAAGCTGAACCTCTTCAAGGCCCCGACACTCGCAAGCGGCTTTTTGGTGTTCAACCTCGACAAGTACCCCACAAACGACAAGAACTTCAGGCTCGCAATGGCATACGCAGTCGACAAGGAAGAGATCGTCGATGTAGCCCTTGAAGGCCTCGGAGTCGTATCCAAGGGCCTGTGGGACGAGAGGGCCGGAGGCTACGCCGGAGCATACAAGCCCGTAGAGAAGGACCTGGCAAAGGCCAAGGAATACCTCGCAAAGTCCAGCTACAAGGGCGAAGAGCTCAACTTCATCATCGGCTATGAGTATTACAGGAAAGTAGCCACCCTGGTACAGGAGCAGCTGAGGAAAGTCGGCATCAACGCTAAAGTATCCATGATGGAGTCCAACTCATGGCTAGCTGAGGTCAGGAAGGGCAACTTCGACATGACCACAGTCAACATGTCCATGGAGTTCGACGTCGAGTTCTGGGCGAACGCCTTCCATTCGAAGGGCATCGGCGGCTTCAACTTCGGCAGGATGAACATCCCCGAAGTCGACAAGGCATTCGATGAGGGCAAGTCGATAGTAGACGCGAAGAAGAGGCAGGCAGCATACGCGGTAATTGAGAAGGTCCTCTATGCCGACGCCTCGATAGTACCTCACTACTTCCAGGTCATCCCCGTTGCTTTCAGCAAGAACCTCGAAGTGGCCAGGTTCACATCCATCGGTTACGCCAGAGTCATAGACATGAAGTGGTTGAAGTAACTATCAGCAGCTGTAGATAGCTCCGCCGGTTGCGAAACCGGCATTAAACAAGGTTAATGAATTAGGCGGGCGCCTTATAAGGCAAACACTAAGCGCCAGGCGCCCGCCATATAAAAACCAAAGATCGAAGTCCGCAAAGGAGCCAAGCAGACATGCTGAGGTACGTATTTAAGAGAATACTGTTGCTAATCCCGGTTCTGCTGGGCGTTTCCTTTATAGTGTTCTCGATCATGTCGCTTACCCCGGGAGATCCTGCATCTGTCATACTCGGGCCTACCGCCACCAAGGAGGACATACAGAAGCTGAACGAGGAGCTGGGCTACTACCGGCCGTTCATAGTCAGGTATTTCAGCTTTGTGACCGGCGCGGTAAGAGGTGACTTCGGGAAATCCTACCGATCGGGGAATCCAGTCTTCGGGGAGATATTCTCCAGATTCCCCACGACCTTGAAGCTTGCCATCGGCTCCATACTGTTCGCTATACTTGTGGGCACTCCCATAGGGATTATTTCGGCGATTCGACAATATTCGTGGTTCGACATGACTGGGACCATCATAGCCATGTTCATGGCCGCGGTGCCGCAGTTCTGGCTCGGCCTTATGGGCATACTGATATTCTCGGTCAAGCTGGGCTGGCTGCCCTCGATAGGCCTTTACTCCATTAGACACTACATCTTGCCTGTCATTACCCTGTCTTTGCCGACGGCGGCGACCATCATAAGGCTTACGCGCTCGGCGATGCTTGAGATCATCAGGCAGGATTACATAAGGACAGCAAGGGCCAAAGGCGCACCAGAGCGCACAATAGTCCTGAAGCACGCCTTCAGGAACGCCCTTCTTCCCATAGTGACGGTCATCGGCATCAACTTCGGTTTCCTTCTAGGAGGGGCGGTACTTATAGAGGCGGTCTTCGGAATACCGGGCGTGGGCAGCCTTACGATCAACTCCATCAGGATGAAGGACATTCCGCAGACTACGGCATCTGTCCTGTTCCTGGCTTTCACCTACATCATCATGATGCTGGTAGTCGACGTTCTGTACGCTTACATCGACCCGAGGATAAAGGCGAAATATTTAGTTAGAAGGATGAGCACAAATGGCTAGGGAGATGAAGCCGCGTAAGAAGAGCGGCCTGGCGGAAGTTTGGAGAAGGTATAAGAAGAGCAAGCTTGCCGTGCTCGGCCTTGCCATCCTGTGCATAATCCTGTTCTTCGCGGTGTTCGCGAACTTCATCGCGGACTATGAGGACAGGGCGATCAACCAGAACACGTCGGAGAGGCTGCAGGAGCCGTCCACAAGGCACTGGTTCGGGACCGACGAGTACGGAAGGGACATCTTCGCAAGGATAATATACGGCGCGAGGAACTCCTTCATGCTTGCCTTCACGGCCACTGCCATAGCCCTGATAATTTCAAGCGTTATCGGGTCTATCGCGGCCTATTACGGCGGCGTAATCGACAATGTGATCATGAGGATACTGGACATGTTCATGGGCATACCGCTGCTTCTGTTGGCGATTGCCATATCGGCGTCGCTCGGGCCGGGCATGAAGAATCTGATCCTGGCGGTTACCGTGGCCCAGATACCCGGGTTTACCAGGGTAACAAGGTCTGCCATACTGAACATAGTCGGCATGGAGTATGTCGAGGCAGCCAGGTCCTACGGCTCGACGGACGCGAGCATAATCGCTTTCCACATCCTGCCCAACGCGTTCGGGCTGATAATTGTGCAGGCGACGATGTCTCTTGCAAGCACCATATTGACCATAGCTTCCTTGAGCTACATCGGCATGGGCATGCAGCCGCCGGCCCCGGAGCTTGGCGCAATGCTCTCCGACGGCAAGGAATTCATGAGATATTATCCGTCCCTGGTCATCTTCCCGGGACTGACGATAGCGATAAGCGCGCTGTCGCTGAACCTGGTGGGAGACGGCCTCAGGGACGCCCTGGACCCAAGGCTAAGAAACTAGCCTTTCGGCATAAGGTTTCGGAAGAAGAAACAAGGCATATGACAGGCAGGAGGGGTGCAATTGGCAAAGAACCTATATGATTACACTTTAAGGCTCGACAAGGCGGGAAACACCACCATCGCCAACGAGACAGGCGCTCTAGACAAGCCCGAGAACTCTATAAGCTATATGCTGGTGGGCCTCATCAGCTGCATAGCGATTACGCTAAAGCCGATACTCGAGAAGATGAGGATCGAATGCGATGCGATAGTCGTGCACGGCGAGCTCTACATGGTACAGGCCGAACCGAGGTACAGCGACAGGATCGATTGCAGCGTCAGCCTGGAAAACGGCCCTGAGCTGACAGATGACATGAAGGCAAGGATTGCCGAACTGACCAAGAAGTATTGCAGCGTGTCAGTGACGATAGCCAAGAACCCGAAGATAACCCTGGCAATGAAATAGATCAGCCCGGGAAGCGCTTAATCTTAGAGCAAAAACGAAATATAGCAGGAAGGCTTGCCGTCAAAGCAAGCCTTCGTCATTTTTGGTGGGTATAAGACCTTAAGGCCCCTTTTAAAGCACTTTTTCGAAATCCGCCTTATCAAGGTTGAATAACGCCGGGGCACCGCCCGTATGAATGAACAGGACGGCCTCATCCTTCCCGAAGTAACCCCTCTTGGTCAGGTCGATAAGCCCCGCCAACCCCTTGCCCGTATAAGAGTAGTCCACCAGTATGCCCTCGGTTTCGGCAAGAAGCTTCGCCGCCCTCAAACCGTCGTCGCTTGGCACGCCGTACTCCCTTCCGATATAGGCATCCAGAATCTCAAACTCTTTCCCGCTGAAATGGACATCGTACTCGTAGAAGACGGCGTCCTTCTCCAGCTCCTCCAGGATGCGCTTTCTGCATTCAGAGGCCGACATCCACACGCTGATGCCGATTACCTTCATTCCGGTATCGAATACCTTGTTTGCAAGTATCAAGGCGCTGGTGGTGCTCGTAGAGCCTGTGGTGACCACAAGTTGGCCGGGGTTGATGCCCATGTCCGCAAGCTGCGATTGCATCTCAAGCGTGGCGTTCAAATAGCCGGCTGTGGCGATGCGCATCGAGCCGCCTAGCGGCACTACGTAGCACTTATGCCCCCTCGCCTCATAATCGGCCTTGACCTGAGCTATCCTCATGTCCAAGTCCTTCTTCTGCTTGATTGCCTTCTCGGCAGGGGGGAGGCTTTTGTCAGCGGGCACGAAGTGCAGGTCCGCCCCGTACAGGTAATCTATAAGGAGGTTTCCGGCATACTTCTCGGGCTCATCGCCTGTGAGCACTAGCACGGGCTTCAGTCCGAACTTCCTTGCGGCGGCCGCGGTGATCCTGCCGTGGTTCGTCTGGACCCCGCCGGTCGTAATGACCACATCGGCGCCCGAATTGAGAACGTCGGCCATAATGTACTCAAGCTTGCGTACCTTGTTGCCGCCCAGGCCGAGGTCTGTGAGGTCGTCCCTCTTCATTATTATCCTGGGGCCGCCCACCGCCGCCGAGAAATTCCTCAGCTCTTCCATGGGCGTCGGAAGCCGTGTCAGCATAACGCGGGGCATCTGTTCCAATTTCATACGGAAGTTCCTCCGAAATCAATAATACCAGGGACTTTTGAGCAGCTCACCGCTCGCGTTGCCTCCATAAGGCCTAGTCGTAGGAGAGCCTCATTTCCTCATCGCACAGAGTGGGCGCGATTAGCTCCTGCCATGCGGGCTGAATCCCACGAGCCGAGCTTCTTATGGACCTTGTAGTATTTCTCCGGAATGGGGTGAGTCCCCACGACTACCTCCAGCCCGTACTGCTCCTTGATGAACTTCCTGAAGTAATCGATCCGCGTACAGGGAGGGATAGCCGACGAGCATTCCAGTCGCAAGATGTACTGACCTCGACCCCGTTCTTCTTCATCTCAGCCGGAGTAGATTCGATGTTGCCTCCCGGACAGCCTCCGCAGTGGGCGAAAGCCGCTATTTGGACGCCCTCGTCCTTGTACACTGAGAAGGCGCCTTCTCTCTTCTCTGCCGCCCTGAAGCACTTGCCTCCGGCGCAGCTGTGATACCTGTCGCAGATGATGATGCCGATCTTCTTAGCCTTCTTCTCCATTTGAACCTCCATTGCGCTTCGTATCGCCCGATGCTTGGAAATCGGCATTCCGATGCCTGTTATTCGATTGCCTTTAGTGGCCGTGCTTATGGTGCAGGTCCGGAGTATGTTTGTGGCTGTGCTCCGTCGCTTCATGTACGTGGAGATGGGAGTGCTCCTCAACTTCCCTGTCGCCGTCGTGGTGGTCATGGTGCATGTCATCATGCCTGTGCCTGTGTTCATGCTCCAGCCTCTCGTGCCTGTGGGAATGCGAGTGGTTCTCCGATAAGGCGAAGTAGGAACCTGCAATCATTATCGCAAGCGCGGCGGCGAAAGTAAAAGTAACAGGAGTCCTGAAGATCAGAAACGAAAGCCCGACGCCGATGAACGGCGCCACCGCGTAGTAGGCGCTGGTGCGTGCGGCCCCAAGGTCCCTTTGGGCCGACACATATAGGAAGATGCTCAGCCCGTAAGCGAAGAAGCCAAGCAGCAGGGCTCCCAGATTGAAGGGGAGGTTCCATGTCGCCTGGCCTGCTGCAATCGCGATGATTAGTGCGCTCAAGCCGGATCCGAACCCTTTCACGATGACTATCTGGATGGGGTCTTTCAAGGAGAGCATCCGCGTGAAGTTGTTCTCCAGGCCCCAGCAGGTGCAGGCAAAAAGGACCAGCAAGGAGCCCAAAGAGAATTTGAGGCTGTCAGTGCCTTCGAATGCCAGCAGAATGCTCGCGGCGGTGATGAGGATTATTGAGGCCCAAAGCCTTCTTCCGACCGCCTCCTTGAAGATGACGAGCGCTATTACCGACGTTGCCACGATCTCGAAATTGCCCAGAAGGGCCGCATTGGATGACGTGGTAAGCCTGAGGCCCGTTATTAGAAGCATCGGAGCGGCGACATCAAGAGCAATCATGCCCAGCGTATAAGGCAGGTCTTTTGCCGATAAGTGGGCTTCCAGCCGCCTCATTTTGCCCAAGTTCTGGGCTAGGTATATGATGAGCATGCCGAAGCCGGCGCCAAGGTAAAGCAGGGACGCCATCATCAAGGGTGAGACGCCCGAAATCAAGAGCTTGGAAATCGGCGCACTTAGTCCGAACAACGCCGCTGCTGCAATCGCCTTAAGAACTGACATGGGGCACCTCATTGATATTTTGCCTGGATTTTATCATCAGGACTTTCCCAATGCCGGCATCACCAACGCCAAAACCGTTCTGAACAGCAAAGCCGGCATGAATTGGAGCCGCCAGTTAGCCAATAAGAAGGCCGTTTGGCGCGAATTCCGGCCTTGGCTTCCTTCTTCCTGGGAAAGAAACAAGGGTGAACCAATAAAGCATGGTTCACCCTTAATAATATGTAGATTTTGGTCTACTTAAGTCATCCTGATAATCAATTGCTAGGCGCATATCGAATATGCAAACAGCGGACCCAAGTGAAGACAACATCATTCTACGGGTATTTGATCGCCTTTGTACTTAACCTCGAAGTTCTTATACACTATCAAGATCCCACGATGCTCCAGGCTGATAGAAAGACAACATTTGCGGCAGTAACCAGTCTTTGAAATAGCCTGCGATAGACAAGTCCGGACCCTAGTTTCTAAATCGTTCAAACTGAATTTCAGCGAATCACCTGTTTTCGAAATAACCATTTTGTTTTGCCCCGGTGAAATCATAATCTCGTCAACAGGCTGACTAAGAGTGATTCCCGTAGTCTGCCCATTGCAGATATAGTCAAAATGATAATCTCCGACGGAATATTGGGCGTCTGCCATCGCAAGTCCGCCATACCATTCTGTATTAGGCGGTGGAGGGAATCGATCTCCGATGAGAGGTAGAAAAAAATCGAACGGTGGTATGTGTCCGTATCACCTAGTTCGAATTCCCAGGTAACTTCGAAATCTCCATTGTAGAAATGGGGTGCGGCTGCACTGATGTTCTTAAGACAAGGCCATCTTCCTCATCTATGAGAAGTCCGTGCTTAGGTACCAAGCCCCATCCGCCCTGGACAAATCCGGCTCTGTTGTAAAGTCGAAGAAATATGTCTTGCTAAAACAGCCTGAGAAGAGTGCCAACGATACTGCCAGGAAGCAGATTGTCACTAACCTTGCCAGTTTCATGCAAACACCTCCGCTTTTGAATTCTATATTTTGCCTAGAATTCCTTTGTTATGAAACCGAAACAATCGGATGTCAGCTGCTTACTGGAATCGCTCCATAGAAGCTTGAACGGTTAAGCGACAGCTAAAATAGCATATTGCTTTTCATGAGGGAGAGCGTGAAACAAAAGCCAAGTAGATCGACAGGGGAAAAGCATCCAATATCAAATATTACAATAAGAGAAATAAGTTCATCCAAACAATAGAGAGGGGGAGAATGTAATGTTCAAGAAGGCGGTTCAGTTTTTAGTCCTTCTTCTTGCTGCGGCAATATTATCGGGTTGCACATACTCCTTCGACTTCGCGCTTGAGGGGGATTTGATTAATTCTGCCGGCGAGGAGTGGGAAGTCGTAGCAGGTGAGGCTCCTGCGTTTTCGGCAGACGGGGCACATCTGAGCTCGCAGAAGCTAAAGTCACCGAGGGCATTTAGCGGGGATTACACGGTAGAATACTACTTCAAGCCGGTGTACAGCGACGGCTCCTTCATAGACGTCATGTCTTTCACGTTGCAGGATGTCAACTACATGGGGCTGTTTGTCTATGAGTTCCCGGATCTTCCCCCGGGCACTATTCATTATGCCATCGAGTGGGGCAATCCCTTCGACTTCGCAGGAGCGGCAGCTAACCCCTTTATCGTGGCGAATGAGGAGAACGTGCTGAAAGTACAGAAGATCGGCAACAGGATGCATTTCTGGATGAATGAGGATGATTTAGTAGCGGAGATAATCATCCCGCCCGCTATGGTGTCCGAGTTCTGGGCCCCGGCAGTGGCAGGGACTTATAACGGCAATATCATAGGGGATGGGCTGTACATCAAGAGGATCAAGGTGACATATTCTTACGGTAATTCGCTACTGCTCTAGGACTCAGATGTGGCAATTGTCCGATATAGAGAAGGGCCGGGACGAAAATCCCGGCCCTTCATTCGCATGACAGTCTCTAACCTATGATCGCTGCAACCTATTTGGCCTTGCTAGGCAGGTCGCTCTTCTTAAGCACAATGCTGTAGCCCTCTTTGGCAAGGATAATTGCCAGTATGAACAACAGCACTGGGAATACTACCAGTATATAGTTACCCGCGAGGTAGTTCGTCCTGATCAGGAACACAAGCGCTGTCAGCGTGACCACCAGCATGAACACCATCGGCAGTATCAACATGCCGTAGCTCTTGCCGGTTTTCTTGAGCCATACTGCTACAGCCAACATGGACAAGGCTGAAAGCAGCTGGTTTGCGGAGCCGAACACCGGCCAAATCTTAGCATATCCGCCCGAGGCGAGGTAGCCGCCGATGAGCACCGCGATGATTGTTGCGAGATACATATTGGTCAGAGGAGACTGCTTCTCCTTCGGTTTTGCAGGCTCAGTGAAGAACTCCTGGAATATGTACCTGCTAAGCCTTGTTGCGGTATCAAGGCTCGTCAGCGCGAACGCCGATACCGCAAGGGCTACGAAGGACTTGCCGATGTCGAACGGGATGCCGAACTTCGACATGAACGTTCCTACACCGGTTGAGAACACGTTGACAGGTCCGCCCTTCAGAAGGGTAGACAAATCGCCCTGGGACAGGTAGGCCGCAGTGGAGAGCGCGACGACTGCGAGTACGCCTTCGATGAGCATCGCGCCGTAGCCTATCGGCTTTATGTCCTTCTCATTGTCTATCTGTTTCGATGTAGTGCCGGAGCCGACTAGCGAATGGAAGCCAGAGATGGCTCCGCAGGCGACTATTACGAACAGCATCGGGAACAGGTACTGGTTGTTGACCTTAAAAGCGGTCAATGCCGGCAGCTGATACACAGGCCTGAAGATTATGATTCCGACCACAGCTCCTGCGATCATCGCATAGAGCAGGAAGGAGTTCAGATAGTCTCTAGGCTGCAGCAGTATCCATACAGGAGTGACCGACGCAAGGAAGATATAGAACATCAGTATGATGATCCATGTGTTGACCGAGAGCGAAAGCGGGAAAAGGTAACCAAGGTAGACACAAAGGAATAACAGCACGACGCCTACTACTGTGCCTATTGTTATGGATACTCCCTTTCTATAGACGGCATAGCCGAATCCTATCGAGAGCACCATGAACATCAGGGAAGAGGATGCGGCAGCAGGGACGCTCGCGAACGTGTTGGCCACGATGTTCGTAAACGCCGCCACGACCAGAAGCAGAGTCAGCCATGCGAATATGGAGAACAGCTTCATGCCTGTCTTGCCCATGTTCGTGTTGATGACCTCTCCTATCGACTTGCCCTTGTGCCTAACAGATGCCAACAGCGAACCGAAGTCGTGAACGCCGCCGACGAATATGCTACCGATAATAATCCAAAGAAGGACAGGCACCCAGCCGAATATGGCGGCCTGGATGGGCCCGTTGATAGGGCCTGCTCCTGCGATTGATGCGAAGTGATGGCCCAGAAGTATGGCGGGTTTGGTGGGAATGTAGTCCACGCCATCGTTGATTTCGTGGGCGGGCGTCTTCCTAGCGGGATCGATGCCCCATTTCTTGGCAAGCCATGCTCCGTAAGTTGCGTAGGCGACAATGAATACTACGATGCTGCCTAACATAATCCAAAGTGCGTTCAAGTAATCGCCACCTCCCTAAATCTGTTAGAAGAGTTTTCGCGGACTTTTATACGGGCTTTAGATCGAAGACACTGCTGATCTGCTTGGCCTTACCATTAGTGGCTATCACTCCTCCTTTAAGGGAAACAAGCAGCAGTCTTATATCGGCCCAACCCTTAAATCCGAAAGAGAACTGCTTGTTGTATTTAAAGAGCTTGATGCTCTTGAGAATCTCCTCGCTATCAGGCAGATCATCGACTACGATCACGCCGGTCAGCGTGCTGGACATGTGATTGCCGTCAGGTTTGATCAGGGCATCAACCGACTTCACCAGGCCATCGGTAAATTCCTTGCAGACGTGTCTGTCCAGTTGCTCGAAGCGCTTTACAAGGAAATATTCATTGTTCTCGAAAGCGTAAATCACCGCGGTCTTTACGAGAACGTACTTCTCGTTGCGCAGATGATACTCCGCGAACATATCGTACCGGACTCCATTGATGTTCCAGTCCCTCTTGATATCGAAGCTGCGCGTAAGCTTCTTCTCCAGGTTATCGAGGTAAAGGTTGAATTCCATTTCGGCCCCTTATCGATGTAGTTTGGTAGATTATGTGCTCTTCTCGAACCAATTGAAGGAAGGGTGCATAAAGTTTACAAAGGTCGGATCCCGGTCCAAGCATAGTATATTGCAGAGCAAACGCAGCTACAATATCATTCCAAGTCGAAATATTACATTCTGCCAAACATACGCTGCCCAACTGCGTTGCCGCACCATAATGGCGCAATAAATCGCACACAAAAAAGGATATTCGCCTTTCAAAGCCGTTTACCTCTTAGTTAAGAAGAAATATTAATTGTTCGCCTTGGATCGCTGACTGTAGTGAATACCTGTGGTAGAGCCCATGGAGCTGGCCGAGGATTATTCAAGTTTGGATATTAGAACCGTTTATACTACTATTGGACAAAGGAATTACCGCATTGCTTGGGGAAACACTAGACAGACAACCTCCGACATCAAGGAAGGAGGCACAGCTTGGACAAGGGCAAAATCAAGGAGATACTCAACAACATAAAGCTGTTCTGGCAGGGTGCGACGGACTACAACAGGAAGTCCAAAGCCTTGCTTATTAAGGAAAGCCACAACGAGATGGACGAATTCATATTGTTATGCTTCGGCGACATCCTTGGCATCCCGATACCGACCGGCTACTACTCGCTGGAGCTGCTGCCGCTGCTTGCGGAAGACCTGGAGGGCTGGCAGTTCAGGATGAGCTCAAGGCAGAACATATGGCAAGAAAAGTGGGGGGATTATGGGTTCGATGCCTAACAAGCAATTTGGCAGCAAGATAGTGTTCTTCGGCGGCAAGGGCGGAGTGGGCAAGACTACTTGCAGTGCGGCGTTTGCCATGTTCTGCGCCAAGAGCGGGCTGAAGACTCTTATCGTCTCCACAGACCCGGCCCATTCAACGTCCGACATCTTCGAAAAGAGGATCGAAGACAGCATAACGAACATCCTGCCCAACCTTGATGCGCTCGAAATAAGCGGGGAGAAGGAGAGCAAGGCCTATATGGACGGTGTTAGGCTTAGCCTTCAGCACATCGTAAGCCCCGTTATCGTTGACCAGATAACCAAACAGATAGATGCGGCCTCCATATCACCTGGAACAGAAGAGGCCGCGCTTTTCGACAAGATGATAGATATTATCACAGAGAAGACGGATGAATACGACAGGATAATCTTCGACACTGCGCCCACCGGTCATACCGTAAGGCTCCTTTCATTGCCCGACCTTTTGGGCGCGTGGCTGGAGACGCTCATCAAGAAGAGGAGCAAATCAGTCGCACTGATGTCCATGGCAGAGCACAACGGCAATGCAAGCAAGGAAGAGATCGAAAAGGATGAGGTCATCAGGATTCTTTAAGAGGCGCTATGACAAGATCATCCGGGTCAAAGCGATAATGATGGACAAAAAGCTCCTGTCGTTCATATTCGTGATAAATGCTGAGAAGCTGCCCATAGACGAGACCGTTAAGGCAATTGCTATTCTTGAGAAGTACAACATACTCGTTGAGGGAATCATTGTGAATAAGATACTCCCGGACGATACGAACGATCCCTTCTGGAAGGGCAAGAAGGAGCAGGAGGGCAAGTATCTAAAGCTAATCGAAGAGACATTCAAGGGCAAAAAGGTATTCAAACTGCCGCTTCTCCAGGAGGACATGAAGGCCGACAACATAGAGGCCATTGCCGACAGGTTTGCAGGATTCATCTGATTGGTGGGAAACAACCATTTTGATTTAACTTCCATCCGCGGCGAGAAAATCCTCAAACGTAAGATATCTTCTGATTACAGCCCCGCGGGTGATGTAAGATACCAGGCGCGCTTCGCTCTGCGCGACCGAAGAGGAGAAGCTTCCTAGGTCCGCATGGTCGAAGTCGCCCAAAAGGTCGAACTCCATCCCGGGCACTTCCTCGTCGAGCGCTTTCTGCAGGCAGACGGCCGATATGAAGGCGAGCCTGTAATCCATGACTGACTGCTTGCAGCACCAATAGATCTTGTTGAAGCTTGATAGGGCTTCCTCATAGAAGCTGACCAAGGCTGAATAGTCGATGCCGGCATCCTCGCCCCCTCGGCTAACAGAAGTCGGCCCTTCTGTTTGGTTGTTCCGGCTTTCCGGCATATCTGCCATAAGTCTGCCTGCACTCTCGCCTAAGCCAAGAAAGGCGCCGCAAGAGGAAATGAGGTTTGCGACAACTGTCATTATTCCATCTGTGTCGGCGGATCTGATTATCGCGTCATAGCCCTCCAGGAATCCATCAGGCAGACGCTGCATGACCGCCAGGTCATCGTACTGCTTCTTCAGCCCTTTATGATAGTAAGTGCCGTTTTCATACGCCACGGCGTCAGACAGCAGCATCAGCGCCATGCCTGCCTGCTTTCTGCAGACGGAGATGCCGGCATGTCGGGCTCTTGATACTTCCCACAGGGAAAGGACCTTGTTGAAAGCATCTACGGCCCTGGCGTGCATGAAGTGCCCATCCGCGACATTACGAAATAGCTTGGCCCTCAATTCCATGAAGCGGCCCAGATCCTCATCGGAATCGCTGTATGCGACTACTGAGTCTCCAAGCAGCGGAGCCAAAGGCTCCTTGAGTTCGGACAAACCAGCAACACGCGCCCAGCTCATCGGGAACAGGTCAAAGCCGATGCCCTCGACTATGAACGTCTTGCTCATCTCATATCCTCTTCCGGTCTTTGGGATGAAAAAGAAATCCACATCGGAAAGAGGATTGGACGTTGCGTTGACAAAAGAACCATATAAGGCCATTATGGCGACATCATTCTTGAATTCGCGCCCGGCCCTTCCAACTGCCCATTCAACGATTCTTTCGTTTCTGCTTCTCATCAGTCCAGCACCCCTTAATCGAGAAGAAAACCCGACCGGGGACCCCAAGGAAAAGGGATCGGCCGGCTTGGAGATCTGCATCCAATAACAAATTACCATACTGCATTAGGCCATTGGAAATCCCAAAAATGCACGGTCTTCTCGGGTGGTCAAAAGTCCGGACAGGAGCTGCTGAAACGCGGGCACTGCTTGCATGTATAGTTGAAAACGAAATAATTAGTTCGCATGCAGGATATTTAAAATGAAGCATAGAAGAAATTAATATCAAACTTGGGAGGTGCAGGTATGCGGTATTCGCGTTTATTGGTCCTTCTGTTGATCGTGGCGATTGCGGCCATCGGAGCAGGCTGCGGGAAGAAGATCTACACACACGATTTCCTAACACAGGGCGTAGCTGGCTGGTACTTGGATGACTCGTTCGGAGGGGAATATGCATTGGTCCCTGGATCGGGGCTGGAGCTAGACTATTATGGAATCGCGTCTCCAAAAGCTTTCACCGGGGATTTCACAATGACAGTCGAATTCACGCTTGACGTAGATGCGGATAACCAGGTCTATTTCGAATTCTACCCGGGTGATTCACCATACTGGGAACCTGACAATTACATCTACAGCTATTTCGATTACATCGGATGGTTGACTGAAGAGGAATGGGATGTAGAGGACGTCGGACCGTCGGATTCAGACCATGTTGTGGATGAAATCGGCACAATCTCAACGCTCAACAGAACTGGCGACAACACATGGACGCTGGTAAAGAACGGAAACAGCTATGAGACTTACATCAACTCTTATAAAGTCTCCGATTTCAACTCAGTCTACTGCAGAGGAAGCAAGTATTATCTGGCGATGTATGCGTACCTAGACGGAGGCAGCATTTATTTCAAGAACGTCGAGGTCGAATACACTGGTTCGATGGTAAATTAGCAGCATAGAAAACATGTAGCGGATAATCCCTTCAGACAGGCGGCACGGTTTTGAAAACCGGGCCGCCTTATTCTTGTTTGAAACAAAAATCTGGAAAGACCAATTATAGGGTAGCGTAAAAAAGTCAAAATACCTGGGGTGGGTTTACTTGCATAGAATCTATTGCATGCTTGCAAGGATATTTCCGCACCTCGAATATTATGCCTATAAGCTGGTAATAAGGCGCCCACAGTTAAATAACGCCGGTTACAAAACCTTTCACCCAAAGGCAAGACATAAGAATTAATAGTATAACAAAAATAATAATAAATTGTATCTAAAATAGTATATGTATGATATTATAAATATATAGATAAATTATTAGAACAAAGGAGCTAACAAATGAATATATCCCTGAAGGCAATGGCATCCAGCACAGAGATGATGAAGAACTATAGAACCTGCAGGCAAAAGGCCCAGAATATGGGGAGACTATTCATCTTAAGGAACAACCAGGCCGATGCAGTATTATTCTCCATTAAGGAGTACGAAAAACTGTGTGCAGTAATTGAGTATTTCGAGAAGTTGAACAGTAACGCAACCTTGGCCGATATAAAGATACCAAACCGGGATTGAATCGCGAAAGTGCAGCCGAGGCACTGTTGAATGTCCGATACCAGCTTGTGATGCAAACGATTGAGCCAGAGCAAAGAAGTCCCTGAAAGTAAGGAAAACATATGAGGGCCCTTAGGATAACCGCAGCACTGATATTGATTACACTTGTACTAATGTTGCCTCTTATTACAGATGCCACATCCGCTGCGAGCGTGAACGACATCATAGCCAACCCCAACCAGCCATACCAGGCTTCGATTTGGACCGATAAGAACGATTACAATATCGGAGATAAGATCAGCATAGGTTTCAGGGTCACGAAACCCGCTTATACATATGTCTTCACGATTGATGTAGATGGCGCGGTCAGGATGATATTCCCCAACATATATTCCAAAGAAAACAAAATAAAGGCAAATACGACGTATAAGCTGCCCGACAGCAGCAAGTACAGCCTTACTGCAGGGGGTCCCAACGGCACGGACCAGCTTGTGCTTATATCCACCCCCGGAAAACTGCCTGACACGGATTGGATGTTGAAGTCTCTTGGTGAGGACAACTTCGCCCCTCAGGTCAATATTGGAGTTACGGCCGATGTGTTCATGTTAGAAATGAAGTCGGATACAATAAGCTCTGCCTTCAAGAACAGCTGGTCAAGCTCGTATATGTCGTACACTGTGGGCGGAATAAGCTCTATAGAGGCGCCGATTTCGGCAAAAGCTCCTCAAATCCCGCTTCCGGTTCAGAAGTCCGGAAAGATTTTCTTCTCCTCGGATCCTAGCGGGGCAAGGCTTTTTGTTAACGGAGTGGACAGCGGGATAACGCCCGTGAGCATTTCAAATCTCGATTACGGCTTATATGAAGTGAACATGATGCTGATGGACTACTACACGTATTCGGGTGTAGTTGCTGTAAAAGATAGCAATCCGCTTATTGTCAATGCATTGCTCGACAGGATTGAAGGCGCTTCCCGGGCCAATCTGACGGGTTTGCTCGTTTATAAGCAGATAATTATAAGCTACCCTGATAGAGACAATTTCAAAGAAGAATTCGCGGCGGGCGGATCAAGTGGGACCGTAACCTTGAAAAGCGCTTCTTTGCTTGGCATGCTTACAAAGATTACCGCTACTGCCGTCATAGATGAGAATACCGCAGTCATAGGCACGATCACTGCAACCGGGGAGAATGCCGCCGATTTCGGCAGAATTCTGGAATTCGACTTAAATCCGTTCAAAGTAAGGGTAACGGTACTTGACTACAGTACAATCAAAGGGTCGCTTACGGGCACCATCTACTTGGATACCGTTCGTCTGTTGCTGGAAGTGCTTTATGCGGGGTAAAAAGCATCAACACTGCCCT
>CAWGMK010000003.1:0-21665 GCA_963823655.1 uncultured Bacillota bacterium
AATCTAATACCCTCACCAAGCGGCTTCCCGAGCAAGTATACAGGGGCTTTTATCTTTATGGGCGAAATCTCTAGAATAATGACAAGATTGTCATCTGACATACTTGTCATATTCTTTCTTTGTGCAACAATTACGCCGAAGGAGGAAATTATGCAAAAGAAACCTTCAACAACCTGACTGCTGCAAAGAAACGCCGAATATTCGACGCGGCCGTTGCCAAATTCGCTGCCCAGAGGTTCAGCAAGCATTGATCAACAAGATAGTAAAAGCGGCCGGCATATCGCGAGGCAGCTTCTACCAGTATTTCGAGGGTAAAGAAGATGTTTACCTTTACACACTAAACAAGATCGGCAAGGAGAAGATGGAAGTCCTGCTTAAGGCAGGTACTCCGGACAGTGATGCCGACTTCTTCCAGATATATGAGCACATGTTCAGGATGGCCTTCGTATGGGCTCACGAAAGGCCTGAATACAGCAAGATCGGAGCATTGATGAGGCTTGATGACAGCGACTTCATCCTGAAGCTGAAAGGTTTGGCTGACGAGGGCTTCGCCAAGATGACATCAATGATCGAAAGGGATAAGGCAAGAGGGCTAATTAAGCCCGATGTTGATTCGAAGCTTGTGATAGATTTGCTCTATAACGCGCTGACAGCGGCCGAGATGCAGGCATCATATCTCAAAGGATCTGAGGAAGAAATGCTAGAGAAGCTCAGAAAAGTAATCAGCATGGTTAAGGGAGGTATTGCGCTTGTTTAAAGTGGACAACCTCGTATACAGCTACCCAAAGAGCGCTTCGAAAGCCGTGGATGGGTTAAGCTTTGCTATCCAACCAGGAGAGATCTACGGTTTGCTGGGTCCAAGCGGAGCCGGCAAAAGCACTACGCAAAAGGTGCTCATTAAGCTGCTAAAAGGCTACGGCGGCAAGATATCCTACAACGGCAAAGGTCTGGAAGCCTATGGCAACGAGTTCTATGAGGATATCGGCGTGAGCTTCGAGATGCCCATCTCCTTCTCCAAGTTGACTGCCGTGGAGAACCTGGATTTCTTCAAGAGGCTTTACAAGAATACGGCAGATATCGAACCCCTAATGAAGAGAGTCGGGCTGTGGGAGGATAAGGACAAGAAGGCCGGGAGTACTCCAAGGGCATGAAGATCAGGCTCAACTTCGTGCGCGCCATGCTCAACAAACCTAAGATGCTGTTTTTGGACGAGCCGACCAATGGACTCGATCCCGTGAACGCAAGGATACTCAAGGACATGATCCTGGAGTTCAAAGCAGCGGGCGGCACCGTATTCCTCACCAGCCACATAATGAGCGATGTCGACCAGTTGTGCGACAGGGTGGGCTTTATCATCAACGGAAAGCTTCATGAGGAGGATACTCCGAGGAATCTTAAGATCAAGTACGGCAAGAAGACCGTGAAGATCGAATACCGCGAGCAGGGACTTCTTAAAACGGCCGAGTTCCCGATGGACCAGATAAGCTCCGATGCCTTCCACAAACTGCTCGTCGAGAAAGATATCGAGACCATACACAGCGGAGAGACCACACTTGAGGAGATATTCATCAAAGTGACGGGGGTGGCCCTCCATGAGTAGGCTTTCGGTGCTGATAAAGGGCGAATTCGACAGGCTTAGCAAATACAACCTTTTCACGGCCAGTTTCGTGGCCTCGGCCATGTATGTCGTGATGGCCTGGTTGATGAGCGCCGAGCAGCTGACGGGATTTCTGCCTTTCATATTCATCACCGACAGCACGATGATGACAATAGTGCTAGTAGGAGCCACTCTGTTCTATGAGAAGAAGGAGCATACGATCAACTCCATAATGGTGACTCCGGCGACATACGACGAATATCTCATCGCCAAAGTCGTGGTAAACGTCGCCAACTCGATGTTCACAGTGGCGTTCGTTTCAATCGCAGTCTTCCTTCTTAAGGATCTCAGCTACAACTATCTTCATATAGTATTCGCAACAATACTTGTAACGGTCCTTCATACATTCATAGGCATAAGGATCGCTTACACGGCAAAGAACTTCGCTTCGATGCTCATAAGCTTCATGTCTTATATGCTGGTGTTCATGATGCCGAGCATCCTGGCGGTCACGGGGATAATCGGCGAGGATGTTGCGCAGCTGCTTGTAATACTGCCGATAAATCCTCTCTTAACCTGGTCAAAGCAGGATTTGCACAGGTACCGGTCTGGAAGATAATCTTCGGTTATTGTTACCTGTCTGTCATTTCCATAGTCTTCTACAGGTATGCGGTCAGGCCCCGCTTCGCTGAGTACATGATGCGGGAGATGGGGGTGTAAACATGTTCTGGACGATGGCAAGGCACGAAACGAAGAACCTGCTTCGAGACAAGATGACGCTTTTCATGGCCTCATACCCTATTGTCATTGGCCTCGCCCTGAGATATCTCGCCGCAGAGCAGATCGTCGCCGGTCAGGCCCTCAATGTTAGCGCCGTCTTGCTCACCTTGATGACTGGCTTCTCCTTCGGCGCGGTCGCCGGCATGTCGCTGCTCGACGACAGGGACGACCTGGTCCTTTACTCAATACAGATCTCGCCGGTGCCGGTATGGAAGTTCATCTGGCTGAAAATCGCCTTCGTTTATGTACTGGCCCTTATCGGCGGCATGCTGATAATCTGGGTGTCGGGAGCGCTTGATTTGAGCTTCATGGAGAACCTGCTGATATCGGCCCTTTCTGCCATGCAGGTCCCCTTCCTCGCTTTCCTAATCAATGCCTTCGCGAAGAACAAGGTCGAGGGCTTCGTAGCTATGAAAGGAAGCGGCTTCCTGCTGGTATTCCCCGTCGCCGGCTTCTTCTTCCTGGATATAAAGGAGTGGCTGTTCGCAATCGCCCCGGGACACTGGGCGGCAAAGGCTGTACAGTACCTGCTTTTAAGGCCGGCCATCGACGCAGGCCTTACCAGTATGAACCTTACTTTCTTCTCATACCTGGCCATAGGATTTTTATACAACGCGCTTTTCGCAGCTTTCGCATATTCGCTCTTCAAGAAGCGGAATGCATTCTAAGGAGGAAGAAAAATGTCGACTGCGTCTTTGATCCTTTTCCTGTTAGGGGCCTTTTATGCCGCCGGGCTTATATTCAGGTTCCCGTTTTTCTATGAGAGCAATCCGAAGACGCGCTTTATTATCCAGAAGATCGGGATGGGCCCCTATAAGATCCTTCTTGGAGCAATCGCGGCAGCTTGCATAATTGCCGCGATAGTGCTCAGGTAGCCGAAAAGACCGTTGGCAAAACCATGAGAAGGGTGTGAGTCACACATGAAGCTTGAGTTCGATGCAGCGCTTTTAAGGCATGAGGGCTTGGATGCCGCATACATAGAGCCGCCTTTCGACGTCGAGAAGGAATTCGGCGCCAAAAGGGTAAAGGTAAGGGCCTTCTTCGACGGTTACGAGTACAGGGGCTCCATTGTGCGCATGGACGGGTGTTTCATGCTAGGGGTTACGAAGCAGGTGCGCTCGGCAATCGGCAAAAGCTTCGGTGACATCGTGCATGTGACAGTAGAAAAGGATGAGCTGGAACGCATAGTTGATGTACCAGTGGAGCTGTCTGACCTGTTTAAGACTAATTTAGAGGCCGGAAAGAAATTCTCGGAAATGTCCTATAGCCACAGGAAGGACTACTCCCAGTGGATTTCAGGATCGGCCAAAGCCGAAACCAGGCAGTCGCGGGCAAGCAAGGCCACAGATCTCATTATGCAGGGTAAACCTTTGAAATAAACAAAATGACAGCGGTTTTCGAGGGCCATCCGCTTGGATGGCCCTTTTCGTAAAATTCCTCCAAATTTTCCTTAGAAGGTTTGATAAGAAGGGCGCGAATCCTTATAATCTTGAGTTGGCTGTGCCGTCGGATTTACAATCGCCTATCCGTTCGGCAATTGAGCGGACATTCGCTGAGTCTTCCGAATTTTCTTCGAGTGTCGGCATAATGGGAGGAAGCATCACCATATGAAACTCTCCAAGACGAAGAAAGCTCTCATAATCGTACTGATCATCATCGTAGTGGCCATTGTAGCAATTAAGAACATGAAAGTGCCCGAAGTCACCCTGGCTGAAATCGATTTCTCCACATTGGCGGATGGTACCTACCCCGGCACCTATGTTTTGGGCCCGGTTAAAGCGTCAGTAGAAGTAGATATCCTTGGCGGAATCGTCACACAGATACGCATGACAGAGCACAGGACGGGACAAGGGCAATCCGCAGTCGCTATCCTGGATTCCGTAATAGCCTCCCAATCGCTGCAAGTCGACATCATAACCGGCGCCACCTGGAGCAGCAATACGATACTTAAGGCAATAGAGGATGCGCTGAAAAACAAGTAAGAAGGAAGCGAAATGAGCCATTCTCCAAATGCCACAACCCCAATATCCGGCATCCCTGAGGCCCTGCAGAGAAGGCTAGCAGCCAGATTCCCCAGCTATGCCCTGATTGACAGGCTTGATGAAGGCTGGTCCGCCGATGAGAAATTCCGGCTTCGCGGCAGGCAGGACAAGATGTTCCTGCTAAGGACCTCAAAATCGGTAAGCGAAGGAAGGCGGCTCGCACAGGCGGATGCAATGGGAAATGCCCTCAAAGCAGGAATCAACGCCCCGCTTCCGATAGAAACCGGTCTATTCGAGGACGGTTCTTCATACATACTCCAAACCTGGCTTGATGGGACGAGTTTGGAAAGAACACTTCCCCAATTCGATTTGAAAAGGCAGTATGAGCTTGGCCTTTCGGCAGGAAGCCTGCTAAAATCCCTTCATGGCATCTCATTTATCCCCATATCCCGGGCGACTTATCCCGACAGGCTGAAGAAGACCTTCAGGAAACTTGCTGCATATAAGTCCTCGGGGATTAGGGTAGCCGGAGAAGATTTGGCGCTTCAGCTGCTTAAAGAGCGCCTTCCCCTGCTTGATGGAAGGCCCTTGTGCCTTCAGCACGGCGATTTCCATCCAGGGAACATGCTTGTCATGGCCCACGGAGGGCTAGGCATCATAGACTTCGACCGCTGCGACTACTCAGACCCCTATGAGGAATTTTATAAAGCGGAGCTGTTCGCGCGCCCATTAAGCGCAGCCTTCGCAAACGGCCAGCTTCACGCCTATTTTGATGGAGACCCTCCTTCCGATTTCTGGCGCGTACTGTCAGTTTACCTGGCGGGCGTGATGCTTTACTCCCCAGTCTGGGCAATACCTTTCGGGCAAACCCAAGTTGACTACATGTGCTCGCTTTCGGAATTGGTGCTTAAGGATTTCGATGGCTTCAAATCATCGTTGCCCCTCTGGTATGTCCCTTTTAATGACGCGGAGGGCCTTGTTGCGCCTCATCCTAATGGCTGAGGGAAAACTATCACGGCGGCTCATGAAGGATTCAACTATTGCTAGCCAGTTAAGGTGCTTTTTATACAGGAGGTTTTGATGAATACCCTAATCGTGTACACGACGAAATACGGCGCGACGGCCGAAAATGCGGCGAAGCTAAAGAAGTTGCTGCACGGAGGCGTGGTTCTTGCTGACCTAAAGAAGGAAAAAGCCCCTGAGCTTTCCAAGTTCGACCGCGTCATTGTTGGCGGGCCCGCATACGTGGGAAGAGTCGGCAAAGAAATCTTGGCTTTCTGCAACACGAATATGCAAGCACTTTTGTCGAAGCAAATCGGCTTATTTATCTGCAACATCCAAAAGGACGGCTTAGCCGAGCTTGAGGCGGCATTTCCTAAGGAGCTTACATCTGCGGCAAAAGCGAAAGCGGCATTTGGAGGCCGACTCGAATTCGACAGGCTCACCCTGCCCGACCGGCTGGTCACGAAGATGATCGGAAAGATGGATAAGACCATGCCCGCGATGTCCAAAGGCGTTGTATATTCTACTATATCGGACGAGGCAATCTCCATTTTCATAAAGGAAATGGAAAGGTCAGAGTGATTATTGATGGAGGGCGACGAGAATGATAAAACCGAGGAAGCTGCTGCCTGGCGACAGGGTTGCAACCGTAAGCCCGTCCAGCGGCAGTGCGGGTGAACCTGCATTCAGATGGCGCTATGAGATAGGAGTGCGCAGACTGAAGGAGCTGTTCGGCTTCGACGTGGTCGCAATGCCCAACTCCTTAAAGGGTATAGAATACAACTCTAAACATCCGGAGGGCAGGGCCGAGGATCTCATGGCCGCCTTCAGCGATAAATCGATAAAGGCGATCATATGCAACATCGGGGGAGACGACAGCATCAGGCTCATGCCCTTCCTGGATCAAGAGGTCATATGCAATAATCCCAAGGTGCTGACCGGCTTCTCTGACACTACAAGCGTCCATATGATCTGTTACGGCTCCGGCCTTTCGACTTTTTACGGACCGGCCCTGCTTACGGACTTCGCCGAGAATTGCGGCGTTTTCGGCTATATGGCTGACTATTTCAGGCGCGCCACATTCGAAACCGGCGCGATTGGCCAGGTATCATCCCCTGGGTATTGGACCAGCGAGTTTCTCGATTGGAACGACAAGGAGCTGAACAGGTCACCTAGGCGCACAAAGCGAACAGGCGGTTTCGGGCTTCTCTGCGGAGCAGGCGTTGCTGAGGGAAAGCTTCTTGGCGGCTGCCTCTCTGTGCTTGACAGGATAGCCGATACTCCTGCCTTCCCCGCTCCGGAGCATTGGAAAGGGGCGATCGTTTTCCTGGAGACGCCCGAGACTACACCGCCGCCCGAGCTTTTCGAAGCCCAGATGAGGACCATGCTGCAAAAAGAAGTTTTGCAGGAAGCGGCGGGGCTGATCTTCGCAAGGCCTTATGGCAATACATACAACGATGAATACAAGGCCATTTTGAGAAAGCTTATCTGCGATGAGCTGGGCCTAAAACACATGCCCGTGTTGACCGGCTTGCCTTTCGGCCACACCTCGCCCATCATCACGCTTCCTATCGGGGCCAACGCCCGAATAGATGCCAATTCGCGCGCCTTTTCGATACTGGAATCCGGTGTCATTTAGCTTGCTACTTATGAAGGATTTTCGACCGGCGTGCATCCAAGGATGTATAATCTCGTTGATGGCTTAATGGAGTGTGTGATGAAAGAGAAAGTCGAATCCCCGATATATTCGCAGATTGCGCTGGACATCGCCTTTAGGATATCCAAAGGCGAGATCAAGGAAGGCGCGAATCTCAGCGGCAGGTCGGTGCTCGCAAGCGAGTACAAGGTATCCCCCGAGACCGTAAGAAGGTCCCTGAGGATACTTGAAGACATGCAGATCGTGAAAGTGCACGCCAATGTGGGGGCCGAGGTAGTCTCAAGGGCGGCGGCTGCGCTTTTCATAGAGCACTACAATGTCGGCAACGATATGCGCTCCCACAGGAATGAGATATCTTCGCTGATAAAAAGCCGTGAGGAGCTGGACGTAAAGCTGTTGTCCCTCATCGGCAAGGTGTATGACCTGAGCGAAAGGCTGAGGAACATCAGCCCTGTACATGCGGTCGAACTCGAGATCCCTGAAGGATCGCCCATAATCGGTAAAACAGTCACCGACCTGAAATTCTGGCAGAGGACCGGGGCGACCATTGTCGGCATTAAGCGCCTAGGCAAGATCATAATCTCACCCGGGCCATATGCCTCGTTCATTTCATCGGACATTGTGCTGGTTATCGGCGACAAAGACGCTCCCGAAAGGGTATCTAAGCTGATAGCAGAAGGCTAACTGAACTTAAAGCACTTTCTACATGGTGATGGCGCCGGGCGAAGATCTTATTTGATCTGCACGGCGCCACTTTTCATGATCCGGAGCGATTTCCCCAGCTTACTTTCCGAGAAACACCCTCGGATTCGGCGCTTTAACTACGAAAAGCTCAAGCACGGGCTCATGCTCGTTGCGAACGAACATCTTTGTGCCGAACGGAATATACACTATGCTGCCCGCCTCGTAAACATGGGTATCCTGTTCGGCTAGGCTTATTGACAGCGTGCCCCTGGCCACAATCATCTGCACATGGGAGTTCGCTTCATGCACCGGCAGCGCCTCAGTCTTATTTAACACCATGTGGTTAATAGCGCAATGCTCATCGTCGACGATTTTCTCTATGGTCTTTGTGTCGGTGACTGTGAACCTACATATCTTCTCTATCATTTTTGTTCCCCCTCATGTTCCCTCTGGCTTAGATTCTATTAGAATGTCCTTAGGATAGCAGTAATATTTATTACCGGAGGATGATAATGAAAATCGATCCCGCAATGTTCAGTTCCGGCCTTTTTCATGGCATACCCGAGGATGAGCTTGCCTCCCTCCTTGCCTGCCTGGAGTGCCGCAGGATAGATTTCTCAAGAGGGGATATCATTGCCTACTCAGGCCAGCTGCAGAAGTATATCGGCCTGGTGCTTGAAGGAAGTGTGTCTTTGGCAAAGGAGAACCTGCAGGCCCAGCGCATGCTGATCTCCGTGCAGGGGCCCGGGGATTCCTTCGGCGAGATGAACGCCTACTCCGGAAGCAGCGTCTGGCCTGTGACCGTTATGGCGGAAAGCAAAGGAAGCCTTCTAGTAATCCCTCTCGATAGGATCAATTCTAGCTGCGACAAGCGCTGCTTCGGACACTGGTCGCTAATAGTGAACCTGTTGAAGCTGGTCTCAAAGAAGGCTCTTACTTTAAGCCGGGCAATAGACTACATCGGCATCAAGGGGATCAGAAGGAAGCTTGCCATCATGCTTCTCCAGGAAGCCGGAAAAGCAGGTTCCCTTTCGTTCAAATCGGAAATGAACAGGGGCCAGATGGCCGACTATTTCTTTGTAACGCGGCCGGCGCTAAGCCATGAACTTTGCCTTCTGAGAGACGACGGCGCTATCGAATTTCAAGGAAAGGACTTTCGCATATTGAACCATTCCTTACTGAAACGAATAGCCGAGAAAGACGTTTAACATTGTAAAGGCTTTCAATGCTCGGAGGTTTTCCCATGGTCGTCATAACCGGAGCTACTGGTCATATTGGTAATGCGCTGGTGCGCGAGCTTGCCGCTGACGGAATAGAGATAAGAGCGCTAGTTCTTCCCGGTGAGACGACGAAATCAATCGATGGGCTCGGTGTCGAATACTTTTCGGGCGACGTTCGGGACTACCGCTCACTTATCAGGGCTTTCAAGGGAGCTGAGGTTGTCTATCATCTGGCCGGGATAGTTTCGATAGGCTCAGGTAAGAAAAAGCTGTTAAGAGACGTAAATGTGCAGGGAACCATGAATGTCTGCGACGCGTGCCGCGACCTTGGCGTCCCAAGGATGATATATGTCAGCTCGATCCACGCTTTCAAGGAGCCTCCCAGAGGAACCCTCATCTCGGAAACGAAGGACTTCGACCCAAAGCATGTAGGTGGCAACTATGCTAAATCCAAGGCAGAGGCAACGCGCTATGTGCTAAAGTCCGCAGCAGAAGGGCTTAATGCGGTAATAGTGCACCCTACAGGGGTCATCGGCCCCTATGAATATAAGCTTTCGAATATGGGGCAGCTTTTCGTGGATTTCATGCGAAGCAGGCTTTATGCGATAATCGACGGCGCCTATGACTTCGTCGATGTCAGGGATGTTGCCAAAGGCATAGTCCTTGCCGCAAAATTCGGTCAAAAAGGCGAGAATTACATCCTCTCAGGTGAGCAGATTAGTGTTAAGAGCATGATGGAAGTCCTGTCAGGCGAGACCGGGATCAAGGCTCCGACTAGGATTATCCCCTGCTGGCTGGCGCAATTTACCGGCTTTTTCGCGGAAATTTACTACAAGGCCCGCAAGCAGCAGCCTTTGTTTACCTCATATTCCGTCTCGACACTTTCCAGCAATTCGATGACAAGCTCAGGCAAAGCTCAAAAGGAGTTCGGTTACAAATCAAGGCCGCTTACGGAGACAATAAAGGATACTGTCGCCTGGCTAAATGAGCATACTATAAAAAAGTAACGGCAACACCTTCAAAGGTTTAGGTAATCACCCGCCATAGGTTATAATTCCTATGACGGGTTTAGTTTTTTAGCCTGATCCTGGAGGTAGATAGTGATGCAAGCCGAGAATTTCTTCCTGCTCTTCGGAGGTTTGGCGCTTTTCATATACGGCATGATGCAGATGGGCGAAGCCCTGCAGAAGACCGCCGGCGAGAACATGCGAAGGATACTGCAGCTTCTTACCTCAAATCCCCTTCTTGGCGTACTTGTCGGTGCATTGGTCACGATGATCATTCAGAGCTCCAGCGCAACTACAGTCATGGTAATCGGCTTTGTCAGCGCGGGATTGATGACGCTCAGGCAATCAGTAGGTGTCATCATGGGGGCCAATATAGGCACTACAATCACCGCTTGGTTGGTGGCTATCAAGATCGGCGATTACGCCTGGCTGTTCGCAGCTGTTGGTTTTATTCTGATGTTCGCCGGCAAAAAAGCCAAGGTCCGTTACATAGGTCAACTGATATTCTCATTCGGCGTCCTTTTCATCGGGTTGAATACTATGGGCGCAGCCATGAAGCCGCTAGTAAAAAACGAATTCTTCCTAAGCCTGATGGAAAGGTCGGCCAATTACCCGGTCCTCGGCCTTCTGATGGGAACTTTTTTCACAACTCTAGTACAGAGTTCAAGCGCATCCATAGGAGTACTTCAGACGCTAGCGAGCGCAGCCGACAGCTCCGCATCGCCTGCTGTAATAAGTATCATGCAGGCTTTCCCCCTTCTTATTGGAGCGAATATCGGTACTACGATTACCGCTTTCCTCGCATCTATTGGAGCCAGGAAGGAGGCTCGACGGGCCGCTTTGACGCATACCGTATTCAACCTTGTAGGGGCGGCAGTATTCATGCCGCTATTTTATCTAGCAGCGAGGGCCGGGCTTCAAAACTGGCTTTCTAGCTTCTTAGGAGTGGATGTAGCCACAGCAGGCGGTATAAGAAGCGGAATAGCTGCAATGCACTCGATATTCAATATCTCGAACACCCTGTTGCTGCTGCCGTTCATCTGGCTGCTGGTGAAGCTCGTGACAATTGTAGTCCCCGGCAAGGACACTTACGAACAGCGCACAACGCTTTATCTTGATTACAAGGTGATCGGCGCATCATATGTCGCGCTGGACCTGGCCACCAAGGAGTTGGCTAGGATGGCGGAGTATTCAAGACAGATGTCCCTTGATGCCAAGAAGGCCTTAATCAACCTCGACAATCTGGCAATGAAGAGGATTTTGGAAATAGAAGACATCGTGGACTTGCTCGATAAGGAAATCGTGAAGTATATGTCCACCATGATGTCCAGAAAGATTCTAACCGACCACGAATCCCTAAGAGTAGCAGGCCTTATGCACGTCACAAGCGATATCGAGCAAATCGGCGATCACTGCACCAATATAGGAGAGCTTGCCCTTGAGGTGTCCGAAGATGGCATAAAGTTCTCCGACCAGGCGATTGCAGAGCTTAATACAGGCTTTGACAAGGTACTTTCCATAGTGGACCAAAGCATATCCTCGTTGAGGAATAACGATATTGACCTTGCAATCAAGGTGATAATGGCGGAAGCGGACCTTGACGACATGGAGGCAGCGATGAGGACCAGCCATCTGAAGAGGTTAAATGATGGCCTGTGCAATCCCAAGAGCGCTGTCATATTCCTCGATGTTATGCACAATATGGAGAGAATCGGCGACCACTGCAAGAACATCGCCGAGGTGGTCATAAGCGACAATAACCTGGACGTTGAGAAGCTCGAAAGGGACATTGCTATAAAGCAGCCCTGAGCATAGAATATTAATGTAGGCACATAGAAGGGAGGCGGGCTTACCGACCTCCCTTTTAAATGTGTCGCTTATTGGGGGTAATTTCCATGGATTTCGTACTGCCGAGATATAGGCATCCGAGCTTTGAAGGAGCGCAGTTCAAGAGCGCCTCTGACGCCAGGTTCGAGCCTGCACCGGCCGCCGGCATTGCCCCTGACAACTTCCATGCAACATCAATTTATCCTGAATACTTCAAAGTGCAGGGACAGTGGAAGCTCGCACCTGTAAGCCGTATGGATTGTGCAGTAGTGCAAAAAGGCGAGGAGCTTCTCATTACCGAAATCCGCAGAGTGGAAAAAGGCGACCTTGTCCTAATCGGGCGCAATGACGATCACACCGATGGCATTTACATACACAGCGACCCTTTCGAAACAGACAGGAAGCAGCTTGGGGACCCCTTCTCCTTCCGCAGCAGCCGATCTCGCGAAACGCCGATGTCCAGGGATTACGAGTGCCTGGAGGCGCTTTTGGACTATGAAAGCGACTACGGCCACATCTCATGGGTCCTCGGGCCTGCAGTGGTCTTCGACCATTATTCAAGGCAGGTCATGGCGGGTCTTATCCAGGCAGGTTACGTTCACTCGATCCTTGCGGGCAATGCGGTCGCCACGCACGATATAGAAGGCGCGGTATTCGGCACGGCGCTCGGCAATGACATCCACACAAATATGCCGGTTCCCAAGGGGCATTACTGCCATATCGATACAATAAACATGATCAAATCAGCCGGTTCCATTGAGGAGTTCATAAAGCAGCGGCAGATAACCGACGGCATCATGGCGGCATGCGTAAGGCATGGCGTGCCCTATGTCCTGGCCGGATCCATTCGAGACGACGGCCCCCTTCCTGAAGTCCACCGCAATGTTTATGAAGCCCAGGACGCAATGCGCAAATACACAGACAAGGCAACGACGATAATCTGTATGGCTACGCAGCTTCATTCAATAGCCACTGGCAATATGACCGCCTGCTTCCGGAAAGTCGGCGATGATATCCGCCCGGTATACTTCTACATAGTCGATACTACGGAATTTGCTGCCAACAAGCTGAAGGACCGTGGGTCTTTAAGTGCTATCGCCATCACTACGAACGTGCATGACTTCCTGGGTAATCTCTCCAGACGGCTCTTATAAACGAGTAGATATCACGGCCGGGCAAATATGGCCCGGCCTTTACTTTTGCCCAATAATATTCATATATTCTTATATATAGATTTATAATCCGAAAAGAAACGGCCCCCCTTTGGGAAGGGCCGATCTGGTTATTAAAGTATCCTTACTTCTTGTTTACAACGTTGACAGGGCTGCCTGCCTTAAAACGGGCGAGGTTGTCGATGGCGGTCGCAATGAGCCTGGTCCTTGCTTCCTTCTGGGCCCCTGCGATATGCGGCGTAATTACTGTATTCTTGGCCGACAGGAGAGGGTTGTCCGCCTTGGGAGGTTCTACTGAAATGACATCTAGTCCTGCCGCCCCTACCTTGCCGCTGTTAAGAGCGTCCGCCAGATCCTGGTCTACTACGAGCAGACCCCTGGAAGTGTTGATAAGCTTTACTCCATCCTTCATTTTCGCAATGGAATCCTTGTTGATCATCCCTTTGTTGGATTCGAACAAAGGGCAATGGAGGCTTATCACATCCGACTTGGCGTACAGCTCATCCAGCTCGACGTATCTTACGCTGTCGCTTTCAAGCGAGGCGTCCTTGTGGCTGTCATTTGCGAGCACTTTCATGCCTAGGGCCTGGGCAATCCTGCCCACCGCCTGCCCAATTTTGCCAAAACCGATTATACCTATCGTCTTGCCTGCCAGCTCATTAAGCGGGTAATCCCAATAGCAGTAGTCCAGGCACTTGGACCATTTGCCGCTCTTAACGCTTTCGCTGTGTCCTTCTACGTGCAGCATAAGGGCCAGAAGCAGCGCAATGGCATGCTGTGATACCGCGTTAGTACCGTAAGTGGGCACATTTGCAACGGCAATCCCAAGCTCCCTTGCTGCGTCAACATCCACGACATTATAGCCGGTCGCCAATACCCCTATGTATTTCAGGTCCGGCAAAGCTTCGAGCGTCGCTCTTGTCATGGGGGCCTTATTCAGCAGTATGGCAGTGGCGCCCTTAGCCCTTTCGACTATCTGATCGAGCGGCGTCCTGTCGTACACTTCGACTTCACCCAGCTCATATAGCGGCTTCCAGGAAATATCCCCGGGGTTTACTGTATATCCGTCCAGAACTACGATCTTCATAAAAACCCTCCTGAAAAATCATTCTAACTATAGATTATCCGATATTGGAGGGCTTGCTTCAAGTGCAAAGCCTTCCGCTAACCCTCCTCCACGCTTTTTATGTACTTCTCGACATCGAACTTGCGCCTTGCGCCTTCGTACGACATATACCTGATCATGCCGAAGATGGGCCTCTCCCCCCATGGCCTGTCGTGCACGCCTCCAATTGACCATGCAATGCCTGCATAACCGTTCGGGTCCCTGCCGTCCAGGCTGTACGAATCATTTAGGCGCAAGGCCTTATCCATGGCCGATTCCGGAGAATCGGACCATTCCAGGATCTTCTTCGCCCAATACATCCTCAGATAGCCCGGCATCGCGCCAACCCTCACCATCTGGCGCTGCGCAGCGTTCCACAGCCTGTCATGCGTCCTTGATGCCTCCAGCTCCTCATAGCTGTAGTCGTAGTCTCTCATGTCGCTCCTGTGCTTATCGAGCGTACCCCTCGCCCAGGGGGGAAAGCTGCCTGCACTGTCATACTCCTCGCAATAGTGGCAGAAGTTCTCCGCAAGCTCGCGCCTTATGAAGGCCTGTTCTATGAATTCCTCCGAACCGGGCCCCGCGTGAAGCATCGCCTCCGTAACCACCCTCTGCGCGCTTATCTGGCCGAAGTGGATATATGGTGAAAGCCCAGATTGAGCCCCTTCATTGGGATCGTTGGAGACGGGATAACGGGAGAGTCCTGATTCCAGAAACTGGGCAAGCCTGTGCATGGCAGCCCTCTCGCCTGAAGGGATACCGCCAAAGCCATTCCCCACTCCAAGCAGCCGCAGCTCCTTCTCAATTGCCTCACTTGCCTTGCCCATCCCCTTCGAAGGCAATGGGTGGGCAGCTAAAGGAGGAATCGGATCAAGGAACTCACTCATCAGCCTGTTCAACTTCGGCCTTATAGTGTAAGCGGCATACTCCCTCTTCCCGGAGGCAATCGTAACCGGCACAATATTGTGCGAGTCGACAACATCAATTCTCACGTCAGACAGGTTTTCCAGCTCGGACTTCCACGAGCGCGACGGCCTAAGCGGGCTTGCATCCATTACAATCAGGCCGGCCCCAATGCGCCTGCTAAAAGCGGCTACCTCCCTGCCCGGGCTTCCTTTCAGAAGGCGAAAAGGGATCCCGCGCTCTTCCAGCTTATCTGCCACTTCCATCAATCCGCGCAGCATGAAGGCATAATGGCCGGAAGAGGCGCGCTTAATCTCATCTGTGAGGCAGAACGCCACGTTAAGCTGCCTTCCGGCGTTGATTGCCCATTGTTGGGCATATGCCAGAGCCCAGTTATCCTTGCTCCTTTGCTCCCTGCTCATCCAATAAAGGACAGGTCCCTGCCCTGTCCTCTTGCTTGTTGTGCTGATTACCCTTCTTGGATCCATTGGGGAGATCAAATCCTTTCGACTTTAAGGTACTTTCCAAGGTCTCCGCAGATTTCAAGCCCAGTGTTCCCGCTTGTCCCCTCGAAAACAAGGCCTTCCGAGCGGTCGGTAAGCCTTACTTTAACAACCGCGGTAATGCTCTCCTTTATCACCCTTGTCATCATGCCGTTCTTGGGCGCTGCCAGCTCACCCGCCTTGTCATATGACGCCTCAAGCTCCAAAAGAAGCCGGCCCTTCGTAACCGCGGCCTCCAGCGAAGCCTCCCCCACCCTCACATGGCGCGTTCTTGCGAAATTGTAGGTGGCGAAAAGCATGAACTTGCCGTCAATAAGCAGAAATGAGATAAGCCCCGGGAAGTGCCTGCCCAGCCAGGGTATGCTTGCCAGCGAGAACATGAAGGAGGCAGGTTTTTCGAAGTGGTTGGCCTGCATCCAGGTCCACGCGTCAGGAAAAGACCTGCCCCAGTCCTTCTCGATGTAGCCTTCCCCGCCTGAGAAATCCGTCTCTTCGCCGTCAACAAACATCGATCCGCTTATCGTATGGCTGATATTTACGACACCATGGTAGCACTCCATGCCCGGGGCGAAGGTAAACGGCCCCATTATGCCGGGGAAGGGCCGCCTTTCTGGGAATCTCAATATGTTCGAAAAGCCTATGTCGGCATTGATGCACCCGCTTTGGTCTGCAAGGCGCAACCTCATGCCCTGCCTGCTGAACGAGTTGGGGCCAATTCTCACGTCGAAAAGGCCATCTGCAGCGTTGAATTCTGCCACAGGGTACCTGAAATAGTGGACCTTTCCTGTAACCGCGTTTATACACTGCACAAAAGCGTGAGACTCCTCAAGGCTGCCCCCGAGCGAAATCCCAGGTATCACTGCAAATGCATTCTTACGCTCCTTGTCTATAAGCTTGAAGTACCACCCCTCGAAGTAGTGCCTCCTTCTTAATGAACCCTGGAAGACCTCTGGGTGCCATGACTTCAGCATCGGAACCTACCTCCGAAAATCTTAGTAGCCCAATTCAAACATCAAAATCAATTCGAAATTTGCCGTTGAAGGACGGCCGACTCACAACGGGGCTTTGCAGCGCAGTTATGCCCGGTCGGGCCGCAATAATGCATCACCGGCCGGGCATTCATAAGCTTACAAAGTAATTATAGTGTAACCTTCGTCAATGTAGCTGGCCATCGGGGGATGGCCGCTCATATCCCCGTTCAATTTGTAGCCGTTCGCCTCAAGGTAATCGTGTGCGCCAGTTGCCCTTGAGCATGCTTTGCAGACACAGTCTATTAGGCCCTCCTCCTTGGCTTTTAGAAGCAGGCTTCCCTTTGCCTCATCCATGTCTTTCAAGGTCTTGGTGGCAGTACCCTCGACAACTATAAGGGCTTCATGCCCCCCCTTCCTTAATTCCAGCGCGTTAAGGATCACATGCGAAAAGCACATTGTCTCGCCCTTGAAGGCGAAGAATGCGAACTTGCCCATGATCAGCCCTCCTTTTATGTAAAAATCGATTGCATGTCGTATTATTGTATAGTTTAATATTTCTGCATTACATGGGATTCACCTGCAAGCGCAAAACGGTCCCTGCAATTGACTTAGCCTGCCGTAATGGCAGGGCATGAGGAGAAACCATGGGAGAAAATGATGTAATCGGCCTTTCTGCGCAGCCCTGGTCATCGGCCGATGTGGAGTCCATGTCAAGGCTGCTCGGAATAGGCGAAGGGGATACGGTCATCGTCCACACCAAGATGTCCTCGATGGGCTGGGTCTGCGGCGGAGCGCAGGCGGTCATCGAGGGTCTTGTAGCGGCAGTCGGCGAATCCGGAACGCTTGTGCTTCCCGCGCATTCAGGCGGCAACAGCGATCCTTCTTTCTGGAGCAACCCTCCGGTGCCCGAGGCCTGGTGGGACAGGATACGAGAGACGATGCCCGCATTCGACCCCCGCAAGACTCCGATAAGAGGAGTGGGTTCCGTACCGGAGCTTTTCAGGACATGGCCGGGCGCACTTCGCTCGAACCATCCCACCGCATCATTCGCGGCGCTGGGCAAGCAGGCCCTTTTCATTACTTCAGGCCATGAATCGCTCATGGCGTTCGGCGAGGACTCCTCTCTTGCAAGAGTCTATGAGCTGGACGGCAAGGTCTTGCTGATAGGAGTCGGCCACGACAACAATACTTCCATGCATCTGGGCGAGTTCAGATCGGGTACCTGCAAGACCATGGTGCAGGGAGCGGCAATCATGAAGGACGGAAGGCGACAATGGGTCAGCTTCGATGAGATCGATATGGATTCGGACAGATTTCCCGCTATAGGAGCCGCTTTTGAAGAAGCCGGGGGCATCGTGTCCCGTGGCAAGATATGCCAGGCCGATTGCTTGCTGTTCAGGCAGAGAGCCATCGTGGACTTCACGGCAAGTTTCCTGCGGGCAATGAAGGAATAAGGCGGCTTTGTGTGGAATTTTCTTTAGGAACGAAGGCTTTCGGGCCCGGACTTAAGAATAGGTGGATTTGGACCTATGACAGATACGATGCCAGCAAATGCACAGGAGCTTTTAAATCAGGCAGAGGTCCTAAGCCGGACCAGCACAAGCGCGGCAATCGCGAAGGCCAAGCTCGCCTACTCGGCTGCGCTCGATGCGAACGACCAGCTTACAAGGCTGAAGTCCCTGATAATGATGGGGCGTTGCTCTTTCATGTCGGGCCGTACGGGCGATGCCATCAAATGGCTGTTGGAGTGCATCTCGACGGCGGATACCCTAAACATGCCCGAGCAGATGGCGGAGGCTTTCAATCAGCTTGGAAACACTTACCTGGTAATCAAGGACTACGGCAGGTCCATATCATGCTACCTTGACTCTCTGGATATCATGAAGGACAACGGATTTGAAAGTATGGAAAGCCGCGTGCTGAACAATATCGGCGCGCTGTACCTTGATCTGGAGGATCTCGACCACGCCGCCGACTACTTCCAGCAATCCTATGAGATGGACGCATCCACATCCCAGAAATCCGTGATACTCCTTTTGAACCTGGCAAGCATCTACGCCAAGAAAAAGGCCTTCGAGAAGGCCGACTTCTATATGAAGAAGGCACAAGAGGCCCTTACCGAGCCTGAAGACCTGCTGATGCTGTCCTGGTTCTACCTGACAGACGGCGAGGTGGCCCAGGCGAAAGACGACATAGAGGCCGCCATCAAGCATTACAAGGCCGCTTTCGATATATTGAGCAAGACGGGCGACGCCTTCAACGAATGCGACATGAGCATCAGGATAGGCCTGCTGCTGCTCGATGCGGGCAGGTGCGACGAGGCTCTTGAGGTCCTTCTGCAGACATACGAGAAATGCAACATGTTCAAAGTCCACGAAACCAGCAAGAAGATAGCGGGGCTGATCGCCAGGTGCTACAGCAATGTTCGCGAGGACGATAAGGCCCTCAGATTCTATATACTCCAGAGCATGCACACCGAACAGTCCGAAAAGGAGCACATTGAAAACCAGAGGAAGAGCGTCCTTTTGCAGGTCCAGCAGCATGAGACCAACCTGGAAAGGCTCAGGCTCAAGCAGCTGAGCGAGGAGCTCATGAGGACCACCGACGAGCTCAAGGAGGCATATGCCACGCTGGAGAGGCAGGCGATAATCGACTCCCTTACCGGCATCAGGAACAGAAGGTCTATGGATTCGCTGCTTGACTCGACGTGGAAGCAGTGCCAGGACGAGAGCTTGCCCTTTACTTTGATGCTTGTGGACCTGGACTGTTTCAAGAACTTCAACGACTATTACGGCCATCCGGCCGGCGACGAAAACCTAAGGATAATCGCTTCCTGCCTAACCGAGGCCATCGGTGACGAGAGGCTCATCGGCAGGTACGGCGGTGACGAATTCGTCGCCGTACTGCCCGACGTAAGCGGCGAAGAGGCAAGGAATATAGGCAACAAGATGCTGGATAATGTAAGGTCCAGAGAATCAAACACGAGCGCAATGACGCTTCAAGCATACAGACTGTCACTGTCGGCGCAATATGCCTCGTCCCAAGCCGGGACGATGTCCCAGGTTCGGCCCTGCACATGGCGGATACCGCGCTGTACGACGGCAAAAAACAGGGCAAGGACAGGCTGGTCCTCTACTGCAGGGAATAGGAGATGTAAAGCATGCCCGATTTTATGGGAATTGCCATCGAAGAGGCCAAGGCCGGAGTCCTGAAGGGGCACGGCGGCCCATTCGGCGCTTGTATAGTAAAGGACGGAAAGCTGATTTCATCGGCGCATAACCAGGTCCTCAGATACAACGACCCCACCTTGCACGCTGAGATGCAGGCCATAAGCGAAGCTGCCAGAAAGCTGGGCCGCTTCGACCTGTCCGATTGCGAGCTATATACAAGCTGCGAGCCCTGCCCCATGTGCCTTGGCGCCATATACTGGTCGAGGATCAAGAAGGTCTACTTCGCCGGCACAAGGGACGACGCCGCAGACGCAGGCTTCGACGACAGGAAGTTCTATGAGGACATGGGAAGCGGCGGCTGCCCCGACGGCGTAGAGCTTAAACAGATCGACAGGGAACGCGCCATGGAGGCGTTCTCCTCATGGAACAGCAAACCGGACAGGAAGATATACTAAGCCGCATCAAGGAGGACAGTTGAAGCCGAAAGTCACCATATTCAGCATGATTACGCTCGACGCCGGCTATGTCTCCGGCTTACTTGACGTGGACTTGTACTATGAGGCCGGCTACGCGCTCGGGGCGGATGCCGTCATGGCAGGCGCCGACAGCATGCTCGAAGGGCTTGCGGGCTTCGGACAGGCTCCGTGCGATGAGACGCTTCCGGAAGAGAAACGTCACGACTTTAACCTTCCCTGGCTGGTCATAACCGACAGCCGCGCAAGGCTTATGGGCAAGCTGGGCCACTACAGGAATATGGAGTATGTACGAGACGTCCTGGTCCTGGTCTCAAAGGCGACGCCCAAAGAATATATCGATTACCTTGAGAAGAACTCATATGAATACTACGTATCGGGCGATGACAGGTGCGATATGTCAGAAGCCCTAGATCAGCTTAATTTGTATTGCCACATCGAGCATATAAGGGTCGATGCCGTCGGCAGCCTTGCGGCTTCGCTGCTTAACGAGGGCCTGGCGGATGAGCTATGTGTAATCGTTGCCCCTTACTTGCTGCAATCCCCTTCTCTAAGGGCATTCGATGGCCTTAATAAAGACATCCGCCTCTTCCCGGTCTCGTCTGGGCCGCTTAGAAACGGCTACATGATCACTACGTACAAAATAGAAAAGTAGCGGGAAGCAAGCGAAACGGCCCGGAGCATAATCTGCATTCACATGCCGGGCCGTACATTTTTGCGCGCTTCGTTTTGTTTACCTACAATTATTGCCACCTTCGCCGTTCGCCCTATAAGCCTGCCAGGGAGCCGAGGAAATCCTCGCAGATGTCCTTCTTGTCCTCTATTCCTACCGACACCCTTATCAAGCCCTCGCTGATGCCAAGCTTTAGCCTCTCCTGTTCGCCTAAGCCCCTGTGCGATGTTGATGCCGGGTGGCTCACTGTCGTAGCATAGCTTCCCAGGCTCGGGACGAATGAGGCCATCTTGAAGCCCGATATGAGCTTGTCCACGGCAGCCCTGCCGCCTTTGAGCTCAAAGCTGAGCATTCCGCCGAAACCGTTCTTAAGAAGCCTGTTTGCCGCGCTTCCCCGCTTGCGGCCCTCAATTCCGGGATAATATACCTTCTCTACCTTCTCCGACTTCTCAAGTGCCTGGGCAAGCGCTGCGGCGTTCTCGCAGTGCCTGGCCATCCTAACGCCAAGGGTCCTCATGCCCCTGAGCAACAGCCATGCCTCAAAGGGGGAAAGAACGGGGCCAAAGAGCGTCTTCGCGCTTCTTATGGCGTCAATCAGCTGCTTAAAATCTGCCGCCGACTCCCCCACCGATACCGTCCCCGCCATCACGTCATCATGCCCGTTCATATATTTCGTGCAGCTGTGAATGCTTATGTCCGCACCTAGTTCAAGCGGCTTCAGAAGCAATGGCGTGGCGAAAGTGTTGTCGACTGCAAGCAATGCGCCCGCGGCATGGGCCAATTCCGCAAGCTTAGGTATATCGGCCACTTCCATCAACGGATTCGATATACACTCGCAGAACAACAGCCTGGCACCTGGCGCCAGCGCCTTTTCCACCGCCTTGAGGTCGGTGATGTCTACGAATTCCGCGCTCACGCCCCGCCTTTTATGCTCGGCAG
>CAWGMK010000004.1:0-151549 GCA_963823655.1 uncultured Bacillota bacterium
GTTCAGGTCCACAATCGTATTGAAGGGCAGCTCATCGTCGCAGATAAGCTCCATTTCCGCAACCAGCGCGTCGTAGAAGGCCTCCCCGATTACCGAGCTTAAGTCCAGTTCGACCGGCGCCAACGCCGCTGTGCTACCCGAAACGTGCGGCAACAGCTCCCAGAACTCTGGGATTTCTATCTCCTTCTCAATCCAGAATGGATCTCCCGTGGAAGTGCTTCCGCTATAAGAATCGAAATCGAGGTGGTCATACATCGTCCCTGACAGCAAATCAGCCAAAGTATCTATCTCCTCTGCGGTCCTGGTTAAGTTAGTTACATCGCCCAATTCGTAAAATCAGGACATCCGGCCATTTCGGGATGAAACCGCTCATCGAGACAAGCACCTTTGCCGGCCCGCCTTCCAGTCCGGCCACATAAACGTTGTAATCTTCCTTGCCAACTATCGTGAACCTTATAATGCAACCGGCCAGCGACAATGCAAGAAAGACCGCTGTTGCCGCCAAAACTGCCCTTACAAGCCTCTTTTTCATGTCCCCAACCTCCTCACGCTTATTATTCGGCAATTAGACTATTCTATATTCGCAGTATTAATCCTCCAGAGGTTGCCATTTCATCGTTCGATACTCAAGACATTGACCATTGACGCAAATAAAACGGCCTGACTCGGACTTAAGTCCAAATCAGGCCGCCATTTCGTTATTGGGTTATCTTAGTTCTTGTTTATCTGCTCAATTGAACCTACGGCAACTCTACAAATGAGCCGTTGAGGAAGAAGGTTATAGTCATATCGCCGACTAGCTTGTCCTTCTCTACGTTCACCAGCTCGCCGTCAAGGGTAAGCTCGACTACATTACCATTTGGTATCTGCGAGCAAGCCTGCTGGAGGCCTGCAACTACCTGAGCGTACTGGTCCTGGCCAATGAGGGCGCTGAGGTCCAGGTCGGTGAAGGCGACGGCGGTTGATGCTCCGCCACTTCCAAGCATTTCCTTCCAATCGGGAACTGCGATAACGGCAGTGACTTTGAACATGTTGTCCAGCCCTAGTCCGTTTTCCTCCATCTCGATGCTTTCAAAATCATTATCGTCGTCGTTATATAAAGCATCATAGAGTTCCAGTTCTATTGTGTTTGCAAGCTCAGCGTTCGGATCGGCTTTCAAAGGCAGCGAAATAGTTACTGTTCCGGACAGCGCTACGGTGAGATGGTCCGGCCATACAGGCCACGGGCCCTTGATGCTCACATCGACCTTTATCGGGCCGTTGGTGATGGCTATGCTCGTAACATTGTATTCATCCAATGCGGTTACGTGGAATACCAGGTTGCACCGACCAGAGACATCCTCATGATCAGGACTACTGCAACGGACAATGCGCGAACCATATTCTTCCTCATCGTCAAATCCTCCTCCGCTACGCTTAGTTGAATAATCTTACGGGAGGCAAGCTATGCCTCCCGTTGAGTCTCGTATTTACTTAAGCAGGCCCTTTGCCTTGAAATCAAGCGTCGTCGCGGGCGTTACGCCCACCATCTTGTCGACTGCCTTGCCATCCTTGAAGTAGATGAGAGTGGGTATGCTCTGCACTCCGAACTGCTGGGCGGTTGTTACATGATCGTCCACGTTAATCTTGCATATCTTCACATCCGCGTTCAATGTTGAAAGCTTGTCGAGCTCGGGTGCTTGTATACGGCAAGGGCCGCACCAGGGTGCCCAGAAGTCCACCAGGACGAGTCCCTTGTGGTCCAGAACTTCCGCCTTGAAATTGCTGTCATTGATCTCATGTGCCATTCGTATCACCTATCCTTTCTTATTAACGGTTTATTTAATGATTATATCATTACTAGTTTACAAATTATACTTTGCAGGCATCCAGTTCTCCTGCTACATACATCACTGCCGCCCCCGCCGCGACTGGCGCCATCTCCGTTCTAAGTATCCTCGGCCCGAGGCTTAGTCAGCGCTCCCAGAGACCTTGGCATATCAGCCTCTTTCGGGCTAAGGCCGCCTTCAGGGCCTATTGCCAGGCATATTCGCCAGCGTTCCTGATGTCATCCTCAATATTGCGAAGCGATCTCACCTCTCATCTTCCCCAGAACATTGGGATCAGCGCGCCTCGCTTCGATGCGGCGACTGGAGCTTTGCCCAGCTCAACGACATCCTCGACCGCGGGCGCCTTCATACAGCCGCTCTGTCGCCGCTTCAAGTGGCCAGCTTCCTCCGTCTGGAAAGCTTTCCTTCTGAAACGTCCCGCCAATGCACTTTTCCGTGAGTGCCGGTTCGAAGGATGCGAAGCCTAGCTCTGTGCACTTCTCAATGATGTAGTCCATCTTCTGGCCCTTGGGCAGACCCTGAACGAGTGAATATAACTTGGAGGTCTCAGTGAAAAACCCCGAACTTGCGGCTTTTCCAGCATGACCGAGCCGTCCTCGAAACCAACTATCGCACAAGTCGCGGGCTCGCCCTCCGGAAGAACTATATCGAGCTTGTCTCCCGGCTTCTTCCTTAGGACCATCTGTATGTGCCTGGCATCCTCGCCCTCTATGGCAAGCCTGCCGCTATGATCCTTTGCCTTTACAGCGAAGAACCTCCTCATTTGCCGGGCTTCCTTGCTACAAGGCACACCCAGTCGCCCTCTTGCGCCCTGTCTACTATCTCAAGCCCCGAGCCCTCCATTGCCGATCTTACATCAGGCTCCGTCCTCTGGATGTAACCGGAAGTGATGAAGATTCCGCCTGGGCTTAAAAGCAACGACGCCGGTCCCGTCATATCGATCACGGGCCTGCCAGGATGTTCGCCACTATGATGTCGAACGGGCCTGCCTGCCCTTTCAGAAGATCCCCTTTGCTGACCTTGACCTTGTCCGCAACCTTATTTGCGCTGACATTGTCAGAGGCGCACTTGACTGCCACCTGGTCGATGTCAATTGCGACCACTGCTCCTGCTCCAAGCATCGCGGATGCAATTGCCAGTATACCTGTGCCAGTGCCGACATCAAGGACCCTATCGCCGCCTTTGATGTACTTTTCAGCATGTGGGCGCACCCTGCGGTAGTGGCATGCTGCCCGGTTCCGAAGGCCTGGCCTGGGTCTATCCTGATTACTAGGTCCTCAGGCAGGGCATCGGGTTTCTCCCATGTAGGGCTCACAAGCAGTTTGGATCCTAATCTGAAGGGTTTGAAGCTCTGTTTCCACCCCGACCATTCGGCTTCGTCAACCATGCGCACATTAATGCTTATTACATCCCGACCCGTGCTGCTGCAGTTTACCTCTTTGTCCAGCCTCTTTCTCATCTCGCTCAGAAGGGCTGCAAGCTCCGCCTCATCGTCCGGCGCGAAGAAACGCACGATCGCGTTGCCTTCCCTCTTCAAGCCCCCCAGCTCCAAATCAGAAAGCCCGCCGTCCCTCTTTGCCTCGTCTATAAGGGCCGGGTCTAGAACTGCAACTCCCGCCGGGGCGTAATCCGATGCGATCGACGCCACTTCCTCGGCCGCATTGCACTTGACCTCTATGCTAATTTCTGCCCATCTCATCTCGGTTATCTCTTCTTCCTTCCTAAGAGCCTGTCCAGCACGCCCTGCTCCTCGTTCACCGAGTAGCCGCCGGCCTGTGCAAGCTGCCTGTATAGCTCCTTTTCCTTCGCGTTGAGCTTATCAGGCGTCCTAACTTTTATAAGAACCCGCATGTCCCCGACGGCCCCGCCGCGGACATTGGGCAACCCTTTTCCCTTTATATTCAGCACTTTTCCGGTTTGCGTCCCGGACGGCACTTTCAGGTCTACATCGTCTGTGAGCGTGCCCACTTTCAACAACGCGCCGAGCGCAGCCTGGGGGAAGGAGATCTCCTGCTCCTGTACCAGGTCATTTCCCTGGCGCGTGAACTTCTCGTGCGGCTTGACCTTTATATGCACCAGTGCGTCGCCCGCGTTGCCGCCCCTGGACCCTGCGTGGCCCTGGCCTGCGGCCCTTACAACCATGCCGTTGTCTACGCCTGCGGGTATCTTCACATTTATCGTGGCGCTGCGCCTGAGCCTTCCCTGGCCGTCGCAATCGGGGCATGGCTCCTGTATGAAGCTGCCGGTGCCCGCGCACTGCCCGCAGGGCATCACGCTCTGCATAGTGCCAAGGAAAGTCTGCTGATAGCTTCTCACCTGACCGGTGCCGTTGCACTTCGGGCATTTCTGCGGCTTGGTGCCGGGCTTCGCGCCGCTTCCGGAACAAGTGGCGCAACTTTCGACCCTGTTAAGTTCGAAGCTCCTCTCGGTTCCGGTAAGCACCTCCGACAAAGTGAGATCGGCCAGCACTTCTATGTCCGCGCCCTCGGCCGGTCCTCTCCTCTGGCCTCCACCGAAGCCGCCGAAAGCTCCTCCGAATGCGCCGCCGAAGAACTGGTTGAATATGTCGAATGGGTTGACGTCGGAGAAGTCGCCGTTGCCGAAACCTCTCTCCGAATGGTCCCGTACTGGTCGTACCTGGACCTCTTCTCGGGGTCCGATAGTACGCTGTAGGCCTCGTTTATCTCCTTGAACCTCTCCTCTGCGCCCGGGTCCCCGGGGTTCGCGTCCGGATGGTGCTGCCTTGCAAGCTTTCTGTAGGCCGCCTTTATGTCCGTATCCGCGGAAGTTTGTCGACGCCTAATACCTCGTAGTAATCCCTCTTGTCAGCCGTCTTGAACACCGCCTGTCGAATATTCTTGAGCACCGGGGGCATGATAAAGCCCAAATGCTCCTTATTGATTATCGAAACTACTTTTCGAAGCTCGCCCTTTCGAGCAGCTCGCTGATGCCCTCGGCCATGAACCTTACCAGGGCGATCGCCTTTGAGTAATCCATCCTGGTAGGCCCGACCACGCCAATGGTGCCAATAACCCTGCCCGGCTGGCCGTAGCTTGCCGTCACCAGCGAACAGTCACTAGCTCCTCAAGCCCGTTCTCGGAACCGATCCTCACATTTATGCCCGCCCTGTCTCCCGACATACGTTTAGCAGGTGCGCTTGCGATTCCAAGAGCCTTAGCACCGGCCTTGCGCGTTCTATCTGCTTGAACTCGGGCTGGTCGAGGAAATAGGCGATGCCTTCGGTGTGGACCCTCTCCTCAGGCTGGCACATGCCGGAGCTGGTTAGTATCTCCAGGGCCTGGCTCACAAGGTCCGAATAGGCAGAAAGCTCTGTCCTGATGTTCCTTATGACCTGCCTTGTAAGCTCGGTGAACGACAAGTTCCTCAGGTGCTTGTTGAGTATTGCCGTGACCCTGTCCAGATCGTTCTGGCTGAGGGAGTTCTCCACGCTCAGGAGCCTGTGCTCGATTGCCCCCGAGGATGTAACCACTATCATCATTATGTCCGCGTCGCTTATGGTCGCCAGCTGGACATGCTTTATTATCCCGCATTGCATGCCGGGCGAAAGCACCACTGCCGCGCAGTTGGCAAGCTCTGCCAGGACTTTCGCCGCCGCCCTGGACAGGGACTGTATTTCTCCCCTGCGCCTGGAGTATTCGGCAAGGACCCTTTGCATGTCGTCTTTCGCAAGGGGCCTGTCCTTCATAAGAACGTCTACGTAGAACCTGTAGCCCTTCTCGGAGGGCACCCTGCCGGCGGAAGTATGAGGCTGCTCCAAGTAGCCCTCGTACTCCAGGTCCGCCATCTCATTCCTGATCGTAGCGGCGGACAGCTCTGTCAGGTATTTCCTTGAAATTGTGCGCGAACCTACAGGCTCTGCCGTGGATACGTAATCCTCGGTAATAGCCTGGAGAATGCCCTTCTTCCTGCTGTTCATCCCTGTTTCCGGCATTTCGCGCCTCCACTGGGGCTTTGGCACTCTGCCTTGCCGAGTGCTAAACATAAACTACAATAACACGGGGTAACATGTCAAGAAGACGGGGGCTACACGAGCTTGCAGAACAAGGAGTTGGAGAGCATAAAGCCCTTTTCGGTAAGTGTAATGTTGCCGTTGTCCCTAACATAAAAGAAGCCCGTTGGCCTTCCCCCAGGCGAGGGCTTTCATGTTTTCGTCGCTCAGTCGCTCATGGTACCTCTCCTCTATCTCGGAAAGGCTTGCGCCGGCTACAGTCCTTAGCGACATGATGAGCGCATCAGACATCGCCTTCGTCCTGTCGAGGGCCTCAAAGCCCTCCTCGCAGGATAAGCCCCGCCATCTGCGAGCCTTATATAATCGTCCGGGTCCTTGATATTCCAGGATCTGACCAGCTTCTCGGGGTCGTAGGAGTGTGCCGCAACGCCTATGCCAAGATAGGGCATATCGGACCAATAGGCCAGGTTGTGAAGCAATTCGAAGCCGGGTTTGGCGAAATTGGACACTTCATATCTCAGAAGCCCCATGCCCTCCAGCCACTCTCGGGAGATATCTAGAAGGTCAGCTACGGTGTCATCATCAGGGACCTGTATAAGCCCCGCTTCCACCTGGGCTTTCAACGGGGTGCTATCCTCAAGGCTCAGCCCGTAACAGGAGACATGCTCAGGCCCAAGGGCCGCTATGCCCTTGAGGGTCTCGATGAGGCTGTCCGCATTCTGCCCGGGCAGGCCGACGATGATGTCGACGGAGACCGATCGGGGCTTCGCACACCTGGCGGCGGCGAAGGCTAGCTCCGCGTCCTCCGCAGAGTGTATCCTGCCAATCGATTTAAGCTCAGAATCCACAAGGGACTGCACCCCTATGGAGAACCTGGTTATGCCCGATTTTACGAGGCTTGATGCGCTTTTGTGGTTAAAAGTGCCGGGGTTGGCCTCCACGCTTGCTTCAAGGGGGGCGCCCCAGCCAAGAGACGACATGCGGGAAATGGAGCCGGATACGAGCCTTTCAAGCTCGCCGTCCTTCAGCATTGTGGGAGTGCCCCCGCCTATGAAAAGGGTCCAGCCCTCGAAGCCCTCGGGCCTCTCATAATGCCCTGCGGCCCAGCTCCGAGAGGGCCGCCGTTACATAGGATGCGGCAAGCGCGGCGTCAGGCCTGCCCGGGTAGGAAATAAAGGCGCAGTAGCTGCATTTTTTGAGGCAGAACGGCACATGTATGTAGACGCCAAGGCGCCTTGGGCTCACTCCTCGTCCTCCCCTGCCGATAGAACAGCCATGAAGGCCTCCTGAGGAATCTCGACGTTTCCTACCTGCTTCATCCTCTTCTTGCCCTCCTTCTGCTTCTCCAGCAGCTTCCTCTTGCGGCTGATGTCGCCGCCGTAGCACTTGGCCAGGACGTCCTTCCTCATTGCCTTTACAGTCTCCCTGGCGATGACCCTCGCGCCGACTGCCGCCTGCACGGGCACATCGAACATCTGCCTTGGGATGATCTTCCTCAGCTTCGATACCAGGATCCGTCCTCTGGACACGGAGGATTTGATATGGACAATCGAGGAAAGGGCATCCAGCGGCCTTTCGTTGACAAGCACGTCAAGTTTTACCAGCCTCGCCGCCCTGTATTCCATCAGCTCGTAGTCCATCGAGGCATAACCTCTCGTCTTGCTCTTGAGCTTGTCGAAGAAGTCGTAGAGTATCTCTGCGAGAGGCATCTCGAACTGCATGCTTACCCTGTTTGGCGAAAGGAAGCTCATGTCCTTGTATATGCCGCGCCTTTCAATGGCAAGCGTCATGACAGCCCCAATGTATTCCGAGGGAGTCAGCACAGTAAGCCTGACTATGGGCTCCGCTATCTGCTCGATCTCGGCGACTGAGGGCAAAGCTGCGGGGTTATCTATCCAAATCTCACCCCGTTGGTCTTGGTCACCTGATAGATGACCGAAGGGGCTGTGGTGATGATGTCCATGTCGTATTCGCGCTCAAGCCTTGCCTGCACAATTTCAAGGTGAAGAAGGCCTAAGAAGCCGCATCTGAAACCGAAGCCGAGTGCCGCCGAGCTTTCAGGTTCGAAGGAGAGGGCCGCATCGTTTAGCTTCAGCTTCTCGAGCGCCTCTCTTAAAAGGCCGTATTCGTTGTTCTCGACGGGGTAAAGCCCTGTGTATACCATAGGGTGCACCTGTCTGTAGCCGGGGAGCGGATCTATGGCAGGGTTTGCCGCAAGCGTTACGGTATCTCCAACCCTTGAATCTGGACATGGTCTTTATCTGCGCCGCTATATAGCCTACCTCGCCTGCTCCGAGGCTCGAGCATAGGCTTCATCTCGGGTATGAATACGCCGACTTCAATCACATCGAATTCCATGCCGGTGCTCATCATCCTGATCTTGTCGCCGGGCTTCACTGTGCCTTCCATCACCCTGAGATATGTGATGACGCCCTTGTAGGGGTCAAAGTGGGAGTCGAATATCAAAGCCTTTAGCTTGTCGTCCTGGTCGCCCTTCGGGGGGCTTACGCGATCTACTATCGCCCTTAAGACCGCCTCCACGTTCTGGCCGGTCTTCGCGCTTATCCTTATCACTTCCGAGTCATCTATTCCGATAAGCTCGCAGATTTCCCCCGCCACCCTGTCCGCGTCCGCGTTGGGCAGGTCGATCTTGTTTACCACCGGGATTATCTCAAGGTTGTGATCGAGCGCAAGGTAGAGGTTCGCCAGCGTCTGGGCCTCTATGCCTTGTGTTGCGTCCACGACCAGAAGCGCTCCTTCGCAGGCTGCAAGGCTCCTGGAGACTTCATAGCTGAAGTCGACATGCCCCGGAGTGTCGATGAGGTTCATAACGATCGGGCCTGCATCCTCGAAGAGGTTGCAGTCGATTCTCACCGGCTTAAGCTTGATGGTGATGCCGCGCTCCCTCTCAAGGTCCATCTTGTCCAGCACCTGCTCCATCATCTGCCGCGAGCTCATTGCTCCAGTCATCTCCAAAATCCTGTCGGCAAGCGTGCTCTTGCCGTGGTCGATATGTGCGATTATGCAGAAGTTCCTGATCATGGACCTATCCATTAAGCACTTCACCTTTCCGTTCACATACGTTACCATCTTATTATCAATGCTGCGGGCCGTCTGCGCAAGGTAAGCCCAAAAAGCGGTTGACTTAATGATGCTGTTGAAAATATAATTGTAATGTTAAATTCCCAGAGATATGTGATGATGTATCCTTTCAAGGAGGTGAAGAACCAGTGCCCCGCAATATACAAGGTGAGAAGCGCAACCGCACTAACCGCGTTCGCGCATTGAGGAACGCTTCTATAAAGTCCTCCGTGAAGACAGCAGGTCGTAGGGTCAATGAGGCAATCGCAGAGAACAACGTAGAGCTATCTGCAGAGAAGCTCAGCGCAGCCTACAGCGCCATCGACGTCGCGGTCAAGAAGGGAGTCATCCATCCCAACCAGGGCGCCCGCCGCAAGTCAAGGCTTGCAGCTAAGGTGAACGAGACCACGAAGACCGAGTAATTAAAAAGTTTATCGAAATCCCCGGGGATGACCCGGGGATTTTTCTTTTCTTCATCATATCTTCATTCTTTTTAGCGCTTCACCATTGCGCATAAGTCAATTACTGCCGCCTCAAATGATGCGTCCTCACCCAGTGCCGTATCGGACAGGCCTGTGCCGCCCTTCATCTGCCGGTCTGCCTCGCCCAGTCGGATTAGCATCTGCATCGCCTTTTCAGGCCCAAGGCGCTTTGCAAGGTTGACGGTTCGCTCCAGTATGAATTCCGGGGTCCTCAGCTCCCTTTCGGTTTTCACTTCCCTGACTGTGTCGAGAATCGAGCATCCTTTGGACAGCTTCTCCTGTATCGCAATCATAAGGCGAGTTCGGATGATATTGCGGCCAGCATGAGCTGATTGGGTATCCTCGGTTCGGAGCTGTCCCGAAACTGCCTGACAAGGTGCATCGCCCGGGAACCGCCACCTGAGATTATTGCAGTTATCAGGTCCGATACGCCCTCGTGCGCCGCCTCGCCGATCGCCCGCCTGACATCCTCGCCAGTGGCCCTTGCAGTGGCATCCCCCAAATATGTGATAAGCTTGTCCACCTCTGAGGTGATAAGGGAAAGGTCCGTGCCCAGCCTTGAAATCAGCGCTGACACGCCGTCTGCGGTAATCTCCAGCCCCTTGGACCTGGCGTAATTCCAAAGGAACTCCTTGGCGTCCCTTTCGTAGACCTTCTTGCACTCCTTAAGCTCGATCCAGCGCGCCGTTTTAGGGATCTTCACGCCCTGAGGCGGGAATTTCTTATCTGCCCAGCTTACCGACACATAAGTGCCTTCAGGCAAGGGGCAGTCGGAGCCTTGGGCAAGTTTTGCAACAAGCTCCTTGGCTTCAGCGGCTTTGAGCTCCTCGGCCCTTCTAATCACAACATGCCTGGCATTGCTGAAAAGAGAGCCTGTCATAGCCTCGCTGATGGCATCGGCTGCCCCTCCGTCGGAAGAGTCCTTGGAGACAAGCTCGGCGTCACCCAGAGATGATACGAAGGAGGAGACCTTCGCGATCTCCTCCTCACGGCGGAAGTCCTCCTCGCCGTATATGAAGCTTACCCTTGCGGGCACTGCCGTCGTCTTTAACATTTGCTTAGCTCTTCAGCCCGGTTCTTGCGATTCCCTGTATGAACTGCTTTTGAGCTATGAAGAACAGCACGAGCAGCGGAACAATTGCAGTTGTTGAGGCTGCCATGAGGAGATTCGGTTTCGTGCCGAACTCCTGATTAAAAGACGAAAGGCCTACTTGTATGGTCCTCAGCCTGGGGGAGTTCGTAACAATAAGAGGCCAAAGGAATGTATTCCAGCCGCTTATGAAGGAGAACAGCCCGGTCGTAATAAACACGGGAACGGCAAGCGGGATCATAACCCTCCACAGGTATTCGAACCTGGTGCATCCGTCTATCTGCGCCGCATCCCAGAGCTCGTTGGGAATGGTCATGAAGAACTGCCTCATCATGAATATGCTGAAAACGGAGGCGATCCATGGGATTATCAGTGCTTTATACGTATCAATCCATCCGAGCTTGGCCACAATGACGTAATTGGGGACGAGGGTGACCTGCCCCGGAATCATCATGGTGCCCAGGAAGATCATGAAGACTAGCTCTTTCCCCCTGAATTTCATGGTGGCGAACGCATAAGCCGCAAGTGCAGATGTGATCAGCTGCAGGACCGTAGTGCTTATCGCGATTATGAAGCTGTTCATGTAATACCAGGGGAAGTTCGGATCCTCCCGCCAGGCATCGCCATAGCTTACCCAAAGCGTAGAGGCCAGCTTCTTGAGTTCACCCGTTACCGGCAGTCCCAGCTGCGCATTCTCCCTGTCTATGTTCCAGGCCTTTATGTACTCGGTTATCTTCCAGTTCTTCGGCACCCAGACAAGTTGGGCCGTGAAAGTCTCATCGGCGGTCTTGGTGGATGTCGTGACCATGTAATAGAAGGGCAGAAGCATGATAATCGCGCCTGCGATAAGCAATGCGTAGACTGTTGCCTTGTTTATCCTGACAGCCAGGCTTGGCTGGTTCCCTTTTAGCTTTGCCATGCCGCAAACCCTCCTTCTATTGATAGTTTACCCTGCTGCCCAGAGCTTTCCTCTGTATGAGGGTCAGCAGGAAGATTACGAAGAAAAGGAAATACCCTATCGCCGAGGCGTACCCGAAACGGAACTCGCCCCAGCCCGCGTCATAGAGGTATTTTACGACGACGAGCGTGGTCTTCAAAGGCCCGCCGCCGCCGCCAGGCCATAGTACATATGCCTGGGTGAATACCTGGAATGAGCCGATTATCGATATTATCGTAAGGAAATATGTAGTGGGAGACAGAAGGGGCCAAGTAATGTTGGTAAAAAGCTTCCAGCCCCGGGCGCCGTCGATAGCGGCGGCATCGTAGTATTCCTGCGGAATGTTTTGCAAGCCTGCAAGGAAGATGATTACATTGTATCCCAGATGCCTCCAGACGCTCATCAGCACAAGGGCGAACATGGACCATTTGGGATCCATCAGCCATCTTTGGCTGGAGCCTCCGAAAAGGTTGATTATGGAGTTTAGCATTCCGGCCGAATCTTCCTTGTAGATCCACATCCAGACGATGGAGATGGCAACCACGGGCGTGACGTAAGGCAGGAAGTACGCTGTCCTGAAGAAGCCGGAGCCCTTAATCTTCTGGTTGAGAAGGTAGGCGACGGCCAGCGCCAGGGCAAGCCCTGTAGGCACTGTACCCAGGACGTATATGATAGTATTCGTTACGGCTTTCCTAAAATCGGGATCCTGGAATAGCTCCAGGTAATTGCCCATGCCTACGAACTCCCAACGCCCTAACAGGTTGGTGTTGAAAAGGCTTATATAGGCGGCATAGAACGCGGGGAAGAAGTGGAAGACTATCAATACCGCCGTCGCCGGCAGAATGTACATATAGGCACCCAGGTCCTCCAGTATGCCGTTCCTCTTTTGTCCTGCGATCTTGCTGCCGATCACATCGGCCGGACGGCTTTTGCCTGCCATTAACCTACCACCTGCCCTCAAAAAGCCATTTTAGGATCGCCTTTGCCAGGCCGGAATTGTCAAAGCCTGATTTACCCAGCTCATAGTCCGAAATCGGAACCGATCCCAAGAGCATGACCCTGCCCTTGCCTATCTGCCTGCCCGCGGCAATCACCGGGTCCTTGAGTGAAGGCTTCTCAGCAGCTTCGGCTGAGTAGCCTTCGGTCTTCGAGACGAAGGCCAGCGATGATTCGACCCCATCTCCTACAGATTATCGACCCGGCTTCCGTGAAGCTGGCCTTGTACTTGCCCGAAGGCAAAACTATGTGCGCGAACAAGGCAGCAGCGCCATCTGAAGTAATCATGTCCTGCCCGAAGCTCAGTCCGCTTTCCATGAGGCCAAGCAGCGCATTGAAGTCCTTCATGTCGCGTGTGCCGTCCCCGTTGTCGCCCCAGCCCAGAAGCAACAGGCTTCCTCCGCTTTGGACCCAATCGGCGATGGCCTTCAGCTCGCCCTCTTCATAATACGTCGGTTTGAGCGCGAATCCCTGCTCCGGAAGAGGGATAATAAGTACTTCAAGGCCTTCGAGCGACTTTACCGATATGATATCATCTAGGACTTTCCCCTCATATCCCAGGCCCTTGCCTAAAGCCACGAGCCCTCCGTAATACGAGGTAAGCCTGTTGTTGTGACCTTCATCCACCGCGAAACTCATTGGGGCCTGCTCAAGCACTTCGTACTCGCCGGCCATGAAGGACTGTTCTCCCTTGGATGAACCAAGCACCAGTTTAACTGCTGCTTTACCGCCTTTGTCCGGAACCCATGGCACCAACAGATGAGACCACCTGCCGGACTGGATGTCGATGGTTCCTGATGCTTCTTCGACGAAACCGTCTCCATAGTCTGCCAGGAGCCGGAAGGGTGCCTTCACATCTGCCAGGCCGTTCCTGTCAGCGACTCTTGCATAGAAAGTCGCCTGGTTGCCCTTGCTTATGAAGACGTCCTCCATCCTGAAGTCGGATGCCACAACGCCGGATCCCGTCTCCACCCATATAGGAGTCGTGATAATCGTATCTCCGTCGGCTTGCACCAGCTTCGCATAATAATAGTTGTAGTCCAGATCGGGCTCAACGTTGAAGCTGCATGTGCCGCCTGTAAACTGCCCTATGCTTGCGGCCACTTTGCCGCCGTTTGTAATGAGCTTAATGCTGGAGAAAACCTCTCCGTTAGGATCTTGAGCATATATGTCGAAGTCGAACTTGAGGCCCAGGCCGCTGCCCATGAAGATGATGGTGTCGCCCATTATGCTAGCGCCGCTGCTGATCATCACCCTGGCGTTTCGATCCTCGGTCGAATACGTGCGCATGTTGCGCATCGCATCCATTACGGACTGCCTTGTCAGCTCCTTGGCGATCAAGCCCGTCCTGACATTGGCAGCCTTGCCCCAGTCGTCCCTGTGGTTGTCCTGATTGTTGACAGCCCCTATCTTCCAACCCCTGTCGAGCGCCTTAATGTATGAGGGCTCATTCCTTGTGTTGCGGTAATACGCGCCGCTGCCCACTTCCAACATAGTGACTACATCGTCAGCGTAGCTCCAGTATGAAAAGTCGTTCCAGTTGGGCTGTATTTCCGGATTGGGGTGGTTGAATGTGGCGAAGCCGCCGAATTCGTGAAGGTAATTGATAAATGACGTAAGGTCCCTCTGCGTATCCCTGGATGCGGCCTTGGGCGTGCCGTAGCCGTTCATGTGGCCCTCTGAATGGGTCCACTCATAGCCAACGAGGGAGACGAATTCGCCCTCCTTGTAAAACAGGTCAGCCTCTTCGATCGATTTGTACCAGAGGTGGATGTTAGTTATCTCCTGGAAGTAATAGCCGTGTTCGGTCAGTGAGAAGAAGTCCATGTCCCCTTGCGTTGAAACCTGCGAATAAGCATCGCTCGGGGTCCCCATGCCGTCGGAATATGAAGTATGCGCATGCAAGTTGCCGAAATAGAAGTTGAAGCCCGGCTCTGCGGCGTTTACCGCCGGGATCATGCAAAGGGCGATTATCAAGGCGAATACGCCAGCTAGCGTTTTTTTGCGCATTGGTATCCCTCCGACATTTCGATTCGAAAACCAGCCCAGGGGCTTGGCCGCAGCCTTGTCCCTGGGCTGGCGTTTGCTATCGTTTGCTAATGGTTCTAACTAGAAGCCAAGCTTCTTATTGCCGACTGTTACGGCTTCTGCCAGTGCTTCCGCCACTGTGGCTTTGCCAAGAATGGCCTTCTGTACCGCAGTGCTGATGTCCCCACGTATGCCGTTCCATGCTGATAGGTTGGGATCATACTTGATGTAGTTGAGCTGCTTGAGGCTCTGCTCAGCCTTAGGGTTCTTCGCGAAGTACTCCTTCATTATGTTCAGATAGAGCGCCGACTTCCTTACGGGTATATAGGACGTGCCTATTGCCCACTTGGCTGTCTGCATCGGCTCTACCATCCACTTAACGAACGTCCAGGCAGCGTCCTGCTCGGCCTTTGTGGACTTGGAGTAGATTGCAAGGTCAGTACCGGCGACCGGCGTGCCCTTGTACTTGGCCTCAGATGCCGGTAGCGGGGCTACTCCCCACTCGAACTTGCCGGCAACCGCGCTCTCGGTGTAGCTTAGACCGGGTGAGCTGGTGAAATACATGGCAGTCTTGCCTGCGCCGAAATCGGCGTCCCAATATCCGCTCATGTATGCACCGACCTTATGCTTGTTGATCAGATCAACCATGAACTGGAGGGCTTTTTGGCCGGTGGTTCCGCCTATGGCAAGCTTGCCGTCCTTATCGAGCCATTCGCCGCCGGAAGTGAAGTAGAAGCAGGCGTATATGTCGATGTTGTCCCTGAGGCCGACGCCCGAGCGGACGAACTCGCCCTTATCGTTCTTCTTGGTCAGCTTGCTGGCTGCGGTTAAAAGCTCCTGCCATGTGGCCGGAGGATTTGCTATTCCAACTTCGGCCAGGGCGGCCTTGTTGTAAACGAGTACATAAACGCTCTTGTTGAAGGGCATCGTATACCATTTGCCGTTAATTACGGATGCTTTCCTCAGGCCTTCGTAGATGTCATCTATTTCCAGCTTGGTCATTCCGTTGGGCCCATAGACGAAGTTCTCGATCGGCACAAGGGCGTTGCTGGTTATGAACTCTGCTGCCCAGTTGCCATATACCTGGGAAACGGTCGGGGGCTTCTGGGCGACAAGGGCGCCTGTCAGCTTCTGCTGGAGCGCGCTGTAGTTGCCCTGATACTCCGCCTTAACCACTATGTCGGGATGTGTCGCGTTGAAGTCGCTTACTAATCCATCAAGGGTCTTGCCGAGCTGTGCGCCCATGGCATGCCAGAAGGTCACTGTTACCTTCTCAGCCGCGAAGCTTGCGCTTACGAAGGTCATTGCCAGTACGATCGAAAGTACGACTAATACAAATGTTCTTTTCCTCATTCGTTCCCCGACGAGCAGGACTCGCCGGGTGCCCTCCCTTCATATTCGGTTTAAACTCGCTTACTATTTTACATCATGGGCGGGGCTAATTCTACTGTCATAAGCGGCCGCAACCGTTCTGAAAAAGGGCATTTGACTCCACGTTTGCGAAATCGCCGATATTTCGATTGCCGAATTTCCTATTTTTGCCTCGATCATGCCATCCTTATCCGTCCTCATAACCGTTGTCGATGAGGCTTCCAGCCTACCCATCGTCGCCGGGTTAGGATGCCCATAATTGTTCCTTCCCACCGAGACTGCCGAAGACACAGGGGCGGCCTTTACAAGGAAGGCAGATGTGGCCGATGTAGCCGCGCCGTGATGGCCGACTTTGAGGAAATCAATCCTTCCCTCATCGTACCCTGCCTCGAATCCTGCGCCGGCATCGGCTGCCAGTATTGCCTTTTGCTGCCCATATTCGATAATCGCGACTAAAGACTCTTCGTTCAGGTCCTCGCCGGGTCCGATTCTGTCCTTGGGGTTCACGAATGCCACAACCACCCGGCCGGCGCATATTCTGTCGCCTGCCATTACCTCGATTGGCTCAAGCATTGCCTCCCTAACAAGCATATTTGCCGCAACATCCCCTGCTGGGATAAGCACCTTTCCGATCTTTATGGCAGATGCCAGGGCTGAAAGCCCCGATGAGTGGTCCATATGCCCGTGCGTGATGACTAGAACATCTATCCTGCTTATGCCAAGATGGCGAAGAACGGGCAGTATCCTTTGATCCATCGCGCTGATGCCTTTGTAGGCCGGGCCCGTGTCGAATAGCATGCAAAGATCCTTCCCGGCGGTTACAAGTATCGAATCCCCCTGTCCCACCGAAAGCACCTTTATGTCGAGCTTTGGGCTTGCTGTAAGCGAAGCCAGCAACAAGGCTGACAGGGTGATAGGAAGGATGGGCCCTGTCCTCAAAGCAAGCCCCTTAAAGAGCATCCTTGCCGAGATAATGCCCTTGAATGAAAGAAATGCGAAAACTATGACCATATAATACAGAATGCTGAAAAAGCCCTGCTTTATGCCTGTAGGCAACATGAACATGTAAAGCCCAGATAACAACCTCGCAAGAAACAATATGATTTGCAGGAAGGGCCTCACCGTGATTGCTGCAAACGATCCTAGCGCAGGCCAGAGAAGGCTCAGGGCAAATGATGCCAGCGCAAGCGTCAAGGCGGCAGAAGCCGCGGGTATAGCGATGATGTTCGCCAATGGGGAAAGGACGCTCATGCTGCCGTAGAAGCCCATGATAACAGGCAGCATGGCGGCATTTATGAAAAGCGAGATGCCTATCGCGTTCTTGATGAAGTCCAGGACTTTTTCCGCCTTGTTGCTTCTTATCAGGCCCCTTTCGAACCGCGCTTGTGAATGCTGTAAGCCCGATTATCGCAAGATATGACATCTGGAATCCGGAATCGAACAGGCTCATTGGAGATAAGACAAGCTGAAAGAATGCCGCCAGCAGGAGCAAACTAAAGAGGCTGGGCGGATTTTATCCGCAGTGCCTTGCAAAGGGCGGATATGCTGCCCATCAAGGCGGCCCTTATTATCGAAGGCCTGGAACCGGCCGCAATGGAGTAGACCGGCAGAAGAGAAACAACTGTACAAGCCCTCAACCAACTCGCGATGCCCAGCCTTGATAGCAGCCATACTATGGCGCCTACCACAATGGATACATGCAGCCCTGAAGCGGACATGATATGGGAAAGTCCCCCCGCTTTGAAGGCGGAATTAACCTCAGGATCAAGTTCCGATTTGTCGCTTAAGGCAATGGCGTCCATTAGCGATTTCTCATCACCTGCACCGAAAGCCCTTTCCGTGAACCTCTTAAATCGGGAGAGGAATGCCCAGGCAACCTCAGTGTACAACCCCGCCCATCCTGCCTCGCTTGATGTGACTTCAAGCTCGTTGGCATAGGCATGCACGCCCCTTCCGAACCAATAGGACCTCCCATCGAACGCTCCGGGATTCACGGGCCCATCAATAAGGGAAACCTCAGCAGTCGCTATGATCGCGTCTCCGGGATCTGCCTCCAGGCCGCTTCCGGGAGCAAAGGAATCGCCGTCGATGAGCAACCTCCCATTAAGCTTGCCACGGCCTTTTACATTAAGGGAACCTAGCAGGTATTGCCTTCCGAAGGCCGTTTCGAAAATCCAATGGATTCGCCCGCTGACGGCCACCTTCTCCCCGGCCAAAGTGGCTATTGAATCTTTCGCCGAAACGTCCACCCTGATGACCGCAAGAAGCCCAGAAGTCAGACCAATTAATACAAGCATGCACAGACCCACTATGCGGCTGAAGTCATGCCTCTTTCTGGCTTTCCTGATTATTACCGGCGCAGATACTACTGCCGCGGCCAATACGGAAACGGCGAGGCCAAAGCCCAGCTTGCTGTATGTAACAATAATGATTATCAATGAGACGACCAGGGCCACCATCAGCGGACTACCACCATATCCTTCATGGCGGCGAATTTCGCAGGCCCTATTCCGGATACGTCCATCAGCCCCTCAATGGAGGTGAAAGGACCGTTGGACTCCCTGTACTCGATTATTTTGATCGCGGTTGATGGGCCTATTCCCGGCAGCTGCTCGAGCTCTGCCTGCCCTGCGGCATTTATATCGACTTTCAGGATTGCATCTTCTGCGGTAGGATCCACGCCTGGCTGTTCAGGCTTGTCAGCTGTAACATCCAACCTTCCTTGAGGTTCAGGAGCCGCTGCTGTTTGTGTTACGCTTGCGGTTTCCTCAGTTTTCGTTGCCTGCTTCGGCTCTGCTGCCACAGCTGTCGAGCTCTTTGAAGCTGTGATAGTCGGAGCTTGCGGCTTCAGCGCCGGAATGAACACCTGCTGACCGTCACTAATGGGCAGCGCTATGTTCACCGAATCCCTGTCGGCTTTCGATGTCATGCCTCCCGCCGCTTCAACTGCCTGGTGAACGCGCGAGCCCTCGGGCAGCCCGTAGAGCCCCGGTTTTGCCACCTGGCCGGTCACATGGACATATATCAGCCCCTGCAGTGCGGCGTTCTCTCCTAGGCCTTCCGAGCTTGTTCCAGTTGCAGTTGGATTGTCGTCCTTGATATCGGACGGGCTTACGTTCGCTGCCGTAATGGTGGCCGATTTCTGAGCCTTCGCTCGCGTTTTGCCAGGCAGGCGCGTCGCTTTCCTCCGCCTGAACCACTTCAGCTCCTCCTGCTGCTTCAATGATTACCGCGGGAGGACGGCGGAAGCGGAACATGAGAAGAGAGGCCGCAAGAATGCACGAAACTGCGAAGTAGACAACTCCGGCATGCCTTCCTAAGCGGATTCTCCTCAACATGTCACACCTCCGGCGTCCTTGCCCGGACCGTATCCCAAGGATATGACAAAGGGGCGCAGTTAGCGCCCCTCAATGAACCTAGCCTATGTATGATTTGCTACCCTACAACGATATTTACCATCTTGCCGGGCACTACAACGGTCTTTCGTATCGTCTTGCCCTCTACCGCAGCTGCCACCTTCTCGCTGGCCATTGCCGCCTTGAGCATTGCGTCTTCGTCCGCTCCGGCCGGAACCTTCACAACATCCTTCAGCTTTCCGTTCACCTGCACCGGGAATTCGATCTCTTCCTCCTTGGCCTTCTCCGGGTCGAACACAGGCCAGGGCTCCCTTGCAAGCCCCTTCTTGTGACCCATGGCTTCGAAGAGCTCCTCGCAGATATGCGGTGCGAAAGGCGAAAGGAGCTTGATGAACGTCTCCCAGTGGGAGGGCTCTATGCACTCCTGCTTTCCGAACCAGTTGCCCAGGCTCATCAGCTGCGCCAGCGCCGTATTGTACTTCATCTCCTCGAGATCTTCGCCTACCTTCTTAATAGACGCATGCACCAGCCTCTCGGCAGCTGTGAATGACTCGGATCCTTTGCATGAGCGCACCTTGCCTTGAAGCTCCCACACACGGTAGAGGAACCTTTGCATGCCGACAAGGCCATTCGTGGACCACGGTATCGGCTGGTCGAATGCCCCCATGAACAGCTCAATGAGCCTGAAGGCATCAGCTCCGAATTTGTCGACCATCTCATCAGGGTTTACTACATTGCCCCTGGATTTGGACATCTTCTCATTGTCCTCACCCAAAACCAGCCCGTGAGAAGTCCTCTTGGTGTACGGCTCCGAGGTGGAGACCACGCCGATGTCGTAAAGGAACTTGTGCCAGAACCTTGAGTACAGAAGGTGCAAGGTAGTGTGCTCCATCCCACCGTTGTACCAGTCGACCGGCATCCAGTAATCCAGGGCCTTCCTTGAGGCCAGTGCCATGGGGTTCTTCGGGTCCGTATACCTCAGGAAATACCACGAAGAGCCGGCCCAGTTGGGCATGGTGTCCGTCTCCCTTGTTGCGGGTCCGCCGCAGCTGGGGCACGTCGTATTCACCCAGTCTTTTATCTGCGACAATGGCGATTCGCCGGTATCGGTAGTCTGGTACCGCTCCACTTTGGGAAGCACAAGCGGAAGCTCGTCCTCGTGCACAGGTACCCAGCCGCAGTGCTCGCACTCGACCATGGGTATCGGCTCGCCCCAATATCTCTGGCGGGAGAACACCCAGTCCCTCAGCTTGTAGTTGATCTTCTCCCTGCCTATGCCCATGCTGCCAAGGCGGCTTATCATCGCGGCAACTGCCTCATCCACCGACATGCCGTTCAGGAAACCTGAATTGACCAGCACACCCGTATCTGTATCGGTATAGGGCTCCTCCTGTACGTTTCCGCCTGCTATAACTTCGATGATGGGAAGCCCATAATGTTTCGCGAAGCGCCAGTCCCTTTCATCATGCCCCGGGACTGCCATGATCGCCCCTGTTCCGTAGGAAGCCAGCACGTAATCCGCCGTCCATACAGGTATCTTCTCCCCGTTGGCAGGGTTGATGCACTTAACGCCCTTTATTTCGCAGCCGGAGACCTCCTTTGCGACCTCAGTCCTTTCGAAGTCCGATTTCTTGGAGGCCATCTCGCAGTATGCGCGCACTTGCTCCGGGTTTTCGCACATGGCGAGGAATTCCGGCAGGAGCGGGTGCTCAGGGGACACTACCATGTAAGTCGCCCCGAACATCGTGTCCGGCCTGGTCGTGAATATCTTGAGGCTCATGTCGCCTTTCGGGCTGTCCACCGCAAAATCGGCCTCTGCCCCCGTCGATTTGCCTATCCAGTTCACCTGCTGCATCTTTATCTTGTTCCAGAAATCGACGGTGTCCAGATCCTGCAGGAGGCGCTCGGCGTAATCGGTAATCTTGAGCATCCACTGCTTCTTCACCTTGCGAACAACAGAGCCGCCGCACCTTTCGCAGACTCCGGCTACGACTTCCTCATTGGCCAGGCCTATCTTGCAGCTCGTGCACCAGTTGATGGGGATTTCGGCCTTGTATGCCAGCCCGTTTTCCCAAAGCTTGAGGAATATCCACTGCGTCCATTTGTAATACTCGGGGTCGGTTGTATCGACTTCCCTGCTCCAGTCGAAGCTGAAGCCCAGTTTCTTAAGCTGGGTGCGGTACCTGGCGATGTTCCTCTTAGTTACCACCGTCGGATGTTCGCCGGTTTTTATGGCATGGTTCTCCGTCGGAAGGCCGAAGGCGTCCCAGCCGATCGGATACAGCACATTATACCCTTGCATGCGGCGCTTCCTTGCGAGAGTGTCCAGGGCAGTATAAGATCTAGGATGCCCGACGTGAAGCCCTGCTCCCGATGGATAGGGAAACTCTATCAGCACATAGTATTTCGGAAGGGAGTAGTCCTCAAGCGCTGCGAAACAGCCTGTCTTCTCCCACCTGTCCTGCCACTTGGCCTCAATGGACTTGAAATCATACCTGTCGGTCAATTTAAACCCTCCTCGAGTATAGAAAAACGCCCCCGGCCTAAGGCCAGGGGCGACTAGTCGCGGTACCACCCTGTTCGCGATGCTAGGTAAATATTGGTGGAGCTGAGGGGGATCGAACCCCTGACCTCTTGAATGCCATTCAAGCGCTCTCCCAGCTGAGCTACAACCCCACATACGCATCGTCTTGTTGCCCATAACGCCAGGCTGCGTCCCCGCCTGCTTTTCTATCAGCGGGACCACTCGCGGGCGAGACTCGGACTTTCCGCCGGCCATTCACACCAAACATGGCCTCTCTTGGGCGGTTTTCGCACCGATGCTCCCGGTCATCGCGTTTCATATTTCGATGTCAACAACGAGAATTATACTAACGCCCGAGCCCTCCGTCAATATAAGTTCGAAGGGAAACCTGTAAGGGGTTTCTGATATCGCTGCAAACAGAGCTCCTTTGAAGCTGCTAGCCCTCGAACCTCATCAAAGGCGCGTCTCCCCATGTACGCTCGAGATTGTAGTATTCTCTTTCATTTCTCAGCATCAGGTGTATGACTACATCCCCGCAATCCAGAAGAACCCAGCCGGATTCGTCCGTGCCCTCTTTCCTGAGCATCGTACCGCCAGCTTCCTCCACCTTATCCGCAATCTTCTCCCTGGCGTTTCTTAGGTGCGTTGGTGTGTTCAGCGTGCATATTACGAAATAGTCGGTGACTGAGGATTTGCCCAATAGGTCTATCCTTACGATCTCGTTAGCCTTGGCCTCCATCATCGCCTCAATTGCCTGTTCTGCTACCTGTTCTGCGTTTATTGCCTCCGCCATATTCGCCCTCCTTCCTAATTTAGACCCTTGGCCCTTGTCGTCAGCTCATTTAAAATCCAGTTTCTGGCAAGGACCGACTCAGGAGCGATCTCCCTGTTCTTGGCCAATGTCCTTGCAATCTTCCTGTTTAATATCATGAGAATGGCGCTGTCCAGGTTGAATTCCAGTTCTCTTCTTATATCGTCCATATTGAAGCTTCGGCCAAGCTCGCAATAATCCGATGCGAACACTATCTTCTCCTCTACGCTCATCTCGGGCCTTCCCAGCGTGTGGCTGGCCACGGCCTGCAGCACCCTTGGGTCATCGACTTCGAAGATGACCTGGGCGATCACAGCTCCTACCAGAGGATGGAGCAGATGCGGGTTTCGAAGCAGTGTCTCCGAGTATACGAGCTCGTTGGCAACAGCCATTGCCAGCAGCTCGTCGTTTGGCATCTCCTTCGCGCAGTCATGCAGTAAAGCCGCCTTGGATACTACCTCTTCATCGGCATTGTAGGCTTTCGCCAGCTTCAGGCCCATCTCTTCCACATTAAGGCTGTGTTTCACCCTGGTGGGGGTAATCATAGCCGATAGCCTGCCGATTAGTTCGGTCCTCTCCAAGCGCCCTCACCTCGCGATCACGGAATGTAAAGCCGGTTCTTCATAATATAGCTTATCACTTCTCCGGGCAGAAGGTATCTTACGGGCCTGCCCTCTCGCATCCTCTGCCTAATATCCGTGGACGAGATGGCAAGCGCCGGCACCTCGAAGAAATCCAGCCTGTCCGCGCCGAATGCCTTCACCGATTCTATCAGCTCATTAGATACAACGTATCCGGGCCTCGTTGCGGCAGCGAAACGGCACAAGGAGAAAAGCTCCTCGGGGTTCTTCCAGGTACATATCTCGATTATTGCATCGGCACCGGTTATGAAGAACAGCTCCGAATCGCTGAATTCCCCTGCCTTCAGCTTCTTTAGCGTATCGACCGTATATGTCGGTCCGTCCTCATCCACTTCTATCCTGCTCACATCGAAGTGAGGGTTAGTGATGGTGGCCATCTGAGTCATTATGAATCTGTGGGAGCCGTCGGACACCTTCTTGTCGGATTTATGCGGGGGCTTTCCCGAAGGGATGAATATCACCTTGTCCAGGTTGAACCTGACATAAGCCTCCTCGGCGGTTACAAGATGCCCGTAATGGATCGGATCGAAAGTACCTCCCATAAGGCCTATCCTGCTCAATTACTACACTCCTATCCCGGCGCTTTCCGAGTAATCGAATTCGTAGTTGAGTATCCTTACCAAATCGCCTTCCTTGATTCCCATATCCCTCAGCCTCTGGATGATGCCGGCTTTAATGAACATGCCGTACATCCTCTTCATGGCCTCCTCGTTGTTCGTATCCGTCCTCAGCAGGAGCCTCTCAACGCCCTCTCCGGACAGCACAAAGGCGCCTCCGAAGTGGACGATCTTTGCGTCTCTTAGCTTCTGGCCCCTCAGGACATAGACTCTCTCCCCGCCCTGCTTCACAATGACTTCGGCGGCGACTCTTCTCAGCCTGTCCTCTTCCTCGTAAAGCATCTTCGTTACAGCTGACATCAACGCCCCGATGCCCTGCGTCGTAGCAGCAGAGATTTCGTACACATCGGCGCCGGAAGCCTGCTTGATCCGGTCAAGTATAGACTTGTCCTCCATGATGTCCGCCTTGTTTGCGGCAATTATAAACGGCTTTGTCACCATCACGGGATCATAAAGGCTGAGCTCATTTCTTACCTTATGGAAATCATCCACGGGGTCGCGCCCTTCGGACCCGGCTGCGTCTATCACATGTACCAGGACCTTAGTCCTTTGCACATGCCTTAGAAACTCATGGCCGAGGCCTGCGCCCTGCGATGCCCCTTCTATCAGGCCCGGTATGTCCGCCACGACAAAGCTGTCGTCCTCGTGCTCGACGACGCCAAGCACAGGAGAAAGCGTTGTGAACGGGTAGTTGGCAATCTTCGGCCTTGCGGATGTAATGACCGATATAAGCGTGGATTTTCCCGCATTGGGATAGCCCACAAGGCCTACGTCGGCAAGCAGCTTAAGCTCAATCCTTAAGGTCTTCTCCTCGCCGGGAAGCCCCTTTTCCGCATATCTCGGAGTCTGGCGGATGGGCGTTGCGAATTGGGCATTGCCCCTGCCGCCGGTACCCGCTTTCGCTATGACTACCGAGACGTCCTCGTCCACGAGGTCAGCTATCAGCTCCCCCGTCTCATCGTCGAATATCATGGTTCCTGCGGGGAATTTCAGCACAGTATCGTCTGCGCTCTTGCCGCTCCTGTTCCAGACTTCGCCGTCTGCGCCATTATCCGCTTTGATGACGGTTTTGTAGCGATAATCCGCCAAAGTCCTGAATGACGGGTCTACGGTCGCGATGATGTTGCCACCCTTGCCGCCGTCACCGCCGTTGGGGCCTCCTCTGGGGATGAATTTCTCCCTGCGGAAGCTCACGGAGCCGTTTCCGCCTTTACCGGCTGTTATCTTAATCTTCGCGCTATCGACAAACATGTAGTCTTTGCGCACCTCTCCTAGAATCTATCCATTATTTCGATTAGCTATAATATAATACACTTCCATATGCATCACAGTATACCTTCATTATTGCCCAACTTTGCCCTCCAGACGGCCGTAATGTTAAGAAAGGCGTGCACAAACGCCGGTCCGATTATGCTTGAGCTGCCGATAAATAGCATCTGCAGGGCCATCGCGCACAGGAATGGGAATATGGATGCGTACATTATCATGCCCCTGCGATGCCTGAGAATGGCGGCGGGCGCTGCATGGACGAACGCAAAAGCTGCTGCCTGACCGATATTTGCAGTCAGCGGGCCGAGTCTAGTATTAAGCGCTGAGAACAGAAACCCTCTGAAGACCAGCTCCTCCAGAAATGCCGCAGGTATGCAAAACGGTATTGCAAGGACCATGGCGAGCCTGCTGTTCATAAAACGGAGAGAGCGCGACGCCCCTCCGGCGCTAACCCCCTTCAAGTTCTCCTTCCCATCCATCCCGAATATTGCCGCAAGGGCCCTTCCTGTCAGGAAGAGCCCCGCAAAGCATATTAAAATCAAGTCCTGTCTGGCCGGATTCCGGCATGGCGAGCATGCTTTCGAATCTCGCGTCCTTGCCCAACGGATAGAATATGTAAAGGATCGCCAGAAGAAGCAGGTCTCCGATGTCTATGGCAGGCCCGCTCCTAGTTGACGCCCTGATGATCGCTTTCATGGCAGCAAGGCACGCCAATGCAATCCTTATTTGCATCTTCTGTCATCCTCCTGATGTTCTCGGACACCTTAAGGGAATCATCCCAGTTCCATGCAAAGGCCGAATAGACCGCCTTATATGTCGCGCAGTTCGGGTCAAGTCCGCCGTTCGCCATAGCTGCCGCTTTGCAGCCTCCCCCGCAAAGATACCTTACATCGCAAAGGGCGCATACAGGGTGCCTGTCCACGTCAGCTAACAGCTCGGCATCGGACAAGGGCCTGTCCCACAATAGATGGCAGGGGTGTAGCTGCCCATCCCCGGTGCAGGAGATTATCCTGCTACCAGCGCCGCACGACGCCTTGGAAAGCATGGGCATTATGTCCTCAAGTATGGATGAATCATCGATCTCCCCCCGTTCAACGCATTTGCCGAGGTATTGCGCAATTGACGCAAGCAGGCCGCTTTCATCGTGCGTTCCCTGTTCCTTGCCCCTGCCGACATTCACCATGAGACTGCCGTGGCAACCTGTGCCAAGGCTTCCCGCAAACCTCAGCATGCGGTCTATCTCAAGTTTGGAACCCGGCGTAATGGTCGGGACTATCTCCACATCTATGCCGAGGGCCGCCGCCTTCGCCGCCAATTCCGCGGCGATCTTATGGCAGCCCGCTCCCCTGATGCCGTCGTGCTCAGCCGCTATACAGCTTTCAACCGAGATCTGCAGTCCCATGCCCAATGATTTTAGCAGCTCGTACGGTATTCGCTCGGGCATGGTTCCGTTCGTGCACAACACGGCCTTAATCCCCTTAAGCGCAGATATTATCGAAGGCAGATCTTCCCTTGCGCATGGCTCCCCGCCCGTTATATATACCTTTGCCGGCTTTAATAACCTGAGCTTGCCAACTGCGGATAGTATTGAGCCAAGCGTATGATCGGAATTTGCGCTTTCGCCCATATAGCAGGAAGGGCAGTTCAGATTGCACCTTCTGGTCACTATGAGGTAGGCTTTTGAAATCCGCTGCTTTGCCGATTTGCATTTGCTCCCCTTCTCCACCAGCATGCCTGTATCGGCCAGCTCCGCTGCCATCCTAAGCATTCCGACCGCCTCGCCGTTTCCCATCACGGCGGCCTCCCTTGCCAGGCTTATACCTTCCTGCCTTGCGAAGAAATCCGCCGCGAAGCCGGATACCCTGCACCACGAACCGTTGGCGATGTTGTGCATCAGCGCATCATCGCCCCTGACAACCGTCCTTACGTCCTCTGAAAGGACCGCCAATCTCTGCTCAACACCCATGCCGCACCTCCTAGAATAGGAAGGCGGAGCCCATTTTCAAGGCCCCGCCGGCTCAATTTTTACCCTAGCGTAATCGAAAAAATCCATATCGGGAAATTGATGCAGTAACCGTCTATTGCGATATCCAGCCTGGCAGTTCTTCCCGTCCTTTTCTTGAACATTTCCGCCACCTCCGTTATTTCGTCAAACGTACTTTGCTTAGGGGAGACAACCCTCGAAAGTACCGCCTGCGAAACAATCTTCACATGCCGGAGGCGCCGGCTGGAATCGGGCGGAAGTATGATTGGTGCCGCATCAATCGGAGCATCCTGCTAATCCCATATCGAGGGCCTTCCTTACGGCAGCGCTGCGGCAATTGACATTGAGCTTCTGAAAGATGGACCTAACATGAGTCTTGATCGTATTAACCGATACGAACATGTCCGATGCGATGATCTTGTTGCTCTTCCCCTCGGAGAGCCTTTCCAGCACGCACGTTTCCGTTGCCGTCAGCTTGGACGCCCCGAAGTCCATCTCAAGCCTTCTGGCTTGCGCAGTTTTGTACCCCTTAAGCTGCCCTGTCGCCTGGCCCGAATTCAAGTAAAGGTAGATGACGCCCCTTCCTATGCTGCCGTCGTCTCCGGCCGCCTTGCCATAGGAACCGTTCTGAAGAACAGGCGTGCTGCCCGCAGGCATAAGAAGCGCTTCCATTACACAGGTGATCTGCTCGCCTCTCGGAGGGGTCGATCCGCTGAACTCGACTTCCATTGTCTCATTCTCCATGGCATGTACCTCCCGTAAAGAAATTGTTTACTACCATATAATTACCAATATTTCCAATATGATGCCACTAGAAAAATGGGCTAATCATTCTGGGATTCCATAAGCTAAAGGGGCGGAACGGCTTAATGCCGGCCTCGCCCCTTCGTGTAATATCCTTTTTTTGCCTTTTCCTAAATTCCTGCTTGAAGCCTTAACGCGCATTCCAGCCTTTTCCTGGTAATTGCGCAACCGATTCCATATGGCTCAAGAATGCTCCCATTGGATGAGAAGGCGTTCGCATGGCAGCCTCCGCTGCAGAAGAACCTCGCCCAGCAATCGGAGCAGCCCCTCTTTGAATAGATGTTTGCGGCGGAGAAATCGCCCACTACTTCAGGGTGTTCTATCCCGCTTCCAGACATCGCCCAGCTTGAATTCGGGCTTGCCTACGAACTGGTGGCATGGGTAGATATCCCCCTCAGGAGTAACCGCCACGTAATCTGCGCCCGCGCCGCAGCCGGAAAGCCTCTTTGCCAGGCAGGGGCCCTTTGCCACGCTCATGTCGAAATGGAAGAACAGGAACGGCCTGCCCTCCTTCTGCCTTTTGAGCATGAACTCCACAAGCCTGTCATATTCCTCGAATATCCTGGGAAGGTGCTCTTCCTTTATCTGCATCGGCGTACCGTCGAAAAGGACCACAGGCTCGAAGGATATCCTGTCGAAGCCAAGGTCCGCCACATACTCTACGTCCTTCTGGAAGTCCAGGTTCAGGGCGGTGTATGTGCCCCTTGCGTAGTAATCCTGCCCGTCCCTGGTCTTGACGAATTTGAGGGAGTTTTCGGAGATCTTACCGCTCGTCCGGCTGCCGTCGTCAGCCCTTCTTACCCTGTCGTGCACCTCGGGCCTTCCGTCCATGCTGAGCACCACTGCCATGTCGTTGTCGTTGAGAAACTTCATGGAGGCCTCGTCCATGCTCAGAGCATTAGTCGTGAGCGTGAACTTCATCACCTTGCCGTGCTGCTTCTCAAGCTGCCTGCCGTAGGCTACGACTTGAGCCACCGCGTCCATATTCATAAGCGGTTCCCCGCCGAAGAAGTCGATTTCAAGGTGCTTCACATCGCCTGACGCCTTTACAAGAAAGTCCAGACCCGCTTTTCCGACCTCCGGGCTCATGAGCTTCCTCATGCCGCCGAAGCCGCCCTGGCCTGCGAAGCAGTAGGCGCAACGCATGTCGCAGTCATGGGCTATATGCAAGCAAAGGGCCTTAACAACCCTCTCGTGGGACCAGCTGACCTCGGGGTCCTTCGTTTCCGGGTCGGTAAGCAATCCCTCTTCCATCATGCTTTTGAGCTCTTCATAGGCTTCGGCAAGGCCTTTTCCGCCGGCCGCCCGCTCCTCGTCCAATGCCGCAGCAAGCCCGCCATCCGCCATGCGGTCGACCAGAACGGCCGCATCCTTGTCCAGGATATGAAGGCTTCCTGATATTACGTCGTAAAGAAAATCCGCCCCTTTCGCCGAGAACCTGTGCCAATTCCTCTTCAGGCTTTCGGACGCGGGGCGGATGGCGGCGTTATTTTCCTTAATTATTTGCGGCAAGCCTGGTTACCCAATGTGCATGAAGTCTTGCAAGCCGACTGGCAGGATGTCTGGCACTCCCTGCAGCCGCCGCCGGTGGCCTTGGACTTAAGATCGGATGCGATCACCGTGCGGAAATGCTTCTTGTTGTTCTCCATAGTAGTCCTCCGTTCATGAAGGTTATTTTACCCGGTAATTATATCACTGTCGGGGGGCGTCGTGAAGACGCCCCGCCAATAAGATCCTAAAGGTTCGAGAAGTCTGCGTTCATGAACTCGACCGTAAGCTTTATGGCTGCCTCGTAGTCTGACATGTCGATCATCTCGGCCGGGGTATGAAGATTCCTTGTCGGCACCGAAATCGTGCCGGTGGGCACTCCCATCCTGGTCAGCTGTATAGCGGCAGCGTCCGTGGCCCCGCCGTCTAGCACTTCCATCTGGTAAGGTATGCCCTTCTTCTCCGCAAGCTCGATGAGCAGGTTCTTTATGCCGGGATGCGCTACGGCGCCCGAGTCCTTCGCCTTAATTGCCGCGCCCTTGCCCAGCTCCATGTTCATCGGCGCGCTGTTCGGGGTGTCGCCGGCGCCTGTTACGTCCAGCGAAAGGCCTATCTCAGGGTCGATGCCGTAGGCGGCTACCCTTGCGCCTCTTAGGCCCAGCTCCTCTTGGGTGCTGAACACGCAATAGAGCTCGTTTTTCGGGTTCTTGACCGCCTTCATGGCCTCTATTAGGAGCGCGCAGCAGGCCCTGTCGTCCATGGACTTGGCGATGCAGCGGTCCCCGTTGTCGTAGAAGTATGACACATAACCGCATATGTCGCCGACTTTGACCTTCTTCAGGGCCTCTTCCTTGGTTTTGGCGCCGATGTCTATGAACATCTTGGAGAATGCCAGGTCGTTGGGGCCCTCCTGCTTCTCAAGTCCGAAGTAGCCTATAGTGCCGTTCTCGAAGACTACTTTCTGCCCTACCAAAGTCATCGGCTTGTGGCCTCCGATGTTGGAGAAGCGGATGAAGCCTTTGTCGTCGATATGCATTGCCGCGAATCCTATCTCGTCCATATGGGCCGAGATCATTACCTTCCTGGTCTTGGCCGTAGGTTTCGAGGGCCTCTTTACACATATGAGATTGCCAAGGCTGTCGACTTTGAAGTCGTCGCAGTGCTTGGCCACCTCGCTGCTGATGATATCCCTGATGCTCTTCTCGGCACCGGACGGCCCGAATGCCTCCGTCAGCTCCCTGATAAGTTCCTTCATCTTGGCAATCCCCTTTCATCTATGCTTTCGAGGAAGGCTTCTACCAGCTTCCCCGTATTTTTAAAGTCCTTCTCGTCTATCACGCTCACAGGTGAATGAATATATCTGCAGGGGACCGATACCGCAGTCGCGGGAAGCCCCGCCCTGCTGTGGCGTATCTTGCCGGCATCGGTGCCTCCGCTTATCGTTGTCTTGTGCTGATAGGCGATCTTCTTAGCCTCGGCGACTTCCACAAGCCTTGCGACCAGCTTCAAGTCGGCGAACATGCTCCCGTCCATCTGAACGATGACCGGGCCCTTGCCCAGGAAAGTCGAGCTCTTGTGATCCTCCGTTGGGAAGACGTCGTGAGCCGTCGTGCCCTCGATAACAAGCCCTAAGTCGGGCTCTATCGCCCATGTGGCGACCTGCGCTCCCCTGAGGCCTACTTCTTCCTGCACAGTGAATACGCCGTACAGGTCGAAGTCATGCTGCTTCTTGAGAGCTTCTACTATCGTTGCGCAGCCGACCCTGTCGTCGAGCGCCTTGCCCTTGATCTTGCCGGCGCCCAGCTTTTCAAACGGCGTATCGAAGCAGATCTGCTCGCCCGGTTCTACCATCTTGGCCGCGTCTTCCTTGCTCTTGGCGCCGATGTCCACATACAATGCTTCCATAGGGATGGGTTTGTCCTGTTCATCCTTGCTTTGCAGGTGGATTGGCTTTGCACCGATGACTCCGGGCAGCTTCTTTACGCCCACTTTTACAGTCTTCGAAACAAGCACCCTCGGATCCACTCCGCCGCAGGATATCACCTTGATCAGTCCGCTGGCATCGATGGACTTAACTAGAAGGCCTACCTCATCCATGTGGGCCGCAAGCATGACCTTGACGCCGCCTTTGCGCCCCTTGCGAAGGGCTATGAGGTTTCCTATGGAGTCCACCCTGATCTCATCCGCGTGGCTCATTATCTCGGCGGCTATGGCATCGCGGACCTCGTCCTCGTGGCCTGACACGCCAGAGACCATGCTTAACCTTTCAAGCAGCATGTCAATCCCTCCTTGAACTCTTTGTCGACGGCTGCGCAGAAGTAGGCCATGAGCCTTCCGCACTTCTTGACGTCGTCCACATCGAGGGTCTCAACGCTTGTGTGCATATTCCTCACAGGAAGCCCCAGGATGGCCGTAGCCACGCCCGCTCCCGTCACTTGCATCGGGAATGCGTCCGTGCCGCCCGGCCTTCCGCTTACTTGCATCTGCAAGGTTATATTGTGATCCGCGGCCGTCTTCTTAATGAGGCCGAGGACTTTGGGGTTCACATCAGGTGCCATTTCCGAGCCGGGGCCTCCGCCAAGAGGGCTTCCCTCATCTTCAGAAATCCCAGGCATCGTGCCGAAGCCGACGTCGACTGCGATTCCGATGTCCGGCATTATGCCGTACGTCGCGGTGTAGCCGCCGCCGTAGGTTATCTCCTCCTGGACCGTCGCCACGTAGTATACGTCGGCATCATGGTCCATCTTCTTAAGCTCGGTCGCGCACTGCCATATGGCGGCCAGGCACACCCTGTCGTCCATGGATTTGCCTGCTATCCTGCCGTTGGCAAGCTCTATGCTCTTCCTTCTGAAGCTAACGATGTCACCAACGCGTACAAGCTTCCTGAGCTCCTCTTCCGAGTAGCCGCAGTCGATGACTAGCTCTTCCATCTTCCAGGCTTTCTTCCTGTCCTCATCCGTTTGAAGATGCGGGGGGCATGCCGAGAACACTCCGAAGATGTCCTTGCGGCCGTGGACGACCACTTCCATGGAAGGCAGTATGCGCTGGTCAATGCCGCCTACCTGTGTCACCCTCAGGAACCCGCCCTTTTCGATCCTTTTTACAATCATGCCGATCTCGTCATAGTGTGCGGCCAGCATTATCTTGGCCGTCCCGGGCGTCCTGCCCTTTTTCAGCATTACGATGCTGCCAAGCTTGTCCACCCTTACCTCGTCCACATAATCCTTGAAAAGGGATTTGACCAGCTCTGCCGAGTTGGTCTCGTGGCCGGACACGCCGTAGGTGTCCGAGAGCTTCATTACTACTTCTTTAAGCTCCATTTCCGAACTCCTCTCTGATGAGCTGGAATATACATTTATAATTCTACAATTATTCCCGTTCTTTTTCACCCGTAAGTGCAAAAAAGCAGGCAGCCCCGCTCGCTGCCTGCTTTAAGGGAGGTATTCGCATGTCTTCGCATTTACTCGTCTTGCCCGTGCTTGCTCTTACTTAATAGAACGTGCGGGGTCAATAAAAGTTCCATAGAATCTTTTTGGAAGGCAGCGGCTACTTGAACCTCTCTCCGCATTCGCTGCAGAAACGGGCTCCCGGCTGCGTCTTAGCTCCGCAGGCGGGGCATGTGTCCATCACGGCGCGCGCTCCGCAGTTGCTGCAGAACTTGCCTTGCGTAACAGGCTTGCCGCATTCGGGGCAGACAATCGCTTTGGATTCGATCTTGCCCTCGAACACCTTGGTATCCTGAGCCTTCTCCTCGATATCCTGCACCATCTTCCTGGATTTGGCAGCAGCCACCTCTATATTTAGCCTGGGGGCGCACTCGGTGCACAGGCCTTCTTCCTCGTTGAAATCTGATTTGCACACCCAGCTGCGGCACCTCTGGCAGCGCTGGAAGTGGCCCTTGGCCTCGTTCATCGCGATTTCGAAGGCGCTTTCGTGCTCTTTCTGCCACTCGGGCGACATCCCGTGGAAACGCTCCGAGATCACGTCGGCCCCTCTTTCGATGCCCCAGCCCAGATTATGGCCGCGGCCTAATATGGAGGTTCCGATCGATATGCCGCGCGAAATCCCCCTGAGCATGCTTCCCTTCCTGTAAGTCTGGGATTCCACGAAATTGGTTTTGAAGCCGTCATTGCACTTGTCGCAGTAGAAGGTGAACTGGAAGCCCGCTTCGGTGCTGTTATCCTCGTAATTCCTTGTGAACGACTGCATAGGCATGTTTTTACCTCCTTATCTGACTACCTTGCTTTTGCATTTGATACAAGTGGTTATTGTGTAGAGCTGGGTATTGCCGCACTTCTTATTTGTGCATGTGCCGAGCATCGATGCCCCGCATTCAGGACACACTCTCAGGTGCGCTGCTACAGGCTTCGAACATGAGGGGCAACTCGCCTTCAGGTCAAGGCCGCACGAGGGGCACTTCAAGTAACCCTTCTCCAGCGGGCCCCGGCATTTGGGGCACCTCTGGACGAATGGATCCTCTGCGCCGCAGAACGGGCAGACCCTCGCGTCCCCGGGAACAAGTTTGTCGCAGTACATGCAGAAGTGCTTATAGACCGCCATTTTAAACACCTCCGGAAATCGGAGCGGCTCCTGCTTCGGCCAGAAGCCTATCCACCCATTTTCCATCCTCCGTATGAGCTATCCTGCCCTTAAACATGCTCCTGACCTTCACAAGCTCCGGCACGTCCTCCAGGGCCTGGAGGTAGCTTTCATTCCCGGGCTCCTTAAGTTTCTCCTCGCTTAGGTAAATCGGCTCCCTGCGGAATCCGATATTCGTTAGGCACCAGTTTAAATCCTCGACGAAGCCTGCAAAACCCGTTCCTTCGCACTTGAAGATGTATGCCGCCCTTGCGGCCTGCTCAGATGCCGAAATTGCGTCCATCACGCCCGTTTCGCCGATTTTGGCCAGCACCCATACATAATCCCCGTCCAGCTCGCCCATCAGGCCCTTCTTGATGCCGAACGCCAATTCTTCGGCCGAACGGACAAGAGGCGCCAGCTTCGAGGAATTGACGAATCTCATCATCGCGTCGGCTAAAGTCGGGGCCTTCTCCCTGAGCTGCCCCAGGACCACGGCCCTTCCATCGCGAAAGACCGCCGAGACCTGTTTGATGTCCGAATCGGATTCGAGGCCCAGCATCGTGCCCGCCATTTCGGCAAGCTCCTTGGAAAGCTGAGCCATAAGTTCAGGCATACGCCTCAGGAGGTGGTCCTTGCGCCTTCCCAGCATTGATATCGCAACATCCGGGCCCTTTTGCATCCTTATGTTAACTGCCAGGCCCTCATCGAGTATGTCCCTGACATAGGTATAAGGCAGCCTTTTCACTTTGCCGCTTCTTGAATCGGTTATAGAGGCATGGGTTGCATAAAGCCTCAACGTGCCGGGCCTTCTGCCCCTTCTAGCAAGGTCATACTCTATCTCTTCGAACGATTCCTGATGCTTCTCCAGTATGACGCTGTCTGAAAGCTTCCCCTTCTTGTACCACAGCCCTATCGTCTCAGCGGCCTTGTCGAACCTCCTGCCGAACTTGGACAGCCTGATCTGAGCCGAATTCGTAGAAAGCTTAATATCGCTATCGCCTGTTTCGAGCTTGCTTACCTTCCTTGCCGTCAACAGGATTTCCTTATCCGAGCCCCTTCTTATGGAAAGCAAATCTCCAGCCACCGTCACGATCGCAGCCTCGCTGCCCCCGCCGTCAAGTTCGCAGGCGCACTCGAAAACCTCTTCAACCTTGCCCGCCGCAGCCGTTTTCTTATCCATGTCGCCCTCCTATCTACCTAGATTTTAATTCTACTGACGACAATGAAACTCCTGCTATTGTGAAGTTAATTACTATTAGTTAATGTATTATTTTTAATACAATGCCGCGTAAGTATTTAAAAATATTATGCATTTCTGTTATTATCTCATTTGTGGAATTAAAAGGAGGATACCAAATGCAGTCTACCGATTCACAGCAGATCATAGGTCTAATCATGAGATTGTCCGATAAGATCGAGAAGTCCTATGTCAAGAAGGCCCTGGACAAGAACATGGGAGACCTGACCCTCGGAGAGGCCCGGACCATTGACGCAATAAGCGATGACGGCTTCAAGACGATGAAGCAGATAGCCAAGTCGATTTCGGTTGCCCCCAATGCGGCAACTGCGGTCGTCGACAGGCTTGTTGCCAAGGGCATTGCCGAGCGCAAGCCCGGCGAGACGGACAGAAGGCTTTGCCTTGTGAAGTTGACCCCCAAGGGAACTGACGTCCTCAAGAAGATCAACGTTACGATGAAGGCCGAAACGAAGGACTTCTTCCATTACCTGAGCGAAGAAGAGGCCAACTCCTTCTATCTTACGCTCGAGAAGATTCACGAGAACATCTAGCTCGCGATAGGCCGACTAGACAGCAAGGGCGAACCCGTGGTTTTCCACGGGTTCGTCTTTTTCATTTTTGATTGTCCTCTTCACCGACTGTCTGTCAAGGCTTAGTGCCGGCGAAGCAAAGGCATGTACTAGGGCGTCGGAAGAGGCATCGGTGACATGCTGCCCTTATAGGTTACCTCAATGCTTTCAAAAGTAGGCCCGTAGCCATAATCGATGCCCTCATCGTTGCGGGCTACCAGGTTGGGGCCCAGCCAGTCGGCATCATTGAATTGCAGGTCATAATCTGCGAACTCCACGTCATTCATGGAAAGCGTAATGTTCTTCCCGACCTTCTTCAGGACGTAGGTGTTATAGCCGTCCCTGTTCAGCCCGGGCACCGGTTCGTTGTGGGAAGTCCAATAGGTGGAACCGCTGTCATTATGGTCTCCGATATCGTAGTACTCCTCGTTATCGCCGATATTGTACATGTCCACATGAACGTCGCTTTCAGTAGTACCCCACCAGGTGCCGTCGCCAAGTCCCAGCCCTAGCCAGTAGTCGTGATCCTCGTCGGCATTGAGCCAGAAATTGACCGTCACCGTAAAGTCACCGGAGAATCTGAACGGGCAAGCCAGATTCGCATCCTGGATATTGACACCGTCTTCGTTAAATTGGTAACCGGCTTCTTCAGGGAACCAAGTGCCCTCGGCATTCGACAGGCCTTGCTCATCTGCAAAGCTGAAGAAGTAGACCTTCTCACCGCAGCCGGCAAGGGACAGGGCGAATACGAACACAAATATCGCTATACATAGCCTGAATGGCTTCATGCTTACGCCTCCTTCCAAAACATCAGACTCCATTGCGGTTACAGGATATCCATATGCGAAATCGCAGGGATCGCTCCGTTCAGATTATGCGGATGGGGAATTCCTCGGAGATGCCCCCGTCGTGTTTGATAACGACTTCCAATATGGATATCTCGCCGCCGTTTTCGCCCGTCCATATCGAGAAGAAGTTCTCGGTCCCATCGTAATAGCTGGCGTCAAACGACCTTAGTTTCCTCCCGTTCAAAGATAGCGTATATGTGTTTCCATTTTTCTCAAGTACCATATTGTTCTCACCGTCGTATTCAATGCCGCTAATAGGTCCATATAGCTGCCAGAATGCGTCATCTTCCTCTGTGAATTCGCCGAAATCCCAGCCTTCGCTCCAGTCAGCGTCGCCAAGGCACCAAAAATCCGCCTCTATCTTGTGGTTTTCGCTCCAAAGCACATCGTCTTCAATAGCGATGATCAACCTGGCATGACTGTCCAAATCAACATCAAGGTTGAACCTTACATTAACGCTGAAATCCCCTGTGAAATTGACTGGCGTCGTTATTGCAACGTGCGACATGCTCAGCCCGTATTCGTCCAAATCGTAAACACCGTCGGAATCGTCATAATACCAGTCGCTAATATCGGCTGAAGGATCCGTGAAATCATAAGACCAGGTCTTGTTCAGGCAGCCAGTCCCAAAGGCCGCCAGTAGGATCAGGAACGAAATTGCCATGATCCTTGATAATCTCATGCTTATACCTCCTTTTTCCTGTTGTTCACTTAATGTATTTGACGTTATGTTTGTGACTCCTTGTACTAATAAAAAATACTCCCAGCTAATAGTCATATAGATCCATACGTGCTACAATACTGCCACTTATTGCCCCGGTTCAAGTTTTGCCTTACTGGAGCCATCCCCGCAAACTAAGGGGGCCAGTGGATAGACAGAATATTTGGGATGCAAAAGAAAAGGCCCCGCTTTCTAAGCGAGGCCTCATATTTGGTGCGGGAAGTGGGACTTGAACCCACACGGAGTAACCCATACGCCCCTCAAACGTACGCGTCTGCCAGTTCCGCCATTCCCGCAATATCGACTGCGAAAAAGATTATCCTATAATATCGGTCTTGCTGTCAATATGCGCTCAGGCTTTATCCGGTTTCCTAAGATGGCATGCGCAGAAGTGCGCGCCGCCGAGGTCTATGAAAGCCGGCTCCTCCACTTTGCAGATGTCCATCGCATAACGGCACCTGGTGTGGAACCTGCAGCCGGACGGAGGGGATATCGGCGATGGCACGTCCCCTTCAAGTATGATGCGGTTCTTCGTGTAATCGGGATCCGGTACCGGTATCGCCGACAGAAGCGCTTCGGTATAGGGGTGCATCGGTGTTGCGAACAGCGCGTCCTTGGAGCACATCTCTACGATCTTGCCCAGGTACATGACCGCTATCCTGTTGGAAATGTGTTTTACGACAGAGAGGTCATGGGCTATGAACAGGTAGGTAAGCCCCATCTTCCTCTGCAGGTCCTGCAGAAGGTTAATAACCTGTGCCTGTATGGACACGTCAAGTGCTGAAACCGGCTCGTCGCAGATAATCATCTGCGGATCCACCGCAAGCGCTCTTGCCACGCCGATCCTCTGCCTCTGGCCGCCTGAGAATTCGTGTGGATAGCGCCTGGCATGTGTCGCATTGAGGCCGACGGTCTCAAGCAGGTCTACGACCTTATCTTCCCTTGCCTTGCCGCTAGCCAGATTGTGGACGATGAGAGGCTCTGCGATTATCTCACCGACTTGCATCCTGGGGTTCAGCGACGCGTAAGGGTCCTGGAACACCATCTGGAGGTTGCGCCTGATTTCCCTCATGCGCTCGCGCGACATGTCGAATATGCTCTCGCCGTTGAACTCGGCTCTGCCTGACGTCGGCTCCTCAAGCCTGATGATGACTTTGCCGGTCGTGGACTTGCCGCATCCGGATTCGCCAACTAAGCCCAGCGTCTCGCCCTTATTTACGTAGAAGGATATGCCGTCGACCGCGCGCACGGCGGCAACCTGCTTCTTTCTTAGTATCCCCCTGGTTATGGGGAAATGCTTGACCAGGTTATCTACCTTGAGTAGAGGTGTAGTAGACATATCTAAGCCTCCTTGCCAGCGGGGCTAGCATCTTTGTAGTCTGTAACCATCCAGCATGCTACTTCGTGGTTCTCCCCGACTTTTACAAGGGGCGGCTGCTTTTGCAAGCAGATGTCCTTGGCATGATGGCATCTCGGATTGAACCTGCAGCCTTCAGGCATGCAGAAAGGATTGGGTACGGTCCCCTCGATGACGTTGAGGCGCTCTTTGGTCTCGTTCAGCTTGGGTATAGAACCCAGAAGGCCTAGGGTGTACGGGTGCGTAGGGTTCTTGTATATGCTCCTTACGGCAGCCTTCTCGACTATCTTGCCGGCATACATGACTATCACATCGTCCGCAAGGTCGGCGACCACGCCCAGATCGTGCGTAATCAGCATGATCGAGGCGTTGAAGTCATTCCTGACCTTCTTCATCAGGTCGAGGATCTGGGCTTGTATGGTAACGTCAAGAGCCGTAGTGGGCTCGTCTGCAATCAGTAGCTTGGAGTTGCATGACAGCGCCATGGCGATCATAACCCTCTGCCTCATGCCGCCTGACATCTGGTGCGGATAATCATCTATCCTGCGCTCCGCGGAGGGGATGCCGACCTTTTTAAGCAGGTCGATTGCCTGCTGCCTTGCCTGCTTCTTCGTGACCTTCTGGTGAAGCAATATCGCCTCGCAGATCTGGTCGCCGATTGTGAACACGGGGTTAAGGCTGGTCATCGGCTCCTGGAATATCATCGAGATGTCGTTGCCGCGCACACTGCGCATCTCCTTCTCGCTCTTCTGGAGAAGGTCTGCGCCCTCGAAGACTATCTTGCCGGACACTATCTTGCCGGGAGGGCTGGCTATCAGCCTCATGACTGAAAGCGACGTAACGCTTTTCCCGCAGCCGGATTCGCCGACTATTCCTATTGTCTTGCCCTTGTCCAATGTGAAGCTTATACCGTCTACGGCCTTAACAACCCCGTCTTCAGTATAAAAGTATGTCCTGAGGTCCTGCACCTCAAGAAGTCTTTCTGACATGAAACTCCCTCCGAACTGCTAAATAAAGCGTATTAAGGCCGGATTCTCTATCCTGCCCGGGATTCTTCCCCTTTTTGCTATCGCCCTGTCACCGATCTCTTTGATGTCCATGGTCATATCTATCGGCTTCGCCGCGGAGATATAGCTGCCAACTCCAAAAGAATCGGCTCCCGCTTCGGCAAGCAACCTTATCCGATCCGGGCTTAGCCCTCCGGACACGAAGATCTTCACATGGTCGAAGCCTTCCTGGTCAAGCCTCGCCCTAACCTCACGCACGAGCCCCGCAGTGACTCCTCCGCGCTCGCCCGGCGTATCGAGCCTTATGCCCTGAAGCTTCTTTCCGAGCGCCCTTGCCACGTTTAGGGCCTCCTCGGCCTCATCTTTGAATGTATCTACCAAAATCGTCCTCGACTCCGAGGCGGGCATTATCTCATCGTACTTCTTGGCTACGGATACGGTGTCTCCTGCCACAAGGAAAACCGCGTGAGGGCATGTCCCTTTAGGGGCGAGGCCCATCAACTTGGCTCCTAGTATGCAGCTTGCGCCGTCAGCGCCTCCGACTATCGCGGCCCTCTCCATGACAGGGGCCACAGCCGGGTGCAGATGCCTCGCCCCGAAGCTGATGAAAGTCTTATCGCCGGCAGCTTCCCTTATAACGCGGGCGGCGGTCGCCCATGCGCTGGAGCTTGCAAGCATTCCGAGAAGGGCCGTCTCATATATGCCGAAGTCCGAGTATTTCCCGATTATGCGCATCACGGTATCCTTCGCCTTGAAAGGAGTGCCTTCAGGGATTGCCCAGACCTCTAGGTCCATGCCCTCAAACAGCGCAAGTACTTCCGGCAGCCCTGCGAAGATGCCGGTTTCACGGGGAAATACCTCGGCTGTGACAGGAGTGTCCGCTATGCCCATATCCGTGAGGATCTCCTTCGTCTTCACGAAGTAAACGTCCGTAGTAAGGCCGTTCATAATTTCCTCATGGGTAGCGGAAAAAAGCCCTCTGTCTTTTCCCGGGTCGAAATCATTGACTTCCTTGAGGGTGGATATGCGCTTTATCGTGGGCATACTTGTTTCCCCCATAGCATTGATGAAGATAAACTATAAAAATTATACACTTTCCCAAATACGATTCACAGTAGTTGCTATATAAGATATGCAAGCTTGCATACTCTATTCGATCGCGCCATAAGTCTTTGCATACATGTCCCATGCCTTGAGGACTCGCCTAACGAATTCCCGGGTCTCCTCGAAGGGTATGTCGGACAAATTGTCCGCCTCTCCGGACCAAGTATTGCCTTCGATCCAGCCGTCTACATTCCCCATCCCTGCATTGTAGGCGGCAATCGCAGCTGCCGGCTGTTCGTAGTCGTCCAGCAGAGTACGAGATATAGTAGGACCCTATCATGATATTGAAGTCCGAGTCGAGCAGCATATTGTCGTAGTAGTTGCCGGTGCCAAGCGTTTCGGCAACCCATTTCCCTGTGTCCGGCATAACTTGCATAAGGCCTATGGCGCCGCTTTTAGACTTGGCAGCCGATCTGAAATTGCTCTCCACTTTAATCAGGGCCATTATCAAGTACGGGTCGATGCCGAAAGCCTCTCCGTATTGCTTGGCCTTGTCCCAATGAAGCTTAGGGTATGTCAGCCTGTTCGGCAGGTTCGTAAAGAAGAGAGCTGCGATCAGAATGGCCGCAATGACCCTGAAAGCCAGCAGCAGATATATAGGTTTTGAGCCTTTTGCGGCTTTTGCCGACATTTCATTTTCCTCCGGCAATTCTTAAAATCCTGTTTGCCCACATATCCATCTCTGCAGGGTCCCCCCTGGATATTACATTAACGTCCGCCAGCCTGCTCATCCTGTAGTCGCCGAGCTTGGCCTTCTGGGCCTTTATCCTCGAAAGGGCCTTTTCGGGTTCGATGCCGTCCCTTTTGGCGATCCTTTCGGCCGATGCCATCTCATCGCAAAATACTGCCACTACAAGGTCACAGAACTCATCCAATCCGGATTCGTACAGCACAGCCGCGTCGATCACTGCATAGTCCGGACGGCTTTTTGATCTCTCCAGATCCAGGATCATCTGCCTGATCTTCTCCCTGAATGCCGGGTGGACTATGCTGTTCAACAGAGCAAGTGACCTGCTATTCGAGAAAACAAGGCTTCCAAGCTTGCCTCTGTCAAGGCTGCCATCGGCATTGAAGTAGGCATCTCCAAAGGCGTCATGCACCGATTTCAGCAAAGGACTTCCAGGTTCCATGATACTTGCTGCTATGCTGTCACCGTCAAGAACCGCGGCTCCTTTATTCGCAAGGGCGGCCGATAGTGTTGACTTGCCAGATCCGCTCCTGCCTGTTATCCCGATTACTTTCATGCGAAGCTTCCTTTCGCGCTGAAGTAAATATCATTCTTCCACAGCAGCCCGCCATTTGCAAGCGAAGCGCAAATCCGGCAGCTTGACATATGGGGAGCATAAAAAGAAAGAGCCCCCCGAAGGAGGCCCTTTCATATCAGGTTCTAGGATTAGAACTTGATTGTGAAGTTGGCACCGAAGGTATCCCAGTACATATCACCAACGGTATTGAAGTACGGGCCCCAAGGCTTCTTGTACTCAGCATGGCTGGACGATACGCTGGCGAGACCGCTGTTGCCCCAGTATACTGTCGCTTTGGCATTGTCGCTTACCTTTATGTCGCCCTCTAGCTTGGCGTATACGGCGTGTACCGGTGTCGTTGATGAAGGTATAAGGCCTGTAGCGCGATAGGTGACCGTACCTTTAACAGTGACCATGTCAGACGCCTTGTACGTTGCATAAACGCTGGCTATCGGCTCGAATGAGAGAGCGGGTGTCGTTGCTACGTTCTTGGTGATGAACAACAGACCGGCGCTCCAGAGTCCGTTGATGGTGGAGTCGAGCTTCAACATGCCGATGGCTTCCATCGTATGTATCGGAGCGAATTCCTTCCATGTATAGCCGAAACGGCCGGCGACGAGGGTCGTGAGGTCCACGACGTACGGAACTGTCGTGTATTTGTTCTCATACTTGGCATAGATGCCGGCTGTTGCGGTGTTGGTGCCCTTCTGCTCGTAGGAGCCATAGGCTTCTACGTGGAGCGGGAACACTGCGTCATAGTATACGCTGCCGTATACCTTGTCATAACCGGTTCCGAAACCGTATGTGGCTACGCCGTCCCAGTTGGAGTTATAGCCGAGCTTGCCGCCCAGTGTTCCAATAAGGCCGACATACTTTGCCCTGAGCTCAGCGATTTCGCCATGGGCGAAACCGGACTGCCAGTTGATCTTGGAGTCGAGGTTGAGTCCGAGCTCTACGGGTCCGATTGTCGCCGATACGTCGAGGTTGGCGTTGTTGCCGCCAAGAGCGTTAAATGACTCGAACCATACGCCGTTCTTGAAGATTAACTTTACGGGGCCAAGAACTGCGGTGGCGTTGGTTGTTACTTCCTGGAGGTCCCTGGTGTAGAAGGAAGGGGTGTCCTCGTCGAGGAGCGCGTCGGCGACGCCGTCCATGCTCATCTTATAGGATACTTCGTCGATCGTTAAGACGGTGCCAAGCTTGATTTCCTTGACGCCTGCATAGGCTGCGAACGCCCATACATCGTCAGCGGCCCAGAACTGCATGCTGGGGATGAGAGAGTTGTCAAGGTCGGCGAAGTTGCCTACTGCAACCTGGAACTTGCCGCCGATTACGGGGATGGCGCCGGTCAATGAGGTCGACAGGCCCATGAAATACTGCATCGCTCTCATACAGCCAACCGAAGTCGGAGGTGAGGGTGAGGCCGAGAGGCAGGGCGGCTACGAGCTGAGCGGAGATCTTATAGTCGTCTCCTTCAGGAGCTGCGCTGGGAACTGGAACGAGGCTGTCGGATGTGTCATCCATTACGACCTGCGCTGCATAGCTGAGGTTCGGGGTGATGTTGCCCCACACCTTGCTGTACCTGTTGCCTTCGTTGTCACATCATCATAATTGAAGGTGCTGTCCAGGTTGAGGCTGAATGTGCTCTCAAGGCCGGTCCAGTACACATCATCGTTGTTGTCGCTGATCTCGAAGTTCAAGGGCGCGGTTGCGAACTTTACCCACCAGCCATCGGTTACGGCCAAGCCGCCCGAAAGGGTGAGGGGTGCATAAGCGGTCATGATCCCGGCCTCGTCGAAGTTGAAATTCAGCGAGAGGCTAAGGGAGTCGGCTACCGGTCTCATTGGCGTACGAATAGCCGCCAGAGAAGGTGCCGGAGAGCTTGTAGTTGGCTGCTGCTGCCGGTATGGCGAGCATCATAAGGGCCACTACTGCAAATGCGAATATCTTCTTCATTTTGTATCCCCCTACTTATAATTTGTAATCGAGGATTACCGCCGCTAGTCTTGTGCTTCCAGGGGGATCGCCTCAAGAGTTTCCAAGTTGCCTCCCAAGGGCTCTTCCCTCCATATGCACTTATTTTCACGGCGTTGCCATACAGCGCACATTGTGCGACCCTACAGCCTGGGCCCGACCCGGAAACATGCGGGGGAGCACCTCCTTTCTCGCTTCCAAACCGGCTGAAATACATATAACCGCTTTAGCTGTGCTTAAGCGGATCTATGCGAGGTTCTGCAAGTCACATTCTACACGAAATGGCTATATTCCTGCAAGTTATCGAAAATTATTTTAGAATCATTCATTTTTTCGAATATATTCTTAAAAAATCGATATATGCAAATTCATGCCTTCCGCAGAATTAATATAATTAAAGCACCTAGCTCCCCGCAATGCAATATGAAAAGGAGCCTCCTTGCTTTCCACTATTTGGCTTCTTTCCAGTTAGGGCCCATTCCGGCATCGGCAACTAGCGGTACTTCGAGGCTCACTGCGCCTTCCATTATCCTTTTTACCGTGTCAGCGGCCGCCTGCGCCTCTCCAATCGGCGATTCAAGGACCAGCTCGTCGTGTACCTGCAATATCAGCCTCGTTTTCCAGGACCCGGACATGAGCTCTTCCAGCAGCCTTATCATCGCTACTTTTATTACGTCGGCCGCGCTTCCTTGTATGGGAGCGTTCATAACTATGCGCTCCCCGAACTTCCTGGTATTGAAGTTGGCGTTATAGAGCTCCGGCACTGCGCGCCTCCTGCCCATTATTGTAGAGACATACCCGAGCTTCCTCGCCTGCTCTATCGTGCGGGCGAAATAGTCCTTCACGCTTACATACCGTTTGAAATATTTATCGATGAACTCCTTTGCCTCAGCCTGCCCTATGCCGAGCGTGCGGGATAGCCCGAACTCCGACTGCCCGTAGATGATGCCGAAGTTGACAGTTTTCGCCGCGGTGCGCATCCTCCTGTCAACCTGGTCCAAAGGCACCCCGAAGACTTCAGACGCCGTCCTCGTGTGCACGTCCTGTCCCAGCCTGAAGGATTCTACCAGCAGCGGATCGCCGCTTAAGTGGGCTAGTATCCTCAGCTCTATTTGCGAATAGTCCGCGCTTACTATGAGATTTCCCTCCGACGCCTTGAAGGCGGCCCTAATCTCGAGCCCCTCCTCGCTTTTAATCGGAATGTTCTGCATGTTGGGATCGGAGGACGAGAGCCTGCCGGTTACCGCTCCGGTCTGGTTGAACAGCGTATGTATCCTGCCTCCCTGCTTTGCCGCAAGGTCGGGCAGTACATCCACATAAGTGGACTTCAGCTTCGAAGTCCCTCTGTACTCAAGTATCAGGCCGATTATCGGATTGAAGGGCATAAGCCCCTCAAGCACGTCCGCGTCTGTGGAATAGCCCGTCTTCGTCTTCCTTGAGGAAGGCAAGCCCAGCTTATCAAAAAGCACCGTGCCCAGCTGTTTGGGTGATCCAATATTGAAATCGCCCCCGGCAAGGGCGTATATATCGGTCTCCAGCCGCTTCAGCCGGCCACCCATATCCTCCGAGATCTCGCGCAGCCTTTCGATATCTACATTTACGCCTGCGATCTCCATTGCGGACAGCACTTCTACAAGCGGCATCTCCACTTCATTGAAGAGCTTGGCTGTGCCCAGCGTTTCCAGCTCCTCCCCCATTACGCTCTCAAGCTTGTCCATCATCGCAGCTACGGCAAGCTTTGGCCCATGCGCTGGGCCGCCCTCCAGCACTGAGGGGGTTATGCCGAAATACTTGAATAGAAGGTCTGTCGGGGCGTCGGTCCTGCCCAGCGGGTTAATCAGGAAGCTTGCCAGCATCGGGTCGAAGTGCATGCCCTTGAGCTCAGAGCCGTACCTGCTTAATATGGTCCTGGACGATTTGATGTCCCAGCCCGACTTTAGTACCTTGGCGTCCGTAATGGCCCCGGACAGCTTCTCGAGCACATCTGTTAGCGCAAGCCCCGCGCCTCCTATAAGTGAGCCCTCCACATCTATGGCAATATCGTATGCTCTGCCTTCAAGGCCCAGAATCAGCCTTCTAGGAACGGAGCCCCAGCCCTTCCCCTCATAGACGAAGTCGAGAGACATGCGCCCCTTTCCCTTGGCTTCCTCCACGAACTGGCCCAAGCTGCCCAGGTCCGCGACCTCCACCACCTCATAAGAGGAGGGCTGGGACGCCAATGGCTTCATGAAAGCCTGGGCGGGCATGGAGCCGAAAAGCTCCGTCTGGGGCTTCTGCTTCTTGGGCGGCTTCTTCTCCATCTTGGAAAGGAGGTTTTTGAATCCTTTGCTCGCAAGGAAGTCCTTAAGGGCGCTTTCATCCACGACCGGCGATGCCGCCTCCGGGTCGAAGGAAATCGGCGCATCTACGTCTATGATGGCCAGCTTCTTGCTCAGAAGGGCCATCTGCGTGCCTTCCTTTAGAAGGGTTGTCGTCCTGTCCTGCTTCATCCCCTCAAGGTTCTTTAGTATGTCTTCGAGGCTGCCATACTCATTTATAAGCCTGACTGCGGTCTTCTCCCCTATGCCCTTGACTCCGGGTATGTTGTCCGAAGTATCCCCGACAAGCCCTTTCAGGTCCGGCACTAATTCGGGGGCCACTCCGCAGGCTGCCAGCACTTCATCAGGCCCCATGAGATCGAATTCGGACAGCCCCTTCTTGTTCATCATAAGCTTGATCCTGTCCGAGGCCAGCTGGTAGGAATCCCTGTCGCTGGTGACAATGGTTACATCGAACCCCTTGCCCTCCAGCCTTCTTGCCATTGTTCCCAGAAGGTCGTCCGCCTCGTACCCGACAAGCTCGACCACCTCCACCCCGAAAGCTTCGCACGCCTGCTTGATTACGGGTATCTGGTCCCTGAGGTCCTGGTCCATGGGCTTTCTTGTGGCTTTGTAGTCTGCAAAGTCGGCATGCCTGAACACCGGCCCCGGGGAATCAAAGGCGCACACGACGCGCTCAGATTCTTCCTGCTCCATTATTTTGACGAGCATGTTGCAGAAACCCAGCACGGCGTTAGTCGGCTTTCCTGAAGGGTCGGTGAGAGTCGGGGGAAGCGCATGGTAGGCCCTATGGGCAAGGCTGTGGCCGTCTAAAAGAATAGTCCTGCCGGACATAAAATCACCACCCGAAGGTATTTTTTCGAAAGTATCCTCCAACGGGAACAGGAATATGTGTTTTTGGAGTCATATATAATAGTAGTAACAATTTTTTGTACTAATTAAGGATAACATAAAGCAAATTCGATGAAGAAAGACAGGAGATACCAATATGAAGAAGTATACAAGCCTAATTGCAATGGTAACGCTCGTTGCATTGCTGGCGATCGGCGGATCTGCGGCAGCTGCAGTAAAGGAGCAGCTGAACCTGACGGTATATAATTCGAACCTCGCGCTTGTGAACATGGTAAGGCAGATGGAGATTCCTTTGGGAAACGGGGAGATCCTCTTCCCTCACATTCCGTCGAGCATAATTGCCAATACCGTTACATTCGAATCGCTCTCCTTCCCCTCCAAGGTTTGGGTAAGGGAGCAGAATTACGAGTTCGACCTGGTGAGCGAGTACAAGCTGCTTCAAAAGTTCGTTGACCAGAAGATCACGGTGGTAACAAAAGCCTCCATAGTCTACACCGGATACCTTATGAGCAGCGGCAACAACCCGGTCATCCTTTCCGAGCTTGAGGGCGGCAAGGGCGAGATATACTCAGTACAGCTTGGCGATATACAGTCCATAAGATACCCCAGCTTGCCTGAGGGCCTCATCACGCGCCCGACCCTTCGCTGGCTGACTACCAATAACACGCTGTTCAAAAACCAGCAGGTCAGGGTCAGCTTCCTTACAGAGGGGCTTTCCTGGAGCGCTGATTACGTAGCCTTATTGTCCGATGACGATAAGACCATGAACCTTACAGGTTGGGTAACCCTTACCAACTCCAGCGGCACGACCTATGAGAACGCAAACCTGAAGCTCGTGGCGGGAGATGTTAACAGGGTAGATACGAGGGCCGATTACGAAATGATGGCCAAGGTGTCGGCGATGCCTTCACCAACACAGGCGTCCTTCGAAGAGCGCGGCCTTTTCGAATACCACCTGTACGACCTGCAGTTCCCCACGACGGTGAAGAACAACCAGACCAAGCAGATAGGCTTCATGGGGGCTACTTCCGTGCCGGTAACCAAGTACTACACTTACTTCGGAAGGTACGGCTCCACGGATGTGTCTACAATAATTAGCTTCAAGAACGACGCCAAGTCCGGATTGGGCATCCCCTTACCTGCAGGCATCATTAGGGTGAATAAGCTCGATGTCGACGGCACGCAGCAGTTCATCGGCGAAGACAGCATAGAGCACACGCCCAAGGACGAGGAAGTCTCTTTGTTCCTGGGCAACGCCTTCGACATCAAAGGCAGCTGGAAACAGGATTCTTTCAAGGATGTCTCCAAGTACATCAGGGAAGAAACATACTCCATAGAGATCAGGAACCACAAGGACGAGCCTGTAACCGTCAAGGTGCAGGAGGAGCTCTCCTACTGGTCGCAGTGGAGCATAATCTCCAACTCGCAGCCCTATACACAGCTGGATTCGACCACGATACAGTTTGAGCCCAAAGTACCTGCTAACGGAACCGTTGTCATAACATACACGGTGCGTTATACCAAGTAGATATATTCTTGCTAGAACAAGTAGATATGCTCATTTCAAGTCTTTAAAGTAGCGAAGATTCAGTTTATTATAGAACCGGACACATTTTAAGCAATGTGTCCGGTTCTAGATTTTCCCAGCATAATATGCATATTCCATGCCAATCGCAGGTAAACATATTCATAATATCGAATATGGCGGGCCAAAGGGGCCGCAGTTCAATAATCAACCCAAAGCGAACCTGCTGCTTTGTCTTCACTATAGGAGGGGTTTTCAGATGATGGCCATACCTAAGGACCTGATGGAAAGAAAAATGAACCTTACCCCGGATGCATTGACCATACTTGAAAGCAGGTACCTCCTTAGGGACAAGGAAGGCAAGATAATCGAAACACCTGAGCAAATGTGCGCCAGGGTCGCATCAGAGGCGGCCAAGGCCGGCGCTGAATATGAGAGTTCAAGGGGAAGCTACCAGGAGAGGTTCGACCTCTTCTACTGGATGTTAATCGAGGGGCTATTCTCCCCCAACTCGCCCACCTGGATGAACGCAGGCACGGCAAATCCTCAGAACGCGGCATGTTTCGTCCTGCCGGTGGAAGATTCCCTGGACAAGATATTCGATGCCGTCAAGAACGCGGCTCTCATTCACCAAAGCGGAGGCGGCACCGGCTTCGACTTCTCATCCCTCAGGCCGTCCGGCGACGTCGTACGCTCCACTGGAGGCGTGGCGTCTGGCCCGGTCTCTTTCATGGCGGTCTTCAACTCCGCCACTGAGACGATCAAGCAGGGCGGGAAGCGCCGCGGGGCCAATATCGGCATACTCAGGGTAGACCACCCTGACATAGAGCGCTTCATCACATGCAAAGAGGATAACAACACCCTCACGAACTTCAATATCTCAGTGGCGCTGACCGACGCCTTCATGAAGGCTGTGGAAAGCGGCACCGAGTACGAGATATTCAACCCAAGAGGCGGCAACCCCGTAGCCCGCAAGGACGCCCGCTCCATTTTCCGCATGCTCGTAGAGCACGCCTGGAAGAACGGAGAGCCCGGCATCGTGTTCCTGGACAGGATCAACCGCGACAACCCTACACCGAACCTCGGGAAGATCTCCGCCACCAATCCGTGCGGCGAGCAGCCCCTCCTGCCCTATGAGGCCTGCAACCTGGGAAGCGTCAACCTCCAGAAGATGCTCTCAAGCAAACCTTCCCTCCTTGATGCGCTCAACAAGGAGTATCTGCCCTCGGAGCTCGTGGCCGAATGCAAAAAGGAACTGGCAACAGAGCTTCCCAAAGTGGATTGGCCCCTTCTTTCCGATGTGGTCAAAGCCTCCGTCGATTTCCTCGATTCAATAATCGACGTAAGCGAATATCCTATTAAAGAGATCGATGAGAGGGTGCGCACTACAAGGAAAGTCGGGCTCGGGATGATGGGCTTCGCTGATCTACTGATCATGCTGGGCCTCCCATACGGTTCCAGAAAGAGCGAGCTGCTCGCCGAGCTCATATCGCGCTTCATCACGGGTGAGGCAAGGCAGGAGTCGGCGAAGCTAGGAGCCGAGCGCGGTCCCTTCCCCGCCTTCGTGGGCAGCGTCTTCGACAAGCCGGGCAGCCCCAAGATGAGAAATGCGACCGTTACGACCATCGCCCCTACCGGCACTATAAGCATGATCGCAAACGCCTCCTCCGGATGCGAACCCCTTTTCGGCGTCGCATTTACGAAGCAGAACGTTTTGGGCGGAATGCAACTTACCCAGACCAACCCCATATTCTTTGAGGACCTTAAAAGGCGCGGGCTGCAAAGCGACGAGCTGACGGCGAAAGTCGCAGCCAACGGTGGCTCCGTCCGGGGCATCAAGGAAATTCCGGCCGACATGCAGGAGCTTTACATGACCGCGATGGAGATCCCATGGGAATGGCATGTACGACTTCAGGCGGCGGTTCAAAAGGGCACTGAAAACGCCGTATCGAAGACCATAAACCTGATGAACGACGCAACTATGGATGATGTCGGGGAAGCTTACATGCTCGCCTTCAGGCTTGGCTGCAAGGGCATGACAGTATACAGAAGCGGAAGCCGGGAGATAGAGGTTATCTCTTCGAAGACGGCAAAGCCCGCAGCAAAGGCCGCCTGTGAGGATGAGGATGAGGCTGACAGGAAGCCCTACACCGTCTCCACAGCGCTCTGGGGCATGGTAAAACCCATAGAAAGGCCCGAGGAGCTGGCGGGAGTGACCAGGCGCGTAGCGACGCCGTCCGGCACCTTGTGGGCTACCTTGAACATGTACGAGGACAGGCCCTTTGAGATCTTCTGCCAGATAAGCAGGGCGGGAACCGACATATACGCCTTCACCGAATCAATTGCGCGCCTGATATCGCTATGCCTTAGGGCCGGAGTCGACCCTTCTGAGATAGTTAAACAGCTAAGAGGCATCGGAGGAAGCGGCCATACGGGGTTCGGCCCCAACAAGGTCTTGTCCGTTCCGGACGCCATAGGACGTATGCTCGAGCAGGTAATCGGAAAGCGTTTCGTATATCCTCAGGGGATGGAGACCAACACCCCCCTCGCCCTAATGGAAGCGGGCCTTTTGTCCCCTGAGCAGGAACATAAGGCCGAGGAGCCGCATGACTACCCGTCAGGGACCCCTCCTACCGGCGCCCACTCCGACAACGGCGCCTCACACGAGCCTCTCGCCCAGGCTTCATTCGACTTCCCGAACGCAAACGGCGAGGGCCTGGACAGCGATGAGCCCGACTGCAGCGAAGAGGACGATTGTCCGGAAGGCTGCGAGTGCAGCGCAAAACCCGCTCCCAGGATGGACCTTTGCCCCCACTGCGGCAACAACTCGCTTGTCTACGAGTCAGGGTGCGAAACCTGTATAGTCTGCGGTTACAGCCGCTGCTGATAATCCGAAGAACCGATAAATGTAAACAGAAAACGGGTGCATCTGCTTTGAGGGATGCACCCGTTCGTTCTTCTTAGATGCCCGGATTTGTAGCTAAGCTAATATGCTATGGCAAGCCCGTCTTTCCTGGACTCCGTTCCTGCAATGTATACCCCATTCACATGATCCCTCATGATCATCTGCCCGCCGCCGAACATCGCATTGGAGTTTTCGGCTACCGCATCGTAGCCCATGGCCGCCATCTTATCGAGGACGTTCGAAAGGCCCTTCTCCAGGTGCAGCTTTTTCCCCTCCGATACTCGGAACCTGGGCATGTCTATTCCTGCCTGAGGGTTCATACCCAGATCAACGATTGCCGATATCAGCTGGGCATGCCCCTGGGGCTGCATGTCCCCTCCCATTACCCCGAACGGGCCCACGGGGGATCCGTCCTTCATAAGAAAGCCCGGTATTATCGTGTGGAACGGCCTCTTGCCGGGTGCAAGCTCATTGGGGTGCCCTTCCTCGAGGCTGAAGCACGCTCCCCTGTTCTGCAGGCTTATTCCGTGCTCGGGCACGACTATCCCGCTGCCAAAGCCCATATAGTTGGACTGTATGAGGGACACCATCATGCCGTCGTTATCTGCGGCGCACAGGTAGACCGTACCCCCTTTATAAGGAAGGCCTGTCTCGGCAAGCTCCATAGCCCTTCCCGGGTTTATAAGGCGCGCGCTCTCCTTCGCATATTCCTTGTCCAACATCCGGGCGACCGGCACATCGCAAACCGACATGTCGCATACTCTGCTGTGCGCGTCGGCAAACGATAACCTTAAGGCCTCGGCGATCAGATTTACCCTTCTGGGATCATCTGCAGGAAGGCTTCCCATGTCATATCTTTCCATGAGGTTTAGCGCCATCAAGGCAACTATCCCCTGCCCGTTGGGCGGAATCTCATATACGTCATAGCCCCTGTAATTCACCGATATCGGATCCACCCACTCGTTGGAATGCCCCGCGAAATCCTCCTTGCAGAAGTATCCGCCGCCCTTGTTTGAAGCTTCGACTATCGCATCGGCAAGATGCCCCCTGTAGAAGCATTCTCCCCCGCTTTCGCCGATCTGCCTGAGGCTTCTTGCGATGGCAGGGCTCTTGAAAAGCTCACCTGCCCTGGGGGCCCTTCCATCCCTCATGAATGTGCTTCTGAAGCCATCGTAGGAGCCAAGCCTTGAGGGCGCGAAGCCCCAGAAATAAGCAGTGACTGGAGAGACCGGGTAGCCCTCCTCCGCCATTTTCGCCGCAGGCTCCAGCACATCAGCCAGCCGCATCCTGCCGAACTTCGCATTGATGTCGGCCCAGCCCTTGACGACGCCGGGCACTGTTATCGGCTCCCAGCCGAGCAGCGGCACGCTCTTATGGCCCTTTGCCCTTAACATGCCGGCATTTAGCGCTTTGGGGGCCCTTCCTGATGCGTTAAGGCCGTGCAGCTTCTTTCCGTCCCAGATAATGGCGAAGAGGTCCGAACCCAGGCCGTTTGAGGTGGGTTCTGTGACCACGAGGGCGGCAGCCATGGCCAGGATCGCGTCCGCCGCGTTTCCCCCAGACCTCAATATGTCATATCCGGCAAGCGCGGCAGGCGCCGTGCTTGTCGCCACAGCTCCGTGTTTTCCCATAACCGCGCTCCTTCTGGACGGGAATTCCTGCGTGAAATCCATCTGGCACCTCCATTAAAACCTTTAACCAGATTGTATCAGACGGGCGCGGGCTAGGCATATGTTAGAATGGATTCACCAAAAGGAGGCATATGATGAGAGAAAGCCTCATTACGCCGCATGGCCCGATAAGCTTCCCCGCCTTCCTGCCGGATGCGACATACGGCGCGGTCAAGGCGGTAGATTCGCAAGACCTTTTAGATGCCGGGGTCCCTGCCCTGGTAATGAACGCATACCATCTGATGCAGAAGCCCGGCAGCACGACGGTGTCGGCTTTGGGCGGCATACACGAGATGAGCGCATGGGACCTTCCTATAATGACCGACTCGGGAGGCTTCCAGGCATATTCCGTAATAAAGGACGACCCTTCCAGGGGAAGCATAACCAAGGACGGCATTACTATCCTGCCGGAGGGGGCCAAAAGGAAATTCGCCCTCACGCCGGAGAAGTCAATACAGATCCAGCTGGCTTACGGCTCCGATATATTAGTCTGCCTGGACGAATGCACCCATCCCGATGATGACAGGCAAGTCCAGGAGGGCGCGGTAAAAAGGACCCTTGAGTGGGCCGCAAGGTGCAAGGCGGAGTTTGAAAGGCTGATGTCGCAGAAGCGCGCAAGATCCGGCAGGCCGCTGCTATACGCAGTCGTGCAGGGCGGCAACTACGAGGACCTCAGGCTTGAATGCTCAAGGGAGCTTTCATCCATGGGATTCGACGGGATGGGCTTCGGCGGCTGGCCGCTTGATAAGGACGGAATGCTCATAAAGGATATCTTAAGGACAGTGCGCGAGGGGCTGCCGGAGAGCATGCCGCTTCACGCGCTCGGCATAGGCCATCCTGATTATGTGATTGAGTGCTGGAACCTGGGATATGACACTTTCGACTGCTCGCTTCCCACAAGGGATGCGAGGCGCGGCAGGCTCTATACCTCAAGGGCGCCTGTAACGGACGCCACATTCGACAAGCGCTGGTTCAAATACGCCTATATGCAGGATGAGAAGTTCATAAAAGATAGATCTCCGGTGCAGCCCGGCTGCGACTGTCCCGTTTGCAGGGATTACAGCGCCGGCTACCTGCACCACCTGATGAAAAACGGCGAAGCCCTGTTCCAGAGGCTCGCCACAGTCCACAATCTAAGATTTATGACCGCGCTCACAGAAGAGCTCGGCAGAAGGGGCAGGCCATGACCGAAATGGACATCAGGGAGGGCATGGCGCCAACTACAGCGGAGAAGCTGGCAGATTCAGTGCTGGGGCCAGTCGCCAGGCGCTTCATCTCGAGGCCTCTTGTCGTGAGGCTCGCCGAACAGGAGCTATCCAAGAGAAGCGAAAAAGAAGCCTTCAAAGAGGTGAAGGGCAGGCTGCACCAGCTGCTCCTATCATTCGAAGCCAGGCCCGCTGAATACCTCAAGCTGGCCAATGACCTGGCTGTCGCGGCGGCCGTCTGGGCAAGATGAGCTTAGAAAGGTCGCTCACAAGGGGCTGATGCTGCATGCCAGCACAAGAGAGCGCCTCATTTTCATGGAAGATTTCTACCGCAGGGTTTTCGAAGGGAAGGCTTACTCCAGCGTCGTAGACCTCGCCTGCGGGCTCAACCCGTTGTCTTTGCCATGGATGGGCCTGCCTGAAAACGTAAGCTATCTGGCCGCAGATGCTTCGGACGGGCCGGGCGCAGCTGTTAGGTCGTTCTTCAAAGCCTGGGGCACCGATGGAAGATTCCTCCACTGCGACCTGTCCCAAGGGCTTCCGGAGGGCCGCTTCGACGTCGCGCTCCTGATGAAGGCCCTTCCTACGCTGGACCGGATCAAGGAGGGGCTTGGAATCGAGTGCGTAGACGCAGTCGATGCACCGGTTGTCGTGGTGAGCTTCCCTACCAGGAGCCTGGGTGGCAAGCGCAAAGGCATGGGGCGCAGCTACGAAGAGGGCTTTTCAGTCGCCGCAGACAAGGCAGGCTGGTCATATACGAAAATCGAGTTTCCGGGCGAGCTCGCCTTCATAGTCAGGAAGTGATGCTAATTGGATAAGGGCAAGCTGCATGTTGTAGCCACTCCTATAGGCAATATGGGCGATATTACCGCAAGGGCGGTTGAGGTGCTCAAAAGCGCGGACATCGTCGCAAGCGAGGATACCAGGACCACCGGGATATTCCTAAGCAGGCTGGGCATAAAAAGGCCGCAGCTCTCCTTCCATTCTTTCAATGAAGAGGCGGCGGGCATGCGCATCGTTACGGAGCTGGAGCTGGGCAAGAACGTTGCTTTGGTATCCGATGCCGGCACTCCCGGAATATCGGATCCGGGCTATAGCATAGTCAAGCTGGCAGTTGAGAAGGGCTATGAAGTAACCATGGCCCCCGGGCCAACCGCGCTAATAATGGCCCTGGTACTATCCGCGCTGCCTACATCGAGCTTCACTTTCAGGGGCTTCCCGCCGAGGACGTCATCGAAGAGGAGGAAATTCTTCGGCGAGGACATCAGAAAGCCCCCATACTCTGGTATACTACGAGAGTCCGCACAGGCTGGTCGAATGCCTGCAAGATATGCTGCAGGCCCTTGGCGATCGCAGGATCGCATTGTGCAATGACCTGACCAAGAAGTTCGAAAATGTCATAAGATGCAATATTTCTCAGGCTTTGGTCATGCTTGCAGGTGAGAAAGCCCTTTTGGGCGAATATGTTATCGTTGTGGAAAGCGCAGTCAAAGACAAAGTCAGAAAACTAAAAGGCAACAAATTCAGGCCGGAAGGTGATGCAGATGGCGAGTAATGGAGGCAATTCCAGAGGTATCCTCGGTTGGCTGGTACTTCTGATAGTAATACTTGGCATAGCTGCCGCATTTTTCGCTTTCAACCTTGATGAGCTGGCCAAGTATGAGTATTACAAGCTTACCTACAAAGTATCGGACGACCCTGCCGCAAAGGACTTCTCCGGGTTTTATTCCAGGAAATCGGGCAGCATTAGCGTCTCCATGGATATTCGGGCCTTCACCCTCTATGCCTTCCTTGAGGGCGTCGCGGGATATGAGGACGAGTACGGTGCCACGAAAAGCAAGGAGAGGCAGCAGCTCGACAACGATATGGAATCGAGGCTTGCCGCAGTTCCTGCAAGCAGGATCAAGCGCTGGAAGGACTTCTACGACAAGCATCCCTACAATGTCTATACATACTTGCATTACGTGCTTGCCCTCGGGACGCCCGCCGGAGTTCGAGTACATAATCCCCAAGGCCGACATCGATGAAAAGGATTTCTTCATGCTGGGCGGATTCAACAAGGTGCTAAAGGACTTCTACGAGATACTGAAGATCGACGAGCTCTATGCCTGGCATAAAAGCGCCGGCTTCTTCAAAGTCGTAGATGCTTATGACCTGGCCAAATTGCTCGAACAGCAGAAATTCGTGCATAAGTATCTGAGGATAGACTCGAGCAGGACGTCCCAGATATCGCTTAATGTAATCCCCATGCCCTATGAATCGCACTATGTCGCCTATTCAGTGACGTATGGGCACATGGCCTACTTAATAGACGGGCCGGACGCCTCGGACGGGAACCTTAATTGGCATGAGTACCTGCATGTATTCGTAAGCCCTGCCGTGAAGAACACGATTTGGGCCTATCAGTCGAAGTTCAACGACATCTTCGAGAGGAACCGACAGAAGGAATACGTTAAGGGCAGCTATGAGAGGCTTGATTCCTTCGTGGCCGAGTGCATCATAAGGGCCCTGGATCACAAAATCCAGGTAGCTTACGCGCCGTCATGGGCTAAGGACTCCTTACTGAAGAAGCTCAATGACATGGAGAAGGCCGAGATACTAAACGGCTTCGCCCTTATCCCATACTTCTCGCAGGAGCTGAGCAAATTCGAGACCGAAGGTGCAATAGACATAACGTCCTTCGTGAAGAAGACTTTATCCGATTACACGAATTAGGACAACCAAATATCAATATACATAGGACAAGGGGCGCCGCTCGGCGCCCCTTGTCTATTCTCAGCACTTATTCTATCGGCTGCGCCAATCCAGGCTACTCATACCTCAGCGCGTCCACAGGCTGCAGGGCAGCCGCCTTGTTCGCAGGGTAAACGCCGAAGAACAGCCCGATGCCGATGGAGAATGTCAGGGCAAGTGCCACCGAATACCAGGGGATTAGCCCGGGCCATCCGGCCAGGCTGCTAACAAGGTAAGCTATCCCAAGCCCGAGTATTGTGCCGACCGCACCGCCTGTGAAGCTTATCATGACGGCCTCCATCAAGAACTGCGCCAGTATGTCCTTCCTCGTCGCGCCCAGCGCCTTTCTTATGCCGATCTCCCTTATCCTCTCCGTCACGGATACTAGCATTATGTTCATTATGCCGATGCCGCCCACTACCAGCGACACGGCGGCAATCCCTGCCAAAAGGCTTGTCAGAGTGCCTGTTATCGTACTCAGGGTATCAAGGATGTCGGCCTGGTTGGCGACGTTGAAGTTCTCAGCAAACCCCATCTTGGCCAGAAGCGTCTTCTCCACAGCGTTCTGGGCCGCGGCCATGTTCTTGGCCTCATCAACCGATATATAGATGGTGCTCAGCTCGTCGTTGCCTGTCATGCGCCGCTGGACGGTAGTTATAGGAAGCAGCACCTGGTCCATCCTGACGCCGGTCATGGCTCTAAAGAAGCCGATCTGCACGGCCGTGTAGGTGCCCGCCACCCTGTACGTGGAGCCTAATATGTTCACCTGTTTGCCGACAGGCTCTTCTCCTTCGAAAAGGTCCGCCGCCATTTCGTCAGTTATCAGGCAGATTCTGTCTCCCCTTCTGATCTCATCCTCGCTGAATCCCCTGCCCTTTACTATCTCATAGTCCCTAACATCCAGATAATTGCCGGTGGCGCCTATGACGCTTACGTTAAGGGAAACCTTTCCATACTTGACCGCAACCCCGCCCTTAGATACTTCGCCTGCCGCAGCCTCTATCAGGGGAACGGTGCGTATCAGCTCATCTAGCACCGAGTTGTCCAGGACAGGAGTCTGCCTTGGCGATGACACCTGTTTCTCCTCGCCCGGCATCACGAACAGGATATTGGAGCCCAAGCCCTCGATACTGCTCACTACCTCGGCCCTGGCCCCTTCGCCGATCGCTATTATGATGATCACCGCAGCGACGCCAATTACCACGCCGAGGCTGGTTAAAAAGGCCCTCAGGGGATTGGTCCTGATGCCGTTTATGGCGAGCTTCGAAGCCTCATTAATCCTCATCGCCGTACACCCCTTTGGTACGGACGGTGTCTTTTATCAGCAGCCCGTCTCGAAACTGCATGTTCCTGTCCGCGTACGCCGCGATGTCCTTCTCGTGGGTTATGAGCACTATGGTCCTTCCTTCCTCGTTCATCCTGCAGAAAGCCTTCATGATGTCCTCGCTGTTCTTGGAGTCGAGGTTTCCGGTGGGCTCGTCCGCAAGGATCATCTTCGGCTCGAGCACCAGCGCCCTTGCGATCGCAACCCTCTGCTGCTCTCCGCCTGAGAGCTGCTTGGGCTTGTGATGCGATTTGTTCTTGAGCCCCAGGGCATCAAGCGCCTTTTCCGCCTTGCCGCGCCTTAAAGAGGACGGTGTGCCCGCATATGCCATCGGAAGCATGACGTTCTCAAGCGCTGTTAGCCTGGGCAATAGGTTGAAGGCCTGGAATACGAAGCCTATGTCGCGGTTCCTGGTCCTTGCAAGCTCGGTGTCCCCCATGCCTGATACCAGATTTCCGGAGAGGTGATACTCCCCTGAGGTCGGCCGGTCCAGACAGCCCAATATATTCATAAGGGTGGACTTTCCGGATCCCGAGGGGCCCATGATCGCCACGAACTCTCCCTCTTCGATGCCGAAGTTAACGCCGGCAAGCGCCCTTACGCAGCCGTCACCCATCGGGTACTCTTTAACGAGGTCCTTTACTTCTATTAGCAAAGGCTCACCTCCCGCCCGTCATCCGGGACCTGAGGTTGAAAAGCCCGCCGCCAGTTTGCGCCTCTTCATCGCCGGGCGTCGTATCCTGGTAAATCGTCTCGCCGTCGGTTAAACCCTCTAGCACCTCCACCGAATCATCGCCCTCTTCGCCCAGCACTACCTGCCTTGCTACAGGTTTGCCCGAGCTATCTAGCGCAATTACCCAGAAGCTGCCGTCCTTCTCATAGGAGTAGCCGTGGGGGATAATGAGCGCGCCTGCCTTCTCATAGGCATTGATGCTGATGTCGGCGCTCATGCCGGGCTTCATCTTGTAGTTCACGCCATCTATATCGACGCGCACCATGTAGCTGACCATGCCGCCCGACTTTATCGGGTTCAGGATAATCCCGGTCACTGTGCCTTCGAATTCCTGCTCTCCCAGCGCCGGCACTATGACATCAACAGTCATGTCCAGCTTCACCTGGTTGACATCGAATTCCGATACAGGCGCCAGCACATACCACGAATCCACGGCGATGACCTCGGCTAGCGGGTTCGATGCTCCCGTCGAGGAAAGCTCCTGGCCCAATCTGCCCTCCAGTATCGTGAGTATGCCGTCAAAAGGCGCCCTGTAGGTAAGCTTGCCCTGGGCGTCCACCAGTTTTTTATATGAGCTTTCAAGCTGGGCGGTGTCCTTTGCAGGAGAAGCGCCGAGGCCTGGCACTATCGATGAGAGCATCGACAAGTCCATTGACCCCGAAACCTGGCGTACAGCATCCTGCTGGGCTGAGCTAAGCTCTGCTTGCGCCTTGTCTACTTCCTGCTCAAGCCCCGAGCTTTCGTACTTTACGATAAGGCCGCCCTTCAGCACCGTATCCCCGGGCCTTGCCTTCATCTCCGTCACCTTGACCGGGTAGGGTATGTAAAGTATGTCGCGCCTTCCCGCCTTCAGCTCGCCTGATGCGCCGATGGACCTTGTTATGCTTCCGGTCGTGGCCTTACCCTCCAAAAGCCCTTCGAAGGGATCAGCCAGAGAGTCCAGCCTCCTCTGACGGAAATACCTAAGCCCTAATAAAACCGCAACTACCAGTGCGGCGATTATGATTATCCTTACGGTCTTGCTCTTTAGCAATCGAAGCCCTCCATTCGTGGTCCGCGTATGCTCTTCATGTGTGCGCACTACATGCGATAGAGATAATTGTATGCTATTGTTAGTTCGAATAATATGAGACCTTTATATTAACGAATTCTGCTTATAGATATCACCGGGCGGAACATAAACGGTTCTGCAACGTCATCCGTAATAGGATTATTATGCTTGAAAGGCGGAGTGAGATGAGAAAGGTATTTTATTCGGTCATACTGGCCGCAATATTCATGGCGATGTTGATGCCCGCATCCATTCTCCGAGCAGCGGAAGCGCTGCCGGCCGGACCTTTCTTGCAGTCCAATCAGAAGGCTACGATCGGCGGCTGGGAGATCCAAGTCTCCAACGGCATCAAATGGACCAAGGAGATGAAGAACACCTCTTCCTCGCAAGCCGGCAGCACAAGCAACCAAGCCGGTAACCAGCAAAGCAACAGCGCAAATAAGCAGACGCAGACGGCATCGAAGAAATCCCAGGACGGCATGACTTTCGCGCTGATACCTGTGACTATAAAAAACGTCTCCTCGAAGACTTCAAGCCTGCTTGTGGGAGTATGGAACTTCTACGATTACACCGGAAAAGCATACCTGATGCTCACTCTGGGAATCGACTTCCTGCCGACAGAGGACCAGCTTAACATGAAGGAGTTCAAGCCCGGCGAGAGCCGCAAAGGCTACCTTCCCTTCGAGCTGCCTGACGGCCTGGACAAGAAGGACAAATACATGCAGCTGATAATACCCCTGATAGGCAGCGCCACCTGGAAGCTGTAGCGCATCAGGGATTTCGATAGAAGACGCTCGGCCGAAACCGAGCGTTTTATTTTTGGACCCTAAATGGGCCATCCTATCTCCGAAGCAATGCCAGCAGCGCCTTAAGAAAAGCCGGCAGGTCGTCCGGCTTCCTGGACGTAACCAGGTTGCCGTCCACTACGACTTCCGCATCCTCCCAAAGCGCTCCCGCGTTCGTCATATCGTCCTTGATGGCAGTATATGATGTCAGCTTCTTCCCCCTGGCCACGCCCGCCGACGCCAATACCCAGGGCCCGTGACAAATCGCACCCACCGGCTTGCCGGATTGGACCATCTCCCACGTAATGCGCTTCGCTTCCCTGTCCATCCTTATCTTATCCGGCGCGAATCCCCCTGGAATGACGAGTGCCGCGTAATCTGAGATGTTGATCTCCTGATATGTTTTACCCGCCATCGCCGGGTAGCCGTACTTGCCATTGTAGATCCTGCCCCTCTCGGCTCCTACTAGATCCACGTCGAATCCCGCCTCAAGGAATCTGTAGTACGGGTACATAATCTCCATGTCCTGGAACAAATTGTCCACAAATATCGCTACTTTTCCCGACATATGATCCCTCCTTTAGTCATGGCCGTATTGCTGCATTCTACACGCCTTGGCACATACCTTCAATGCCTGCTCGGCGCCGCAGATATTAATATTCGGAGGAAATCATGTGAAAAGGAACTAAAGCTGCTCACTTTAAGTTTCTTATAATGTAACTACAAACACTATTGATATTTCTTGAGCAATATCTTAATATATTCACATAAATGAAATCAAACAGAAGGGGGTGATGCAAATGTCAAAGTTCCACGGACCGGATGAGCCGGTGTACACGATACAGGTGGCAGCAAGGCTGACATCCGTATCCCCTCCCATGCTCCGATACCTCGAGAGGATGGGGCTTGTGCTCCCCACAAGGACCGAGGGCAACATAAGGCTCTACTCCGAAAACGACCTGGAACTTGTGCAGCGCATCGCCTATCTCATCAGGGAAGCAAAGGTTAACGCCGCGGGCGTGAAGGTGATTCTCCAGATGGAAGTAGGCCGCGCAGTCATCATCAGCGATATCGATAAGGGCGATGAGTAGCCAAAACAGGCAACTCGAAATTTAAGAAGCAACAACTTTTACATATAAACCGAAGGAGAGGAATAACATGAGCAGAACAGTCGGAATCGACCTTGGTACAACAAACTCGGTAATAGCGGTAATGGAGGGCGGAACGCCCCAGGTTATAGTGAACACGGAAGGCACGCGCACGACGCCGTCTGTAGTGGCGTTCACAAAGAACAATGAGAGGCTCGTCGGCCAGCTGGCAAGGCGCCAGGCCGTATTGAACCCGGAGAACACCGTCTCATCGATCAAGAGATTCATGGGAAGGCGCTTCGACGAGGTCAGCTCCGAGCGCCGCAACATGGCATACAGCGTAGTGGCAGGCTCAAACGGTGAGGCTAGGGTAGACATACCGATAACAGGCAAGACTTTCTCCCCCGAGGAAGTATCCGCCATGATACTTGGCAAGCTCAAGGCTGATGCGGAGAAGTACCTCGGCGAGAAGATAACAAAGGCCGTCATCACGGTGCCAGCCTATTTCAACGACTCGCAGAGGCAGGCCACAAAGGACGCAGGAAGGATCGCAGGCCTTGAAGTGCTCAGGATAATCAATGAGCCCACGGCGGCGTCGCTTGCCTATGGCATGGACAAGAAGGCCAATGAGACCATACTGGTATTCGACCTGGGCGGCGGCACTTTCGACGTCTCCGTACTTGAAGTCGGCGACGGCGTATTCGAAGTCAAGGCTACCAACGGCGACACACACTTAGGCGGCGACGACTACGACAGAAGAATCGTAGACTTCCTCGCCGACGAGTTCAAGAAGGCGAACGGCGTGGACCTCAGGTCCGACAGGCAGTCGCACCAGAGGCTAATCGAGGCGGCCGAGAAGGCGAAGATCGAGCTCTCACAGGTATTCGAGGCCTCCATCAGCCTGCCGTTCATAACAGCCACCGCGTCCGGCCCCCTGCACCTGGATACCAAGCTTACCAGGGCGAGGTTCGAGGAGATGACAAGGGATCTGACCGACCGCTGCGTAGGACCGTTCAAGCAGGCCCTGACCGACGCGAAGCTTACCCCCTCCGACCTTGATGAGGTAATCCTGGTGGGCGGATCCACAAGGATGCCGGTTATTCAGGAGCTGGTAAAGAAGCTAACGGGCAAGGAGCCTCACCGCGGAGTGAACCCTGACGAAGTAGTCGCAGTAGGCGCCGCAATCCAGGCGGGCGTGCTGGCAGGCGAGGTCAAGGATGTAGTCCTTCTCGATGTCACCCCCCTATCCCTTGGAATCGAGACGCTTGGCGGCATCAACACGAAGCTCATCGACCGCAATACTACTATACCTACAAGGAAGAGCCAGGTGTTCTCAACGGCGGCGGACGGCCAGACCACAGTCGACATAGTCGTGCTGCAAGGAGAGCGCGAGTTCTCCAAGGACAACAAGAGCCTGGGCCGCTTCCAGCTCTCCGGCATACCTCCGGCGCCGAGGGGAGTCCCTCAGATCGAGGTTACCTTCGACATAGACGCCAACGGCATTGTAAACGTCAATGCCAAGGACAAGGGCACCGGCAAGGAGCAGAGCATAACGATTACGGCAAGCACGCAGCTTTCCAAGGACGAGGTTGAGCGCCTCGTGCAGGACGCAAAGCGCGCCGAGTCCGAGGATAAGGTAAAGCGCGAGCAGATAGAGCTCAAAAACCAGGCTGACCAGCTGGTCTACCAGGTGGAGAAGTCCCTGAAGGACACCGAGGGCAAGCTGTCCGCCGACGAGAAGGCCAAGGTCGAAGCCGAGATCGCAAGCCTGAAAGAGGCCATAAAGAACGACGACTACGAGTCCTTGAAGCAGAAGATGGATGCGCTCCAGCAGGCCTCCTACAAGGTCTATGAGGAGATGTACAAGAAGTCTCAGCCCCAGGAGGGCGCAGGCGCCGGCCCCGAAGCCGGACCCGGCCCGGATGCCACAAAGAACGGCAAGGCCGACGAGGACGTAATAGACGCCGAGTTCAAGACCGATAAGTAGACTTTAGATGGGTGGTGCCAGATGAAAGACAAGGATAAGGCGGCAGAAGGCGCCGCTCAGCCCGAAGTAGTGTCAGCCGAGGAGGCGTCTCGCATCCTCGGCGAGCTCTCCTCCCAGCTGGATAAGGCAACGCGCGAGGTTAAGGAATACAAGGAAAGCTACCTTCGCGCAAGGGCCGACTACGACAACTTCAAGAAGCGCTCCGAAAGGGACGCAGACGATACGATAAGGCGCGGCAAGGCGGACTTCATGAAGAAAGTGCTCGACGTGATGGACGACCTTGAGAGGGCATCAGGCTCGGGCGCCGACTGCGATAACCTCCGCAAGGGACTTGAGCTTACGATAAAGAAGCTCGCAGGCGTTTTGCAGGCCGAAGGGCTAGTACCGATTGAAGCGCAAGGCAAGCCTTTCGATCCCGCGTTGCATGAGGCGGTTGCCGCAAGCGAAGCGGATGTCGATTGCGAGACCGTGACCGACGAGCTGAGGAAGGGCTACACATACTGCGGAAGCACTATAAGGCCCTCAGTAGTTAGAGTGTCTGTACCTAAGAAGGGCTAGACCAGGGCAAACGGGCGGCATGCCTGATATTCGGATTTCCAGTGCGCGGCGCCGCTTGAGCAGATCAGCTTAAGGCGCCGCGCCTTCTTCCCTAAGAGGTGATGATTATGAACAAGAACTACTATGAGATCCTGGGCCTGAAAAAAGATGCCGCCGAGAAGGATATCAAGGCCGCATACAGGAAGCTCGCCAGGAAGCACCATCCGGATACCAATCCGGGAGACAAGGCAAGCGAGCTCAAATTCAAGGAAATAAACGAGGCCTACCAGGTACTTAGCGACGCAAAGAAGCGCAAGTACTTCGATAAGTTCGGGCCGCAGTGGGAGCAGATGCTCCAAGCCGGCATAGACCCGGACCAGCCCCGCGCATGGGGCGGCGAGGGCAACGGCCCCGGCGGCTTCAGGGTGGAATACGGCGACTCGGGCGGCATCAACCTTGATGACCTGTTCGGAAACCTGGGCGGCGCGTTCTCAGGCTTCGGGGGTTTCGGCGGCGCAAGAAGGCAGAAGGCGAAGCCCGCAAAGGGCTCTGACATAGAAGCCGGCCTGACGCTGACACTTGAGGAGGCCGAGATGGGCGGCGAGAAGCCCTTCTCCATGGACTCAGGCTCCGGCGCAAGAAGGATTGAGGTCACCATCCCCAAGGGCACCAAGGACGGCGCGAAGCTCAAGCTTGCGGGCCAGGGCGCCCAGGGGCCGGCCGGTCCCGGGGACCTGATATTGAAAATCAGCATAGCCGAGCATCCCCTTTTCAAGGTTGCAGGGGACGATATCAGGCTCGAGTTCGAGGTGCCTGTCGAGGACGCCGTGCTGGGAGCGGAGGCCAAAGTGCCCCTTATGGGCGGCAGGACTGCCACGCTGACGATACCCGAAGGCACGCAGAACGGCAAAGTGTTCCGCATGAAGGGCGAAGGCCTGACCAAGCGCTCGGGCGGCAAAGGCGACCTGTTCGCAAGGATCAAGGTAATGCTGCCGGACAAGGCCACAGACGAAATAAAGGCGATATTCAGGCAGCTTAGGAGCAAGGACAAGTAGATCTGAGCAGGAATTTCGGAGGTGAACGGACATGGCTTTGGAGAAACTGACGGTGAAGGCGAAGGAAGCCATCAACGACGCTTCCAGGCTCGCCTCCGCCAACGGAAATTCATATATCGAAACATTACACATCTTAAAGGCGCTCGTATCGCAGGACGATGGCACTACAAAGCCCCTTCTTGCGAAGCTTGGCGCGTCCCCCGACGCCCTGTTAGGCGCCATAGATGCGGCAATAGCCAAGCTTCCCCGAGTATCCGGCCTTGCCGGCAATTACTTAAGCGAAGAAGCAAACCTGATGCTCCAAAGGGCCGAGCAGATAGCAGGCAATCTGAAGGATGAGTATGTCAGCACCGAGCACTTCCTGTTGAGCATATCCCAGGGCAGCTCGGACGCAAGCAGGCTGCTTAAAGAGGCCGGTGCCACTTATGACAGGATACTGGAGGCCCTTAAGGACATCAGAGGCTCGCAGCGCGTGACGGACGAGAACCCCGAGGATAAGTACCAGGCGCTGGAGAGGTACTCGCGAGACCTAACCGATCTGGCCAAGCGCGGGAAACTGGATCCCGTAATCGGGCGCGACGAAGAAGTGCGCCGCATCATACAGGTGCTTTCCAGAAGGACCAAGAACAACCCCGTGCTAATAGGCGAGCCCGGCGTCGGCAAGACCGCAGTCGTGGAGGGCCTCGCCCAGAGGATCGTGGCCAAAGACGTACCCGAGGGCCTCGCCGACAAGCGCATAATGGCCCTGGACCTGGGCGCAATGCTCGCTGGAGCCAAATACAGGGGCGAGTTCGAGGACAGGCTGAAGGCCGTGCTCAAGGAGATCCAGGAGAGCGACGGCGGCATTATCCTATTCATCGACGAGCTGCACACGCTAATAGGGGCAGGCGCTGCGGAGGGCGCAATTGACGCTTCGAACATGCTAAAGCCCGCCCTTTCCAGAGGCGAGCTGCGCACCATTGGCGCCACTACTCTAGATGAGTATCGCAAGCACATTGAAAAGGACGCGGCGCTGGAGCGCAGGTTCCAGCCCATCTATATAGCCGAGCCCTCTTTGGAGGACTCGATCGCAATCCTAAGGGGCCTCAAGGAGAAGTATGAGCTCCACCACGGCGTCCGGATCAAGGACAATGCCCTGATCGCAGCCGTGATGCTTTCCTCAAGGTACATCTCCGACCGTTTCCTCCCCGACAAGGCCATCGACCTGATGGATGAAGCGGCGGCAAAGCTGAGGACGGAAATCGACTCCATGCCCTCTGACATCGATAAGGTGGAGCGCCGCATACTGCAGCTTGAGATAGAAAAGCAGGCCATGTCCAAGGAGACCGACCCGCTTTCCAAAGACAGGCTGGCCAAGATCGTTGAGGAGCTCGCAGGCCTAAAGGAGCAGTCAACCGGCATGAAGGCGCGCTGGGGCAACGAGAAGGCGCTAATTGCGAAAGTACGCGATGTAAAGGCTCGCATGGAGGATGCCCGGACTAAGGAGCAGCAGGCGGAAAGGTCAGGCGACCTCGCAAAGGCCGCAGAGCTCAGATACGGGATCGGGCTTGAGCTGAAAGCCGAGCTGGACAGGGCGAATGCCGAGATCACCAACCTCGAAGGAGGGCTGAAATACCTGAAGGAGGAGGTCGACGAGGAGGATATCGCATCCGTCGTCGCCCGCTGGACCGGCATTCCGGTGTCCAAGCTCCTGTCAGGAGAGGCCCAGAAGCTTATAAACCTCGAGGATGTGCTTCGCAAAAGGGTAATCGGGCAGGATGAGGCCCTAAGGATAGTCTCGGACGCAGTAAGGCGCTCCCGCTCAGGCCTGGCGGATCCAAACAGGCCCATTGGCAGCTTCCTCTTCCTGGGACCAACAGGCGTGGGAAAGACCGAGCTTGCTAGGGCGCTGGCCGAATTCCTCTTCAATGAGGAGAAGGCCATGGTCAGGATCGATATGTCCGAATACCAGGAAAGGCACACGGTCGCAAGGCTCATAGGGGCTCCTCCCGGCTATGTGGGTTATGAGGAGGGCGGCCAGCTGACCGAGGCCGTGCGAAGAAGGCCTTACTCGGTAATCCTTTTCGACGAGGTCGAGAAGGCGCACCCGGAGGTGTTCAATGTTCTTTTGCAGCTTCTAGACGACGGAAGGCTCACGGACGGCCAGGGCCGCACCGTTGACTTCAGAAACTCGGTAGTGATCATGACATCCAATCTCGGCTCCGACATACTTGCCCAAAGCCGCGGCGACGAAGGCAGGGCCATGGTAATGGAGCAGCTGAGGCAGTTCTTCAGGCCGGAGTTTCTAAACAGGCTGGACGAGATTATCATGTTCAACAACCTCGACAGGTCTGCCATGGATTCAATAGTCGCAATGCAGCTTGCAAGGCTTAAGATCAAGGCTGACTGACAAGGGTGTAGAGCTGGAATGGACGGCTGATGCGGTAAGCAAGCTGGCCGATGAAGGCTTTGACCCTGCATACGGTGCGCGCCCTCTGAAAAGGGCCATACAGAGGTCCGTCGAGAACCCCCTGGCAATGAAGATGCTCGACGGCACCATCAAGCCGAATTTGCCAGTAAGCCTTGCGCTGGACGAGGGCGGCAAGTTAACTTTCAGGCAATAGCGGCTATCAGGGCTTTCCCCCCCAATCAAAGGGAAGGCCCTTTTTTTAAAACTTCACCTGGCGGAACCAGATCCTGCAAACGAAGGAATAATAATGACCGTTAACGGCAGAATAGACCAAGCAACAAAATGACACAATATTAGAGCCACTTCAGAACATCGCCTGAACTATAAAGGCCGAACAAAGACATTTATCGGAGCGACAAAAGAAATAGAGAATGTGCGTCGCTCATACTCACTTAGCTGGTCATTATTAGTGCGCCGCCGGAGGCTCGAACTCGAACCCACTGCTTAGTAGCCAGTTGGCGAGCTGTCTTCCGTCCGCACCAGTTTATCTAATGCTGTTATTGCAAATTCTTGTATGTACATCTCTTACCATAAGAGTTGAATAGGATGCTCCATTATATGCCTCTTGAATTATCTGTTTCATCACCAGAGTATGAAGCCAGCCCATCTATCCAACTTTCAATAGTAGTATGCCAAATAGTCCAATTCCTAACAGACTTCGAAATTCTGAACACTTCCGTTTCAAAAAAACTGACTATTCTATCCTCTTCTAACCCCTTCTCTTCTAAAACCCTCACAAGCTCCTTAAGAAGCCCAATTCCCTTAGCATCATCCCAATAGTAAAACCTATTCTTGCAGATGCCTTTTGCATAATGAATTTTCGCATATATTGGACCTTTCCTGCTGATTACAATAATTCCAGGTATCTTTGAAAGGAATTGTTCAACCGATTCATTTACAAGTTGACCGTCTTCTCCATATCTAAGATATGCATTTCTCCCCTTGTTTAGAGCTTCAATTATCTCTTCCATTTTATACTTTTGAACAAGCTTTTTTGCTTCTGCTTTTCCGACTTCATTAAGTGTATATGGAGATATCATTCTCTCAATATGCTCAATTAGCAAATTCGCTGATTGCTCCTTGATTTTTCTAACCCCATATGCCATTCGAAAAGCATCTTAAGCTGTTCTCTTCTCTCTTCAATTCCTCCATTTGCTTGCGTTGCTTCTCAATGGTTATGTTTTCATCGAGAAATTCAGCATTTTCCCCAAATTACACTGATCACAGCTTGTTATCAAGTTTAGTATTTCATTAGATCCGCTTTTAGCGACAGGAACCATATGATCAACGTGTAAAATAGCTTCCGGGGCTTTTCTTCCACAGTACTGACACGTGAATTTGTCTCGCTTGAACACTTCAAAGCGTGTTTTTTTGCTTAGTGGTTTTCTCGCCAATTTGCATCCTCCATATGTTACTCGCCAGCTGAGCCAAATCAGGCCATTATCTCGATAGGCAAGATACTTCATTTCTACGTTTCGTCTTCAATGAGGGATTTCCTACCTGCCTTTGCTAATTTTACTATCTACTTCAAGTATATTTTATTGCGCTTCATCAACAAACCCTACTACATGCACTCACTGTCCTTTGCTATGCACTTTTAATGCCACTCTTATTGAGTTGGCACATTTTGCTCTTTAGTGTCTTGACCTCTAGCCTAATTATCCAAATAGTGTGTTCTTCATCCTTACTGTCTTCGCATCAGTAATCCTGATACATTCCCTTGTTCCCTTTTCTGACGTTTTTATAGGCCACTTACTTCATCAGACTACTCAAATAAGAACCATACCTGGTGATATGTCAGGCCGTTTACTTTAGGCCACATCAAGCCGATCAATACAACTTGACCTCCTCAAAATAGGCATCTTTATGTGAGGTATCTCCCGTAATGAAGTTATGGCCAATCACATCGGGTATAAGTCCATTCGACTTACTATGGACTTTTGAACCTTTTTCACTATATCTATCAATTTCTGGGCATCCTCTTTGAATGCTGACTGCAATGTGATTCTCTTTTCGCTGTTCACTCCTTGCTATCTCATATCAGATTACGTGAAAGAAGGAATATTAGGCCGTACGGGTGAAGGTGTCCTTTCCTGCTTCGTTGAAGTATATTGGATATAGATGGACAGCTAAGGAGTGATGCATCTTGAGGATGAAAGCCTTTGTGCCGATTGCGCTGGCATTGACACTAGCCCTGTTCCTGTCGCCCGCTTCGGCTTTCAATTATGACCTGAGCTTCTGGCTTTCCAGATCGCCCAGATCATATGACCTGCTTGCGGACAAGCAGAAGGTTGCTGAGATCAATAATCAGATACAAAAGGCCGCAGCGACAGGCATAGTGGATCTTCTGGGATACCCTCAGGATATCGACGGCTTCTCGATTACCGGATACCTGGCGCAGCCAACGCTTCCAAACGAACTTTTCCTTGCGGATGGCTCTGCGGCGCCTGCCGGGGCAATAACGCAGATAATGGCCAAGTTCAAGCTGGAAAACGTTCCGGCCTGGGCGAGAGTTAGATTCGGCGTCGCTGTTACGAAATCAGACTTAAGGGTGCTTCCCGCAGCCGACAGGCTCTTTAACAAGCGCATGGGCGGCGTGGATGTCCTGCAGGCAGGACGCCTGCTGCCGGGCGAGCCCGTCGTCATACTGACTGAGACCACGGATAAGACCTGGTTCTTCGTCCAGACGGCGAGGCAGCGCGGCTGGGTCGCCTCGATGCAAATAGCGCTGGCCTTCACAAGGGAGCACTGGCTCTCTTATGCGGCCTCGGATGAGTATCTTATCGTTACCGCCCCCTCCCTCTTCCTGGAGCAGGATTTGGGCTCGCAGGCGCCGTCGCTGATGGAGCTTCCGATGGGCACAAGGCTTCCCCTGGTGCCGGAATCCGCTATCCCCGATGCCGTGAAGAACCGCGGGACGTCGGACAGCTATGTTGTGCTGCTCCCTTCAAGAAGGGTGGACGGCAAGCTCAATGTGACGCCGACACTAATACCCAGGACTTCAGATGTATCCAATGGGATATATGGCGCTGTCGGGAGAAAATATTCTCAAAGCAGGCGATGAAGCTGGTGGGCACCAAGTACGGCTATAAGGGCTCCTCCGGAAGGGACCCTTACTTGCTGTTATCCGATGTCTTCCGCTGCATGGGCCTGGAGATGCCGCTGACTTCGACCGGCTACGATTCGCTTCCCTTCGCGTCGCTAAGCATCAAAGGCACAGCAGCCGATCTAAAGCTTTTAGCCTTCAGGAAGGCCGTGCCCGGCAGCATAATAATGCTCGACAACGGCCCCTCGATATACCTTGGCCAGTACGGCGAGGATGTCTATACGATAGCGGCCCTTGCCGAAGTGAGGATGCCGTCGAAGGCCAAGAACTCATTCGAACTGGTGAACATCCCCTTCAACGGGGTAAGCCTCATAGCTTTGAAGAGCGTCTATTCGGAGACGGGCAATGATTACTTCACCGAGGCCCGTTTCCTGATGGAGCCCATATTGAAGTAACTTCCCACATAATAAAATCAGCAGGTGCCCGCAACATCGAAAGTGTCGCGGGCACCCTGCTTTTTAGAGCCCTTTGATTCTTAAGGATTCATATCCCTGTGTTCTCCGGTTACGTGATAGATGACCCATTCGCTGATATTGGTCGCATGGTCTGCGATCCTCTCCAGGAACCAGACCACGAACATGAAATTGATTATCTGCACCATCTGCCCCGGCATCTCGAAGGCATAGGTGAAAAGCTCCCGCATCAGGGCGTCTCTCAGATCATCCACCATGTCGTCCGCTTTGCAGGTATCCTCGGCGAGGACTACATCCTCCCTGACATACGCGTCCAGGCTGCCCCTTACCATATCGAGCGCCATGCCGCTCATCCTCGGTATGTCTATGAGCTTCTTTATGTAGCGCTCGTCTTTCAGCTTTATTGCCACCTTCGCGATGTCTACCGCGTGATCGCCCAGCCTCTCAAGGTCCGTTGCGATCTCGTTTGCCGCAAGCACTTCCCTAAGATCCCTTGCCAGCGGCTGCTGCGTGGCTATGATCCTCGCGCACATGTCCTCTATCGCAAGCTTCATCGAATCGGCAATGTCGTCCTCATCGATTATCCTCTGCGCCAACGCCGCGTCCTGTTTGGCAAGGGCATTGACGGCGTCGGAAATGCTCCTTTCCACCTGTGCGCCCATCCTCAGTATCTGCTCGTGCAGCTGTCCCATCTCTGCGTCGAAATGTGTCCTTGAGCTCATCGCCGTTCCCCTCCCTGATCAACCGAACCTTCCGGTTATGTAGTCTTCTGTCCTCTTATCCGCGGGCTTGTGGAATATGCCGTAGGTGGGCCCTTCCTCGATTATCTCGCCGTTTAGGAAGAAGGCCGTCCTGTCCGAAATGCGCCCTGCCTGCTGCATGTTGTGCGTGACGATGATAATCGTATATTCCTTCTTCAGCTCGCCTATTAGCTCCTCTATCCTGCCCGTCGACAAAGGGTCCAGCGCCGAAGTGGGCTCGTCCATCAAAATAACATCGGGCCCTACTGCAAGCGTCCTTGCTATGCAAAGCCTCTGCTGCTGCCCTCCTGATATGCCAAGGGCCGGCTTTCTCAGCCTGTCCTTCATCTCGTCCCAGAGGGCGGCGCTTTTAAGGCTTCTTTCCACTATCTCATCCAGCTCGGCCCTGCCTTTTGTACCGTGCACCCTGGGTCCGTATGCCACATTGTCATATACGGACATCTGGAACGGGTTGGGCTTCTGGAAGACCATGCCCACCTTGCGCCTCAGCTCCGTAACGTCGTAACCGGGGCTGTAAATGTCCTCGCCGTCTACTTCGATCAGGCCCTCGACCCTCGCTTCGGGTATGAGGTCGTTCATGCGGTTTATCGTACGCAGAAACGTCGATTTGCCGCAGCCCGACGGCCCTATCAGGGCAAGCACCGAGCTTTTCGCCACATTCAGGTTTATGCGGTTCAAAGCGCACATGGTATCGTAACAGAACCTGAGCCCCTCGGCTTTTACCATGGGGCGGGCGATTTCCATCTGCTGCAACTACTTTCCACCTCTTCCCTGCGCCCGGGCAGCGAATGCCTCGGATACCAGGTTTAAAACCAGCACCAGGACCACAAGCACCAAAGCCGTGGCGAAGGCGCCATCTACCGATAAGCCCTCATGGGCCAACATATAAAGATGCATTGACAGAGTCCTTCCCGAATCCATAATCGATTTTGCGGCCATATCCGAAGAGCCCAGCGTGAACATCAAAGCTGCCGTCTCGCCGACTACCCTTCCGATCGCAAGGACTACTCCCGACATGATCCCAGGGATCGCGGGCCTCAGGACTACGCCTTTTATCGACTGCCACTTGGTGGCGCCAAGAGCCAGGCTTCCCTCCCTGAATGAGCGCGGCACCGACTTGAGCGCCTCCTCCGTGGTCCTCATTATCGTCGGCAGCACTACAATGGAGGCTGTCAGCGCGCCGTTCGCCAAAGACCAGCCCAGGCCCAGGAGCTTCCCGAAGAAGACGAGGCCGAAGAGCCCGAAGACTATGGACGGCACGCTTGCCAGGTTCTCCGTCGCCGTCCTGATCAGCTTCACTACCAGGCCTTCTTTTGTGTATTCGTTCAGGTAGATGGCGGCCATTATGCCAAGAGGCAGGGCCACCACCAGCGTAAGCACAACCAGATAAATGGTGTTTAGCATCATGGGCCATAGGCCGACTGCCAGGACGTCGTCCGGGTCGCCCGCTATAAGCTTCCAGTTGAGCGCGGGAAGCGCCCTTACTGCGATATAGCCGATGATGACGATAAGTGACGCCACGGTAACCAGGGCAAGCGCCGTGATCAGGCCGAAGGCCAGCTTCTCCTGCGTTTTCCTTCTGTCTGCCATCACCTGCGCCCCCTTCCTGAAACCGCCCTCACGGCGAGGTTTATGATCATGATGAAGACGAACAGGACGGCAGCTGCCGCAAACAATGCCGAATAGTGCAGGGTGCCAGGCCTAACATAGCCCATCTCAAGAGCGATGTTCACCGTAAGCGTCCTAACTGCCGATAGAATGCCAGACGGCATGCTCGGTATGTTTCCGGCAACTAGTATCACTGCCATCGTCTCACCGACCGCCCTGCCTACTGCAAGCACGATTGAGGCCATGATCCCCGACTTTGGCGGCGGGAAGCAGAACCTTGAAGAGCGTCTGGAACCTGGTTGCGCCCAAAGCCAGGCTCGCATGCCTGTAATCCTCAGGCACTGCCCTGATGGCGGCCTCCGAGACGCTTATTATCGTCGGCAAAATCATGATTGCCAGCACAAGCGACGCGGAAAGCACGCTCATTCCCGTGCCCCCTATGAGCCTCACCGCCGGCACTATCACCATAAGGCCGAAGAAGCCGTAAACAACAGAGGGAATGCCCGCTAAAAGCCCCGCTGCCCTGCGCATAAGCGATTCTGCCCACTTGGGCGACAGTTCCGCGGCGAATATGGCGGACGCAAGCCCTATCGGCACTCCAATTAAAAGCGAAAGTGACGTCACAAGAAGGCTCCCGGTGATCATTGGAAGCAGCCCGAACTTCGGGTTCGACGCGGTGGGCCTCCATGACCTGCCGGTTATCATCTTGATTAGCCCCTGCTCTTTGATTGCCGGGTACGCCTCCTTGAAAACCATGGCAGTTATCAAGACAATGGCTGCCACCGAAAGGAAGGCACATATTGCCAGCAGATACTCCACCGGCCTGTCCTTCCTTCCGAAGAGGCTTCCTCTAAGGCGCCACCTATTCAATTCCGAAGGGGCCTTTTCACAGGCCCCCGGGCTAATGCCCATGTTATCTGGCATCGTTATGGCTTCCCTACCCTACTTCACTATGAAGGACTTGCTTATCAGGTAGTTTATTGCTTCCTTATCGGTTAGGCAGTACTCCAGGAAAGACTTGGCGGGTTCCTTGGCATCGCCCTTCGTCAGGAGCAGGAAGGGCCTTGCTATCTTATAGGTGCCCTTGGCGAGGTTTTCCATATTGGCCACCACTGAGTCTATGCTGAGCGCATTGACCTTGTAGCTTGCCACTGTCCCGAGCGATATGTAGCCAATGGCGTTCTTGTCCCCTGATACTGCCTGCGCCAGCTGGCCTGTCGAGTTCATGACTGCCGCGTAGATCTCCTCGTCGATTACAAGCTGGGCTCCCTTGGAGTCCTTGCCCAGGACCAGCTCCTCAAAGGCTCCCCTGGTGCCCGATGTGGATTCTCTTGTGTAGAGGTTGATCTTGCCCGCGTTTCCGCCAACTGCCTTCCAATCGGTTATCTTGCCGAGGAATATGTCCCTGGCCTGGGCCTTCGTCAGGCCCTTTACCGGGTTCGACTGGCTTGTGATTATCGCTATGCCGTCTATGCAAAGCGTATATTCCTTGAGCGATTTCTCCTCGTCCTTAAGCTCCCTGGACGACATGCCGATGTCGGCTGTGCCCTGCATCGCGGCCTCAATCCCCATGCCGGAGCCAATGGATTCTATTGTGATCTTGACGCCGGGGTTCTTCGCCATGAAAAGCTTCGCCAGGGCCTCCACGTACGGGGCCACTGAAGTGGATCCTGCAATTGTGAGTTTGCCTGAAAGTGCTGCGGCAGATGCCGTGCCGGCAAGTAAAAGCGCCATCAGCGATATGACTGCAACTAGGGTGATTGTCCTTCTAATTCTCATCGATTTACCTCCTGTAATTTGACTCTTACATTTCCTTCAATTACAGGATAGCAACCGATTGTTATGCGCAAATTATGTGAATGTTAAGTAATTGTTAAGCTTTTCCCCGCTTCAGCGGCAGGATGATTGAGAACGTGCTGCCGACGCCGGGCGCACTTTCGACCATCGCCCGCCCTCCCATTGAAATGGCTATGTGCTTGACGATGGAAAGGCCCAGCCCGGTGCCCCCCAAGCTGCCTTGACCTGCTCGTGTCGACCCTGTAGAACCTCTCGAACACCCTCGCCTGGTCCTCCTTGGATATGCCTATCCCATTATCCGATACTTCAAGCACCGCGTCAGGGCCCCTTCTAAAGGCCCTGATCTTGACCCATCCGCCGCTTTCCGTATATTTCACGGCATTGTCGGCAAGGTTCACCGCAAGCCTTCTTAGAGTGGCCCCGTCCGCATCCAGGATGAGGCCGTCCTCCGCCTCGATAGTCAGCGCGATATCCTTGCCAGCAGCAATAGGCGATATCATCTCTGCTGCGAAGCGTACTTCCTGCGCCAGGTCCGACTCCCCTTCCTGTACGCCCACGGATTCAATAGTCGAAAGCGCGATGATGTCGTCTACCAGCTTGGACATCCTGTCGGATTCCGAAACCACCGTCGCGAGGTACTTATCCCTTATGGCAGCATCGTCCTCGCCCATAAGGCTCTCAGCGAAGCCCCTTATCGAAGTAAGAGGCGTCTTCAGCTCGTGCGTTACATTGGCCACGAACTCGCTTCTCATCTTTTCGATCTTCCTTGACCCGCTTATGTCCCTGATGCTTGCGACAGCGCCTGACAGGACGCCGTCCTCCCGGATTACGGGGCTTGCCACGATTGCGATCGGCGGGCCTCCCAGCTGGTCCTCGCACTCCACAGGAATTCTCTCCTGCATGGCTTTTCTTAAGGTAGCCTCAAGCCTTGTGGACCTTATGCTTTCCAGTATATGTTCCCCATATTTAGCCTCGCCCTTCATCCCGGTAAGGAAGACTGCCTTATCGTTCATGAGGGTCAGATGCATGTCTGCATCGACGAAGACAATGCCGTCGGAAATCGAGGAGAGTATGCCTGTAAGCTGGGCCTTCTGCCCGGTCAGTCCCGTTATCGTGGAGGAGAGCCTGTCCGCCATCGAGTTGAAGGAGCTCGCAAGCCTTCCTTCAGGTCCGGATTCTGCCGATCCCATCCTCATCGCGAAGTCGCCGGCCGCGTACTTCTCGGAAAGGGCCGCCATCATGTCCATTTTCGCCGAAATGCCGCCGGAGATCCTGTAAGCCGCGATTATGCCAAGCACACCAAGCAGCGCGGTTATGCCCATTATCAGGCCAGTCTCCGCCTTCGCCGCCGCCATGGCCGATAGGAGCGGCACAGAGAGCCTTAGAATGCCCCCGTCCTCCATTTGACGGCGTAATAAAGGCTTGTGGCCCCTGCGGTGTCCGAAAGCCTTGTAGCCCAGCCCTCGCCCTTCTTCAGGGCATCTTGCACCTCGGGCCTGTATAGATGGTTTTCCATGGTAACGGGCAAAAAATCCGAGTCGGCAAGCACCGACCCGTCCTGTCCGATCATTGTGGCCCTGATCCCCAATTCTGCCTTCACGGCAGCCGCCGCGCTCTGCGGCTCCATCTGTGCGAAATATCGCTCATTTGCCACCGCGGAGAATGACTTCAGGTTCTGCAGCGCCGATGCCCTGATAGAGTCAGAAGACAGCCTCAGCGCCATGTAGCTTCCCGCAGCAATGCAGGCGAGCACCAGGACCGATATCCAAACGAAGGACTTTCTTCTCATTGTCTTTCCGCCTGCGGCGGGCTCATCCTGTAGCCTATGCCGCGAACCGTCTCTATCATGTCGGCAGCAGGAAAACCGATCTTCGATCTAAGATGGGTGATGTGCACATCCACAGTCCTCATGTCGCCGAAGTAGTCATAGCCCCACACTTCGCCAAGAAGCTTCTCCCTGGAGAAGGCAGTGCCCAGATTCTGCGCCAAAAAAGAAAGCAGGTCGTACTCCTTCATGGTAAGGAAAAGCTCCCTGCCATCCGAGTACGCCCTTCTTGCGGACTTATCTATCCTTATGCTGCCAACTTCCAGCGTTGTGGCTGCAGCGGCATCTTCTATCTGCGGCATCGCCCTTCTTAAAAGTGCCCTGACCCTTGCCATCAGCTCGCTCATGCTAAATGGCTTGGACATGTAGTCATCGGCGCCGATTTCAAGTCCGTACACCTTATCGGCGTCGGCGTTCCTGGCAGTGAGCATGATAACCGGCATCCTCGAAGTATCCCTCGATGATCTGAGCCTGTGGAGCACTTCATGCCCGTCCATGACAGGCATCATAACGTCGAGTATGACCAAATCGGGCTTATGCTCGTCGATTGCGGCAATTGCCGCGGCCCCGTCGACCGCCTCCACAACTTCGTATCCCGATTTGCCAAGGCTGTAGGTGAGGAGCCTTCTTATGCTCTCCTCATCATCTACTACCAGTACTCTCTGCTTGTCCTGCACAAAAACCTCCTGAAGGCCCTTATCACAGTCAATAATTTCAGTCGCCGGACTTGAACTGGTTCCTTCCCGCATCCTTGGCGAACTGCAGGGCGCTCTCAGCCCTTTCAAGCAAGCCCTCTATCTTATCGTCCTCGGCGGGCTTGGCCGTCGCAACTCCTATGGACACGGTCACGCAGTCGCCGTCCCTGGTCTTGCCGCACAGCATATCGCTCTTCCTAACGCCATCCATTATCGACTGTGCGATGGCTTCTGCCCCTTCGGGGGTGGTGTCCGGCAGAAGCAGCAGGAACTCGTCCCCGCAGTATCTTGATCCAGGTTCATTCGTGCACCTGGTAATCACATCGGAGCCCCTTCTTACGGCCGACTTCAATACTTCGGCCACAGCCCTGATGCACTCATCCCCCATCGCATGCCCATACTTGTCGCTGAAGCTTTTAAGCTGGTCGATATCGACAAGCATCAGGGATATGGTGCCTTTGTTCCTCTTGGTCCTCGCCCATTCGTGCTCGAGGAGCGCATTGGTCCTCCTCTTGCTCAAAAGCCCGGTCAGCGGGTCAATCTCCGACTCCGACCTTACCGCCGTCTTCGATACTTCCTGCTTAAAGCGGAAGGCGAACGCCTCCACCCTGTTGACATAAATAAGCCGGGAGATCAGGTATGTAAGGACTGTCGCGGCGGCCGCATCGATCGCGCTGAAGATCACCTGCTTGGAATCCGCCCCCATTCCGTATGTCGCAAGCACAAAGGCGACCGAGCTGATTATTGCCGCAATGAGCAGCCTCCACGGTTTCAGCCTCGGGACAAGCAGAAGGGAGAGCAAACCGAACACGAAGATCACCGAGCGTACCGGCATTTGCGGCGCCGTTGCGATTACTATCGAGTAGACCACTATGAGGCCGCTTGCGAAGAAGTCCGCGCCCGTCCTCCTTCCGCTATTCCGGTACTCCCCGATAAGGCTTCTCAAATAGAAGTACACGATAAGCAGGAGCGCCCCTGAAAGGCCGACGATGAGCGCAAGGTATCCTGCGCTTGCCCCCTTATAGGAAGCATCAAGCCCTACGATCATGTAAAGGGCGGAGAGCACGCACAGCACGCCGCCGAAAATGAGCATGAGCGGCGCCACTTTCTTCAGATACCACTCGTAATAGTGGTTCTCGAATGCCTCTGCCATGGACTTTGTACCGAATTGCGCGCCTGGTCTCGGGTCGAGCTCTTTCGCTTCCATGCTTTTCACCCCGCAAAATCGAATTTGACGGAGCATGGGCCGGTTATGCCGGTAGCCGGCCCCTTGCCGCAAAGCAGAAATTATACCCTTCGCCTCTCCAGTTCCTCTTTCAGAAGCTCATTTGCCTTCTTGGGGTTAGCGCGCCCCCTGGTGGCCTTCATAAGCCCGCCTACAAGGAAGGTAAGCGCGTTCTCCTTGCCGTTTAGGTAATCGGCGCACGGCCCGGGGTTTGCATCCAGCACGGCGACTGCGGCCTTCCTGAGCTCGTCGTCCCCGCTGATCTGCCCTAAGCCCTTGGCCTGCACTATGCCCTTCGGGCTCCCGCCGCAGTTGAAAGCCTCCGAGAAGACCTCCTTTGCGGTCTTGCCGTTGATCTCACCGTTTGCCAGCATGCCCAGAAGCTCTGCCATGCCGTCCGGGCCCAGCTTGCATGCCGATATCTCAGTGCCGGAGGCGTTCATTGCAGCCGCCAGCTCGCCTGTAATCCAGTTGGCGAGCATCTTCGCATCGGCGCCCAGCCTTCACTGCCCTTTCGAAGTAGTCCGAAAGCGCCGCGTCCTCCGAAATCAGGTAGGCTTCGTTCGAACCAAGGCCGTTTTCGGCCATGTACCTGAGCTTCTTCTGGTCCGGCAGCTCGGGTATGGTTGCCTTGACCCTTGCTATCCACTCATCGTCGATATTCAAAGTCACAAGGTCAGGCTCGGGGAAGTACCTGTAGTCGTGAGCCTGCTCCTTGGACCTCATGAACACGGTCTCCGACTTGGCATCGTCCCAGTGCCTGGTCTCGCGCCTGACTTTTCCTCCGGCCTCGTATACCGCGACCTGCCTTTTGGACTCGAACTCTATGGCCTTGTAGACAGACTTGAAGGAGGCGATGTTCTTCATCTCGGTCAGGGCCCAGAACTCGCTCGAGCCCGCGGGCCTTACAGAGATGTTCGCCTCGCAGCGCATCGACCCCTCCTCCATCTTGACATCGGATACGCCTATTGCCAGCAAAACGCTTCTAAGCTTGGAGAGGTACGCCCTTGCCTCGTCAGCCGAACGCATGTCGGCCTCGGTGACGATCTCCATTAGGGGTATGCCGCACCTGTTGAAGTCTATCATCGAGCTTGCTGCGCTTGTTATATCGTCGCCGGCGTGGACCAGCTTGCCCGTCTCCTCTTCAAGGTGCACCCTTTTTATGCCGATGCGCTTGGTCCTGCCATCTACTTCTATATCCAGCCAGCCGTTCCTTCCGATCGGCATGTCATATTGCGAAATCTGATAGGCTTTCGGAAGGTCGGGGTAGAAGTAATTCTTCCTGTCGAACTTGGTCCTGCCTGTTACCGTGCAGTTTAGGGCAAGCCCCGTCTTCATGCAGTACTCCACCGCCTTGCGGTTGAGCACGGGCAGCACGCCCGGCATTCCCAGGCACACCGGGCAGACTTGCGTATTGGGCGGCGCGCCGAAGTCCGTCTTGCATCCGCAAAAGACCTTTGATGAGGTCAAAAGCTCAGCGTGCACTTCTATTCCTACTACAGTCTCCCAGTTCATTACCTTGCACCACCCTTCGGGACGGGCAGCTTCTCGACTACCCCTGCATGCCTCTCGACTCCGGACGCAAGCCTGAACAGCGTCTCCTCATCGAAGGCCCTTGCCGTCAGCTGCAGGCCGACTGGCATTCCGGAGGCCATGCCGCACGGCACGGAAAGGGCCGGAAGCCCTATTAGGTTCGCAGTGATCGTATATACATCGCTCATATACATCGAAAGGGGGTCTGCCGTCTTCTCGCCGAAGCGGAAAGCAACGCTTGGGGCCGTGGGCCCGGCTATCGCGTCGCATACCTGCAATGCCGCGTCGAACTCGTCCTTTAGCACGCGGCGCACTTTGAGCGCCTTGTTGTAGTAGGCGTCGTAGTATCCTGCCGAAAGGACGTATGTGCCCAGCATGATCCTCCTTTTGACCTCAGGGCCGAACCCGTGGCTGCGGCTCTTCTTCATGCAGGAGATGACATCCTCGGCGCTCCTGTCCCTGTAGCCGTACCTGATGCCGTCGAAGCGGGCGAGATTAGAGCTCGCCTCGGCGGTCGCCACCAGGTAATAGGCGGCAAGGCCCTTCATCGAGCTTGGAAGGCTGACCTCCACTATCTCTGCGCCCTCCGCTTCAAGCGCATGCAGGGATTTGAGCACCTGATCCTTTACTTCTTCGTCAAGGCCGGGGCCGAAGTATTCCTTCGGAAGGCCGATCTTCATGCCCTTTATGCTCTTGCCGCAGGCCTGGACGACAGCCGGTGCGTCTTTGGGGGCCGATGTGCTCTCAAGCGGGTCGTAACCTGCAATCGACTCGAATACCAGGGCCGCGTCCTCGACGCTTCTGGCAAACGGGCCTATCTGGTCGAGCGAGGAGCCGAAGGCCACAAGCCCATACCTCGATACCCTTCCGTACGTGGGCTTAAGCCCGACTATGCCGCAGAAGGAGGCAGGCTGCCTGATGGAGCCGCCCGTGTCCGAACCGAGCGAGAACTGCGCGATGCCTGAGGCTACTACCGCAGCCGACCCTCCTGATGATCCGCCGGGCACGCGCTCCATGTCCCAGGGGTTCCTGGTGGGGCCGTATGCCGAATTCTCAGTGGAGGATCCCATGGCGTACTCGTCCATGTTCGCCTTGCCGATGAGGACCGCGCCTTCAAGCTTCTTCGCCACTGTCGCATCATACGGCGGCACGAAGTCCTCCAGCATCTTTGAGCCGCAGGTCGTCCTCATGCCCTTCTTGCACATATTGTCCTTCAGGGCGTACGGCACGCCTGTCAGCGGCATGGGCTCTGCCCCGCCGCCCCTCGCCTCTTTCCAGGCCTTCTCAGCGGCGATCGCTGCGTTTCTTGCATCAGCCGTATCATATGCGTCAAGCAGCAGCGAGTGCATCAGGGGCTCAAGCTTTGCGGCCCTGCCCTTTGCGCTTTGGAGCGCCTCTACCGGGCTCGCCTCGCCCTTCCTGAATGCGTCTGTGAGCTGCTTAATTCCCAGTTCGTAAAGTTCCACAGCAATGCCCCCTATTCCCCTTCAGAGTTGTCCATGATGCGAGGCACAAGGAAGAACTCGCCCTTTTTCAAAGGCGCGTTCATAAGCGCCTCTTCATGGGTGAGCCCAAAGACCGGCACATCCTCGCGCATTACGTTCGTAAGCTCCAGCGCGTGCGACAGAGGCTCGCGCCCCTCGGTATTGACCTCTGCGACCTGCTCCGCATATTTCAGTATGCTTCCCAGCTCCAGGGCGTACCTGTTTGCGTCCTCCTCGCCCACGTCCAGCCTTGCCAGCTCCGCTATCTTCATGACCTCATCCCTGGTAATTCCCATCAGAAAAGACCTCCCTGACCTTTTTCTTCCCTCTCGCCCGCAAGCTTAAGGAACTTCTCTTCATCTATTACTTCCACGCCCAGCTTCGCTGCCTTCTCGAGCTTCGATCCGGCTTCGGCGCCCGCCACCAGTATGTCCGTCTTAGACGAGACGCTGTCTGCCACCTTGGCGCCGGCATCAAGTGCCAGCTGCTGTGCCGCCTGCCTTGTCAGTCCCTGCAAAGTGCCGGTGAAGACCATCAATTTGCCTGAAAGCGGCCCTTTTGCCGTAGCCTCCGAAGCCGCCCGCCTCGGCTGGGCCATGTTCACCCCGGCCGATCTGAGCTTAGAAATCAGCTGCCGGTTTTCGGTCAAGTTCATGAAATCGACTAATGATTCTGCAACAATTGGTCCTACCGTCTCGATCTCCAAGAGGCTTTCCTTGTTTGCTCCAACGATCGATTCCATGTTCTCGAAATGGGCGGCAATGAGCCTTGCAGTAGTAATGCCGACATTCCTTATCCCCAAAGACGCCAGAACGTTCGAAAGCGGCCTTGCCTTGCTTCCCGCGATGGACGCCGTAAGCTTAAGGGCGGATTTCTCGCCAAGGCGGTCCAGGCTTGCGATGTCCTCCGGCTTCAGGGAGTACAAATCCGCGTAATCGTGCACAAGGCCTGAGCTAAGAAGCTGGTCGACGATTGCCGGACCCAGCCCGTCGATGTCCATGGAATCCCTGGATGTGAAGTGGAGCAGGCCCTCCCTGAGCCTTGCCGGACATGAGGCGTTCGTGCAGCGTACCGCGACCTCGTCATCCTCGCGCACGACGCTTGCCCCGCATTCGGGGCAGTTGAGCGGCATGAAGAACTCCTTCTCGGAGCCGTCCCTCGACTCCAAAACGGGCCCTACCACATCGGGTATGACATCTCCTGCCCTCTGGATGAGAACGATGTCGCCCTCGCGGATGTCCTTCTGCCTGATCAGATCCTCATTGTGCAATGATGCGTGCTGCACTACGACGCCGCCCACGCTCACCGGCTCAAGAACGGCCCTTGGAGTAAGCACGCCGGTGCGCCCCACCTGCACTTCAATTCTTAAAAGCTTGGTCTTCGCCTGCCTCGGGGCGAACTTGTAGGCGATTGCCCACCTGGGGCTCCTGGCCGTAAAGCCCAGCTCCCTTTGCAGTGCGATGGAATCGACTTTTATAACTGCACCATCGATCTCGTAATCGATCGGAATCTCGCCTGTCCCCCAGCCTGCGGCAGAAATCGAGGACCTTCTCTATGCCTTCTGCCGTTTCCACCTCGGGATTGACCGGGAAGCCCAGTTCTTTGAGAAGCTCGAGAGACCCCGAATGGCAGTCGACTTTCAGCCCCTCGGCGTCCGGAAGGTAATAGGCGAAGAAGGACAGCTTGCGCCCGGCAGTAATGCTCGCATCCAGCTGCCTTAAGGATCCTGCCGCCGAGTTTCTGGGGTTGGCGAAGGGCGGCTGGCCCTCCTCGTCTCTCAGGCGGTTCAGCGCCGCGAAGTCAGCCTTCCTCATATAGACTTCGCCTCTTACCGTGATGTCTAGATAAGATGTGCCGTCATTTTCGGGCCTTGGCAATTCCTTTGGAATATCGGCAATTGTCAGCACATTCGCCGTGACATCCTCGCCCGTGGCCCCGTCTCCCCTGGTAGCGCCGACTTGGAGCTTGCCGCCCCTGTACTCGAGGCTCATGGCGAGCCCGTCAATCTTGGGCTCGCAGACATAGCTCACGTCGTCTGTCCCGAGCGCCTTCCTGACCCTTGCGTCGAACGCCGCAAGGTCTTCGAAGCTGAAGCAGTTGTCGAGCGAGAGCATGGCCGATTTGTGCCTGTAGGTCGGGAACCTTCCGGCGGGCACGCCCGCCACCTTCTGTGTGGGCGATTGCCCCCCCTTCAAGGAGGGGTTCTCTTCCTCAAGCCTTTTAAGCTCACTAATGAGGGCATCGTACTGGGCGTCGGTTATCTCGGGCGCGTCCAGCTCGTAGTAGAGCCGGTCATGCCTTATTATCTCCTGCCTTAGGAAGTTGATCCTTTCGGCAGCATTTTCCTTCTTTTCGAAGAGGTCCATTTGCACACCCCCTCCGGCGAATAGTTCAAATCGCGCAGCCTATGCCTTGCTCAAAGGGGCGAAGCTGAGAGCCAGCCTCTTTATCCCCTGGCCGTCGAACGCAACCGTTACTACAGTATCTCCCGCAGTCTTCGCGACGCTTACTACCGTGCCCTTGCCGAACACGGGATGCTTCACCTTGTCGCCGGCTTTGAAGCCCTTATACCCGCCGAGATCGCCCACGCCCTGCGCATTCCTGGCAACTCCGTTGCTGACGGGCCTTCCCGCCTGCGAGCCGTAATTGGGCTCCGAGCTTCTGCCGTATCCGCCCTGCCCCTGCGCCTGGCCCCCCACTCCCCACTTGCCGGAGGAGTAGTCCCTGCCGGGCGTTCGCCACATGGGAGAATCTCCCGGGATTAAGGCACTCGATTACATCCTGCGGCACTTCGCCCACGAATCTGGATAGCAAGTTGTTGGACGGCGTGCCGTAAAGCAGCCTGTATGCTGCGTTTATGAGGTAGAGCCTCTCCTTGGCCCTCGTCATGCCCACATAACAAAGGCGCCTCTCCTCCTCCAGCTGCTTCGGCTCATAAAGAGACCTTGCCAGAGGGAAGATGTTCTCCTCCATGCCTATCATGAACACCACAGGGAACTCCAGCCCCTTTGCCGAGTGCAGCGTCATGAGGCTGATGCTGTCCTCCGCGAAGTTCGTCCTGTCCAAATCGGTTAACAGCGCCACTTCTTCCAAGAAGGCATCGATGTTCCTGGGATCGGGCTTCGAGCTCTCGCCCCAGCCATCAGGTGCGGGCCCGCCGTCTTCCAGAAGCTTGGCCGCGGCGTTCTGCCTGGCCTCGAACTCCTTTGATACTGAAAGCAGCTCGCGAAGGTTATCAAGCCTCGCCTCCGCCTCCAGGCTGTCGTCCGCCTTCAGCTCGGCGTAGTAGCCGGAATCCTGCAGTATGCGCTCTATGACATCCCCAAGCCTGAGCACGCCTTTGTGCGCGATTAGGGAGTCTCCGAGCTTCACGAATGCGGCGACGAGCCTCTTGGACCTTTCGGCGCCCTTCTCCTCGGAGCCGAACTGCCTTGCGGCGTCCCACATCGATAAGCCCTGCTCACCGGAAAGCGCCCTAACCCTCTCCTCGGTCGTCTCGCCTATGCCGCGCCTTGGCACGTTGAGGATCCTGGCCAGCGCCACCGAGTCGTGCGGGTTCACTATGAAGCGCAAGTAGGCTAAGTACATCCTTGATCTCCCTGCGTTCGTAGAACTTGAGCCCGCCGATTATCCTGTAAGGGAAGTTGCTTTTTAAGAAGCGACTCCTCCACGATTCTTGACTGCGAGTTCATGCGGTAGAGCACTGCGAACTCAGAAAGCTTGCGCCCCTCGGATACAAGGAGCTTCTCTATCTCCCTGACTACGAAGGAGGCCTCCTCCCTCTCGCCGGGGGCGTTGAAAAGCAGCACCTTGGAACCCTTGTCCCTCTCGGTCCAGAGGGTCTTCTTCTTGCGGCCGCGGTTGTTCGCGATGACGCCTGATGCCGCCTCTAAAATGTTGGCGGATGAGCGGTAGTTCTGCTCAAGCTTCACGACTTTTGCGTCCGGGTAGTCCTGCTCGAACTCCAGTATGTTGGTAGGGTCCGCTCCTCGCCAGGTGTATATCGACTGGTCGTCGTCGCCGACGACTGCGATGTTCCTATACTTGTCCGCGAGCATCTTTACCAGCATGTACTGGGCGTGGTTCGTGTCCTGGTACTCGTCTACCATGATGTAGCGGAACCTCTCCTGGTAACGGTCCAGCACCTCCGGCCTTTCAATGAACAGCCTCACCGTTTGCATTATGAGATCGTCGAAGTCCATGGAGCCGTTATCGACCAGAAGCTGCTGATACTTCGCATATATGCCGGCGATGCTCTTCTGCCAGGCGTCCTTTGCCGCAAATTCGGCGGGCGTCAGAAGCTCGTTCTTGGCGTCCGAGATCATGCCCAGCACCGCGGCTGGCTTGTAGATGTCCTTGGACAGGTTAAGCTCGCGAAGCGCCCTGTTTACGGCCGCAAGCTGGTCGGATTCGTCGAAGATGGTGAACGAGCGGGGGTAGCCCAGAAGCTCCGCCTCGTTTCTCAATATCCTCACGCAGAAGGAGTGGAAAGTCGCAACCGTCACGTACCTGCCGTAATCGCCGGCGAGCTTCTCCACGCGGTTTCGCATCTCCTCCGCCGCCTTGTTGGTGAAAGTGACGGCAAGTATCGAAAACGGCGGTATGCCGTGGTCCGAATCATGCTTGCTATGCGGTATGTCAAGACGCGGGTCTTGCCGCTTCCGGCGCCCGCAAGTATCAGAAGGGGCCCATCTACGTGACGGGCCGCCTCTATCTGTTTTGGATTAAGGCAATCCTCGCCTATCAAGCCCCGGCTACCTCCTCGGACAGAAGGCGTATGGCCTTCCTGACCCTATCAAGGCAGATATCTTTACCCAGAAGGTGCATGCTCTCGAACATCGGCGGCGTCACCCTCTTGCCAGTCAGAGCCACCCTTACTTGCATCAGGAAATCGCCCAGCTTCATGCCTGCCGCTTCGATCGCCGACCTGAAAGCCGCCTCAATGGCATCCCTCTCCCAGACCGATATGCCCTCGATTACCTTCTCGGCCTGGTTGAGTATGTTCAGGGAGAACGCAGCGTCGTGCGACTGCTTGTCGCGGAATGTGACGGGCTTCAAGGCCCACCTCGTCAGTGAACAGGAAGCCCAGCATATCAGGCGCTTCGGTAAGCCTTGTTATCCTGTCGTGGATCTGCGTCGTCGCCTCTTCCAGGAACTTTCTGTCGTACTTGTGGCCTGCGCAAACCGGAACCGCCTCGCATCCTAACAGGTCCGGCTTATGGCGCCCGTTCCAGCACTGAGGAAGCAGCCCTGCGTCCTTGATGAATGGCAGTATGCGGTCCGCAAGCTCGGGCACAGACATCTTCCTTATGTACTCGCCGTTGAACCAGTCCAGCTTCTTGATGTCGAATATCGCGTCCGACTTGGACAGGTTCTCCAGGCTGAATGCCTCCACAAGCTCGTCCATGCTAAACATCTCGCGCTCGGTGCCGGGGTTCCAGCCCAGAAGCGCCAGGAAGTTTACAAGCGCTTCAGGGAGATAGCCCATCTGCCTGAACTCGCCGATGTAGACGGCGCCTGCCCTCTTGGAAATCTTCGTGCGGTCGGGGTTTAGCATGAGTGTGAGATGCCCGAACTTGGGCGCCTTCCATCCCATTAAATCATATATGACCAGCTGGTCGAATGTGTTTGTCAGGTGCTCTACCGCCCTCATCACGTGCGTCATGTCCATGAGGTGCTCATCGACGACTGTGGCGAAGTTGTAGACCGGAGAGCCGTCGGATTTGACTATGACGAAGTCTCCGCGCTCTCCCATGTCCTTGACCTGGTGCTCGCGCAGTATGTCGTCGAATTCGTAGACTTTGGCGGGCACCCTTACTCTTATGACGGGCTTCCTGCCTTCTGCCTCGAAGCCTTGCCTCTGCTCTTCGGTGAGGTGGGCGCATTTGCCGTAGTAGCGAGGCGGCTTGCCCGCTGCCATCGCGTCCTCGCGCTCTTTATCCAGCTCCTCTTTCGAGCAGTAGCACTTGTAGGCGTGATCCCTGGAAATGAGGTCGTCTACAACCTTCTTGTAGGTGTCTTCGCTTTCCATCTGCCTGTAGGGGGCGTAAGGCCCACCCACATCCGGGCCCTCATCCCATCTTATACCCAGCCAACGCAGGCCCTCCAGCACGCCTTCCTCGGATTCCTTCGTGCTTCTGGAAAGGTCCGTGTTGTCTATCCTCATAACGAACTTGCCGCCCATTTTCCTGGCGTAGAGCATATTGTACAGAGCGGTCCTGGCGGTGCCCACATGGCAGTTGCCAGTGGGGCTCGGGGCGATTCTCACCCTTACTGCCTCGGTCATATCCATCCCTCCTGTGCGCACCCCAAAAAAGGCGCGCCTATGTGCAGGTCCTAACTAAATTATTTTACCATAGCTACGGGCTGTTTGACTTGACGTGGGAATGAAAATGGGAACATCGACGGCCCCTTTTGGCGCAGCTTAAGGCATTTGGTCAACAGATGCTATAATTATTCTATTATGCCTTCTAAGGAGGACCACATGGAAGCATTCGATGCGATTCTGACAAGGCGAAGCATCAGGAAGTACAAACCGGTGAAGGTGTCGGATGAAAATGTCAAGAAGCTGCTGGAGTGCGGTTTCGCAGCGCCTACGGCCAGGAACAAGAGGCCTTTACATTTTCTAGTAATCGAGGACAGGGGCCAGCTTATCGCGCTTGGCGCAATGCATGTCTTCACCGCGATGGTCGCCCAGTCCGCGCTGTCCATACTCGTGTGCGGGGATCTGGGCCTTGAGGACAGAAGGCAGTTTCTGGACCAGGACGGCTCGGCCGCGACGCAGAACATCCTGCTGGGAGCGCATGCTATGGGCCTTGGGGCGGTATGGTGCGGCGTACCGAAGGACGGCGAGCGCGAGATAGCCATAAGGGGCATCTGCGGCTTGCCTGAAAACATTGTGCCGGTATCGCTTGTGGCAATCGGCGTGCCTGATGAGAAGAAGGATGCGCCTGACAGGTATGACGGCACAAGGGTGAGGCAGACCGCTGGTAACGGTATAACATTGGCATAACTTGGCAATCATCCACGGAAGGGACTAATGATGGATACGATACTATTCGACTTGGACGGCAGCTTGCTGCCCATGGATCAGGACGCCTTCGTCAAAGCATATTTCAAGCAGCTGGCATTGAAGCTCTCCCATTACGGCCACACTCCGGAGAAGCTGATAAAGGGCGTTTTATACGGTACGGATGCGATGTTGGCAAACGACGGCTCCATGACCAACGAGGCGAGGTTCTGGATTGCCTTTGAGCAGGTTATGGGAGATGGAATACGCTCGCAGGAGGGCCATTTCGAGGACTTCTACCGAAACGAGTTCAACGGTGTGAAGGAACACACCCAGCCTTCGCTGCTTGCCGACCTGATCATCAAGTCCGCAAAGCGGAAAGGCTACCAGCTGGTGCTTGCCACAAACCCCATATTCCCCCAAGTGGGCACATACGCCCGCATGGGATGGGCGGGGCTTGACCCTTCGGATTTCTCGCTGGTTACGACTTATGAGGCATTTTGCAGCTGCAAGCCCAATCTCGCCTACTACCGCGAGGTGCTGGCCAAGATTGGCTCACAGGCTGCTAACTGCCTGATGATAGGCAATGACGTCAAGGAGGATATGTGCGCCGCCGAAATTGGCATGGACGTATTCCTGCTCACCGATTGCCTAATCAACAAGGAGGGCAAGGATACCTCAGCTTACAGGAGCGGAAGCATGGCGGACCTGTTTGATTTCATCGAAGCGCTGCCTCAGCTTTAGCCCTTCTAAAGCTTCACGCTGATCAGCTCGTCCGAATCCAGGACGAGGATTCCGCCCGGGACGCTGAATATGTCCACATTCCCGTTTGCCCCGGGTACGCTTATCTTCGCTTTTTCGGATAAGGTCATCCCCAAGAATGGATGATCCCATCCTCCACCGGCACATAGAACCCGCCCGGCGCCTTTATGGGCTTGCCTGTAGCCTTCTCGGACAAACGCCCGCTAAGCTTGACCTTGCCTGATTTTGCGTCTATAAGGCTAAGCCCGGTGCGATCCTCTTCTATTAGCAGCAAGGCCCCATCATTGCCCAAAACCAGGAATGACGGCAGCTTCGATTGCAATCTCCAGGCAACGTCGTTGGGCTTCTCTGTCGACCATGACAGAAGCCCTGCATTGGCGTCCGCTAGGACCACCTGATCGGGGCCAGTCACGACCGCAAATTCAATATTGATGTCCGGTATCGGGGGCTTTGGCATGACGTGGTTCAAGTAGCTTACGACTGAGCCATCTGCGAGGCTTACCAGGTTAATGAACTCGAAGCCGATTGTAACGTCTGTTTCGAACATCCTTATCATTTTGCCTATGGTTAGTACTTTGTCCTGATCCATGAATTCCAGGAACCGAACCGGCCCCGGCCTTACGGGAAATCAGGTAGAGCAGTCATAGGATGGGGTTGTCTGATTCTCGGGGTAGTGCTCCCACAGAAGCTCCCCATCGCCGCTGAAGGCCTGCGTTCCGTATCCGGTGCCCATTATTATCGCCCCGTCCGGCGTTGGCATTATGGAATAAATCTGAGCGTTCGCCTCGAACGCACACTCCAGTCAGCCATCTACTCCCAGTTTCGTAAGTTGTGACCCGTATGCCGCGAATACCTCGCCTTTGGGGCCGAATGCCAAAAGCTCCACATCGGCCGGGGCCTCCCAGTACCACGACTCCTGCCCGTCCTTGCCGATTGCGATCACCTCGGCGTCTGTTCCCACTACGACGGAGCCGTCGCCAGAGACCGCAATGCAGTTGGCCTCGACCTTATATCTCCAGCTTATCGAGGCTGCTTCGGCGGCTGCAGTCAGCGCTTGCCGCGAATACAAGCAGCATAATCGCTGCAATCATAAGTCTTTTCAAAATGCGGCTCACCTCCGTTCCTACAACGATGCTTTTATACCGAGATATTACTTTATCGCTGACCCTTTCTCAACTATAGCCCATGCTTTACGGATATCAGGACTTGGCGCCTTCTGCGTTGTTGATTTTCCTCGCGTTCTCCTCGATGTTCATGATCTGGGGAATCGACGCTACCAGCAGGCTTAGCAAAATGCATATGGCACCTGCCATCACATACCATATCCGGTTTCCGAACGCATCCGATACCGGACCGGCGATCAAAAGGCTCAAAGGCATCATGGCAGCCGCCCCCGCGTTGATTATCGAGAAGACGCGCCCCTGCATGTCCTGATTCACAGTTGATTGTATGATGGCGATAACCGGACCGTTGCAGAATACCTGCATGAAACCTGTAATGAAGCAGCCCGCCAGAAGCCCCATATACAATGACACCGGCGATAGCCCCATGAGCATGACGCCGACTCCCATGCCAAGCAAACCAAGCAATGTCGTCCTTATCCTCTTCTTGAAGCCGCCCCAGGCAGAAAGTATCGCACCTCCCACAATTGCGCCGATTCCCATCGCAGTCTCCGTCCACGCAAGCTCGATTGCCCCCAGCCCGAAGTCCTTCGTAACCAGCAGCGGCATTAGCGAACCGACGGGGGCGAACAGGAAGTTCAACAGCATCGCGAACATGATGAGCCCAAGAAGACCCGACCAGCTGCGGATGTACTTCAGGCCTTCAAACAAGTCATGGAAGTATGTCGTGCGCGCAACATCCCCGCGCATCTGCGCAACCTGGCGCGGAGGCGACGGTATCTGCACGACTAATAATGTGAGCACTGCGAAGAACGCGGTGCCGAGGTCTATGGCAAGGACTCCTTGCGTCGGCAGCACCATGATGAGAAGTGCGCCCAGCGGCGGGGCGATTATCGCCATGATCCCCTGCAGGGCCTGGTTGAGGCCCCCTACCCTGGTAAGATGCCTCTCGGGTACAAGAAGGCTCGTGGACGCTATCATCGCCGGCTGATGGAAAGCGCCTCCAAGAGAGCGGATCATGAGGATGATGAACACATGCCATATCTGCACGGCATCGAGCATGAACAGGATCATGAGCACACCGGTGGCAACGGCCACGGACGTGTCGGCGACTATCATTATCATGCGCCTGTTAAGCCTGTCTACAAGCGGGCCTATGAAGGGCGCAGCCACTATCTGGGGAAGCACCGCCATTATCGTTGCCGTCGCCAATACTGTCGCAGAGCCCGTCTTCTGGGTCAGCCACCACACCAGGGCGAACTGGACCAGGGATGAGCCCAAAAGCGAAAGCGCCTGGCCGATCCAAATGAGGAAAAACCTGCCCGCCCACCGTTCGTCCGGAATACCCTGCCCTATGCTCATCTGCGGCTCTCCTTTTCGATAAGGCATTCTTCTACAAAGCTTGCAGCCTGCCCTAGGAAATCCTGTCCGCTAACGCCTCTTTTAATTTCGGGTCGATATCCAGAATTCCTTTAACCCTTATGGATTCGATCACTTCCCTGGCAAGACCCGGCTCTATATCCCGGGCAAGGCGCAGCAGCCCGATAATAGTCAGCTTCAGGCGCTCGTTTCTCGCCTTGTAGCCTTCAAGCTCGGCTTTTGAGTACACAAGCACACCGACTACAAATGATGAGCGGCGTATCGCCTGCTGCAGCTCCATGTCATGCCGTTCCAGCTGATTGCGTATCGCGGTCCTTATGAAGTCCGTGCGGTTGGAGTAAAGGGCCTCCTGGACAAGAAGGTCCACTTTGCCAAGGTCCACCGCCGACATATTGATAGTTACTTTCTCAGTATCCATGGGTTTCCCTCCGCGATGTAAATGCTAAAATAACATCCATATACCATCCACATGGCTGATATTCTCATGAATATCCCGTTATGTCAAGCGTCGCAAATGCAAGCCCAAGTGACGGCTTCAATACCATAAAGGACCATTGCAAAGCCGCATAACCGGCAAAATGCCCTATCCTATGGATTTTCCTGCCATATTGCGTCCATTTTAGAGGAGTTCTTGTAAAACGTGTCCAATTGGTATTTAGTACAGGAAAGGAGCATATGCATGAAGCTTACTCGTATAGCATTGGCAGCGCTGTTAGTACTGGTTGCGTTGTTATCTGCAGGCTGCATGAAGACATGGTCATTAGACTTCACCAATAATACGGGCGGTTGGAATTCCCTAATAGGTTGGGAAGACCCCGGAATCAACTCGTGCGGCGATTACGGCCTGCTCCTAAGCGGCGTAACCTTGATGGGAAACTACGGTTTCACAGGCAATGTCGAATACTCTGTGACTTTCGATCTTGATGTGGCGCCCGGCAACGAGTTGGAAAAGTTTGAGATCTACCTGGGAAACGGGACTGACCCCGCGGCGCAGTTTCTCAAGGTGAAATTCGAACAGGTGGGCAACAGCTCCAGCGAGTACTATGCCATGTTCGACAACGGCACTAAGATCCACGATGCCATCTATATCCCGGGAACAGTCTATAGCGGAAGCAATACCGTCAAGATCGTGGTGGAGGAGGGCTTTGTGTCCTTCTACATGAACAACGCGGTGCTTTATGAGGACTACGCTATCGGCAATTACTCTGCCCCGTTCCTGGTTCCATACGTGTTCGTCCAGCAGGGCTCCCCTGAGGAAGATGAGGAGCTGCTGATGCTCAAGAGCCTGAAAGTGAAATATTCGGGAGATAAGCAGAGCATGTTCACCTAACAAGAGCGCAAAACAAGCATTCCTCCTTCAGCACAAAGCCGGCCCTTAAAAGGCCGGCTTTGCAATACAGTATGGTATCAGGCTTATCTCTAGTGGTCAGTGGACCCTGTGAAGTTGAACTTGGCGACCTTTATTGCCGGCACCATATACCCGCTTGGTATGTTGGAATTGCCGCCGTACAGCTTCCTCTTTGAGCTGATGAGCTCTACGCTTCTGAACACGCCGTCCAGTATGGAATCCGTGAAGCGCAGGTTCCTGAGCGGCTTCGTGATGACGCCGTTTTCAATGAGGAAAGTGCCGTCCTTGGTCATGCCTGTGAACATCGTCTTTATCGGATGTATCGGGTTCACATAGTGGAACCTCGTAACATATATGCCCCTCTTGGTGGCCTTTATCATCGATTCGATGTCGGAATTGCCCCCAGCGAGCCTCAGGTGCATGGCCTGGTTTGCGAACATCACGCCCGGCGGCATCGCATGTCCCGTCGACTTGGTGCCCGCAAGCATTGCCGAAGACGAGTCGAACAGCATCCCTGCCATAACCCCGTCTTTAATGATCTGCACCCTTTCGCGCGGCGTTCCCTCATAGTCGAAGGGCATCTGTATCGTGTCCGATTCCAGCCCGTCATCCTCGATGCTTATAAGCGGGCTGGTCACCTGCTGGCCCATGCGCCCTGACGCGAAGCTCTTGCCCTCGTAGTAGCTCATGCCGTTTATGCCGCACATCGCAAGTACGTTTAGCATCGTGTCAACCGCGTTCGACTCGAATACCACTTCATACTCGCCCGCCTCTATTGGCTGCGGGTTTGCGCTTCTTACGCACTTGTCCACCGCAGTGCCTGCGACTGCCGCGAAATCCAGGTCCTTCACATCAACCGAGACCTGGTCGCTGAGGCCCGTGCCGCCTGCGGCGCTCATCGCAACGACCTTGTAGTAGGCGGCAGTGCCCAGATTGTAAGCAAGCACCCCTTTGGTGTTCGCAACCAGCGTACCCGTCTCAGCGGCCCTCACGGTCCCGCTTGCAATGACTCCCGCGGCATCAGCCTTGCTTATCGCGACTCCCGCCGCCTCCGCTATGTCATAAGGCGAGAACTTCGCAGTAGATTCCCTGTATGAGTCCACCTTCTTGTACTCTGACGGCCCGGGCATCCCCGCATAGCTTGGGCTGTCCGGCAGCTCGCTGGCGATCGCGTTCGCCCTAACAAGCGCCGATTGCAGGTCCTCGAGGTGGTTGGTCCTTACGACGCCCACCTTCTTGCCCCTTGCCACCCTTATGGTGAAGTCTGTGTTGGACAGCACGCTGTTCTGGTGGATTTCGGAGTTGGAGAAGCGCGCAAGCTTTACATCGGAGTCCACTGCGACTACATCGACTTCAGCGCCCTTGATCCCCCTTAGGACGTCCAGGACGGCCCTTTCTATCCTTTCCCTTCCTACCATTTGCCAACACCTACTTTCACGTTCCTGAACCTTGCGGGCGCACAGCCGTGCCCTACGTGGGCCACTTGCATGGGCTCGCCCTTTCCGCAGTTGGGAACGCCCCAAAGCACCCATTCGGACTCGTTCGCCACGCCGTCGCAGCTTCCCCAGAACTCCGGGGTCTTGCCGGTGTAGGTCGGGTTCTTGACTAATCCCGTAACCTTGCCGCCTTTGATGCGCCAGCCTATCTCGCAGCCGAACTGGAAATTGATCCTGGTATCGTCAATGCTCCAGCTCTTGATGCCTGTCATCATCACGCCGTCCTCGGTGCCTGCTATCAGCGACTCCAGGGTCTCGTCCCCAGAGGCGAGGCAGACATTGGTCATCCTAACCATGGGAGTCTTTGACCAGCCGTCGGCCCTCATCGTGGCGTTCGACTGCTGGCCGATCCTGCCCGCCCACTCGCGCCCGGTAAGATAGCCCACGAACTCGCCCTTTTCGACCAGCGCCGTCCTGCATGAGGGCACGCCCTCGTCGTCGTAGGCGTATGTGCCAAGGCCCTTGGGAGTGGTGCTGCACTGGTAGAGGTTCACCTTATCGGAGCCGTAGCGGAAGCCCGAGCCCAGCTTGTCAGTCGTAAGGAAGCTAGTGCCTGCATATGCCGCCTCGGTGCCGAACACCCTGTCGAGCTCGACCGGATGCCCGCAGCTTTCATGTATCTGCAAGGCTAGCTGCTCAGGAAGCAGAATCAGAGTCATTTCGCCTGACGGGCACTGCTCGGCCGTCAGAAGCGCCACCGCCTCCTCAGCCGCCTTGACCGCGCCCTTCTCCAGGTCCTGCTCCAGCACATATTCATAGCCCGCCTGGCCGAAATTGCCGCCGAAGGATCCCGGGTAGGACCTAATCTGCATATCCCCGTCGCCTATTGCGGTGCAGGATACGCTGCCTCCCGAATTCCGTGAACTCCTGCTCAATTCTCGCGCCTTCAGTCGACATGAAGAGCTTGCTCTCGGTAAGGAAGCTCAAGTTCGCCATGACGAGCTTAACCTTAGGAGACACAGCCATCGCGGCTTTTGACGCCCTTACCAGAAGGTCCACTTTATCCTTTATCGGCACTTCGAACGGGTCGGTGTGGACGGGCGCCTTCCAGTAGTGCGCCTCTCCGTGGTATTCCCCGATGAGAGCCTCGTGCTTTGTGAAAGGCTTGGCTGCCTTTGCGTATTCCACCGCCAGCTCTGCGGTCTTCGCTACTTCCTCTGCCGTGAAGATATTCGAGGCGGCGAAACCCCAGGCGCCTGCTACCAGCACCCTTATGCCGTAACCTTCGTCGTTGCCGTTGGTGATGCGTTCCAAAGAGCCGTTCCTAACTAATAACCCCTGAGTCCTCCTGCTCACTTTTCTCACGTCTGCGTAGGAGGCCCCAAGCTGGCTTGCGCGTTCCAGGGCCTTTTCCAAAAGGTACATCGAACCTCTCCTTTCTCGACTTGCGGTAATCTCCGTACTGGCAGACGCCCACCGCCGCCAGGATCAGGAATGCCCCGGTCCACTGCTTGAAGCTCAAAGCTTCCCCCAGCAGCAGCCAGGCGAACAGCACGCCTACTATCGGTTCCGTCTGCATTATAATCGCGGCCCTTACTGCGGGCACGTATCTTTGGGCAATCGTCTGCACCAGGAAACAGACTGCCGTCGCCATTATCCCCAGGTACAGGATTATCAGCCACGTGCTGGTTGTGAAATCCTTGATCTGCCCGAGCTTGGGGGCAGAAGTTGCCAGCGCAAGCAAGCCGATCCAGATGAACTGCGCCATCGAAAGGAGCATGCCGTTGAGCCTTGGCGAATACTTTTCCAGAAGCACTATCTGGAAGCCGAAGCACAGAGCGCAGGCAAGCACGTACATGTCGCCAATGGACGGCAGCTGCCAGCCGTTCAAAGACAGCAGGCCGAGGCCGATCACAGCAATGCCTACTCCCACCCACGAATACCATTCCGGGTTCTTCTTCAATATGTAAGGGGAGAGCATCGGAGTGAATACTACCGCAAGGCCTGTAATAAAGCCGGTTTTGGAGGCGGTGGTAAGGCTAAGGCCGATGGTCTGCATGACGAAGCCCATGTAGATGAATATGCCAAGAACTGCTGCCGATCTCCAGGTCTCGCCGCCCATATGCTTGAGAAGGCCCCTCCTCCAGCAGACGAAGGTGACAATGATTGCCGCGATTATCATCCTGAGGGCGATTAGGAGTACGGGATCTACGGTCTTCACGGTGTTCTTGACAATGGCAAATGTCGTCCCCCAGATGATGCAAATCATCACGAGGGCCAGGTCCGCCGCCAGATTCCTCTTGGTGAAATCGGACTTGCCTTCCATGTCGAAAACCCGCAATCCAAAAAGATAGTAAGAACATTCTAACAGTTAGATGTTACGGGCGTAACCCCTTGCGGGCGATTTTATGCACTCGTGTATATTCCTTGGCCGAAACCCTCCGTAGCCCCGCCCCTAGATGCCCGCGGTCAGCGCCTCATGCCTTCTGAACTGGCTTGCGTACAGGTTGTAGTAGAAGCCCTTCGCGTCCATAAGCTGGCTGTGGTCTCCCCTCTCGATGATCTGCCCGCCCTTTATGACCAGTATCTCGTCGGCGCCTTTGATGGTGCTGAGCCTGTGCGCGATGACGAAGCTGGTCCTGCCCTTCATGAGCTCCAGCATCGCCTTTTGTATGTGCACCTCGGTCCTGGTGTCGACGCTGCTTGTGGCCTCGTCCAGTATCAGTATGGAGGGGTCTGCGAGTATCGCCCTTGCGATTGCGAGAAGCTGCCTCTGCCCCTGGCTGAGATTGCCCCCGTCCTCGTTAAGCACGGTGTCGTAGCCCTCGGGAAGTCGCCTTATGAAGGTGTCGGCGTTGGCGGTTTTAGCAGCCGAGATGACTTCATCGTCGGTTGCGTCCAGCCTGCCGTACCTGATGTTCTCCTTTACCGACTCCGAGAAGAGGTAGGTGTCCTGGAGCACTATGCCAACAGAGCGCCTCAGGCTCTCCCTGTCCAGCCTTCTTATATCGGTCCCGTCGACTTTTATGCTGCCATCGTCCACGTCATAGAAGCGCATGAGAAGGTTCACGACCGTAGTCTTGCCGGCCCCCGTCGGCCCGACCAGGGCCACTGTCTTGCCTGCTTTCGCATCGATGTCGATGTCCTTGAGCACAGGCACGCCCTTTCGGTATGAGAAGTCCACGCCCTCCAACCGGACGTCTCCGGTAACGTCCTCTATCATGAGGCGCTCCTGTGAGTCGTCCCTCTCGTTCTGCTCGTCCATGACCTCGAAGACGCGCTCGGCCCCCGCAATCGCGGACTGAAGCTGGTTGTACTGGTTGGCGATCTCGTTTATGGGCCTTGCGAACTGCCTTGCGTAGTTCAAAAAGCTTGCCACCAGGCCCACCGTTATCGCAGCCTTGATGACCAGCATTCCTCCTGCTACTGCGACCAATGCATAGCTGAGGTTGTTGACAACTATCATTATCCTTGGCACCATGCCGGAATATATCTGGGCCCAGAGGCCGGATTTCCTGAGCTTCTCGCTTATCCGCTCGAACTCGGCCTCAAGAGGCGCTTCCCTGCTGAAGGCCTTTACGACCTTCTGGCCCGAGACCGTCTCCTCTATGAAGCCGTTGAGCTCGCCCAAATCCCTCGCCTGGGCCGAGAAGTAACGCCTGGTGCGCTTTGCGATAAGCGTCGTGAAAAGTATGCTTAGAGGTATTGCGATAAGGCTTATGAAGGTGAGAAGCGGGCTCAGCCAAAGCATCATGGCAAGGGACCCACCACCGTTACCGCGCTTGAGAACACCTGCGTAACCCCCTGGGAGAGGGCGTTGTTGATGTTCTCCACGTCGTTTATAAGCCTGCTCATGAGCTCGCCGTGCGGGCGGCGGTCGAAGTAGGGCACAGGAAGCTCCTGCACCTTGTCGAACATGTCCTTCCTCAGCTCCCTTACCGTCTTCAGCGCCACATCGGACATGATGTAAATGGTGAGCCAGGAGGCGAAGGCGGCCGCAAGGTAGATGGCAATCAGTATTGCCGCAAGGTCGAATATCAGGTCGAAGTCCACATTGCCAAGGCCCTTGGTCATGGCGTCCACGCCCCTGCCTATTAGGTAAGGGCCGGCAAGCGACAGCAAGGAGCTCGTCAATGCGAGCAGGAAGACGATTATCAGGCGGGATCTCTGCTTCTTAAGATAGCCCCATATCCTTCTGAGGGTGCCTTTTGTGTCCTTCGCCTTGGAGGCCTCGCTCATGAACCGCCTGCCGGGGCCCCCGCCGAAGCCGGGGCCGCCGCCCATTCCGGGCCTTGGCATCACCGGCTGCTGAACAGGGTTCGCAGGACCGCCCTTGGCGTAGGACTTGGCTGCGCCCGGCTGGCCGTTCGCTTCAATGTTAGCCGCGGGTTTTGCCCTGTCCCTGCTTTCCATCACGCAGCCTCCTCCCCCAGCTGGGACCTTACTATGTCCCTGTACACGTCGCTGGAGCCAAGTAGCTGCCTGTGGGTGCCGTCGGCGACTACCCTGCCGTCTTCCAGCACAATTATCCTGTCTGCGTCCATTACCGAGCTTATCCTCTGGGCGATGACTATCGTCGTCATGCCGGCCCCGCTGCTCTTAAGCGCCGCCTGAAGCCTTTCCTCTGTCCCCATGTCGACGGCGCTGGTGCTGTCGTCCAGTATCAGTATCCTGGGCTTTCTGATAAGTGCCCGGGCTATTGCCAGCCTCTGCTTCTGCCCGCCCGAGAGGTTCACGCCCTTCTGGCCGACCTGGGTGTCGTAGCCCTTGCGGGAAGGCCGATATGAAGTTGTGGGCCTGGGCCGCCTTGGCAGCCTCAATAAGCTCCTCTTCCGTGGCATCTTCCTTGCCCCAGAGGATGTTCTCGCGGATGCTTCCCGTGAAGAGCACGGAATCCTGCAGCACCATGCCGAGGGACTCCCTGAGCTCCAGCAGGTCCATGTCCCGCACATCAGTGCCATCTATCAGCACTGAGCCTGCTGTCGGATCGTAGAAGCGCGGTATGAGGTTAACAAGGGTCGATTTGCCGGCTCCCGTGGAGCCTAGAATGGCCAGCGTCTGGCCCGGCAGCACGCTAAGTTCAATGTCCTTGAGCACAGGATCTCCCGCTGAGCCCTCGTAGTGGAAGCTCACTCCCCTGAAATCTATCCTGCCGCCTTTTACTTCGCCTTTGAGCCTCTAGGGCTTGCGATGCTTGAATCGACATCCAGCACTTCTGCTATCCTGTCGGCCGAAGCCTTCGCCCTTGATATCATCACCATGAGGAATGCCACCATCTGCAGGGCGATGAGTATCTGGGTAATGTAGTTGATGAAGGCCATTACCTCGCCGACCGTCATCGTCCCTATGTTGACCTTGGCTCCGCCGAACCACAGGACGGCGACCAGGCTTATGTTCATCGTGATCATCATGACCGGAGTCGTCAGGCCGACGAGCCTTGTCGCCTTGAGCGCGATTTTGAACAGCTCCTCATTGGACTTGGCAAAGCGCGCCTTCTCGTAATCGGCCCTTACGAAGGCCTTCACTACCCTGACGCCGGCCAGGTTCTCCCTGGTAACGCTGTTCAATTTGTCGAGCTTCTTCTGCACGACGCCGAACATCGGGAAGCTCCTGCCCATTATCAGGGCAAGGGCGATGCCGAGCACCGGAAGGGATATGAGGAGGACTGAGGCGAGGCCTGCGTTTATCATGAGCGCCATCACGGCGCCGCCGATTGCAAGAAGAGGCGCCCGGACAAGCATCCTGAGGCTCATAAGGACTATATGCTGGACCTGCGCCACGTCGTTTGTAAGGCGCGTGATCAATGACGCCGTCTTGAACTTGTCGAGCTCGGCGAACGAGTAGGACTGGACTTTCGAGAACAGCTCGGCCCTTAAGTCCTTGCCGTAGCCCTGGGACGCTATGCAGGAGAATATGGTGGCGCCGGTGCCGCCCAGAAGGCCGATAATAGCAATTCCGATCATCTTTGCGCCGACGGAGTAAACATAGGCAAGGTCGCGGTTTGCGACGCCTATGTCGATTATCTGTACCATCAGCCGCGGCTGCAGCAGGTCCGCCGCCACTTCCAGCATCATCAGAAGCGGCCCCAGCACGATCGCCCACCAATACGGCTTTATGAATTTGAAAAGCTTCGACAAAACACCCGCCCCTTATGCAAACAACTAAAATCCGCCTCGTTTATTAGGCTTTTACATCAGACGCCGATTCCAGGCCTTCCTTCATGCTGGCGATAAGCCGCCTTAAGGTTAGGAGCTCCTCGTCGCTCAGGTTCCTGCAGGCGTCCTTCTCCACCATTTCGATGGTGTTCTTGACCACGGCCTTGACCGTGCCGCCCTTCTTGGTGAGATAGATGCGAAACACCCTCAGGTCCTTGGTGTCAGGAATCTTTTCTATCAGGCCCGCCTTCTGAAGCCTTCTGAGCATGATGGTCACCGAAGCCGGCTTCAGGTTCATCTTCTCGCCCAGGCTCTTCTGTGTCATGCCCTCGTCCTTGAATATGGTAAAGAGCATGGGGGCCTGGCCCGGGTGCACGCCGTGCCCTTCAAGCAGCTTCTGAATCCTCGCCCGCTTGGCCTTCATAAGTCCGCCTATTAGGGAGATAATGCCCTCTTCCCTTCCCATGTGCCACCTCCGAAACATTTAGACGTGTAACTAAAATAAATTATATGCCTTATCGGCACCTCGTGCAAAGCAGAAGGCCCCCTTAAGGAGGCCTTCCGGGTGATTTTGCGGTACGAAATTCGATACAAAGGCAAGTCTAGATCAAAAACCCCTTGTCCCTGCCTTTTTGCTGCGCTTTTTGGCAGCTTCTATGTAATCCTTCTGCCAGTCGCCCATGGCCTGCTTGTCGATCTCCAGCAGGGCCGAGAACACTTTCCATATCGATCTGCCCTCTTCATTGGTCGTGTCGATCTCCTCCTTGAAGGAGACGATGTCGACATCCTTCAACCTTAAAGCCTCTATGATCTGGAGCAGGTCCCTGGTTGACTTGGCAAGCCTGGTTATAGACTCCACATAAAGGACGTCGCCCTTTTTCAGGGCTGTCATCATCTTGTAGAACTCGGGCCTGCTCGTATCCTTTTCGCCGCCCTCGTCCGCAAAGAGGGCCTCAACTAGCGGTCGGATGGCCTCCTCCTGCCGGTCTGCGACAGATTCTGCAGTAAGAACGCGTATGTAGCCGACTTTGGCCAAATTTGCCTGCCTCCCCTCATGCTTTGACAAATAACTCCACTGAAGACGCTATTTGGATGAAGTCCTGACCCGCCTCCACCTTCTCGCGATGAATGCTGTCGAAATCCCTCGCGGGACTATTGAGCTTGCGACGCGCACCAGCTTGTTCAAAGCGCCGGGCACTACGACCGTCTTCCCTCTTATGGCGGCTTCAACCGCAACATATGCCGCGCGTCCGACCTCCGTCATAGTGGCTGCTCCCCAGAATCCCTGGACGCGGATCCTCTCCACCGTGCCCGGGTTCGTAGGAATGCCGGCGGGGCAGAACGCCGTCACGGTGACGCCGCTGCCTTTCATCTCGGCCGCCACCGCCTGGGAAAGGTTCAGAAGATACCTCTTGGAGGATGAGTAGGCCGCTTTGAACGGCATGGGGTTGAAGGCGGCCATGCTGGACATGTTGAGTATGAAGAGCCTGGTATCGTTCTTTGTGCGCGGCAATGGCCGATCTCATCAAATCGGTAGTGACAATTACATTTATCCTGAGTATGGAAAGAAGGCTCTCCCTTGGTATGTCGGCGAGCCTGCCCTCGGATTCGGTGCCCGCGCAGTTCACAAGCCCGGAAAGCTCCCATCTGCCGGCCTCGATGTCTTTGCAAAGGCCTGCTCTTTGTACATCGTCCGACAGGTCCATAGCCAATGTCTCGCAATTGACGCCGTGCATGCACTTCAAGCCGTCCGCGATGCTGCAAAGCCTGCCCTCGTCCAGGTCCAGGAGCACGATATCATAGCCTCTTGAAGCCAGCTCGTGGCACAATGGCCTGCCAAGCCCCCCGGCCGCTCCCGTTACGAGAACAAAGCCCAAAAGCACCACCCCCATAAGAGAGATAGGTAAGCTAAGTTTGTCGAGCGGCATGCTCGATTACTTTTCAGCACAATGATAGCATATAGGCAGATGGCAGGGCCCGTAACTCAAATGCGGGAGGCTAACATGTCAGCAGCTTATTCGCCAAATACCATAGTCGTAACAGGAGCGACGTCAGGCTTAGGAAGGGCCGCGGCAATGGCGCTTGCCGCTCGGGGCATCCATGTAATCGGCACAGGCAGGAGCCCCGAAAAGATGGCAGAGCTTAGAAGCGCAATACTTGGTGCCAATCCGGGCGCAAGATTCGATGGGCTGATCGCCGACTTCGCGTCTTTGAAGGAAGTCAGAAGGCTCGCCGATGAAATCAGCGAGCTGGTTAAAAGAGAGAGCGGGGGCAAGCTCGACTGCCTGATGAACATCGCCGGCGCGTTCTCGGGATGGCAGCAGACGACTGCAGAAGGTTATGAAATGCAGTTTGCGGTAAACCACCTCGCCCCGTTCCTGCTTACAAACCTGTTGAAGCCCCTGCTTTGCGGCGATCACGCATCAAGGGTAATTACAATGAGCTCGAAGTCCCATTACCACGCCTGGATGAGATGGGACGATCTTATGCAAAGCAGGCGTTACATCCACCTTTTCGCCTATATGCAGTCGAAGCTGGCGAATGTGCTCTTCAGCTATGGCCTGAACGACAGGTTCAAATCCGAGGGCGGCTTCAGGGCCTATGCCGTCTCCCCACGCCTTGTGGATACGGAAATCGGGTCTAAGTCCTCGATGGGCCTTGCCGGCTTCGTATGGAAGCTTAGGGGCAGAGGGGGCCGCACGGCCGAGGAAGGCGCCCGCACCTGCATAATGCTTGCAACCGAGAGCGAGCTGGCATGCCCTGATGAGGTCTACTGGCAGGATGATGCGCCTTGCCGTCACAGCAGAAGGTCCAAGGACAGGGCGGATGCCGACAGGCTGTGGGACATTTCCGCAAAGCTCGTAGGTTGGACCCAAGTAAGCTCGTTGTTAGGGCATTAGCAGCGCAGCTCCCGGATTTGCAGATCCGGGGAGCTTCTTTGCGGCACTAGCTTGATTCCATGTCTTCGAATAGTGAAATTATTGCACACTGAATGAAGGTTTTACGGATAGATGCGACTTAGAAAGCAACCATCATAGAGTATTCTGCTTATATGAGGAGGCGTACTGGATTTGAAGATCAAGGACAGCATTTTGGCAGCAGTTGTGTCGTTTTGGCCCTCGCGATGGTCCTTTCCGGCTGTGAGGGAAGCTACTTCTTCAGCTTCAAGGTCGAGCAGGACCTTGTAAATGAGGCAAGGGGCATGGTATGCGGTTGGAGAGGAGGACGATGAGTACTACTTCCAGACAGGAGGGCGCGAATTTCCGCAATTCATGCTTCACGGCTCCCTTAAGAGTTCAGCGGAGATTTCACAATGACCGTCGAAGTTCAGACTCATTGCCGACCTCACGCACAAATATAATTTCGGCATAGTGCTAAGCGACACGCTATTACTATGAGCTTGGACCGACAAGAACAAGCTGACGCTTGAAGTATATAACGGCGGCGGCACGGATACCTACAGCGTGAAAGACGCCAACGACGATGGCTGGACGAACATCCATAGCTAGAAGAAGCCGCATTGGTTCCCGGCCTTGTCTATGACGGAGACAACACTTTCGTGCTTACCAAGACGGGAGATCATATCCATATGGAGATCAACGATGTCCAAGCCGCCGACTACGATTATACGAATCTACAATTCGAGGTGGTTCATCCCGACCGTGTTCGCTTATGCCCTGGATAGCCCACGATACGGCATACGGCTTTACGCTTGAAAGCGTAGAAGTGGAATATAAAGGGTCCTCTTCGAAAGCGCCGGCACCTCCTACCCCATAGCCCCTGTTATTAGCGCGATTAGCGGCGAAGCTCCCCGGATTTTGATGATCCGGGGAGCTTCTTTATTGCGCCCACGCTAATTCCATTTACTTCTTTTCCAGCAAAATTCTGCACGCTCCTTGAAGGAGTCGGGAGCATGCGCTTTGAATAAATCTTTTAATGGCATATTCTGCGATATAAGGAGGGTACGGATTTGAAGCCGGGACGCATCTTCGCATTTATGCTCGTATTGGCGATCACGCTGATCCTTGCCGGCTGTAAGAGGAGCTATTTCTTCAGCTTCAAGGCGGAGCAGAGACCTTGTAAACAGCAACGGGGCATGGTATGCGTCGGTGAAGAGGACGATGAGTACTTCTTCCAGGCAGAAGGGGCCAATTTCCGGATACATGCTTCACGCGCCCCTAAGAGGTTCAGCGGGGATTTCACAATGACAGTCAAGTTCAGGCTCTTTGCGGACCTCACGCACAGATATAGTTTCGGCGTAGCATTAAGCGACGGTTACTTCTATGAGCGGTGACTCAGAACAACCTGGTATGGGACGTCAGCAATGCCGGAGCAGAGGATGACTACAATGTCGAAGATCAGGAACGATCACGGCGGCTACGAAAATGTACAGCCAGGAAAAGGCCCCTGTGCCGGGCCTTGTCGAAGACGGCTACAACGAGTTCGTGCTGACTAAGACCGGCGATTCACATATCCATATGGAGATCAATGGTGAATTGATGGCCGCCGAATTCGATGTCGAATACTAGAATCTAGATGGTTCATACCCACCATTTACGCCTAGCCTCTGGATATGTCCATACCAGCCTACGGCTTTACTCTGGAAAGCGTGAGGGTGGATTACAACGGGTCTATTATGAATTCGCCCCCGCCGCCTGTACTGCCATAGCATAATCCTTAGCAGGAGACTGAAGCATATAGCAGAGGGCCCCGGATCTATGAAATCCGGGGCCCTTATTCTTTATCTGATAGTGCTATTTATGCCGCCAGGCCGGTCTCGAACTGGCTGTTATACAACTTAGCGTAGAAGCCGCCGCGCTTTAGAAGCTCCTCATGGCAGCCCTGCTCAACGATGTCGCCGTTGTCCATGACGAGGATGAGGTCCGCGTCCTTGATGGTCGACAGCCTGTGGGCGATTATAAAGCTCGTCCTGCCGTGCATGAGGTTCTCCATCGCCTTCTGTATGAGGACCTCGGTGCGGGTGTCTACCGAGCTTGTGGCCTCGTCCAGTATCAGTATCCTGGGGTCGGCGAGTATTGCCCTTGCAATGGTCAGCAGCTGCTTCTCGCCCTGGCTCACATTGCTGGCCTCCTCATTGAGGACCATGTTGTAGCCGTCGGGAAGCGTCTTTACGAACCTGTGTACATGGGCGGCCTTCGCGGCCTCCTTGACCTGTTCGTCCGTTGCTTCCTGCCTGCCGTAGCGGATGTTCTCCATGATGCTGCCGTTGAACAGCCATGTGTCCTGCAGCACCATGCCGAACTCGCGCCTGAGCTCGTCGCGCCTGTAGTCTCTTATGTCCTTGCCGTCGACGAGGATCCTTCCGCTTTCCACATCGTAGAAGCGCATCAGAAGCTTCACCATGGTGGTCTTTCCGGCGCCTGTGGGCCCTACGATTGCTACGCGCTGGCCGGGCCTTATGAATGCGTTGAAGTCGTTTATTATCGTCTTGCCGGGCTCGTAGCCGAAGTGCACGTGGTCGAAGACGACCTCGCCATCGATGTTCTCCGCGCTGACGGGCTGTTCAATGTCTGCCACTTCCTCGGGCTCCTCCATGAACTCGAACACCCTCTCGGCGGCAGCTGCCGTCGATTGCAGGATGTTTGCCGTCTGCGCCGCCTGCGCGATGGGCTGCGTGAACGAGCGGACGTACTGCACGAATGCCAATATGTCGCCCACTTGTATGGCCTTCCTTATTGCTAGGTAGCCGCCCATTATCGCAATCAGCACATAGCCGATGTTGCCAATAAAGGAGATTATCGGGAACATCATGCCTGATAGGAACTGCGACTTCCAGGCCGAGCCGTAGAGCTTGTTGTTTACGGAGTCGAAGTCCGCAACCGTCCGCTCCTCGGCGTTGAAGGCCTTCATGATCCTGTGCCCGCCGTAGACCTCCTCCACCTTGCCGTTAAGATGCCCTAAGAACTCCTGCTGCATCTTGAAGTACTTCTGCGACTGCTTGATGATGACAACCATGAATATCGCGGACATGGGCATTATGACGATGGATGCCGCAGTCATCGTAAGGCTTATCGAGATCATCATCACAAGCACGCCTATTAGCGTTGTGATCGAGGTTACTATCTGCGACATGCTCTGGTTCAGCGTCTGGCTTACCGTATCAACGTCGTTGGTCACCCTGGACAGCACTTCGCCGTGCGTGGTCCCGTCGAAGTACTTCACAGGCAGCCTGTTGATCTTCTCGGAGATGCCCCGCCTGAGGTTATAGGATATCTTCTGTGCGACTCCTGCCATTATGTAGCTTTGTATGAAGGAGAAGATCGCGCTTATCGCATACAGGCCTATCAGGTTGAGCAGTATCCTGCCTATGCCTGAAAAGTCTATCGATGCCCCTTCTACGCCGGTCAGCTTCGCCATCGCGCCTTCGAAGAGCTTGGTGGTGGCATTGCCCAGTATCTTGGGGCCGATTATTGAGAATACCGCGCTGCCTATTGCGAACAGCAGCACTACGGCGATAATTATCTTGTAGGGCTTTAGCAGGTTCAGGATCTTCTTCCAGGTGCCTTTGAAGTCCTTGGCCTTGCCTACTGCCATCCCACCCATATGTCCGCCGCCCATGGGCCCTCCGCCCATCGGGCCGCCTCTGAAGCCTGGCTGCTGGCCCGGCTTGAATTCCTTGTTCTCCGTCTTTATATCGCTCATCTGCCCAACTCCTCCACAGAAAGCTGCGACAGAGCTATCTGCCTGTATACCTCGCAGCTGTTTATAAGCTCTTCGTGCTTTCCTACGCCGACTATCTCGCCCTCGTCGAGCACCACTATCTTGTCCGCGTGCATTATGGTGCCTATGCGCTGGGCAACGATTAGTATCGTGGCGCCGCTTGTCTTCAAAGAGAGCGCCTTCCTGAGCTCGGCGTCGGTCCTGAAGTCGAGCGCTGAGAAGGTGTCGTCGAAGATGTAGATCTCAGGCTTCTTCACAAGGGCCCTTGCGATGGACAGCCTCTGCTTCTGGCCGCCCGACACGTTGGTGCCGCCCTGTGAGATCTCGGAGCCGAAGCCCTCGGGCTTCTCCTTGATGAAGTCTATTGCCTGCGCCGTCTCGGCGGCTTCGACGAGATCCTCATCTGTAGCCTCCTCGCGCCCGTACCTTAGGTTGCTATCTATGGTTCCTGAGAACAGGATGCCGCGCTGGGGCACATATCCAATCCTCTCCCTTAGGTCGTGCTGGCTCATGCGCCTTATGTCGACGCCGTCTATGAGCAGCTCGCCCTCGCTTACGTCGAAGAAGCGGGGTATGAGGTTTACGAGGGTGGACTTGCCGCTGCCGGTGCCGCCGACTACTGCCGTCGTCTTGCCGGGCTCAGCGGTGAAGTTGATGCCGCAGAGGACGTAATCCTCGGCGTCAGGATATTTGAAGGAGACGTCCCTGAACTCGACTTTGCCCTTGAGCTTGCCGTCGAGCTTGACCGGGGACGGGTCGTCTTTTATCGACACATCCGTGCGAAGAACCTCGCCTACGCGCTGCAAGGAGACGGAGGCCCTGGGTATCATGATTGAGACTGCAGAGATCATCAGGAACGCCATTATTATCTGCATGGCGTACTGTATGAAGGCCATCATGCTGCCGATTTGCATGCCGCTCTCGTCTATCTGGTGCGCGCCGACCCAGACGATGAGTATGGCTATGCCGTTCATCATTAGCATCATGACGGGCATCATAAGGCCCATCATGCGGTTGACGAAGAGGCTTGTGCCGGTGAGGTCCTTGTTGACCGAGTCGAACCTGGCCTCCTCATGCCTCTGCTTGCTAAACGCCCTTATAACAGGCAGGCCGGTCAGGGCTTCGCGGGTTACGAGGTTTAGCTTGTCGATTAACTTCTGCACCTTCTTGAACTTGGGCATAGCCACCAGGAACAGGGTCAGGACCACTACTGAGATCACGGACACGGCAAGGACTATTATCCAGCTCATGTTCGTATCGGTGTTCATGACCTTGATGACGCCGCCGATGCCTAGTATCGGGGCGTAGATGACTATCCTGAAGAGCATCATGGTGAGCATCTGTATCTGCTGTATGTCGTTGGTTGTGCGGGTTATGAGCGACGCGGTGGAGTACTTGTCCATCTCCACATTGGAGAAGGCGACGACCTTGCCGAATACGTCGGCCCTGAGGGATCTTGAGAGGGATGCCGCCACCTGGGCGCCGAGGTAGCCGACGATGACCGCAGCCAGCATGCTTATCATGGCGATGAGCAGCATGTTGAGGCCGGCTTTGATTATATAGTCGGTCTGGGCCTTGGCGACGTCTATGCCAATGGCCTCATACTCGCCTTTTATAAAGAGGGGGGCGGACTGGGTTACGATGCTTGCGGGCATGGCGGCGAAACGCTCGTCCATCTGCGCTATCATGCCGGCCCTCTGGGCTTCGGGCATCATGCCGATGAGCATGTAAGGGTCGATGCCAGGGGGTATGGGCGGCAGCGAAGTGCCGGGGGTCGCAAGGCTTGCCAGGCCTCCCTTGTTTATCATGGCCATCACAAGAAGCGGCCTGCCCAATGTCGTATTGAGCTTGTCCATCTCCTCTTCGGTGGTGGCTTTCAGCTCATATAATGGCACGTCGTTGATGAGCGGATACTTCTTGGCGTAATCCTCAAGCTCATCCGAGCTCATTGCTGCTTTGTCCAGGAGATTATAGAAGGACAGGACATAGTCCTTGCTCTCCCCGCTCATGAAGAGGGCGGCCTTGTCCAGCTCGGCCTTCCTTATTGCCTTGGGGACGGCGTTTTCTATGCCCTCCTGCTGTATGCCTACGTTTATGATCCTTGCCATGTAGTCGGGCAGGGCAAGGTCGCTGTTGGCCTGCACGAAAAGCAGGGCAACGATGATGAGTATCTTGAGCGCGTGCGGCTTCATGTATTTTAGAATTCTAAGCATTCGTCCTCCAGATGTCCCTAGATTTTGGCGGTGTAATAATCGTTTAGTGTCTAACCTTTTTTATATTGCTCTGGGAGGCCTTCTCGAGGTTGTCCTTGATGTGGACGAGAAGGCGGCGCATGAGCATCATTTCCTCAGCTGAGAAGCCCGAATAGGCCTCCTGTTGTATCTGGTTCATGGCAAGCTTTGCGGCTTCGGCGATGACTTTGCCTCTGTCCGTTACGTACACGCGGGAGAGCCTGAGGTCCTCTTTGTCCTCTCTTCTCTCGATCAATCCTGCCTTCTGCATGCGGTTGAGCATTATGGTGATGGTTGCGGGCTTAAGGCTTATCTTTTCGCCCAGGTCCTTCTGCGTAAGCCCGTCGTGCGCAATCAGGGTGAAGAGAATGGGAGCCTGCGCCGGGTGCAGCTCAAGGCCCTCTATAAGCTGGGTCATCCTGTTTTGTTTTGCCCTCATCACCTGGCCCATCAGCATGCCCAGGCTTTTGATATCCTCCAAATAAATCACTCCCGGAGAAATTATTTTGCTATACAACGATTGTTGATTATAGAGGTTCGCGGAGGACGGATGCAATAGGAAAGTTGAGCCATTAAGTCTTCAATTGGCTAGCTCCATTATTTGCAGCTTAGGGCCAAGATTTTAGTAATGATTTGTTTGTCTAAAAGCTATAGAATCAAAGTGGCTTATAAGAGTACGAAGCATACGCTATCACCATCTAACAGGTTCAGAGGAGTGCACAGGAGGCAAGATGATAGGGGTTGTCGCAGACGACTTCACCGGCGCAAACGATATTGGGATTATGTTCGCCAAGAACGGGTACAAGGTGCTCGTCTATTCCGAATATGGCAACCCGTCAGGGCTTGACGCCGATTCGGACGTGATAATCCTCAATACGAATAGCAGGCTGGACCCTCCCGCATTAGCTTACAAAAAGGTCCGAGAGGCGACTTCTATACTAAAAACCATCGGATGCGATACTTTCCACAAGAAGACTTGCTCTGTCTTCAGAGGAAACATCGGGGCGGAGTTCGATGCAATGCTCGATGAGCTTGGAGAGGAGTTCTGTGCTGTCGTCCTCGGCTTTCCGAAGCTTGGAAGGGTGACGCGGGATGGCATCCACTATGTGCACGGCGTTCCTCTTGAAGAGTCCGATTTCAGGAACGACCCTATCCATCCGATGCGGGAATCCGACCTGGTAAGCATACTGTCAAAGCAGACCTCAAGGAAAGTAGGCCTCATTCCACATTCGGTCATCTCCCTCGGTGTCGAAGCCACGAGGGTGGCAATGAGAAAAGCGATGGGAACATACCAATACCTTATATTCGACATCCTGGATCAAGAGATGTTGAATACCGTAGCCGGCGCAGTAAGAGATGTCAAAGTTCTTGCAGGTAGCTCAGCCATAGGCGAGGAGCTGCCCAAGTGGCTCGGCAAAGAAGGTAAAGGCAGGAAAGCAGACCTCTCAGGCTTACGCCGTGCGGACCTTGGGACTCTGATTATCGCAGGCAGCGTTACTCCTCAGACCCAAAGGCAGGTTAAGCGCGCTATAGCTGATGGTATGCACCATTTCGAAATCAAGTCGCAGGCGCTCCTTGACCCCTCATCCCGCGACTCCATGATCAAGGAATGCGTCCAATTTGCGTCTGATGCTATTCAAAATGGTGATGCCTTCTTAGTCCATACGGAGAACGAGACTGAACAGGTGGCAGCGGCGAAAGCAAAGGGCCTTGAGGCCGGGTATGGTGAGCGAGAGCTCGGAAGGATGGTATCATCCGCCCTTTCGGACATCGCCGAAGCCATTATCAAGAAAACTGGCCTCACAAGGATCATCATCCTGGGCGGCGAGACGTCCGGTGCAATATGCGAAAGGCTGGGTATTATTGGCAACATGCTGCTAAAAGAGATTACGCCAGGGGTCCCCTCCGTGCTTACGCTAGGAGGAGCATCCTTGCTGATGGCACCTAAGTCGGGAAGCTTCGGCGATGACGATTTCATTAAGGTGGCTGAAGAGCATTTGAAGGGCCTTTAACAGGCCCTTTAAAAATTCTCTGTGAGTCCAAATCAATGATTGATCTTTACATCTCCCCAGATACAAACCTAATAAACATATGGAGGACATCAAATAGCTGACCCATCTCTACATATTCCTCCGGTTGATGCGCTTTACCAATAGATCCTGGTCCGCATACTAACAATGGCATTCTTTCTAATTTCGACAATCACTGATCCGTCAGTCGAATATGCTACGACTTTTAAGCCTTTGCTTTCATTATTGTTTGGGTTTGCTGCTCTAATAAACCTTTGAACTAATGGCAATCCGTAATCGCTGACAACTGGCTTCACATACTGGCGGATGCTGGTTTCAGAGTTTACTCCCCATTTGTCACTTACTCTCCTGCTTGCTTCAGAGACAATTGCAAGCGACATATTGTAGTCGTCCTCGTCTACTACCCTGAAGTCGACTCCTACTTTGGCTGAATTCGGAATTACATTTATCTGCCATCCTCCATGCACTTCGTCTACACTCCCTGTAGAATGGCCGAGATTCGGTTTATCCAAGAACCCTTTGCAGGATTCTGTGACCGTTACTGCAAAATCGGCAGCTGCCACAGCTGCATTAGCACCCATTTCAGGCAAGGCAGCATGTGCAGCACGCCCACTGAAAGTAGTATCTACCCAAAGTTGCCCCTTTTGGCCTATACATAAGGCACCTTCAGTTGGTTCCGGGATTATTAGAGTTCCGTATCCTTAAAACATCCAGCTTCAGCAAGCGCTCTTGCGCCTCTATATCCCTTTTCCTCTTCGACAGTGAAGCCGAATATTATCGATTTCTCTGGCGTCACTTTATTCCTAATCAGCCAAGCGGCGGTCCCTATCATGGTCACCAAACCGCTTTTCATGTCAGATGATCCTCTACCATACATGCGTGTGCCTTCGATGTCGGCACCGAAAGGATCGTGTATCCAGTCCTGCCCTCTTACGTCAACAGTGTCCAAATGGCCTACAAATGCAACAGAGCCTGCTTGCTTACCGGGGATCTTCACATAGATTGGATTTCTCTCATCATCGATCTTCACCATCTGCGGCTCTAATCCGAGTTTTATCAGGTACTCCTTAATAAACTTGACGATCTCACCTTCATGCCCTGTAGTGCTTTCAATTCTTACCAAACTGCTTAGCAGCTCCAAAAGTTCTTTACGAGTCAGTCCGTTGCCATACTCTATATGAATTACCCCCTTAACAGTAAGCGGCCCCATACACTACAGCATAGGGCCGCTTCCTACATCATTAGTTCAACACAACTCTATCAAAATTCGGACTAGGACCAGCTTTGACTAATGCTCATGCACTCATTAAGCAAAAGATGGCAGAACAGCACTAGCTTGCATTGTTTACCGGATGCTTCCCCCATCAATAGGCCAAAAGGCTCCAACGTCAAATAACGATCGATAGACTAAAGTACTCCCTCGAGGGCAACGGCCCTTATCGGGAACGCGTCGAGGCCGACTATCGCCACCGGCACGCCTATGAAGAAGAAACGGCGCTCCCTGAGCTGGTCGAGGTTTACCATGACCTCGATGAGCGGGATGTCCTTCTCAAGCATGTACACGTGGGTCTTCATGTTTCCGAGCGGAGTCCAGAACTCTTCCATCTTGAAAGTAAGGTCGAGGCCGAGTATCTTGATGTTCAGATCGGCCAGGTATCTTACAGCCTCATTGGACAGGAAGTTCTGGTCGTCTCCCTTGTACTTGGAGTTGCCCATAATGACGATGTCGCCGGTCTTCACGCCGAAGCTCTTTACGAACTCCGATGTTATGCCGACCTTGGGGCCAGGCCCGCCAGGTTGATGAACACTGCCTCGCCCATCCATGCTTCGGGCGGGAAGTCTGCAAGGTCCTTGCATTTGGTTCCGCGCAGCGGTTCGATGAAGTGCGACGGCACTTCGACGTGCGTGCCGATGTGGCTCATGGTGTCGATCTCGTGCATTACCTCGCCCGCATACACCTTATAGGATCTGATCTCCAGCCTGCGCTCCTCTTTGCCGGGGTGGCATACTCTGACAGGTCCACTACTCTTGCCTTCTTGAATGCTTCTACGAAATTCAACTCTTCTGCACCTTCCCTTCGCCATTAAAGAATCTAGCCAATTGCCACGGGTATTTAATTGCTGTAAAGGATCCCTATAAGGATTTTATTAATACGTGAATTTCCTTTTTATTACTTTAACTGCTGTATCGAAAACATTATTTGCTACTAATCCATTACACCTAAGAAGGTCTACATAAGCCCCTGATATTCCGAATGAGTTGTTTATTCCAATGCATTCTATTGGAATACAATAATTCGAACCAGTCAATTCACAGATTGCTGAACCTAAACCGCCAATAATGCTATGCTCTTCTACTGTCAGGGCTGCTTTTGTCTTTTTTACAGAATTTAGAATTGCTTCTTCGTCAAGAGGCTTTATGGTATGCACCTCGATCAAATCAGCTCCTATTCCAAGAGCTTTTAATTTAGTAGTTGCTTCAATGGCAACACTAACCATGGAGCCGCTCGCAAAAATCGATAAGTCTTGACCACTTTCTAATGTAATGGCCTTTCCAATAATGAAAGCGTCATCCAGCTTTTGTATCTCTGGTACAGGATTTCTCATAAGCCTGAAGTATACAGGGCCTATATGTGATGCAATTTCTGGAATTGCGAATGTAACTTGCCTCGCATCAGAGAGATTTATAACAGTCATATTAGGTATGCTTCTCATTATGGCAAAATCACAAATATCCTGATGTGTGGCACCATCATATGAGTTGGAGAGGCCTCCGTATGAACCGGCGATTTTCACAGAAAGATTCGGATATGCTATCCCGGTTCTTAGCTGCTCTAAAGCTCTTTCTGTAACCAAGAAACTAAAGCTATTTACAAATGGTATAATGCCTGTGCTTGCCATTCCAGCTGCTATACTCATCATATTTGCTTCCGCTATGCCAATATTGAAAAACCTATCAGGATAGACCTCCGAGAACATTTTCGTCTTCGTAGATTTTGAAACATCTGAATCTAGTACAACTACATTAGGAAACTTTTTTGCTATTTCGATCAGTGAATTAGCATATGCTTCTCTCATGCAATAATTCATTCATTGGCACCACATTTCAATTCGGTCAATGCTTCTAGATACTCCTCCTCGGTTGGCACTCTTCCATGCCACTCACTTGTGTTTTCCATAAATGAGACGCCTTTGCCCTTTATTGTATGAGCGATTATTAAACTAGGATGCATATCTTTGACAGCATACCTGTAGCTGTTGATAAGCTCCTCACTTGAATGTCCGTTACACTCGTAAACCTTCCAATTAAATGCTTCCCACTTCTTACGAAATGGTTCCATACACAAGATTTCGGATGTACATCCATCAAGCTGGTATCGGTTATTGTCGATAATAGCAGTAATATTACCAAGTTTCATATGAGCAGCGAAAGATGCCGCTTCCCAAATCTGGCCTTCATTGCATTCTCCATCGCCCATTATTACCCATGTGTGGTAACTTCTATTATTCAGTTTACCTGCCAATGCCATACCAATTCCGAAAGATAACCCCTGACCTAATGACCCTGTAGAAATATCGATCCCAGGAGTCTTATTCATATCAGGGTGTCCCTGTAGAATGCTTCCCACTTGTCGGAAGTGCTTAAATTCTTCTCGGCTAAAGAAGCCCATCTCGGAGAGCACCGCATATAATGCTGGCGCGGCATGGCCTTTTGATAAAACTAACCTGTCTCTATCTGCCCAATCTGATATCCTTGGGTTGACTTTAAGCTGGTATAGATATAGTGATGCTAAGATCTCAGCGATCGAAAACGAACCGCCAATGTGACCAGATTTTGCCCCATAAATCATACTCAAAACGTCAATTCTGATTCTGTTGGCCAATCGATCAACTGCTTGCGCCTTATACGTTAATGAATCTTCATTTCGGTAACTTTGCACAAGTTGCATGTAATCACCCTATAATTCTTTCCTCTTCATGCGCCTGTCAAATATTACGGTAATTACGATTACGCTTCCGATGACGACTTGATGAAGGAATGATGAGATATTTAGTAGATTTAGTGCATTCCCAATTATTGCAATCAAAACGACCCCTGATAATGTACCATATATCGTTCCTTGTCCTCCTGAGAATGAAGCACCACCAACTACAGAAGCGGCAATAGCATATAATTCCATTCCATTTCCACCTGATGGTTGTCCACTCGCCATTCGTGAGGCCAACATGACTCCCGACAATCCAGCCAATGAACCTGAGATTATGAAAGTTGTGACAATTATTCTAGCAAGGTTAATCCCTGATACTTTAGCGGCCTTTCTATTGCCACCAACCGCATATATATGTCTTCCGAAAACAGAGCTTGACATCATAATGTGAATTGCGATTCCTACTATGGCGACTACGATTATTGGTACTGGCATGAAGCCAATATAGCCTCGTCCTACTATCGTAAATGCGTCTTTAAAGGGGACTATTGGGACCCCTTGAGTCACGTACAATATCCCACCAGCTAGTAGGATTTGCATAGAAAGTGTAGCTAAATACGGTTCCATTCTTCCAATGGTGACCAGTAATCCATTTACTAATCCCACACAAGAGCCGGCAATAATACCTGCTAGTAATGCCAATGGAATACTTACACCAATCTTTACTAAATAGGCAGCTAAGCAGCCGCTAAGACTTACTATCGGGCCTACGGAAAGGTCAATACCACCCGATATAATCACCATAGTCTCGGACATAGCCAGGAGGAATAGAAAACTATTCTGTCGCAAGACATTAATGATGTTTTCTGAAGTTAAGAACCATGGGCTTAGTATAGATACAAGAACGCCCACGCCAAAAGTAATTGCAATGATTCCAAAATTCCTATTGTTTAATCTTATTTTAGGCTTCTTGTTTTCCTTATTTGCTGTAGAACTAAGCTCCTTTGGTGACATCAACATTGCCTCCTGTCATTAGCTCAAGTACATGGCTGTAAGAAATATCTGGTGGCAACAATTCTGAAATGATCTCTCCTTTTCGCATAATCAGAACTCTGTCACTTACCTGTAATGCTTCACGAATATCAGAAGTAAGCACAATCACTCCAGCCCCTGCACAAGAAACAGCCTCAAGTATCTTATAGAATTCTTGACGAGTGCCTACATCTATACCCCTTGTTGGCTCATCCAGGATTAATAGGTCAGGTTCCATTAACAGCCACTTACTGAGTACGACTTTCTGCTGATTTCCTCCACTTAAATTCGCTGCAATTTGATTAGGACCGCTCGTCTTTATTGATAGTTTTTCAATCATTTTATTGGTAAGTTCTTCTTCGTCTTTTCGTCTTATCAAACTTATCTTATTAGCAATTCGATTTAGAATTACGATGCAACAATTGTCCAAAATGCTATGTATCAGAACAAGCCCATCATCTCTCCTGCTTTCCGTAGCAAAGCCGATTTTATTTCTAATAGATTGCTCTGGATTCTTAGCGCCAAAATCCTTACCTTTCAAGCTTATTCTCTCTGTATCCGCATGATCCAAGCCGAAAATTGCCCTAGCTAATTCAGTCTTTCCAGAGCCTACGATGCCAACAATGCCAACAATCTCACGTTTTCCTACGGTCATTGAAATGTTGTTTATCTTATCGTTTCTAATTCCTTTAACAACAAAATGATTCTTCTCTATTACCTTTTCCGAAACCGGTTTAACAACATCGAATGCGATATTACGACCAACCATCAATCTAACTATTTCGGAATGATTCGTCTCACTCGTTTTTAAAGTTGCAACCAATTCGCCATTTCTGAAAACCGTAATATTATCAGATATTTCAAATACTTCATTTATCTCGTGCGATATGTATATTACTGCAATTTTCTTTTCCTTTAGTCTCCTGATGATGTTAAATAGCTTCAGAACTTCAGTTCTACTGAGAGAGGAAGTAGGTTCATCTAGTATGATAAGTTTTGTCGCTGCCGAGACGCACCTACAGATCTCCACCATTTGTTGTTCAGAAATTGGAAGAGAGCCAACCTTAGTTCTAACATCAATATCAAATCCTACTTCTTTAAGCACATCTCTAGAATCGGCAAATAACTTCTTCCAATCTACAAATCCGAATTTATTCCGCGGTTCCCTTCCCAGAAATATATTTTCGCCTACTGTTAGATGGGGGACAGAGCTTAGTTCCTGATAAACCGTGCTTATACCGTTTTGAGAAGATTGTTTAGGAGAGTTAATCGAAGCCTTTTCCCCCATAATATGAAGTTCACCGCAATCGGAGCAGTAAACACCTGAAATTATGTTAATCAGTGTTGATTTTCCTGCGCCATTTTCTCCCACTATCGCTCGTACTTCTCCCGGCATTATGCTTAAAGAGACTTGATTCAAAGCTTGAACGCCTGGAAAAAACTTTGAGATAGACTTAACCTCAAGAAAAGGGACCAAATTAATCACCTTCTTCTAATAGAAACCTTGTTTTAAAGAATTGCCAATGCCCTGCCAGGTCCGCCGGTTCCACCTTCAACTTTTATTGGAAGGAATATATAGAAGGCCCCTCTTGGTGGCAATTTGCCCAGGTTGCATAGCTTTTCAGTACATACCAGCCCTCTGCCAAGGCCCGCCCAGTGCGGTGAGTTATCATCTTAAATCATTCCAAGACTAGGCGTGTCTACACCTATATGCTTAACTCCCCGATCCATAATGTATGTAATCGTCTCGGCCGAAGGCGCAGGGAAACCTTGTGTTCTTTCTCTTCCCCATAATGGAGACCAGAACCTGCAGTCCCAATCTAGTTTGTAGCCTTCAGGATATTTCTTGAAGTGCAGATCGGTCCATCCTGTATATAGAAGTACTACTTCACCTTCCGTAATCTTTCCGTGCTTCTTTTCCCATTCAATAATCTTTGATGGGCCTATTACTGGACTTACGCCAGGCTTTTCAGTGCCAACTAAATCAGTGCAATCAATAACAACTGCTGGTCCCATGGTCTGTACTAAGGGTATCTTTTCAAGTGTGAACTCTGACATATCGCTAGCATGAGGCAATCCGGTACTTACTGGCGGAATAACATGTGCAGGCGCATCACAATGAGTCCCTGTGTGTTCCTCCAAAGTAAGTACGAAATCAGTATATGGAGCTCTTGACATGAATCCTTTACCAGGTTCAAACCAATTCATCCTTGATTTTAAAAAAGGCTGGCCGCCTGGACACCAAGCCGGTGTATCCTCAGAGATTAGGACAGACAAGTCAATAACCTTGAAATCCTCACTCAGAAACATTCTCGAAATCTCTTTTCCAAAGTTAGCCATCTTTATGTCCTCCTCAATTTCTAGAAATGTTAAAGCCTTACTAAAGTATTGCTAATGCCCTACCAGGTCCGCCAGTTCCACCTTCAACCTTTATTGGAAGGAATATATAGAAGGCCCCTCTTGGTGGCAGTTTACCCAGGTTGCATAGCTTTTCAGTACATACCAGCCCTCTGCTAAGGCCCGCCCAGTGCGGCGAGTTATCATCTTAAATCATTCCAAGACTAGGCGTGTCTACGCCTATATGCTTAACTCCCCGATCCATAATGTACGTAATCGTCTCTGCCGAAGGCGCAGGGAAACCTTGCGTTCTTTCTCTTTTCTTCAATGGAGTCCAGAACCTGCAGTCCCAATCTAGTTTGTAACCTTCAGGATATTTTCTAAAGTGTAAATCTGTCCATCCTGTATATAGAAGGACTACTTCACCTTCCATAATCTTTCCATGCTTCTTTTCCCATTCAATGATCTTTGTTACGCCTATCACTGGACTAACGCCAGGTTCTTCAGTGCCAACTAATTCTGTACAATCAATTACTACTGCTGGTCCCATGGTCTGTACAAGGGGTATCTTTTCAAGTGTGAACTCCGACATATCACTGGCATGAGGTAAGCCAGTACTTACTGGCGGAATAACATGTGCGGGCGCATCACAATGGGTCCCTGTGTGTTCCTCCAGAGTAAGCACGAAATCGGTATATGGAGCTCTTGACATGAACCCTTTACCAGGTTCAAACCAATTCATCCTTGATTTTAAAAAAGGCTGGCCGCCTGGACACCAAGCTGGTGTGTCCTCAGAGATTAGTACAGACAAATCAATAACCTTGAAGTCTTCGCTCAGAAACATTTTCGATATTTCTTTTCCATAATTAGCCATCTTTATGTCCTCCAATTCATCTAGCTCGGTGAGCCTAACGGCCAACCGAGCTAAATTCTGGTCAGAACACTACCTATTGAATAGATTTGAGGTATGCTGCAGCATTTTCAGCCGTAATATTCTGTACCCATGTCGCTATAGTATTAGGTACCCTCATTCCGCTTGCAGCTTCAAAGGCAACCTGTGCTGCATATCTAGCCATCATAGATGGATCCTGTGCAACAGACACTTTAATTGGAGTTTTTCCTTGAATCATAAGCTGAGCAACTTCCGCCATCCCATCGATTGAACCAACAATTATATTGCCTAGCTTCCCTCTAGCAATTATCGCATCCGCAGCTCCAAGGGCATTGCCATCACTAAAACAAAGCACTCCCTTCACATTAGGGAATCTAGTAATAATATCCTCCATAAGAGTCATGTTAATAGCTCTATCTGAGGAACCCCATTTCTCTGCAACAATTTTAATATTTGGATATGCCGCCAAGCCATCAACAAAGCCCTGATACCTATGCCTAGCGACTAAGGTTGCCGGCGGACCATTCAGGATTGCTACTTCGCCTTTTCCGCCTAATGCTTCAGCGATGTATTTCGCAGACATTCTACCAGCGAGTGCGTTATCGGTCCCTACATAGCATGCAAATTTGGCGTTGGGTGATATTGCTCTATCAATTGTGACAACAGTAATCCCTTTCTCTACCGCCTTATTCACAATAGGAACGATTGCTTCAGCATCAACCGCATTGAGAATTATTGCATTAACCTTTTTCGCTATTAAGTCTTCCATTTGGGAGATTTGTTTTGCGATATTGTGAGCCGCTTCCACAGATGTAGTGTCAGCACCAAGCTTTGTAGCAGTATCATTTATTGTCTTAAGTAATGCCTGCCAAAACTCAGATTCAAGAGTAGCAAACGAAACACCAATCAAAACCTTTGGAGCTCCTATGGTCGCACTAAAAGAAAATGCAACAATTAGGCATACTAAGATCCCAACAATAATACGTTTCATGATCTTACCTCCTATAATGATGTTTCAACGACTCGAATGCTGCGAAAACAAGGCAGATGATAGCCTCCCTATTCCCCTCCTTTCTTTTCAAATAGCCCCTGGCCTCACTCAATTCAATAAATCTCTCCGGTACATTGATATACGTCTATTGATTGAAAAGTTTCCCTTTTAATACCATAATTCCTTTGTAAATAACCACATATTCGGGATGCTCGTTTTGTAATAATATACAGCGCCCGTGCTTAAGAGATGACATGTTTTAGTGCTGTTTTCGGAAACTTTGATGGACCTAAATCTCGGGGTAGTTCACTGCTTAATCCTTCTTTGAACTAGAAGTACCACAATTCCTAAAACAAGCCCAATAATATCGGTAATGAAGTTAGGATCAATAAGCAGTAGTGCACTTACTACAAGGAGCACTCTGGAGAACATCGCAAGCTTATTAAACGCGAAACCCGAAAACGCTGATGCCATCAGCCATAAACCCAAGCTAGCGGTTAGTATATTAACACCAAGCCCGGCCCACCAAGTAAACGAGGCCGTCATTCCTATCAGGATTAATTTTGGCGCATAAATGAACATATATGGCACAAGAAAGCCTGCGATCGCTATCCTTGTCGCCTTCATACCTGTCTCAAATGCATTGGATTTTGCAAGACCTGAAGCCGCATAAGCGGCTAATGCCACAGGTGGCGTAATATCAGCGATAACTCCGAAGTAGAAAACGAAGAGATGTGCTCCAAGAAGAGGCACACCCATTCGAGTAAGTGCGGGCGCCGCTATCGTCACAAGTACCACATATGTTGCAGTAGTAGGCAGCCCCATACCCAATATTAGGGAGGCCACCATTGTTAACATCAGAGCTATGAGAAGATTTCCCCCTGAGATGATTTCGATGTACCCTGCCATCTTAAGGCCGATACCGGAGACAGATATCGCCCCGCCGATAATTCCAGCAGCCGCACATGCTACAGCAACTGAGACAATACTTTTACTGCCGGATTTCAACGCGTCAAAGACATCCTTCAGCTTAAGCCTAGATGCTCTCCTTAGAAGTCCAACAATAACGGCAGCGACTATTCCCAAGAACCCGGCTCGCATTGGCGTGTTTCCTATGGCGAGAGAATAGATGACTGCTACCACTGGAAGCATTAAAAGCCCTTCATATCTGAGAAGTCTATATAAGCTGGGTACTTCTTCCTTGCTAAGGCCTTTTAAATTGTTCTTCTTGGCCTCCTGATGCACTGCAAAGAATACGCCAATGTAATAAAGTAGGGCCGGTATGGCCGCTGCAAGCGCTATCCGTCCATACTTTATCCCTGTATACTCAACCATTATAAAGGCAGCAGCTCCCATAACAGGAGGCATCAGCTGGCCTCCTGTGGAAGCGGCAGCCTCGACCGCCCCTGCAAAAGCCCTCTTATACCCGTTCTTTATCATTAGAGGTATTGTGAATATCCCTGTAGTAACGACATTGGCTACGCTGCTCCCGGAAATAATCCCTAGCAAAGCGCTCGACAATACCGCTGTCTTTGCAGGTCCTCCAACCGATCTGCCTACTAGAGAAAGGGCGAACTCGATGAAGAATTTCCCAACTCCAGTAACCTCAAGAAATGAGCCAAGTAGGATGAATATTGCAATGAACGTTGATGAGGCCCCTATGGGTATTCCGAATACTCCCTCAGTGCCCATGAACATGTGATCCAATAGTCTCTTAATATTTACTCCTCTATGGGCCAGTATACCTGGCATTTGCCTACCAAAAAGCGCATACAGAATGAAAACCACTGCGATGATTACCATTGGTAAACCGATGGCCCGCCTAGTGAGCTCCAATACAAGAACCAGGTAAATAGCACCAATAATAAGGTCCAGCTGCAATGGCATACCAGAGCGTGAGATAAATGCTCTGTAGTCATTAAGTACATATGCAAGACATGCGATTGCGGCTAGCCCCAACAATATATCATAGAAGGGGACCTTGCCCTCTTTAAATTTCCTGTTAATTGGGAAAAGCATATAGCCTATTAGCATAGCTACGCTCAGATGAACTATCCTTTGTTGATGAGCTAAAAGTACTCCGAAAGCAGCTGTGTAAAGATGAAAAAGCGAGTAACCTATAGCAATGACCGCCAATGCTGCTTTAACATAACCCTGCGGTTCCCTAGTACTCGAAAGATTATCAAGTGGAACCTCAAGTGCAGAAGGTATTTCTATCAGCTGTTCCTTCCTGTCCGAATCCATTGCTATTAGCCTCCTACTTAAAATGGGATGGAGGGCTACCCCCCTCCATCCCATAGGTGTATCTCTACTTCAGAACTCCCTGCTCTCTATAGAATTTCTCGGCGCCTGGGTGTAAGGGTACCGTAATGCCCTCTAGCGCGTTGTTAATGTTCAGCGTAGCTCCCATCGCGTGGGAAGCCTTTATGCGATCTAGGTTCTCAAAAAGCATCTTAGTCATCAGATACACATCTGCATCAGATACGGAACTGTCTACAAGTAGCAACATCTTCACCGATACTGACCTAACGTCCTGCGTCATTCCCTTGTAAGTGGTCTTGGGTATCAGAGTCTCTACGTAGAACGGGTACTTGCTTATAATCTTGGCTATGGTTTCCTTGGAAAGGCCAATCAGCTCAACAGGCTTGGTAACACTGATATCTACGACGGGTCCATACGGAAGACCGGTCTGATAGAATGCCGCATCAGCGTTGCCGTCTCTTAAATACTCAGCGGATTTATTGAAGCCCAATTCCAAGCTCTTGAAATCTGCGAAGGTAAGCCCTAATGCCTCAAGAACCCTGGTCGAGGCCAACTGGGTTCCACTCGCCGGAGGTCCTACTGCCACTTTCTTCCCTTTTAGATCCTCAACGGTCTTGTAGGGGGATCCCGCCTTGACGACAACATGGAAACTCTCCGGATAAAGTGCTGCTATTGCCCTCACATGTTTCACAGGAGTGTCCTTGAACGTCTCGATTCCTTGGTATGCGAACAAAGCTACATCGTTTCCGACCATAGCAAACTCAGCTTCCTTGTTTGCCAAAACGCGCATTGTGTACACGGAGCCGCCTCCGACCTGGTTTGTCAGGTTAATGTCCTTCTGCTTGCTGTTTAGGACGTCCGCCCAGGCACCCGATATCGCGTACATCGGGCCGCCTACGGGGCCTGTCGTTACGGCGTACATCTTCGCCCCAAGGGCGATGCCGTTCATGAGTAAAAGAACTGCCAATAGTGCTGCTGACATGAACAACCGGTACTTCTTCATTCGAGATCCTCCTTTACTTATTTGGATTCTTACATCTTTCTTGACGTTTCCAGTATGCTATCGAAGTTGCAGTTTACAGTCTCGAAATCGTCGTAAACCATCGTGAGTATCTGGTCAAAGTCCTTGAAGCCTGAGCCTGTAACAACGCAGACAACCTTCTCGTCTCGACCGATTCTTCCCATGTCTACAAGATTTTTTAGCGTAGCCAATGATGAGGCAGCACTCGGTTCTACGAATATTCCCTCTTCACCAAGCCACTTTGTAGCTTGGATCATCTGCTCATCTGTGGCCGATCCTGCACAACCACCTGACTCATATACCGTCTCAAGTGTCCAGTCCCCGAGTAGCCCTGGACTCGCTACTGCAATTGCACTGGCTATCGTGTTGCCCTTGGTAATGCCCGCGGCCTTCTTGTCGCCCCTTTCGAATGCTTCCGTAATTGGCGCGCAGTTCGCGCTCTGGGCAGCGGTCATCTTAGGCAGACTGTCAAGCAAGCCCAGCCCCATAAGCTCATTGAAAGCCTTCCAAGTCTTAACTACTGACATACCACCTGCCGCCGGTTGGACGACCCTGTCGGGGGCTTTCCATGAGAAAGCCTCTGCTATCTCATATGCGTAGCTCTTCTTGCCTTCATAGCGGAATGGATTGTCCGTACCGCAGTCATACCACTTCACTTCTCCGCTGTGAATTAATTGTCTGTATACGGCATTTATCTCGGAATAATGCCCCCTTACCTTGATAACCTTTGCACCGAAGAATGCTGCTTGGGCAAGCTTAGGTTTTGGCGTCTGCTCTGGGCAGAACACGACGCTTTTTAGTCCAGCCCTGGCTGCGTATCCCGCCACGGATGATGCTCATTTCCCGTGGAATCGCAGCTTAGGACCTCATATCCGAACTCAACTGCCTTCGTTGCAGACACAGCAATAGACCTGTCTTTAAGCGATCCGGTAGGAGAACTTATCGAGTCGGCCAGTATGTGCAGCTCCTTGACTCCTACTATCACTGCCAACCTGGGGCAATTTAATAGCGGGCTATACCCCTCCCCAAGAGTTACTATCTTGTCGAAATCCGCCACTGGCATCAGTTCCTTCCAGCGCCAGATGTCCGCGGGGCGTAGGCGAAGCTCCGTAATGTTAGTGTCCTTGCGAAACGCTTCATAGTCATACTGGGCGTTCAACAGTCCATTGCACGACTCACACAAAAGCCAAGGCTTATCTGGGGAATAGGTCTTCCCACAGGTATGGCACTTGAACCCTAAGAAATATGGATTTCTCATTCGCAGATCCTCCCTTTAAACACCTCTGGATTAACTGGTTTTTCAGGTGTTACGCCATTTAGAATGCCAAGCGCTATGTTGACCGCACCTACGGAAAGTCTCTCAACGCTATCCTCAGTTACGCCGGCCACATGTGGAGTCAGTATTACATTATCGAACCCAATAAGCGGGCTATCAGAGGGGAGGGGTTCCTCACTGAACACATCAAGTGCTGCTCCAGAGATAATTCCACTGGTCAGGGCCTTAATGAGGGCGTCTTCATTAACAACCTCTCCTCTTGATGTATTAATCAGATATGCTCCTTTTTTCATAAGAGCTAGTTGGCTTTGCCCAACAATCCCCCTTGTTTCATCGTTGAGGGGGATATGCAGCGAGATGAAGTCTGCACGTTTAAAAACCAAGGCCATTTCATCTGCCTTCTCGACATAGTTTGGGACATCCCTTGTGAATGGGTCGAAGGCTAATATTTTCATGTCATATGCAAGCTGGCATCTTTTAGCAACCTCTAGGCCGATCCTTCCTAATCCGATCAGTCCAAGTGTCCTTCCCGCTAGGTCCCTACCAATTATCTGCGCTCTCGCCTTGGGATAGCCTGCATCCCTTATCATGGTGTCGTATCTCAAAACCTGTTTCGCCAGCAAGCCAACAACTGTCACTATATGCTCAACGACTGATATAGTGTTGGCACCGGGTACTGCGTAAACTGGTATGGATAAAGCGGTAGCCGCCTTAACATCGATGTTGTCAACGCCTACACCGTGCCGAATTATTCCTCGGAGGTTCCTTCCCGCATGAATTATGTCCGCGTCTATCCTCTTAAGGCGCGTTATTACCACCTCTGCGTCACATATTTGTTCGGCAGTTGGCCTTGAGCTGTCGCTTATGTGCACTTCGACACCATATTCTTCAAACAGTTTCATGCCACTCTGGTGGATTCTTCAGTCAGGAAAACCGAACCCATCTTAGACCTCCGTCAGTCCTCAACTTCAGCTATCATCTCTAGTTCAACAGATACATTGAAGGGAAGCTCAGTCATGCCAACCGCAGACCTCGCTGGCTTGCCATTGTCGCCGAAGAGCTCACATAGCAGGTCTGAGGCCCCATTTATTATGGCAGGCAGCTCAAGATAACCCTTCTCGACATTTATGAAGCCGACTACTTTTACTATCCTCTTTACCTTGTCCAGATCACCTACGACTGCTTTCAGGCAAGCAAGGCAATTCAAGCAGGAATCCCTTGCTGACAAGTAGGCATCTTCTGCGTTGATATCAAGGCCTACCCTTCCCACATAGCGCCTTACACCGTTTATTCGAGCCGTTTGACCTGAGGTGAATACTAGACTCCCAGTCTTTACCGCTGGCACATAGTTACCCGTTGGTTTCGGTGTGTTTGGCAGCTCCAAGCCCATTTCCTTAAGCTTTTCTTCTACTCTCATCTCTTCGCCCCCTTATATATTGACAGTCCATTTCTCCAGAAGTTCCGGGTCCGGATCGGCTCCCAGCCCAGGAGCATCGGGTATTCTGACCATGCTTTTCCTAACCTCAATTGGTTTCTTTGGAAGCTGGGTTCGAAGAGGATTTATGCTTATGTCGTACTCCATGAGCCAGTAGTTGGATATTGCACCTAGAAGTTGTGACATAGCTGCAAGTCTTACAAAGTTCCCAAAGAAATGCGGAATGCATGGGATATCCCATGCGGATGCAACATCTGCTATTCGCTTGCATTCAGAAATGCCGCCAACCCTGATGTCAGGCTGGAATATACTTCCTGCTTTCATAACAGCAAGCTCCCTGGCATCGTACCTATTGAAGATCTGGTGTTCACCGAGTGCGATGGGAGTGTCTATCCTGGCTGCAAGTTCTGCCATCCCTAACACATCATGGCTAGGAAGTGGCTCTTCTATCCAGCTGAGGTTGAACTCTGCCAACCTCTTCGCCCTCATTGATGCTTCCCGCCTGCTCCAACCCGAATTAACGTCTGCCATCACGAGCATGTCTTCACCTGCCGCTTCTCTTGCACGCTTCGTTATTTCCACATCCTGCGAAGTGTTAACACCTATTCTGATTTTCACGGCATTGAAACCCTGCTGCTTTACCCCGGCTATCGCATCGGCTATCCTATCAGGACCGGCATAAGACAGACTTGCATAAGCCCATACTTCATCCCTAGAGGCACCTAGGAGCTTGTATATGGGCTGATTGAGGGCTTTGCCACGAATGTCCCATAAAGCCATATCGATTGCGCCAATGCAATATATTTCAAGGCTCCTGGTTCGTCCCATGGGCATTACGAACAACCCATACAGCCCGTCCCAGATTGCTTGAATGTATGATGGGTCCTTTCCTACCAATTGATCCCTGAACCTAGCGTTTATCATTTGTATGGCGGCTACGTCGCCAGTGGGGAACGCATCAATTTCACCATACCCTGTAATGCCCTCATCAGTGCAAATTTCAACCAGGATCATGTTTCTGTAGGGTATCTCCATGTGGGCGAATTTTATATGCTGGCTTACCTCGCAGCGAACTAACCTTGCCTTAACGTCAGTAATCCTCATAACCTAGCACCTCTGTAACATCTATTTTCCGGCTTCTTTCGCCAGCTCCCTGAAGAATTTGTGTGTAACGTTAGAAACATGCTCTTCCATTAGCTTTCCCGCCGACTTCGAGTCGTGGTTTCTGATCGCTTCCATAATTTTAGAGTGATACTGAAATGACTGCTCAGTAACACCCTGTATCTCAGTTAGCCTTATGAGCTGTGCCATGAGAACGTCTTGTACAGTCATGTATAGCCTCATCAGAGTCTGATTTTTTGAGCCTTCATAATCGCCACATGGAATTCCAGATCACAGTTACCGTATTCCCTTGGCTTTTCTTTGAGTGTGCCCATCCTGTCAAGGATCTTCTGAAGGCCGCTTATGTCATCAGCAGTGGCTCTCGCCGCTGCTAGTGTTACGGCTTTAACTTCAAGAGCCTGTCTGGCCTCGACGAGGTCTCCTAACGCAATATGGTCAAAGGTGAGGTAACTTGCAGCCCTGCTTATTAGTGACGAAGATGAGACATCGTTTAGATAGGTGCCATCCCCTTGTTTTACAGTCAAAAGGCCCATACTCTCTAATTGCCTTATGGCTTCCCTGATGACGTTCCTACTTACTTGAAAAGTGGTAGCGAACTCCCTTTCTGTAGGGAGCCTTTGGCCTCTTTCGAATTCATTGTTTGATATTGCAGCGAGAATCCTCTTCTGCAACTGTGTCAGTAATCCTTACCTTCTTCACTGGTTCCAAGGTTCTCACCTCAAATTGGTAGGATGACTCTATCATACTATATTTTTTCAATAATGAAATGACTTCTCAGAGAAATCTTTAATCATAATATTCAGCTTCTCAAGGTACTGATAACTGATGACCTTTCCCCTGAGAATTGGTAATATCTTTGAAGTTAGTCAATAGTAGAATGATTTACAGAAAGGATGATAAGCAGATGAGGAAACAGAGGTATAGCGAAAAGCAGGCTGAATTAGGGGTCACGGTTGAGGATGTATGCCGCAAGATCGGGGAAAGCGAGCAGACCTTCTATCGATGGAAGCCGAAGTTCGGAGGCATGCTTCCAAGCGACATGCGCTGCTTAAGGCAGTTGGAAGAGGAACGTACGAAGCTTAAGTAGCTGGTTGCGGACCTTAGTCTTAATTAGGTCATGCTGCAGGAAAGTGCTATCAAAAAAGTTCTGAATGTTAACGCCGGAATAATTTAGCCCCGGGAAACCACACTCATAGTGGGTATCCCGGGGCTAATAACTCACTAACAGATTATCTGGACTGCTATTTCCTGCTTAATCCAACGCTATTGCCGCATATTTTGTTGACTTCTGAAAATGCCAACTTTGCCCCGTTTATCATGTGTTCAATATCATCAGCTAATGCCATAAACTGAAAACCCTGGTTGATTCTCTTGCCGACCATAGCAGGCGAGCTAAGGTGCATTCCAACTGGTACTTTATGCCTTTTACCTGACTCTAGCACCTTCATTGCTGCACTCTCGAACTTAGGATTATCAAGCTGTCCGAAAATGCCAAGAGAAGCGGAGAGGTCCGCCGGCCCTATGAAGGCGGCCCCTATGCCTTCAACTTCCAATATCTCATCAATTCTATTAACCGCTCCTTCAGTCTCTATCTGAACGACAACAAGTATGTTGTCATTTGCTTCCCTCATATATTGGCCGTCGTCTAAGTCATATCTTGTTGTGCGGCCGCCACCAATTCCTCTTAAGCCCTTTGGCGGGAACATACAGCCCCTAACTGCAGCTATTGCTTCCTCTCTTGAGTTCACCCAGGGCACTACGATTCCCATGGCGCCTCTATCAAGGGCTTTCTTCATCAGCACTGGGTCATTCCACGCAACTCTCGCCATTGGAACCACATCGGTGCGCTCTACTGTCCTTATGATATTCTCAACAGTTTCAAAGCTGTGCGGTGCATGCTCCATGTCAACGACAAGCCAGTCGAAACCAACGTAGCTCATAGCTTCGGCCGAAGCACATGACGATATGCACAACCACGAGCCTAAGGTAGGTTTTCCTTGTTTCAATAATGCCTTTGCCCTGTTTGCCCTAAACTGACTGTTATCTGCCATGTCCACCCCTCCTTGAATGTTAGGATATGAATATCGTTCCCTACAAAAAGGGCAATACCTCCTATTAATCATGCAGAAATTGGCAGCTCATGGATTTCTGCAGATTCTGTCTGGGTTAATAAGTTGTAGGAAGTATTACGGGAGGCCTGAAGAAGAGTCCGAAATTACGTATAATAGGCAGTTCCCGCTGTAGTATCGGACTTGATGTTGATTTTCGCCTTCTCAAGTCAGTTCTTCCGACAATCAAGGCGAATTTAGTCGGCTGAAGATCCAGTAGCGAAATAGCGGCTTAACGCTTAAGTTAACCATTGCTTGACCACTAGCCTTAACGCAAAACAAAACCGCCAGCATACAGACGGTTAAAACCCTATTGGTGCCGAAGGCGGGATTCAAATGACTTCAATCCTCTGTATCCATCTAGTATCTTTAATTCCATACAGTCCAGCTATTTACCCCTATTTGAATCCTACTACGTCCATTTAGTTCATATAATCCACTGGGTATCACTACGTCTGCTTGACCGTTTGCTTGACCACTTATACAAATCTGCTGCCTACCCACTGGGTTTTACCTTGGTTTTCCTTAATTATTTCTCGGGAGTTTATCGCAACTTCACAAGCTTCCTCGGTGATTAATCCCAATCTTCGGACGTCTAGTATCTCTCAGCAATTTCGAAGTAGTCCGATTTTCCTGTACAACCACGGTTCCTCTTATTGATAGTGCAAGCTGATGTTATGATTTCTTCCTCAGCCTGCACTATTACTTTTTATAGTCTAGAACAAATTTAGTATAGTGCCATCCTCAAGAATATCGATGCTGTCCGCGGCAGGCACCTTCGGAAGCCCCGGCATGGTCATCACTTCGCCTGTTATCGCCACTATGAATCCTGCGCCTGCTGATATCCTTACTTCCCTTACGCTAAGCTTCCATCCCCTGGGCCTTCCCTTCATGTCAGGGTTGTCCGAGAGGGAATGCTGTGTCTTCGCCATGCAGATCGGAAGCTCGCCATATCCGATCTTCCTGACGGTTCCGAGCATGTTCTTGGCGGACTCGGAGAATATCACATCGTCAGCGCCATATACTTCCTTGGCCAGCTTCTTTATCTTCTCCTCGGCCGGAATGTCGAGGCTGTAAAGCATCCTGAAGTCGTTCTTGTCGTTCTCGAGCGCTTCCAGGACCTGCTTTGCGAGCTCTAGGCCGCCATCTCCGCCCTTGGCGACGACTTCGGAAACCGCGTAACGGACGCCGCGCTTCTCACAGCGCTCCTTAACAAGCTCCAGCTCCTCTGGGCTGTCGGACGGGAACCTGTTTATCGCGACTACCACAGGAAGGCCGAAGTTGTTCTTAAGGTTGTCAATGTGGGCTTCCAGGTTCTCGCAGCCTTTGGCAAGAGCTTCTAGGTTGGTCTCCGAGACCTTGTCCTTCGCTACTCCGCCGTGCATGTTCAAGGCCCTTACAGATGCCACCAGGACTGCCACGTCCGGTTTGAGGCCGGTCTGCCTGTGCACTATGTCGAAGAACTCGGCTCCCAGAGTCTGAGGCAAAGCCGCCCTCGGTTACAACATAGTCGGCTAGCTTAAGAGCCAGCCTGGTTGCGATTATAGAGTTGTTGCCGTGGGCGATATTGGCGAACGGGCCGCCGTGTATCAGCGCGGGCTGCCCTTCGACTGTCTGTACAAGGTTCGGTTTAATGGCGTCCTTGAGCAGCACTGCCATTGAGCCTACTGCCTTGATGTCGGCCGCAGTCACAGGCTTCCTGTCGTGGGTATAGGCGACGATTATCCTTCCCAATCTGGCCTTCAGGTCCTCAGTGCCCGATGCCAGGCAAAGTATCGCCATTACTTCTGATGCGACGCTGATATCGAAGCCGCTCTCCCTGGGCACTCCGTTGTTGGTGCCGCCAAGCCCGCATACGATGTTCCTCAGCTGCCTGTCATTCATGTCCATAACGCGCTTTACTGTAACCCTTCTGGGTCGATGTTGAGGATGTTGCCCTGGAAGATGTGGTTGTCTAGAAGCGCTACCATAAGGTTATGCGCCGTTGTGACGGCGTGAATATCGCCTGTGAAGTGGAGGTTGATGTCCTCCATCGGAAGGACCTGGGAGTATCCGCCGCCGGTGGCTCCGCCTTTCACTCCGAAAACAGGGCCCAGGGAAGGTTCCCTGAGGGCGACAGCCACTTTCTTGCCGAGCTTGCCCAGCGCCTGCGTCACGCCTATCGCGGTGCAGGTCTTACCCTCGCCGGCGGGCGTCGCGGTGATTGCAGTTGTGTAGATCAGCTTGCCGTCTTTCCTGTCCTTGAGCCTTTCAAGCAGGCTTAAGGGGAGCTTTGCCTTGTATTTGCCGTAATGCTCGAGGTCTTCCTCGGAAAGGCCGATGCTTGCCGCCACTTCCGATATCGGTCTCAACTCTGTTGCCTGCGCAATCTCGATGTCGCTCGGTATTGGCATTTGAACCTCCCAATTTGTAAAAATACAGTCACCCCTGGAGAAATACTAAAATCCAAACAGATTCACTAATAAACCTATTGGTTTTTATATACCTTCCCGCCCTTCATCACAAAGCGCACCTTTTCCAGGTTATCGCAATCTGCTTCAGGGTCGCCTTCAATAGCTATAATGTCAGCCCTCTTGCCTTCTTCGAGTGTGCCTACCACGTCTTGGAGGCCACAAAGCTTTGCGCCATTAATGGTAAGTATTTGGAGCCCTTCCAGGGTTGAGTATCCCACTTCCTTGAGAATCATAAGTTCCTTGGCCGGGTGCCCATGGTATGTGTCTGCACCGTAGGCAACCTTGACCCCCGAGAGACGCGCCTGTCTAAGCACGTTCTTGGCGCGGTTAAAGCTGTTCTGTGCTTTAGTCAGGTAGTCCTCTGGCATTCCCGGTGTATTAACTATAGACCAAATCAAAGCCGTCGTAGAAACCAACCATACGCCTTTCTCAGCCATGGAGACAAGGTTGTCTTCTGTTAGAAAAGCCCCATGCTCGATAGTGTCCACACCATGCTTTATTGCCCAATCTACGCCAGGTCCGCCGTGAATGTGCGCTGCGACCTTCTTGTTTCCTCTATGCGCTTCATCTATGCATGCCGCAATTTCCGCCTCAGTGTACTCGGCCATGGTGACAACGGAACCTGGAGTTGACGCGCCTCCGCTGACCATGAGCTTAATCCAATCAACTCGAACTTTTATCTGCTCTCTAACAGAACGCCTAACTCCTTCAACGCCGTCAGCCTCGTTGCCAAACACCCAAGCATGCCCACCGGTCCTTGTTATGAATTTGCCGCAAATAAGAAGGTTTGGCCCTTCCATAATGCCCTCGTTAATCGCTTGCCTCCAGGTAACGTCTATGTGATCCCTTTCTGCAGCATCGCGTAGTGTTGTTATTCCTTTGTGCAAGATTTGCTTCGCATTGTTCACACCCTTGACCACAGTGTAAGCAAGCGGCTCCTTGGCTTGGGCACTGTCGTCACCCATATCTATGCCCAGATGGTCGTGACAATCCACGAAACCGGGCAAAACCGTATAGTTTCTTAGGTCAATGCAATCGTCTGAACAGCTCTTTAGTCCGTCGGTTATGGATACAATCTTATCGCCCTCAATATTAATGGTACAGTTCTTCCTGCGCGGCTCCTGTGCAATCTATAAGAGAGCCACATAATATTGACTTCTTCGTTACCATAATCCACCACCTTAAAAATTTTCGATCCTATCGCATTATTCGGCAAAATAACAGGCTACTTTATGGTTTTGCCCCACCAGTGTAAGGTCCGGCATTGTTGCTCTGCATATATCTTTGGCTTTCCAACACCGTGAGCTGAAACAGCAACCGGAAAATGGTTTGGTCGGGCTGGGACATCCCCCTCAAGTATCATTCTGCTGGCCTTGTGCTTGGGGTCAGGCACCGGAATTGCAGAGATCAGTGCCTTAGTATAAGGATGACCCGGCCTGTTGAATATATCCTCCGTTTTACCAATCTCGACTATCTTACCGAGATACATAACCGCCACATGATTGGATATGTTCTCCACGACGCTTAAACTATGGGATATGAATACATATGTGAGCCCCATGCCTGTCTGCAGTTCCTTGAGCAGATTTAGGACTTGGGCTTAATTTGAAACATCCAGTGCTGAACAGGTTCATCGCAGACTATTAGCTTTGGGTTCAGCGCTAGCGCCCTTCAATCCCGATTCTCTGCCTCTGTCCACCTGAAAATTCATGAGCATAGCGTTTCTCGTCGTCAACGCCAAACGCGGGCTGGTACCTGGTTCATTTCGACCACGCCGCGGCCAAAGTCCACCGACTGCATCAGCTGCCACTCAGGCGATAAACCCTGGCCAAACCATTACGCGGCGCAGTGTTCGGGCTGCCATACCACCACCGCCTGGAAGCCCAGCCCAATTTCAACCACGCGCTGGCCGGGGCTACCGATTGCCTGGCCTGCCCACCGTGGGTTTGATAAACCCGCCAATCACTACACCGCGCAGTGTTCCAGCTGCCACCACCAGCACCACCGCCTGGGTGGCCGGTCAACTTCAACCATGCCGTGGCCGGGGCCACCGATTGCCTGGCCTGCCACACCCGGGGAGACAAAACCGCTGGGGCATGCAGCACGCCCAGTGTTCAGCCTGCCATAGCACCTCCTGCCTGGAAGCCCGCCACCTTCCACGCATACCTTACCCCGCCGACCTCACGGCAAAGCGAATGGCAAGTGCCTGGATGTGCCACCCCAGCAGCGTGCCGGCATCACACCTGCTACCAGCGCCTTCTACTGATCACGAACCGCTGAAAGGTGCACGCAAAAATCACTCTTCATCCCTCGGGCAGACTTTGCATAGAACTGCCACCCGATGGAAAAGTGCCGGATCGATGATTAGGCGGTGACAAAACGAATCCTCACAGGACTTAAAGACCTGTGAGGATTTTTCTGGCGAACAAAGCGACTCTCAACCCTATTTTTCCAGGATCGCCGGGCGCTGCACGCCGTCCACCTCGATCAGCGGCCAACCCGGCGTGGCGGTCGAGCACCTCAAAGCCCCGCGGGGTGATCAGCACGCTGTCTTCGCTCTTTGAGCCGGTGATGGACGGATTCCAGGCGTAGACCTGATCCGCGGCAACCGTTTCGGCGCTGGCCGAGTTGACGGTCACCTCGCGCGGCTCGTAACCGGTCGGGCCGCCCTGGTGGTGCAGCTGCCACTCATCCGCGAAACCCACCGCGGCATAGGCCTGTTGGATTTCGCCAAAGATCTCTTTCAGCATGCGCCCGGGGCGCGTGGCGCGGATGGCGGCCGCGTCCACCCGGGCCACGGCCTGCGCCTTGCGGCGCACGTCTTCCGGCAGCGCGCCAAAATGCACCAGGCGCGTCAGCGAGGCCACCAGCCCCTGGCGGCGCGCGCACATCACCAGCATGGCGTATTTTTCCATCTTTTTGCCCGTGGGCAGCGGGTGGCGGAACTTGAAAATGCGCTCATCCGTGGCCACCAGCACCACCACCGGCTGCGCGCCGCGCGACTGGGCTTCAAGCTCCAGGCGGGCGGCGATCTCCATCTCGGTCATGCCGGGGCGCACAGCCTGCGCCGCCGCGCCAAGGGCCTGGCCGCACAATTTGCCCAGCGCGCGGAAGCGCTCCACTTCCATGGGCTGCAGGTTCATGCGCAGGTGGGTCATCTCGGCGCTCAAATCCACGGCGCCGGGGAAGATGCCGTCCGCGCCCAGGCGCAGGCCGCTGGTCAGCCGTTCCAGGTGCCCGGCGGGGGTGTGCCAGGGGCTGACGGTAAATTGCCAGCCCTGCGCCGCCAGGCCCTCTTCCTGCTCAAAGCGCGGGGCTTCGATGCTGTTGGTGACCAGGTAGCGCGCGCCGCGCAGGATGAGGAGCGACCCGGCGCCGTTGGTGGTGGCGGTGTTGACGTAGGATAACGCACCGCAGGTGGCCCAGGCAAAGCTGCTCACCTTTTGCAGCAGCAGCCCGTCCAGGTTATGGCGCTGCAGCAGCGCCTGGAGTTGGGATTGTTTTATATCGAATTCAGTCATTATAAATACTCCTTATAGGGCAATAATAATATCACCACAGAGCCACAGAGATCACAGAGATTTTTTAGCTAAAAGAGAGATATCCACAGAGGACACGGAGATTTTTTGTGAAAATGAGAGAAAAGAGAAACGAACCACATTATAAAAACCTTTGCGCCTTACCATCCTCGTAGAGGATATCATCTTCGTAGAGGATTGCTGTTCTTTTCTAAAAAGCATTAACCGCAAAGGCGCTAAGTACGCTAAGAAATCGATATATAAGAAACCTTTGCGGCCTTTGCGACTTTGCGGTTTTTTTTAATAAACATGAACCACTATCCTCTACGAGGATGAAATGACGCCAGGTACACTAAGAAAACAATATAAGGGCAATGAAAATTCTAAAAAAAGCTTTCTCTTACTCTTCTCTTTTCTTCTCTTTTCTCCGTGACCTCTGTGGCTCTGTGGTTCATTGGTTTTATATCCGTTTCATCACTCAAAATACATGGCATCCACAAAGGCCGGCTCGAAGGTTGGCTCGATGGTCAGTTCAACGTAATGCACGCGCTCGATGATCTGGCTGGCGCGGTCGCGCTGCCGGCAGGAGAGCAGCATCTGCCTGGCGCCCACCCCGGCGGCGTTGCCCACCTGGTGAAATTTGCGCAGGTCGGGGGTTTGCCCCGGCGCATAACCCGGGAACATGCCCACCCGCAGGGCGCTAGCCAGGTCCAGGTAGGTGCCAAAGGCCCCGGCGATGATCCAACCATCCACCTGGGCGGCGCTGATGCCGGCCTTGCCCAGCAGCACCTCAATGCCGGCGCGGATGGCGCCCTTGGCCAGTTGGATCTCGTTGATATCGCGGCGGGTGATGACGATATCGCGCCCGTGCCCGGTCTGCGCCGCGGGGACGAGCAAAAATTCAGCGCGGTTGTGCCGGTCTGAGCGCACGCGCGGGTGGGAGCGGTCCAGCACGCCGCGCATGTCGATGATGCCAGCGTCGGCCATCTGGGCAATGCCCTGCAAAATACCCGATCCGCAAATGCCCACCGGGGCCATGCGCCCGATGGTGCCCACCGAAACCCCGCCGTCCGGGCGGATGTGCACGGCCTCAATCGCACCCGGCGCGGCGCGCATGCCGTCCTTGATGTGCGCGCCCTCGAAGGCCGGGCCGCTGGCGGTGGAGCAGGTGTAGATCTGGCCGCCGTGCAGCAGGCTGATCTCGGTGTTGGTGCCGATATCCACCAGCACCAGGCTGTGCTGCGCGGGGTAGGCCTGGGTGGTGAGCAGCGCCGAGGTGTGGTCGCCGCCCACGTAGCCGGCGATGTTGGCGGGCAAATGCACGCGCGCGCCGGGCGCCAGGCGCAGCCCCACCTCATCCGCGCGGATATCCAGCGGCTGGCTGACCGAGGCCACGTAAGGCGCGGCGCCCAACTGGGCCACCGGCAGCCCGCAGAAGAAGTGGTGCATGGCGGTATTGCCCACCACCACCGCGTCCACCACCTGGTTGGGGGCAGCCCCGGCCTTCTGGCACAGCTCGGCCAGCAGGGCATTGGCGGAATCGACCAGGCGGGTTTGCAGCGCCAGGCGCTGCTCCTCGCCGCGGTTGGCGTAGGCGATGCGGCTGACCACGTCCTCGCCGTAGGCGATCTGCGGGTTCATCACCCCGCCGCTGGCCAGGGTGCCGCCGGTGCGCAGGTCCACCAGGTAGGCCGCCAGCTTGGTGGAGCCCATATCCATGGCGAAGCCCAGCAGGGCCCCGCCCGCGGGCAGCGCGCCGGCGATCTCCACCCGGCCCGGCGCGGAACGCAGGGCCAGGCGGGCGTGCCAATCCCCGCCGCGCAGCATGTGCGTGACCTGCGACCAGGCGGCCAGGTCTGCAACGGCGGGCGGGTGCCCGGCCTGGCGCAGCGCCGCCTGCACGCGCGCCTGGTCTGAGCGCAGGTCTTCGATATGCGGCGGGTCCAGCGCCAGGTCAAAGGGCCACACGGCGGGTTCCAGGTGGACCTCACCCTCGCGGCCGTCGATCTGCATCTGCTGGGCGGCGGGCAGGCTCTCGCGCGGGATATCCACGCGCAGGTCGCTGAGCGGCTGGGCCTGGCAGGCCAGGCGGAAGCCGTCCGCGATCTCGGCGGGGGTCAGGTGTTCCTGTTCGCTTTCCGTGAGGGGAGTCAGTTGGCCGCGCACCAGGCGCAGCTTGCAGGTGCCGCAAATACCCACCCCGCCGCAGGCCGCCACCAGGTCAACGCCGGCTTTCTGGGCGGCTTCCAGCAAGGTCAGGCCGGCGTCCACATCCATGCGCCGGCCAATCGGTTCGAGGTCTACAATAAAAGTCGTCATCAGGTTGTCGCAGGAATATTCACCACAGAGATACAGAGAAAAAAAGAGATCATTAGAACTATTAATCCTCTGTTTCTCTGTGTCTCTGTGGTTAACTTTTTTAACCGCCTGGGCAATCGCAGCCAGATGAGCCGGCGAGGTGCCGCAGCAGCCGCCGACGATCTGCGCGCCGGCGCTGATCCATTCCGGCACGCGCGCGCCCATCTCAGCGGGCGAAACGCTGTAGACCGGGGCGCCTTGCGCATCCAGCTCCGGCAGGCCGGCGTTGGGTTTGAACCAGATGCGGTTTATCCGTGGCGGCGCGCAGCGCACCCAGGGCGCTCAGGTTTTCATCCAGGCTGCGCCCGCAGTTGATGCCCAGCACGTCGGCCAGGTCCGCGAACTCAGCCGCCATCTGCGCCGGCTTGACGCCCATCATGGTGCGCGTGCCGCGGTCGTAGCTGAAGGAGCACACCAGCGGCAGGCTGCACACCGAGCGCGCGCCCAGCAGCGCCGCGCGCGCTTCGGCCAGGTCGAACTGGGTTTCGATGACCAGCAGGTCCACGCCGGCATCCGCCAGGGTGCGCGCCTGGGCCGGCGAAGGCGGCCTGGGCTTCGCTCTCGCTGAGCGGGCCAAACGGCTGCAGCATCAGCCCGGTGGGGCCGATGGAGCCCGCCACCAGGGCTTTATCGCCCGCCGCCTGTTTGGCCAGCGCTGCCGCGCGCCGGTTGATCTCCTCAGCGCGCGAGGCCAGCCCGGCATGCTGCAGGCGCAGCGACGTGCCGCCAAAGGTGCAGGTCAGCAGGATATCCGCGCCGGCGGCCAAAAAATCGCGGTGCAGGCGCAGGATCTGCTCGGGCTGCTCCAGCACCCAGGCCTCGGCGGAGATGCCCTTGCCCAGCCCGCGCTGCTGCAAGTTGCTGCCCGTCGCGCCGTCTGAAACTAAAATTTGCCCCGAGCGTAACCGCTCCAGGAATGCCTGTTGCGCCATATCATCCTCCTTTGAGAGCATCAGAGTTTTAGGTGTTGAGTTTTTAGCTAAAACCTTCTCAGTATACTCTGATACCTGTGGCACCTATTTAAGCCAGAGATTTGGCCAGGGCCACGGCCCGGCTGGCATCCGCGGCGTAGCCGTCGGCGCCGATCTCGCGCGCGTAGGCTTCGGTGACCGGGGCGCCGCCCACCATCACCTTCACCTTGTCGCGCAGCCCGGCGGCCTTCAGCGCTTCGACCGTGTTGCGCATATTGGGCATGGTGGTGGTCAGCAGGGCGCACATGGCGATGAAATCCGCGCCGTTGCGCACCGCGTCCACAAATTTCTCCGGGGAGACATCCGTGCCCAGGTCCATGATCTCGAAGGAGGCGCCTTCCAGCATCATGCACACCAGGTTCTTGCCGATGTCGTGCAGGTCGCCCTTGACGGTGCCGGCGGCCACTTTGCCGATCGGCTTGAAATCCGCCTGCACCAGCGCCGGGCGCAGCACAGCCAGGCCGGATTGCATGGCGCGCGCGGCGATCAGCATTTCGGGGACGAAGTACTCGCCCTCTTCAAACAGGCGCCCCACCTCGCCCATCGCCGCCACCATGCTCTCGTTGAGGATGGTGGTGGCGGGAATGCCCTCAGCCAGCGCCTGCGCCACCTTGACGGAAGACACCTTTTGCTGCCCGTTGAGAACGCTGTCGTAGATCTCTTGGAGTACCGGTTGCATTGAATTATTCTCCTCTGTTGAATAAATAAAGCCTTAAGCTGATATTGTACACGAAAATGGGGGAAAAGCGGACAGGTTTTAGGTTTTAGGTTTTAGCTCAAAGCAAGGGAGCGGGCTGACCGGACGTGGAGGTGGCGGAAGAAAAGGCTCACGCGGAGATGCGGAGTCAACGCGAAGATCGCGGAGCCGCGGAGAAGGAAGAAAAGCGAGGTCGAAGATGCCCTGCAGAGTATTTAAGAGTTAAAAGAAAAAGTTAAGCGGGGCTTAAACCAAAAATGCGGGCAGTTTACGCCCGCTTTTCGGTTTCCATTTGGTCGATCTTAGAAATCCTACTTGTCGACGTTGGCGAAGGTGAGAACGTACGATTTGACGCCGTTCTCCAACCGCAGCACCAGACTCGGCTCGTTCCGGAACAGGAACGGGATCTCAAAGAGTGCCTGGCTGGCAGTTCCGGTGCCGGTATGCACGCCGCCAACCACTGAGCCGTTCAGGCCGCCCGTGGCGACCGTCCCGATGCGCGCAGTGTAATCCTTGCCGGCCGGGAAGTTAACCATCGCGACCTTCACCCAGCCGCCCTTCTGCACATTCAGCAGTTGGAGGCTGGTAAGTGCGCTCACAACCGGGCCGCCGGTAGCGGGAACCGTTGGGGTGGTGGTGGGTTGGGTGGTAGGTTGGGTGCTCGGGCGGGGTAGTTTTATGTTCTCAAAGGTGGTCACGGCGTAAGTTCCAGCGCCATTATCGATGCGCATATCGATGGTCGATGCCAGGCGTATGTTGGCATGCAGCTCAAACTTAAATAACCGGGTGCCGCCTGGGCCGGTGTCAAAATGCGCCACCAATCCGCCAATCCCGCCGCTGCCAGCCGGGCCCATCGTGACCACAAACATCGTGTTGGCGGGCAGGTTGTCAACGCGCACATAGACCATGCCGCCGGGATCATTGCCGATCACGGTGATGACAGGCTGAGCGCCGGCCACGGCGGGGGTAAGAACCCCCATTAAAAGTGCTGCTGTCAGGGCCAGGGTGAGGCTGAGTTCTTGAACCTCAAGATGTCCATTGGATCCTCCCATAAATGACGCCTGGTTGCGATCAACATCCAGGTTGGTCGATGCGTTCTCTACATTAACATTGTAGCAACTTCTTTACAACTAACATTAAATACCAAGGAATTAAAACAAATGTTATTAAATCGTTTATTTCTGGACACATTTTTTCTCAAAAGGTTGAAGGGGTCACTCATCACAGCTATCTGGCTATGAATGGTTATTTCCCCATAGCACCCCCAAAACCTGCCTGATTGAAAACCCCATAACAGCGTGCTATATTATTATTGACCCAGTTGTTATCATCTTTGATTCTGATTGCACCGCGGAACTGAAACCATGACAGCAAATCCAAATCGGATTTGCTGTGCTTTAATTTAGAGGGTTATCGGGGAGTGCGTTACCAGGAGGGTGGATGACCAATGCATCCGTATTGGACTTTTTAGAGAACTGGTGGGGGGCGCTGGTTATTGCTTTCATTTTGCTAGTCATTATCTTCTTGATGCTCAAACCCTTATTGAAAAGGGTAAGGCCGTGGTTTCTCGTCCCACCAGGCAGTTGGTCAAGGCAACAACAATATGATAAAGGAATAAAAAAATTAGAAGCCATATCGAAATGGGGAGGAAAAGTAGCTGACTCTTGGGCTTTGCTGGAAACGTCTGGATTGTCAACCTGTGGTTTGGCATGGTGTTCTTAATAAGTTTAGTGCTGAGTCCAATCATTATCATCTATTGGCTCGTGGCTGTTCTCCCATTTCACTGGTTCTGGTATCAGTTATTCAATCCAGGGGATAAGTCCAACACATTCTGGAAAAAGAATATTCGCATCTATACCCCAACCTATATTTCTGCCAGGGTAAAAGAATCCCGCTTTGGCCTGATTGTTTTTACAGGTCTGGCCGTTGCCCTGGTCGGCGTGGAAATCTTAATGATCCATTTCATCGTGACTTCCGGCTGCCTGCTCAACGCGCAGCAGAAAATCGACCTTGTAAAACCCCGTTTAGCATCTGTGCCCGAGGAAGTCATTTCATCCTATTTTTCACACAGCAACCAGTTGCCCATCCAGGAAGAAAAACCGTTCCCGGTGGCAAATGGGAGTAAGGTTCAAGTCGTTTCTGGGAGATCAAATCCATTTTGGGAGAATGGCGCACATCTTCCTTGAAAGCCAATTTTCTGGGATGGGAGCAAACCAAAGTTGTTTATATCGATTCTGAAATCAAAAAACAACAAATAAATATAGATTTGGAAAGAAAAATTGCGACAAGCAGAGATGTGCGCGCAGCAAGCCCAACCGCATCGCTCGTTTTCAATAATTTGCTCCCGGAATGGTTGCATAAGATCCTGGTCGTAAGAGCTGAGTTGGACGTCAGGTATCCGAATAATAATAACAAATGGGTAAATGCCATAAGTCAACGGGATTTCAAAGTTTTTGTTGTTCCACCAGAAGAAATGGGCGTTCTTCAGAGTCAAACCGGGAATTTCTTCTATGGGTCGGCCGTCACAATTATTCAAATCCTGTTAATTCCTGTACTTGGCCTGTTCGTCCTGTTCTTCATGCAAGTTATTAAAGATTTCAGATATTGGCGCAGTTGACTGGCCTGCTCATGCGGGAATAAACCGGCATCTCAGGGCCTGGGGAACCCGCTGCCCTACCCTCCCTGTGGCCCTCGCTCTCCCCCACTTCCCGGTTATAATTCCCCCATTCCACACCCCAACCCACCCGAGGATGACCCATGTTTAGAAAAATGCGCAGATCCAGGCAGCAGCTCTCCACAGCAGAAACCATCCAGATCCTGGAGTCCGCCACATCCGGCGTATTGGCCGTCTCGGGCGATGAGGGTTACCCTTACGCGGTGCCGCTCAGCTATGTTTTGAAAGACGACCGCCTGTTCTTTCACGTGGCAAAAGAAGGGCATAAGCTGGATGGCATCCAGAGAAACGAGCGGGTGAGCTTTTGCGTCATCGCGCAGGACGAGGTGATGCCCAAAACCTTCTCAACCCGCTACCGCAGCGCCATCGTTTTTGGCCGGGCCAGGATCCTGACGGATGACAGCCGAGCGCCGCTACGCCCTGGAGTGCCTGGTTGAGAAGTATTCCCCGGCTTTATCGAAGAGGGGCAGCGCGAGATTGAAAGCGCCTGGGACAGGGTGTGCCTGGTGGAGGTCAAGATCGAGCACATGACCGGCAAAACCGCCAAGGAACTGGTGGAAAACAGCCCGGCCGCATCATAAAAAAAAGCGCGGCGGGCATTGGGCGTGCATTCCGGGCACGGCGATGCCGTGCCCCTACTTGTCATCAGCGCACGCGCATTCTCGGGCGCTGGCCGCGCGCCAGACACGCACCCCTACGACCCCTGCGTTATAATTCCCCCATGCCCGCCTTCCACGTCATGCTCAAGCCGCGCGGGCCGATCTGCAATCTGGACTGCGCCTACTGCTTCTACCTCAAGAAGGAGCAGCTCTACCCCGGCGCCGCTTTCCGCATGAGCCGACGCGCTGCTGGAGGACTTCACCCGCCAGTACATCGCAGCGCGCAGCAGGCGTGCCCGAGGTCACCTTTGCCTGGCAGGGCGGCGAGCCGACGCTGATGGGGCTGGACTTCTTCCGCCAGGCGCGTCGAGCTCAGCAGAAAGTATCCGCCGCCGGGCATGCGGATCCTCAACGCGCTGCAGACCAACGGCACGCTGCTGGACGACGACTGGTGCGCGCTTCCTCCGCGAGCACAACTTCCTGGTCGGGCTGAGCCTCGACGGCCCGCGCGACCTGCACGACGCCTACCGGCGGGACAAGGGCGGGCGCGCCACCTTCGAGCGGGTGATGCGCGCCGCGGAGCTGCTGCGAGAAGCATCGGGTGGAGTTCAACATCCTGGCCTGCGTCAACGCCGCCAACGCCGGCCGCCCGCTGGAGGTGTACCGCTTCTTGCGCGACGAGTGCCGGCGCGCAGTTCATCCAGTTCATCCCCATCGTCGAGCGCGACCAACCGAGACCGGCCTCCGGGAGGGCGCGCGATCACCGTCACCGCTCGGTGAGCGGGGCGGCCTACGGGCGCTTTTTGATCGCCGTCTTCGACGAGTGGGTGCGCCGGGATGTGGGCCGGGTCTACGTGCAGATCTTCGAGTGGCCCTGGCGGCCTGGCTCGGGCAGCGCCCGGGCTGTGCATCTTCGAGCCAGACCTGCGGCGCGGCCTGGCGCTGGAGCACAACGGCGACCTGTACGCCTGCGACCACTTCGTCGAGCCCGACTACCGGCTGGGCAACATCGCGCAAACGCCCCTGGCGGAGCTGGTCGCGTCAGCCCCAGCAGACGCCAGTTTCGGCCTGGCCAAGCGCGACACCCTGCCGCGCTACTGCCGGGAGTGCGCCGTGCGCTTCATCTGCAACGGCGGCTGCCCCAAGGACCGCCTGGCGCGCGCGCCGGACGGCGAGCCCGGGCTGAACTACCTGTGCGCGGGCTACAGGGCCTTCTTCACCCACATCGACCGGCCCATGCGCGTGATGGCCGGCCTGCTGCGCCAGGGCCGCGCCCCCGCCGAGATCATGTCCATGCCGCTGCCATCCACCCCCGCCGCCCCCGCCCGCCCGCGGCACCGCAAGTGCGAAGAATCCCTAATTTTCGCTTAATGAAATTGCGTCAGTAAAAGTTCGGTTGGGCAGCGCGGATTTCGCAGAAATGCGCGGATAAAAAATCTGAATTTGGATTAGAATTGTCTTATCCCTGATGCGGAGGCACACCATGCCCGAAAACCTGCTGGCGATCGATAACGGTACCCAATCGGTGCGCGCGCTGCTGTTTGACCCGCGCGGCACCCTGCTGGCCAAACAGCGCGTCCCCATCACCTACCCGCCCGGCGCGCAGGGTGTGGGCGAGCAGGAGCCCGAGGTGTTCTGGCAGGCGGTCTGCCAGGCCTGCCAGGGGCTGTTCGCGCAGGACGGGGTGGATAAAAGCAGCATCGCCGCGGTGGCGCTCACCACCCAGCGCTCCACCCTGGTCAACCTGGATAAGGACGGCAAGCCCCTGCGCCCGGCCATCGTGTGGTTTGACCAGCGCCGCACGCACGGCCTCAAGCCCGTTTCCGGATTTTGGGGCGCGGCCTTTGCCGCCTCTGGCATGACCGAGACGGTGGCCTACCTGCAATCCGAGGCCGAGGCCAACTGGATCCGCACCCAGCAGCCGGAGATCTGGAAAGCCACCCACAAGTACCTGCTGCTCTCCGGTTACCTCACCCACCTGCTGACCGGCAAATACATCGATTCCACCGGCTGCCAGGTGGCCTACATCCCCTTCGACTATAAAACCAAGCGCTGGGCCAACCGCTTTGACTGGAAATGGCAGGCCGTGCCGATGGATAAGCACATCCTGCCCGACCTGGTCCCGCCCGGCGCGCGCCTGGGCGAGATCACCCCCGCCGCCGCTGAGGCCACCGGCATCCCCGCCGGCCTGCCGCTGATCGCCGCCGCCGCAGACAAGGCCTGCGAGGTGCTGGGTTCCGGCGCGCTCGAACTCGCACATCGCCTGCCTGAGCTACGGCACCACCGCCACCATCAACACCATCCACCGCCGCTACATCGAGGTCATCCCGCTCATCCCGCCCTACCCCGCCGCCGTCCCGGATGGCTACGCCCTCGAGATCCAGGTCTACCGCGGCTTCTGGATGGTCACCTGGTTCAAGCAGCAGTTCGGGCAGACCGAGCAGGCCCTGGCCACCCAGTTGGGCGTGGAGACCGAGGACCTGTTCGACGACCTGGTGTACAGCGCGCCGGCCGGCTCAGCCGGGCTGGTGCTGCAGCCTTACTGGTCGCCCGGGCTGCGCGACCCCGGCCCCGAGGCGCGCGGCGCCATCATCGGCTTCAACGACGGGCACACGCGCGCCCATTTCTACCGCGCCATCCTGGAAGGCCTGGCCTACGCCCTGCGCGAAGGCGCCGAGCGCACCGCCAAACGCAGCGGCGTGCCGGTGCAAAGCCTGCGCGTGGCCGGCGGCGGCAGCCAATCCAGCGCCGCGCTGCAGCTCACCGCGGATGTGTTCGGCCTGCCCGCCTCGCGCCCGCACGTCTACGAGGCCTCGGGCCTGGGCGCCGCCATCGACGCCGCCGTGGGCATTGGCCTGCACCCGGATTTCGAAACCGCCGTTAAAGAGATGACGCGCATCCGCGACACGTTTGAGCCGGATGCGCGCACCCACCAGATCTACGAACACCTGTACCGCGAGGTGTATTTGCAGATGTACCGCCAGCTCCACCCGCTGTACAAGGCCATCCAGAAGTTGAAATAAGAATCTGATAAGTAACGAGTGACGAGTGAGAAAAACTCACTCGTCACTCTCTCACGCTTCACTCCTCGCCCCCCCTCCCCCCTCTGTCACTTTAAACTTCACCACATCCCCCGCGTTAACAGCGCCGGCGGGTCAGCCGCCGGGTCAAACAGGCGCAGCGGCGTCCAGCCGATCAGGCGCCAGCCGCCGGGCGAATCGAGCGGGTAGATGCCGGTTTGCGAGCCGGCAATGCCCACCGAGCCGGCCGGCACCCGGCTGCGCGGCGACTCCAGGCGCGGCGCGGTGATGCGCGCGTCCAGCCCGCCCAGGTACGGGAATCCGGGCATGAAGCCCAGCATGTAGACCGGGTACTCCCCCGCGCTGTGGATCGCCACCACCTCGGCGGGCGTCAGCCCGTTGTGCCGGGCCACAAAATCCAGGTCGGGGCCGTACGCGCCGCCGTAAAGCACGGGGATCTCCACCCGGCGCGGGGCCGGCAGGCTGCGCTCATCCAGGCCCTCCAGCTGCGCCCGGATCCAACCGACAACCGCATCGTAATCTATGCGCATTAAATCAAAGTGCACCACCAGGGATGCATACGCCGGCACCACCTCCCCCACACCGTCCGGGCGCGCCGGCGCGCTTTGCCGATCCGCAGGGGCGGATGGCATCCGCCCCTGCCCCCCCTCCAGCCTGAACGCCAATGCCTGCACCCGCCGGTTGAGCGCCAGGTCGATCGTCTCGCCCAGCGCCACCTGCACGGCGCTGTCGCCCAGCGGCTGAATGCGCGGAAAGGAATTGTCCATGGGAAAAGTATAGCACGGGGGATAAAACGTGAGATGCAAAAATGAAGGGTGCCCACTGCGTGGGTGCTGCACGAAGGAGTGATGCGTGAGACCGGCGGCAAAGAACAGGTTGAGGGTACGCCCCAATCAAAAACACTCCCGCAGTTGCTCACTCTGGGAGTGTTTTTGGTTTGACGGCAGCGCTCAGGACAATCCCTTGATCAACGCGGGCGCTTTGCCCAGCGCGCGGCGCAACTCTTTGATCAATTCAATGCCTTGCAGTACGATCAGCAGGCCCATCAAAGCGGAAGGTCCCAACTGGTTGAGAAATTCCGGCATGATGGGCATCTTCACCACCGGCGCGCCGTTGATCATCACCGCCAGCAGCACAATGGTACCCACCCGTAGCCCCATGCGCATCCAGCGCGAAAGCGTATCCACCCGCCCGGCGCGCATCAGCAGCAAGCTAAGCAGCACCTGCAAGCCCCACAGCAGGTTAATCCAGGGCAGGTAGCGGAAGAACGCATCCGTCAGGATCGGGGTAAAGCTCAACGCGGGCTGAAAGGTGAACACGGCAATCCACTGCGGGTAAAAGTTGAACACGAAGGCCGCCGCCAGGATCAGGATCATATCCACCGCCAGACCCAACTTGTTCACCCGGTCAGCCTGGACATCCTCGCGCAGGCTCTCTGGATTCCAGATTTCAGTTTTTTCCTTAAGCCTGGGCTGCGCCCATTCTAGCAGGGCGAAGACAATCACTACGTTGGCCAGCGCCGCGAGGGCAAAGTTGATGTAGTTGCCCACATCCAGGCGCTGCAGCGCAAAACTGCCCTGCGAAAGCGCCACACCCAGTTGCACCGCGCCCACCACCGCCACGATCCCCAACACAATGCGCAAGAGAAACCAGAAGGCCGGGAACCAGCGCGGGCCGATCAGGTAGCGCTGCGGCAGGTAAGCTCCGGCCATTTTGGCGGGCGCGCCAAATTCCTTGAGCACTTCCACTTCCATCTCCGCATCCGGCGTGCGCCCGGCAGCCTGGCTGCGGGCCTCCAGCGTATCTTCGATCGAAGAGCGGATCTCGGCCTGAACATCGGCGCGCAGCTTGCCGGGCAAGTGTTCACCCACTTCCTTTACGTACAAATCGATTAGCTTACTCATTTTCATTCTCCTCAATTACCCAATCATCTTATCCAGGATCACGCCGATCTTCTGCCATTCTTCTTTGACCCTGGGTAAAATGCCACGCCCTTCAGCACTGATGATGTAATACCGCCGCGGACGAGCTTCTTCGACCCGCCATTTGGATTCCAGCAAACCCTGGGCTTCCAGCCGGCGCAGCAGCGGGTAAAGCGTGCCCTGGTCCACTTCCAGCCCTTGCTCTGCCAGCATCTTGAGTATGGAGTAGCCATACTGCTCTTGCTGAAGCAAATTGAGGACTGCCAGAACGATCACACCGCGCCGCAGTTCCAATATGATGTTGTCAATAAGTTGATCTTTCTCCATACCAAACCTCTTTCTTTATTGTTTGATATATTATACTGTATTACATACAGTATTACAAGGACTATAATAAGACTATTTCTACAATACTTTAATTGCATAGTAAATGATCTAAGCGGTTAAATACCGGCAGCCATGCGTAGGTCGGGTCTGTGACCCACAGCGAGGTCTGAGACCCGCCCGACAAGGGATACCCCCCGCCACGTTATACAGCCCCTGCCCAGGCGCTCCCCCTTCCGGTACAATCAAGCTCACCATGTTTGAATTACCCCTTTTTCCGCTGGAGACGGTGCTCTTCCCCAGCATGCCGATCCACCTGCACATCTTCGAGCCGCGCTACCGCGAGATGATCAACCGCTGCATCACGCTGGACCAGCCCTTCGGCGTGGTGCTGATCCGCCGCGGCGCTGAGGCCGGCGGGGAACTGGCTGAGCCGCACGCGGTGGGCGTGGCGGCGCGCATCTCGCGCGTTGAGCGCCTGGAAGACGGGCGCATGAACCTGACGGCGCTGGGCGAGGAGCGTTTTCGCATCCTGGAGTTCAGCCGGTCGCGCGCCTACCTGGTGGGGCAGGTGCAGTCGCTGCCGCTGGAGCATCCCTGCTCGCTGGGCATGCAGCGCGGCGCCAAACAACTGCTGCCCTGGATGCGCCGCTACCTTGACCTGATCAGCCGGCTGGACCCGGAAAATGAGCTGGATCTGCGCGAACTGCAACTGCCGGAAGACCCGCTGCTGCTGTCTTACCTTTCGGCCATGCTGCTGCAGCTGCCCCCGCACGAGAAACAACCCCTGCTGGAAGCCCCCGACGCGCACACCCTGCTGCAAGCCGTGCTGCGCCTGGTGCGCCGCGAGGCCGCCGTGATGGCAACCCCGCGCGGGGCCGAAAAGGCGGAGTTAAATTTAAGAGGTGATAGTGTTCACGCGAATCGAGTTGCATAACACACTTTATTATTCCCGAATTCATGCTCTTTTAACACGAATTTCACAAATTTTACGAATGATACGAATGATTTACAAAAATTCGTGTCATTCGCTGAATTCGTCCAATTCGTGGTTAATGGATATGAATTACAGATTACTTACTCGATCGCGCAGCACCCCGCGGGCTGCGGTTTAATTTTTGCAAATAAGCTAAAACCTGATACCTGAAGATGACCTAATTACGGTATACTTTGAATATCACAAATCCTATCGAGGCATGCATGTCCCACCTGCTTAAAACCGAACAAGATATAGACGACCAGCTCAACATTCACCCGCGCCAGGTATCCAGGGCGCAGTTCAAAAAATTCGAGGGCTACATGGCGGAGATCTTCTCGGCCTTCGGCATGGATATCGAAACCCCCTCCACCCACGAAACCCCGCACCGCTTTGTGCGCGCGCTGTACGAAGCCACCGAGGGCTACGACGGCGACCCCAAGGTGATCAAGGCTTTTGAAACCGAGTGCCGCGGCGACCCGGACTGCCGTATCAGCCAGGTGGTGGAAGGGCCCATCAACTTCTACTCGCTGTGCGAGCACCACGTCTTCCCGTTCTTCGGGCAGGCCTACGTGGGCTACATCGCCAACGACCGCATCATCGGCATCTCCAAGCTGACGCGCCTGGTGCGGGTGTACGCCAAGCGCTTCGCCGTGCAGGAGCGCATCGGGTTCGAGATCGCCGACGCGCTGGAAACGATCCTGCATCCCAACGGCGTGGCGGTCTACCTGGAGGCGCGCCACATGTGCATGGAAATGCGCGGCGTGCGTGAAACCGCCCCCATGACGCGCACCACCGTCTGGCGCGGCAACTACGCCGAGGATTCCACGCTGCGCTCTGAATTCTTCACGGCGTGCGGGCTGCAAAGATAGCTT
>CAWGMK010000005.1:0-89438 GCA_963823655.1 uncultured Bacillota bacterium
CGGTCCTTGATTCGCCCCCTGTGTTCTATTTCGCCAGAGGCGGGGAGCTCATCCTGAGCTCCTCCTATTGCCTCAGCAAAGAACCCGGCCTCTCAGACCATATAATAGCCGACCTTGTCGAAATGCGCATCGCGGCTTTCGGCATCAAGATGAAGAGGTTCCTGAGCACGATGCCGGAGGCGATGATAAAACAGGCCAACGAATTGAACTTCCCCCTCATAGAGCTTCCCTACAAGCTTGCCTGGGTCGATGTCATAAGCCCTGTACTATCTGAGATACTGCACTCCCAGGCGATGGTGCTGCAGATTTCGAAGGACAGCCATGAGAGGCTCACTAAGCTGGTCTTGGCCGGAGGGGACCTAAGCGACATCATGGTCGAGCTCTCCGCGATAATCGGAAGGCCCGCCTTCATTGCCGACCGCAGCTGGAAATGCATCGCGTCGAGCGCCGGCAAGCCGGCCAATGACGAGGAGTTCAGCCCGTGCAACCTCTCCCCGGATCAGATACGCAAGGCCTGGCAGACGGGAGCCCCCTTGGGCAATTCACTGCTGCCCAACTCGAAAATTGCCGACGGCTTAGCAATAGTCCCGGTGACAGCCGGAGACAGGGTCTACGCATACTTGCTCATTTCGCAGGAAGAGGGGCCTTTGAGCGCCACGAACCTCACTGTTATCGAGAACGCGAGCACCGTTTGCGCCTTGGAAATCGTAAGGAACAATGCCATCACCGAGGTGGAGAGGCGCTTCAGGAACAACTTCGTCGAAGATCTCGTGCTTGGCAACTTCGAGTCGGTACAGGCGATCACAAGGCGCGCTGCCAGCTTCGACTGGAACCTTGCCAGCCCTCAGGTTGTCCTTAACATCGACTTCGACGGCTTCGAGCGCTACTTCGCCGAGCAGCAGGAGTACAACGAAAAAGCCGTGCGCGACGCGAAGAACAGGTTCGTAAGGATAGTCGAATCCATACCCAAGAAGTTCAACAGGAGCCTTCTTGGCGCCGATAAAAGCGACAGCATGATAGTGCTTCTATCATACGAAAAGAGCATAAGCACCGCCGAGGCAAGGAAGAACGCGGCTTACATCGCGGAGTTCATCCGGGATGAGGTCGCAAAGAGCCTCGCCCCTCTTACCGTGTCCATCGGCATCGGCCGCGTCGCTTTCGACGTTGCCGACATACCCGCGTCTTACAAACAGGCCACACAGGCGATGGTGCTGGGCCGCAGGATCTTCGGCAAAAACCGGTCCACCCACTTCGACGAGCTTGGCATCTTCCGCGTGATATACGACGGCCCCGACAGCGAGGAGCAGTCGATGTTCCGGGAGGAGTGGATCAGGCCGGTGGTCGAACACGACAAGGCGAAGGGCACGAACCTGATCGAGACGCTCGGCACCTATTTCGATTGCAACCTTAATGTGCAGGAGAGCGCAAAGAAGCTCTTCATACACGAGAACACCATGAGATATCGCCTGAACAAGATAGAAGGGCTGCTGGATGCCCAACTTAGCTCCGGCGAGACCCTTTTAAACCTCTGGACCGCCCTCAAGCTGCACATAGCAGCCGAGACCAGGCAGGTCGAAAGCCCGAAGAGGCCTTAGTGGGCCGCCTTGACCCTTTTGAGCAGTGCGCCATCGCATAGAAGGTCTATGCAGGTGATGGCCATCGCCAGCGCGACTTCAACGCTCATGTTGAATCCCCTTGGCGCGGAAGATGCCTGGGCGAACTCCGGGGAATGGCCTACGATTTCCTTGCCGCATATCTCGTACATCGGATGCACGGTGGGTATAGCCTGGCTAACATTGCCAACGTCGGTGGAGCCCATATTCGTGTTCTCCCCGCCCATCACATATTTGATCCCAAGCCTGTCGAAGCTTGCAGCCAGCGCCTTCTCCAACGGCTCGTTGCCCTTCATCGGCTCATATATCGCCCCGGTGCGCTCCAGCTCCAGCGTCGTGCCTGTGGCCAGCGCCGCGCCCCTTGCGCAGTTTTTGACCTTCTCTGAGACTGAAAGCATCGACTCGACCGTGGCCCCCCTCACCAGGAAGTCCCCTTGGGTGAACGAGGGGACCACGTTAACAGCGTCTCCTCCGTGTGTGATCATGCCGTGTATCCTCACGTCTCCGGTGACATGCTGCCTGAGCGCATTTATGCTGTTGAAGGTCTCGATGAGAGCGTTAAGGGCATTGACTCCCTTCTGCGGGGAGGAGCCGGCGTGGGCGTTTACCCCGTAGAATTTCATCCTTATCGGCTCCCATGCAAGGGAGCGGGAAGCAACGCATGTGTGATTGGAAGGATGTGCGATCAGGGCCGCGTCGATATCCTTGAACGCGCCCCTCTCCACAAGAAGGGCCTTTCCGCCGCCTGACTCCTCGGCCGGCGCCCCGATTACGACGATCTTGCCTCCGAGCTTATCAAGCACCGACTTTACGGCAAGGGCCGCACCGATCGAAGCCGCGGCTATGAGGTTGTGCCCGCAGGCGTGCCCGATCTTGGGGAGGGCATCGTACTCGGCTATGAAGGCGATAGTAGGCCCCGGTCCCGCCAATTCCATCTCGGCCCTGAAGCTCGTCGGAATATCGAGGTATCTGCGCTGCAGCTTGAAGCCTAGGCTCTGCAGCATATCGGAAAGGAAGGCCGCGGACTTCTCCTCTTCGAACGCGACTTCGGAGAAGCAGAAAACCTTCTCTGATACTTCCTTCATTGCGGGTGTGATGAGCTCGCGCGCCTGGGCAATGACAAGCTCCTTTATCGATTTGCAGTCCATCTTGAATTACCCCCTGATCAAATTGTCCTTTGAAAGGCCATCAGCCCAGTATTTCCCTCATTTTCTTTATGGCGAACGGAAGGGCAGTGAACACGGCGTCTGCCTGGCCCTCGCCCAAAAAGCCCTCAAGGCCGCACATGGAGACTTGCGCCACAACTACGGCATCTACGTCCTTTCCCAACTTACAGGCCTCGTCCGATAGATATTTGTTGTAATCGTCCATACCCTTTGCGAAATGCAAGGACGCGTCCGGGCAGATGTAAGGCTGGAAAGTCACTTCCCTGCCCTGCCTTTGGGCCTCGCTTTTAAGCAGGTCGACCGTGCCGCCGACCGCAGACTTTGATGTTGCAAGTACGCCCACTTTGCCGCAGCGGTTCACCACTTCCGCCGCCATCGGCTGGTCCACCTTCAAAATGGGGACATCTACGAACTTCTGCACCTCATAGACCGTGTCTCCGAGGCTGGAGCACGTCACGAGGATGAGCGCGGCTCCAGACTCCTCGGCCGATGTAACCATGGATAGAAGGCGCCTTCTTACCCTGGCGTTGGTGCCGCCAGTCCTTGCGAAATCCTCCAGAAGCGTCTCATCGAGTATGTGGATAAGCTTGTAATCGGGGAATTCCTTGGCCACCGCGGCCTGGACCCTGTCGATTACGAACCTTGTTGTGTGTACGAGGGCGATTGTCTTCTTGGCCATTTTCCCGCCTCCTTCGCCACTGTAGATTACCACGAAGCGCATGCCTTAACCTTCACATGTTTACACAAATCTGAGGGGCGCTTATTAGGGTTTTCTACACATTGGGGAAATTTCACAGCATTGTCAATACTCACACTCCGATTGCGGATTTATTGTGGATTATTATGAAGGAATGACGAACAGTACCATAGAAGTAGTAAAGACCAGATAATTTTATGACGATTAAGCCTGGAATATAATTCCATATTATGGAGGAGGAGATGCTGGCGGGATTATCGGCTTCACTAAGATTGTAATGCATAGATCACCGAAACAGCCGGACTTAACAAGAATGAATAGATGGAGGGATAGCGAATGAAGAAAGTTCTGATCATGACGGTCTTCGCACTTCTCCTGGTGGCCCTTACAGTAACACCGGGAATTTACGCAGCCACTACTTTCAAACTCGGCGGCCTTGCGGCCCTTCAGCTAAGCTACGGCAAGTCTATGACCAGCGGAGCGAAGCTGGCTATCGACGAAATTAACAAAGCCGGCGGAGTAAACGGGGTCAAATTCGAAATAGACTGGCAGGATTCCGAAGGCACAGCAACAGTAGGGCGCACAGCAGCCCAGAAGCTAATCTTCGGCAGCAAGGTCGATGCGATACTCGGCTGCCACGGCAGCACAGTCGTCCTCGCAATCGAAGGCCTTGTGAAGGAAGCGGGAATCCTTGAAGTTGCATTGGGCAGCGCTACTGCGGTCACCGCCCTCGGCAACCCCTGGATAGCCAGGGTCCGCGAGCCGGACCTTCTTACCGCGTCAGTCCTCACCAACTTCATCGTAGATGTAAAGAAGTTCACCAAAGTCGCGATATTCCATATGAGCGAGCAGTACGGCGTAGGCGGCAAGGACAACATGGTAGCAGCCCTTAAGAGCCAAGGGCCTGGCCCCTGTCATCACAGTCGCCCACAATCCCAACGACACCGACTTCTCCAGCCAGCTGCTGAACATCAAGAAGTCCGGCGCCCAGGCCATGGTCATATTCTCGGGCCTGCCGGATCAGGGCATCATGGTTAAGCAGGCAAGGCAGCTCATCCCCGAAGTCGAGATCTTCATGAGCAGCGTCGGCGCGACGAAGACGTTCATGGAAGCAGCAGGAGCCTCCGCCAACGGAGCTTATGCTGTAGTCACCTATACCAATGACAACCCGGACCCGGACGTGCAGAAGTTCGTAGCCCTCCACAAGAAGGTATTCGGCGTTGAGCCTTACGACTTCTTCGACCCTCTCGCCTACGACGCGGTCAAGATGATTGCCGAAGCCGTAAGGATAGCGGGCAGCACAGACCACAAGAAGGTCAGGGACGCCTTCTATACGATAAAGGGCTTCAAGGGCGCGACCGGCCTTACCTACGATGTGGCCCCCAACGGCGAAACTGTACATGAACTGCTTCTTGTCATGATCAAAGACGGCAAGCATGTCGTCATTCAGAAGGTAAGGGGATAGGCCAGTTGCTCGTCTCCTAAGGCATAACTAATGTGCGGGAGCGGCTCCCACAGGAATTTCCGCCCCCGCACTTGCTTATCTTCAGCCTGAAAAGGAGTACTTCTATGGACATCGTAATTCAGCAGATAGTAAGCGGCCTCGCCCTGGGCTGCATCTACGGGCTCATCGCCCTTGGATACAGCTTCATATGGAACGCGGTCGAAATAGTGAACATGGCGCAGGGAAGCTTCGTCATGGTCGGGGCCTTCGTATACGGCTTCACGCTGATGGGCGTAATGAAGCTCCCGTTCATAGTGGCGTTCTTCCTTCTGATAATCATAATGGGCCTCTTCGGAATAGCCTGCGAGAGGATATTCTACAGGCCGCTGAAGAACGCGCACATCAGGACAATTCTCGTATCGCTAGTCGCCCTGGGGATGCTCCTCGGAAACCTCGCCCTCATCATCTGGGGGCCTTATCCGAAGTCGGCCACAGGCCCGTTCGGACAGGCGATACTCACCATGGGCAAGATCACCATCCCCTATCAGAACATATTCATAATAGTCGCCACGCTGGGGCTTCTTGCGGTACAGACGTACTTGTTCAAGAAGACCACCCTAGGCAAGGTCCTAAGGGCGGTCGCGCAGGACAAGGCCACCGCATCACTAATGGGAATAGAGTCTGACCTGGCCGTTTCATTGACATTCGCCTACAGCTCCATACTCGGAGGAATCGCCGGCATGCTGGTAGCGCCCGTCTTCGTGGTGAACACAGGCCTTGCCAACCTTGGCTTCAAGGGCTTCGGCGCCTGCGTTATAGGCTCCTTCGGCAGCATCTTCGGCTCCTTCGCAGGAGGCGTGGTATTAGGCGGGTTCGAGATCTTCGCGGCCAGCTATGTGTCTTCATTATATAAAGAGGCGATAGTCTATCTGCTCATCATAAGCTTCCTGCTGTTCAGGCCCGAGGGGCTGTTCGGCAAGAAGAAAGAGCAGAGCGGCTTGTAAATGGAGGGCTTGTAATGCCTACAAGGAACAGAAACGTAATACTTGCGGTGTTGTTCGCAGTGCTTGCGGCGGCCCCCATGGCGTTTAAGGACGAATACGTCAGGTACATAATGAGCAACATAGTGATAAACGCCGTCCTCGTCATGGCCCTTAACTTCGTCCTCGGCTTCGCAGGGCAAGTCTTCCTGGGCACGATCGCATTCTTCGCCGTAGGATGCTACAGCACATCGATACTTACAGTGAAATTCGGGCTCACTTTCTGGCAGGCGGTGCCGCTAACGATGCTCATCACTGCCGGCATAGCCTTCATACTGGGATTGCCGACATTGAAGATCAAGGGCTTCTACCTGGCATTGATGTCCACGGGCTTCATCATAGTCGTAAGCGACGTGCTGAAGAACTGGACTAGCATCACAAACGGGGTTTGGGGCCTGAGCGGAGTGCCGAGGCCATATGTATTCGGCGCCAAAGTGGGAAGCAACATGGGCTTCTTCTACCTCGGGCTGATAATTGCGGGCCTGCTCGCCTTGCTTGCGATCATGATCGAAGACTCCAGGTTCGGGCGCGCATTCAAAGTGATTCGCGATGACGAGCTGGCCGGCGAGGTCCTCGGAATCGACGCGCTGAAGATCAAGCTGCTGGCATTCGTGCTGTGCGGCGTGTATACCGGCGTGGCAGGATCCCTTTTCGCGTCATTCCAGCAGTTCATAAGCCCTGAGATATTCACCTTCAATTACAACTCGCTGTTCATGTGCATGCTGGTGGTCGGCGGCCTTGGTTCGGTTCCGGGCTCGGTGCTGGGAGCAGTCGTGCTCACTACGCTGACCGAGCTTCTGAGGTTCATGCGCGAGAAGTACCTGACGGTATATGCAATAATCATCCTCGTAATCCTCATTTACCAGCCGGGAGGGCTGGTCTCCATGCTGGGGCAGTTCTACTCATACATTGCGATTAAGCTTGGCAAGAGGACGGCAACGTCCCCGAAAGCCAGATAGGAGGGGGCCGACATGGTAGCTACGAACAACGCTGCGGACAATATCCTGGTAGTTGACGGCCTCTCCAAGAGCTTCGGCGGGGTCAAAGCTGTCAACAACCTGTCATTCAATGTAGAGCGGGGTCAGATATGCGCGATAATCGGCCCCAATGGCTCGGGTAAGACCACCTGCATCAACCTGATAACAGGCGTCCTCAAACCGACGGCCGGAACCGTTGTCTTCGAGGGGAGCAATCTGATGGAGCTGAACCGGTCGAACATCGCAAAAGTGGGCGTGACAAGGACGTTCCAGAACCTCAGGCTGTGGGCGACGCTGTCGGTGGCCGACCACGTAATGGCCGCGAGGTTCTGCAGGACTAAGTCCGGTTTCTTCACCTCCACTCTGCATACCAAGGCGGCGGTGGCCGAAGACAGGGCTAACCTTGCGATGACAAGGGAGCTTCTGGACATGGTCGGGCTTGCCGGCACGGAGAACCTGCTGGCCAACAGCCTTCCATACGGCAAGAGGAGGCTCTTGGAGATAGCAAGGGCGCTGGCGACAGAACCCAAGCTTATATTGATGGATGAGCCTGCGGCCGGCATGTCAGGCAGAGAGATAGACAAGCTTATAGAGCTCATATTCAAGATCAGGGACAGGGGCGTCTCGGTGGTCGTAATCGAGCACAGGATGAAGCTCGTCATGAAGGCTTCGGACAAGATAATTGTGCTCAACTACGGCGAGAAGATCGCAGAAGGCACCGCAAATGAGATCCGCTGCAATGAACTGGTAATCCAGGCCTACCTCGGAACCGCGTACTCAAGCGAAGTGACCGAAGTGTGTAGGGTTTAGGAGGGTTGAGACATGGCATTGTTGGAGATTAAAGGCATATCGGCTCGTTACGGCCTTGTCCAGGCCCTTTATGGAGTATCCCTCACAGTCGAGGAGGGGGAGATCGTCTGCCTGATAGGCCCGAACGGGGCGGGCAAGACGACTACCATAAAAACGATAACCGGAGCGCTAAGGCCCTTCGAAGGCGAGATATCCTTCGCAGGCAAGGTTATTACCAAGGCCCGCACGTCGGCCATCATCAGATCCGGCATATCCGTCGTACCAGAGGGAAGAAGGATGTTCCCGAAGATGACGGTGAAGGAGAACCTTGAGCTTGGCTCATATGTGGTGCGCCGGGACAAGGCGGGATTCGAAAAGACGCTTAAAGTAGTCTACGAGCTGTTCCCTCAGATGGAGACGTTCTCGGACAGGATGGCGGGCACATTGTCCGGAGGCGAGCAGGAGATGCTGGCCATCAGCCGTGCAATGATGTCCAGGCCGAGATTGATGCTCCTGGACGAGCCCTCGATGGGCCTGGCGCCGGTCCTTGTGGAGAAGACCTTCCAGGCGATAGCGGCGCTTAACAAAGCTGGTACTACGGTTCTGCTGGTGGAGCAGAACGCGAATATGGCGCTTTCCATAGCGGACCGCGGGTATGTCATGGAGGGCGGAGTGGTTGAACTCAGCGGTACTGCGGCGGAGCTTCGGGCAAGCGACGCCGTCAAAGAGCTTTACCTTGGAGGAAAAGAAGATTAGCGTCAAAAAATCATACTGAAGGGAAGTGCAGAAGAGTTGAATTTCGTAGAGGCTTTCAAGAAGGCAAGAGTAGTGGACCTGTCAAAAGTATGCCACCCCGGCAAAGAGGAGCGCAGGCTGGAGATCAGATCCTATAAGGTGTATGCGGGAGAGGTAATGCACGAGATCGACACCATGAGCCACATCGGCACGCACGTGGAAGTGCCGTCGCATTTCATCGAGCCGCTGCGCGGAACCAAATGCAAGGACCTTGCGGACTTCCCGCCCGAAGCATGGATGGGCGAGGCAGTATTCATCGACCTGGCGGGCCTGGCCCCCAAGGTCGGCATAACGTCAGAGTTCGTAAAGAGCTTCGGCGTGAAGACCGGCGACATAGTCATAATGGGCAATTCCAAGTACAAGGGAGACGATCAGAACTTCCTTTCCAACGAAGCGGTGAAGTACCTGGCCGATCTGAACATCAAGATCCTCGGCCTCGACCTTACTTTCAAGATGGAGGAGTTCTGGACCCCGCTCGGAAACATGAAGACCCACGTTTACATGCTTGAGAAGGACATCCCGCTCATCGAGGTCATGGTAAACCTCGACCAGCTCAGGGAGCGCCGTTTCTTCTTCATAGGCGTGCCGGTGGCGATAGTCGGCCTCGACGCGTTCCCGATAAGGGCCGTTGCCCTCGAGGGAGTAATATAGCTGACGGTTGGTAAGGGATAACGGCCGGGTTCGAGAATGGGCCCGGCCTCAGGAAGTTAATAGGCGGCCCGGCTTTTCGCCGGGCTTTCCGCAATACGGCCCGCATAACAGGCACAGGAGGGACGCATGGATAAAGAGCAGAGGCTTAAGCTCTCTTATATGGTGGCCACGCCCGACATTATCTCCAGGGATGCGCTCGGATACCACGGCAATATTTCCTCGAGCGCCCGCCTCCTGAAGGACCTGGGATATGACGGGATAGAGCTTACGACCGCAAATCCGGACTTGTTCGACTGGGGCCTGGTCAAGAAGGCGGTATCCGCCGCAGGGCTTGAGGTGCCTCTTGTTTGTACGGGCGAGGTGTTCGGGCAGTCGAACCTGGGGCTTGCCGCGCCATACGCGAGCGTAAGGACGGCTGCGGTCACGACGATTAAAAGGATTGTGGATTTCGCCTCTGAATTCGGGGCGATAGTCAATATTGGCCGGTCAAGATGGCGCTATGAAGATGGCGTAGACCATGCCCAGACCGAAGAGTGGGCCTATAAGGGTTTCTGCGAAGTGGCCGATTATGCCGCGAAGAAGTCCGTGATCATCGCTCTTGAGCCCATCGCCAAGCACGTCTGCAACTTCATCAACAGCACACAGGACGGGCTAGCCTGGGTGGACAGGGTGGGCAGGGACAATTTCAAGATCATGATCGACCTTTACCATATGTACAAAGAGGACGTATCGATCATGGGCAGCATCGAGGAAGCGGTTAAGGCGGGGGCCGTTGTGCACGTTCACCTCTGCGAGGAGAACAGGAAGCCGCCGGGATATGGGAATATGGATTTCACAGGGGCAATCAATGCGCTAAAACATGCGGGATACAACAGGTATGTCTCGGGCGAGGTATCGAACTACCCTGACCAGGACTCAGCGCTCAGAAGATGTGCCGAGGTTTTTCTGCCGCTGCTGTAGGCTCACTTTAGTCTGTAACAGGGTAATTTTATTATTTTGGAAGTAAATAGCCACTTTTTTGCCGCCGCATCGTTCCTTTAGTTAGGGTGCGGCGGCTTTCCTTTTGTTTGATCTCGGGAAAATATACAGAATTTTGCATAATACAAAATATCGCAGAAATATTTCACTAACAATAAAGCCATCATAAACGGCATAATAACTATAAAATTTGTAACAGCAACCACTAGAAAATATATAAATATACGGTTGACAGAGCATAATATGAGGAATAATATGAGTGAAACGAATTAAGCAACCTGAGGGTGGAGGGAATTGAAATGATGAAGAAAAGCAGCAAAATGGCCTATGTGGCAATGGCACTTGCCTGTCTGGTGCTAATTGTTGGAGGAGGCGGCATCGCGGCTGAGGACGCGGCGCTAACGCCGGCCCAGGAATATGCAGTGAAAGCAGCGTTGAACAATAAGGCGCTAACTGTGGATATAGCGTCCAAGCTTGCATCGTTCAACGAAGTAGGCCTTGCGGAATATAAGTCCTACGTATTGGTTTCGGGCATCCTCATGGATGCGGGTTTCAAAGTCGACCAGTCGGCCGCCGACATCCCTACTGCCATAGTGGCGTCATGGGGCTCGGGCAAGCCGGTTGTAGGAATATATGAAGATTACGACGCGCTTCCCAATGTGGGATCCGGTTGCGGCCACAACCTGAATACGGCGGCCGGCGTATCGGCAGCCATCGCAATCAAAGATACGATGAAGCAATTCGGCCTTAAAGGCACAATAAAGCTCTTCATAACCCCTGCTGAGGAAATATGGGACGTAGCCCCCGTCGTGGCCGGAGCCGGCTTCTACAACGACCTGGACGTGCTCATAAGCGTCCATGCAGGATCGGACAATGTGTCGGAGTACGGCAGCACGATGGCGATGGACCATGTGGAATACAAGTTCAAGGGCCTGGCGGCGCACTCGTCGGCAGCCCCTGAGAAGGGCAAGAGCGCCCTTGACGCGGTTGAGCTCATGAACATAGGCGTCAACTTCCTGCGCGAGCACCTGATCCAGGAGATGAGGATACATTACGTAATAACCGACGGCGGCGCTGCCCCCAACATAGTGCCCGCAACCGCCGCAAGCCGCTACTTCATACGCGGCCCGAAGTACCCCGATGTCATCTACGCAAGGCAGCGCATCGACGAGATAGCCAAAGGCGCGGCGATGATGGCAGGAGTCGAACTTGAAATAGGGTTCAGCTCCGGGATCTATAACAAGATCGGCAACAAGACCCTGGCGTTGCTTGCGATGGACACATTCAAGGCAGTCGGCGCGACCACCTATACCGATGCACAGAAGGCAGAGATGGCCCAGCTGGGAGTCAAGGGCGTTCCGACGACCGACTTCAAGGAGCCTTCAGGAAGCCAGAGCTTCGGCTCCAACCCCATCGGGGACGTGACCTGGAAGACCCCGACCACCACGATTACTGTGGCCACATGGGCGCCCGGCACGGCGGGACACTCCTCTGACTCGGCCCTGCAGTCATGCTCGGTATATGGGTTAGACGGGGCGGTCACCGGATCGAAAGTACTCGCGGCCCTTGCAGTGAAGCTTATGACAGACAGCGAAGCGCTTGCGTCGGTGAAGAAGGAATTCGATGAGAAGATGAAGGGAATGCCCGAGTATGTCGGCAAGGCCATGATACCTGAAGTGGCATACGCGGTGGCTCCCGGAATCGTAGCGAATGCGACGCCCGCTTTCGTAAAAGTAAGCAAAGACCTTACCGCATTCGAGGAAAAGACGGGGGACAAGCTGGTAATAAGCACGATGGCCGGCGTAGTCCTCGCAGAGTATACATGGGGCAAGGACATCCCGAGCGAACTGGAGATCGACCTGGTAATACCGCTTAAATACGGCACAAGGCTCAAGCTCTCCTATACCAATACCGCGAAGGGATATACATGGTTCTACGGCTATGTCTATGCCAAGTAGATAGAAGCAATATGGCGCGGAAGGGGTCGGTTGATGCCGGCCCCTTTTTCATGTAACAAAACCACCGTTCATTCACATATAGTTATATTATATTGAGATCAAAAACTTGGAGGCTGACATGGGCGTACACGATCTGCAGATAAAAGTGCTGGAGTGCAAGGGCAAATGCCCGCTTGGGCACGTTGCGGGAGACACTTTCACGATCAAGGGCGGAGTCGCGCCTGCCGGGCTTTGCATGACGGCCCTGTCTGCCCTAATCCCGGGGATATCGGTCCTGATGCTGGGAGGCAGCTTCCCATGGGAGGCGGATCCTGAATGCACGACAAGATCCTGCCAGGATTATAAGAACGCGGTCATATTCGAGATAAGAAGGCTGCCCAATCCATAAATATCGGCGGCTGATTGCAGGAGGGCCGAGTTTTTGTCCATCACCGTTGCGGAGGCTTTGAAAATCGGTGCTCTCAGGCAGTGCAAACTGCTTGCAGGCTCACGCAGTACGGACAACATAATCAACTTCGTAGACAGCATGGAAGTGCCCGACATCACTCCGTGGCTTAAAAGCAATGAGCTCCTAGTTACTACCGGCTACTCGATAAAAGACGACCATGACGCACTTGTGCGGCTCATAGAAAGCCTCAAGCAGGTCAAAGCTGCGGGCCTTGCCATCAAGTCCCGCTACATGGGCCAGATACCGCAGGACATCATCAAACTGGCTGAAAAGCTCAGCCTTCCTCTGATAGAGATCCCCGAGGATGTTCCGTTCATCCAGATCACCCACCCGCTGATGAAGGCCATCGCCAGCAGGCAGACCTGCAATCTGGAATTCTCGGAGTCGGTCCACAGGGAGCTTACGAAAGTAGAGCTTGAAGGCAACGGATTCGAAGATATCGCGAAAACCCTATATGGGCTGATAGGAAACGCCGTGCTCATCACAGACAGGTACTTCAAGATCCTTGCCGTCTCCGGGCCGATATCGGCAGATGAGCTTCCGGCCGAGCCCTTTCCTGATGGGAAGGATATTGGGCGTAAGCTGAAGATACCTTATCCCAAGAGCTTTGAGATGCAGATGGCAAACGGCACCGAAAGGATGAAGATCGAGGGGTGCAGTTGGTCCTTCTGTTACAGGCCTGCGAGGGCGAAGGACAAGGTTTATGGCTTCATCTTCGCAATCGAGCACGACAAGCACCTGAAGGATCTCGAACTGATAGCGCTTGAGCACGCCACTACAACGACATGCCTGGAGTTTGTGAAGCAGGAGCTCGTCTCAGAGCAGCTCAGGATGGTGGAGCACGACTTCTTCGCCGACCTTCTGCTGGGTACGGTGCAGGACAAGCTCGATGCGCAGCACAGGGCGAAGCTTCTGGGATGGCCGCAAAGCCCGTGGTCCATGATAATCGTGGACATCGATGATTTCTCTGCCAGGATAAGCGATATGGACGAGGCTTCCATACAGGCGCTGAAGGAAGAGGTCAAGGATATAATGCTCTTCGCCCTCGCCGATATAAGGGATTCGTTCGTGCTGCTTTCCATGAGCGACAGCTTCATATTCCTCTTCTCGGAGAAGGCGGTAAAGGGCGAGCGGACATTCGAAAAGCTGATCAGTGCCGCGAAGAAGAGGGTGTTGGACCAGAAAGGGTTCTCCATGTCAGCCGGCATATCCAACAACATCGACGGAGTAATGGGCATACCCGAGGGCCACAAGCAGGCGCAGACTGCGCTCAAAATAGCAAGGCTCGTTAACGGGGCCGGCAGCGTGGGCCATTTTGGGCGGCTTGCATTGGAAAGGGCTTTGCTGGACCTCTCCGGCAGCGAATCTTTCAGGCAATATTACAAATCCGTGCTCGGAAAGATCGCGAAATATGATGAAGAGAACGACGGGGAACTTATGAAGAGCCTAAGGGCCCTGATAGATAACATGGGAATGAAAAGCCAAGCTGCACAGGCACTATATATCCACCGCAATACTCTGTCCTACAGGATAAAGCAGATAGAAACAATGTCAGGGCTGGATCTTTCCCGCGCCGGGGACCTTACCGCCCTTGCGATACTCCTCAAAGTCAAACCTTTCGTTTAACTGTGCATATTGCACAAGAAACTCACATGTGATTTGTTCGTCGTAAATATAGGGATGCATCGTGCCCCCAACGAAATGTTAGGGCAAGGTTAGTAATGCTATCCATTTTCATTGTGAAGATGCCTTAACAGACCAAGAAGGACGAGGAGGAAGAGCAGATGATGAAAACGAAGCTTACGGCTCTGGCGATGATATTCGTGTTTATGGCCACCATGGTGCCTATGGTAGTCGGCGCCGATCCGATAAAGATCGGAGTGTTCGGGCCTATGACTGGGACCATGTCGATCGGCGGCACCCGTCAGAAGGAAGGGTCGCAGTTTGCGGCCGACGAGATCAATGCGGCAGGAGGGCTTCTCGGCCACCAGCTCCAGATGATCTATGAGGATACCGAGGGCGTACCGCAGAACGCAGTGAACATCATGAACAAGTTCCTGTACAAGGACAGAGTGACTGCAACCATGGGATCCAACAACAGCCCCGAGGTCCTTGCGGTCCTGGACCTGATCCTAAGAGGGGAGACCCCCCATATCGTACCCAGCGGAGTCGCCTATGCCATCACTCATTCGGGCAATCCGTGGGTCTTCAAAATCGTACCCACCGACGAGCTGTTCTCGAAGGCGCTTGTTGAGCACGCAGTCAAAGTGCTGGGCCTCAAGAGGTTCGCAATCCTTCATGACACCAATGACTACGGCCAGGGCGGCAAGAACATGGTAGTCGAGAACCTGAAGAAGAACGGCCTTGAGCCGGTCCTGGTAGAAGGCTATAACACAGGCACCAAGGACTTCTCACCCCAGCTTCTGAAGACGAGAGAAGCGAAAGCCGATGCGATAATCCTCTGGGGCAACTACACGGAAGGCGCCCAGATCGTGCGCCAGTCCAAGGAATTGGCCCTTACAAGCAAGCTGCTGGTTTCCACCGGAGTTACAATCGGCAACTTCTATGATCTGGCAGGGGACGCTTCAAACGGCATATTCGGCGTTTCGCCCGGCTTCAGCCTTGAGAGCAAGGAGCAGCACGTGCAGGACTTCATAAAGAAGTATGAAGCCAAGATGGGCTACAAGCCCGACCTCAACGTCGTAATGGGTTACGATGCCGTGTATCTCTTCGCCAAGGCCGTCAATGATGCCAAGAGCGTCGAGAAGCCCGCAATACGCGAGGCCCTGGCCAAGGTCAAGGACCTTCAGCTGATAAGCGGCAAGGTCTCCATCAACGCCAACGGCGACGGCGGAACCAAGACCCTCATCTACGTAGTACAGGATAAGAAGCCCAAGATCGTCCAGTAGAAAGCTTTTTATCAATGACCGGCCGGGCTGCCGGCAAGGCGGCCCGGCCATTTTCGGAGGTATTGCGGTGAAAAAACTGGCCATAAATTCAGCAAGGCAATGCGTAGGGTGCAGACAGTGCGAGCTGGCCTGCAGCCTTGTGCATGAAGGCAGTTTCGCGCCCTGGCTGTCCAGGGTGAAGGTCGAAAGGAAGGAGGACATCGTGTTCTCCTCGCCAATTATCTGCAGGCATTGCCCCGATGTGCCGTGCGCGGCCGCGTGTCCCGTCGATGCCATAATCAAATCGGAAGCTACAGGCGCCTATTACGTCGACAACCGTCTTTGTATAGGCTGCCTTCAATGCATAGAGGCGTGCCCGCACGGGGCGATCTTCTTCAACAACGCCAAAGGGGTGGCCCTGAAATGCGACATGTGCGGAGGCGACCCGGCCTGCGTCAAAGCCTGCCCCGCCTATGTGATCATCGAGGAGGTCGATGCAGATGCCTAGGTTATCACAGACGAAGGCCCTTCACATCGACCTAAGCACAAAGAGGCACTGGGTAGAGGTTTTCGAAGAAGCTGACGTAAAGAAATACTTAGGTTCCAGGGGCCTTGCTTCATACATCCTCTCCCGGGACATCCCCAAGGGATGCGACCCTTTGGGAGAGGGCAACATCCTCGTTATTGCGCCCGGACTGCTGACGGGCACTTCGGCCCCCACGGCCGGAAGGACCGTAGTAGAGGGCAAAAGCCCTGCCACAGGCACTTTCATCAAGTCCAGCATGGGAGGCCATTGGGGCGCCGAGTTCCATTACACCGGCTATGACATGCTCGTCCTTCACGGCAAATCGGACGAATGGGTTAATTTGGTCATAACCGACAGCACGGTCAGGTTCATGCCTGCCGACAGCTATGTCGGGCTTGATACAAGGCAGACGACCATGAAGCTGATGGAAGAGGTCAAGATGCCGGGGCTGTCCGTCGCATGCATCGGTCCTGCCGGCGAAAACCTCGTGAAGCTGGCCGAAATCATGTGCGACATCTACCACACCGCGGCAAGGGGCGGCCTGGGTGCCGTGATGGGCTCCAAGAAGCTCAAGGCCATCGGGACTACCGGAAGGACGGCGCTGGACCTGGCGGACGCGAAGGCATTCTCGCAGGTGGCCGAGCAGGCGCGCCAATCCATCATTCGAACGGCAGGTGCCAATTCTATAAGGAATACGGCACGGCCGGCGTCATAATGAGCGTAAACGAATCAAAGGCCCTTCCGAATGAGAACTTCAAGAAGGGGTATCTGAGCGATGCCTATCAGATAAGCGGCCAATGCCTTACGGAGCAGGGCTATCTCGTCAGGAGGGAATCGTGCTTCGCGTGCAACATCTCCTGCAAGAGGTACACACAGACCAAGGACAAGTACCTCGGCAGCGCTGCAGGCGGCCCCGAATACGAAAACCTTGGCTCACTAGGAGCTGCCACGCTCGTCGTTGATATGGACGCCAACCTCAGGGCCAATGAGCTTTGCAATATAATGGGACTTGATGCCATCTCGGCGGGAAGCTCTATCGCTTGGGCGATGGAGACTGCGGCACACGGCCTCATACCCGACACTTTCGAGGACCCTGAAACCAAAAAGCTGATCAAACTGGAATGGGGAAACCCCGAGGCATTGCTCGCCCTGATAGTGATGATCGCGAAGAGGCAAGGGTTGGGTGACCTTCTTGCCGAGGGAGTGAGAAGCGCATCCAAAGAGGTGGGCGGAGACTCCTGGAAGTGGGCGGTGCAGGCAAAGGGCCTGGAGCAGTCCAATGTGGAGACCAGGAACGCGAAGGCTTACGCGCTTGCCTTTGCGACCAACCCCAGAGGGCCGGACCACCTTTACGGCCAGCCGATGGCGGAGTTCGGCTTCTCGCCTGAAGGCCGCGCCTTGATAAAGAAGCTGACAGGTGATGAGAAGAACGCGGTGCCCACCATTACGGCCTTTAAGCCGGAGGTCGTCAAGTGGCATGAGAACTGCTTTGCGATGACAGATGCCATGGGGTTGTGCTCAAGGGCTACGCTGTCGACGTATGCGATAACAATAGAGATGATGGCAAGGATGTTCGAGGCATCCACAGGCATCCCGATGAGCGAGGAAGAGTTCGAACTTGCAGCAGAGCGGATCATAACCCTTGAGAGGGCCTGCAATGTGCGCGAGGGGTTCGACAGGAGCGGGGATAAGCTCCCGTACAGGATAATGAATGAGCCCGTGGAGAATCCGGATGGCTCCGCCTCCGTCAACTCCGCCGAGGAGATGGGCGCGATGCTCGACAGATATTACGAGCTCAGAGGATGGAGCAACGACGGCAAGCCCCTTAAGTCCACTTTGGATGCTCTTGGGCTCGGGTTCTAGAATTAGCGTAAGGAGGGTTACTCAAGATGCCAATACGCATAGTCGGAGTATCGGCAAGCCCGCGGCATGCGAATACCGAGCTGCTCGTGAAGACTGCGCTGGAAGCGGCCAAGATCAACGACGACGTCGAGACGGTGTTCGTATCCCTTGCCGGCAAGAAGATAGAAGGATGCCTCAACTGCAGAGGGTGCATTACGAAGGGCAAATGCGTCCTGAAGGACGACTGGGACGAGACCTTCAAACCCCTTATGGACCCCGTGCCAAACGGCGTCATAATCGGCGCCCCGGTATATTTCTTCAATATGAACTCGCAGGCCAGGGCCTACCTTGAGAGGACGACCTCCCTGTTGAAGGGGCTCTTCTTCAAAGAGGCGAAGCAGCTCCCGCCGGACTGGTCCAAGACCGCGGCAGCGGGCATATCCGTGGGCTACGACAGGAACGGCGGCCAGGAGCATGTTATCTCGTCGCTGACGCACTGGTTCCTCATCAACAACTTCGTTTGCGTGGGCGGATCCCACGTAGGCTACATAGGCGCGCCGGGCTGGCTGATGGACGAGGCCAGCAAGGACTCGGTCGGAAAAGATCTTAAGGTAGGAATGGCATCGGCCAGGATAGTCGGGCGCAAAGTGGCGGAGACTGCGATGATGTTGAAATTGGGGGCCGAGGCCATGGAAGGCCTAAAGGGCCATGTCGGGGATTAACATCCGGCTTAGCATATACGGGACCGGAAGCCCGAAGACAAAGGATGCGCCTTTCGAAGTCGGTGCGGGCGAAAGCGTGCTGGACTTGTTGGAGAGGCTGGATTCGATGGATATGCTGCCCAAAAGGTTCGGCAAGGAGAAGAGCTACCAGGATCTGCTGGTGTTCGTGAACCACAAGAATGTGGCAAGCGGCGTCGGCTTCAAGCAGAAGCTGTTTGAAGCTGAGGACAAAGTGCTTATCGTGCAGGCCGTGGCAGGCGGCTGAAATCCATCTGAGGGGTGTTCTTATTGGGAATTAGCATAAGCGACCTACTGCAGGTGACCATAGGCGGCATCGCCATGGGAAGCATCTATGCGCTTATGGCGCTCGGATTCACCATAGTCTACAATGCGCTCAGGCTCATCAACTTCGCCCAGGGCGACTTCTTCATGCTGGGTGCCACTTTCGGGGTCACTTTCTTCGTGACGCTGAACATCCCCTATCCCCTGTCGCTGATATTGGCGGCGACCGCAGTCGGGATAATCGGGATGATAGTCGAAAGAAGCGTATTCAGGCCATTGAGGAATTACCCCGCCTTCAACCTTATAATCGCAACTATCGGAGTATCTATTACGATAAGGGCCATTGCGCTTCTTATATGGGGTTCACAGGCGCTGGCATTCCCCGCGGTCTTCGGGGACAAACCAATCAGGATAGGCCAGATAGTGATCATGCCGGCCTATCTCTGGATGCTCGGGATCGCCCTGGCATTCATAGTCCTTTTGCAGCTCTTCTTCACCCGCACGATATTGGGCAAAGCGATGAGGGCTGCGGCCCAGAACCGCAATGCGGCCTTCCTTATGGGCATAAACGTCTTCCACATGGACGCGCTCGCTGCTGCGATAAGCGCAGGGCTTGGCGGGGTCGGCGGCATCCTGGTGGCGCCGATATTCTTCGCAGACACTTCTATGGGGGCGCTTGCGGGGCTCAAAGGCTTCGCGGCGGCAGTCCTCGGCGGTTTCGGCAGCATACCCGGCGCTATCGCAGGGGGCGTCATCCTCGGGCTCTCCGAGAACCTCTCGGCAAGCCTGATATCCTCCGCTTACAGGGACGCCGTCGCCTTCGTAATATTGATAGCAGTGCTCCTGCTTAAGCCCTCCGGCCTTCTGGGCAAGAAGGGCGGTATAAAGGCATGAGGAAGCTGCTTACCACAATAGAGAGGTTCAAAGGGATATTGCTCCTGGCGCTTCTGATGAGCATGCCGCTGCTAGTGACCAATATCTATTACCTGCATCTTCTTAACTACTCCCTGATTGCGATAATCCTAGTAATCGGACTTAACCTTCTTTCAGGTTATGCCGGGCAGATCTCAATAGGACATGCCGCCTTCTACGGCATGGGCGCCTATTTCTCAGCAGTCATGACGGTAACGTACAAGCAGTCGTTCTGGCTGGCGCTTCCTCTCTCGGGGCTGTTTCACAGCCGCAGTCGGGTTCGTGGTGGGCAAGGCCACGCTGAAGCTCAAAGGCGCATACCTGGCAGTCGCCTCAATCGGAATCGGCGTCATCACGCAGATGGTAATGACGAACTGGACCGCAGTTACGATGGGCGCGCAGGGCTTCAAGGGCATCAAATACCCGGTACTGCTGGGAATGAGGATAAACACCGACGCGGAGTATTACTACCTGCTGGCGGTTATTGTGGCGATCACATACTGGGCGGTCGGAAGGCTCATAGATTCCGAGATGGGAAGGGCACTCAGATCAATTCGCGAAGATGAAACGGCAGCGCAATTCATGGGCGTGGATGCCGGAAGGCTGAAAGTAACTGCCTTTGTGATCAGCACCTTCCTTGCAGGTATTGCGGGCAGCCTGCTCGCCCACCTGGAAGGCTACCTCTCCCCCTACAGCTTCGGCTTCACCCAATCGGTGGGCTTCCTTCTGATGGCCCTGGCAGGTGGCCTCGGCTACAAGCTTGGCCCTGTCATCGGCGTCGTGGTATTGACGTTCGCAAGGGAGTACATCAGGTTTTTCAGCGATTATCAGCTGGTAATCTACGGACTCATGCTGATACTCATCATTGTCTTCATGCCAAGGGGTATATCCGGCTTCTTCTCAGCGGCTTTCGCAAAGCTTAGGAAGAGAGGGGGCGAGTGATATGGCTAAACCAATTCTGAAGATCGAGTCTTTGGTCAAACGTTTCGGGGGGCTCACCGCCCTCGACAAGCTCGACATGTCGGTAGAGGAAGGATCCATTCACGCCTGCATAGGCCCCAACGGATCCGGCAAGACCACATGCTTCAATGTAGTTACCGCGCTCTATAAGCCCGAAGAGGGGAAGATAGAGTTCGACGGGCACGATATCACGAACCTGCTGCCGCACCAGGTGGCCAGAAGGGGCATTGCGAGGACTTTCCAGACACTTCTTCTGTTCAAGGAGATGTCAGTGCTTGATAACGTGCTTGTTGGCACCCAGTGCAGATCAAAGTATTCGCTGAGCCAGAGCATCCTGGGAGGGGCGCAAAGGTGCAAGTGCGATTCGGAAATGCTGGGCAAGGCCGAAAGCCTGCTTGAGTTCATGGGCATTTCAGCTGATAGCGGCATGCTTGCGAAGAACCTCCCCTACGGGAAGCAGCGCCTTCTTGAAATCGCAAGGGCGCTCGGGACTTCACCGAAACTCATCCTGCTGGACGAACCTGCGGCAGGGATGAACCCTCATGAGACGATGAGCCTTGTCGAAAAGGTGAGGGAGATAAGGGATAAGCTTGGCATTACCGTCCTTTTGATAGAGCACAATATGAACCTTGTTATGAACCTGGCGGAGAAAGTGACTGTGCTGGACTACGGTGCGAAGATATCGGAGGGGCTACCCAAGGATGTCGCGCGCGACGCCAAAGTCATAGAGGCCTATCTTGGACAGAGGGAACAGCGCAGGAACAGGGAGAAAAGAGGTGTGCCTTCGGGCGATCATGGCGCTTAAACAAGTAATCGACGCAGCCGAGCTTCTTGACGGGAACATAAACGGACACATAGTGGCGGAAGCTCTCAGGCAGATGGGGCTTAAGGATATCGAAGTCACTACGGTAAGATCGGACAAAGGGTCCACTGACTTCATCAGGATGACTATAGCGGGTTCGCAAGGCCGCTTGAGCGGGGGCACGGTGCCTACGCTCGGCATTGTAGGCAGGTTGGGCGGCATCGGGGCAAGGCCCGAAAGGATCGGGCTGGTCTCTGACGCGGACGGTGCAATTGTTGCAGTCGCTACTGCAATGAAGATTGTGCAGATGGCGGCCAAGGGAGACAGGCTGCCCGGGGACGTCATTATAGCCACCCACATTTGCCCCGATGCGCCCACCATTCCGCATGATCCTGTGCCATTCATGGATTCTCCGGTGGATATGTACACCTTGAACCAGCATGAGGTCTCCGATGAGATGGATGCAGTGCTCTCGGTGGATACAACCAAGGGAAACCGCATATTGAACCACAGAGGGGTGGCAATCACATCCACCGTCATGTGCGGCTACATTATGCCGGTATCGGATGTGCTTCTTGACGTATTATCCAGAGTTACCGGCATGCTGCCCGAGGTGCTGCCGATAACCACTTTCGACATAACGCCGTACGGTAATGGCCTGCCCCACATAAACAGCATAATGCAGCCTTGCGTCGCCACAGATTGTCCCGTTGTTGGAGTCGCGATCACATCCCAGACGCCGGTGGCCGGATGTGCGACCGGCGCATCGCATGAGACGGACATAGCCGAGGCAGTCAAGTTCTGCATAGAGACCGCAAAAGAGATGAAAAGGGGCCTTGGGGTATTCTTTGAAAAGGCGGCATACGACAAGGCAGTGTCCTTGTACGGGGAGATGAAAGTGCTTCAAAACGGCATTTTGAAGCAACTTGCGGGCAAAGGAGACCAAACGATGCTTGAAGTCAGGTCTATCTATTGCTCATATGGCAACATCGAAGTCATCAAGGGAATCAGCTTCGATATCCCCAAGGGGAAGATCGTCGCCCTTATCGGCGCCAACGGGGCGGGCAAGACTACAACGCTGAGGGCCGTATCAGGGCTTATAAAGGTTACTAAGGGCTCTATCAAATACAAGGGCCAGGAGATATCGAACATAGCGGCAAACAGGATAGTGTCTCTGGGCATAGCTCATGTTCCGGAGGGCCGGCAGGTATTCCCGGAGCTGTCTGTCCATGACAACCTGCTTCTGGGCGGCTACTCGGTCAAAGATAAATCCTTGGTAAAAAGCAGGATTGAGGAGATTTATTCGCACTTCCCGCGCTTGTGCGAGAGGGCTGACCAGCTATCGGGCACTTTGAGCGGTGGGGAGCAGCAGATGATGGCAATCGGCAGGGCTCTCGTCTCGAATCCTGAGCTTCTGCTTCTGGATGAGCCTTCAATGGGGCTTTCGCCAAAGCTGGTAGGAGAGGTGTTCGATATCATAGAGGATATCAAGGACCGCGGGACGACGATATTGCTGGTCGAACAGAACGCCCATATGGCGCTCGAGATCGCTGATTATGCGTATGTGCTGCAGACCGGAGAAATCGTGCTCTCCGGGACCGGCTCGGAGATTGCAAAGAACGAGGAAGTCAGGAAGGCATATCTCACGGAGTAGCCAGTAAGTTCATATAGTAAAGAGGCTGCACTCATATTGAGCGCAGCCCTTTTTGATGATTAAGAAGGTATTTTGCTCAAGTCTGTTTAACGACTCCGGGTTTTAGGACCTGTATGGGCCTATTTGCCCTGCCCGTATGTGCTTCCCAATTTGTCCTTGAGGGCCTGTACGGTCTCCTCGGGAATGATATGGGCTCCGCCCAGGATTGTGGCGTTGATGTAGCAGGCACATAACTTCTCAAGCAGCTCGCAACGGTCTATCGCGATGGAGGGGCTTCCGGCTACGCACAGGGAGCCATGGTTTGCCATCAGCACAGCATTCCTTTTTCCCAGCGCCCTGACAGCATTTACAGCAAGCTCGGCCGAGCCGGACATGGCGTAATCTGCAACCTCGACCTGCCCGCCCAGGCTGAATGCGCAAAGATCGGTTATTGCCGGAAGCGGCTTTCTCGCCACGGCAAGGGATATCGCCATGAAGGAATGAACGTGTACTACCGCATTAACATCGGGCCTGGCCTTGTAGATCTCGCCGTGTATCCTATACTCGACCGAAGGCTTCAATCTACCTTTGAACGACCAGCCATCGAGTTCGACTTCGACAATATCCTCAGGTTTCAGATCGCAGTACGGGATGCCGCTTGGCGTAATCAGCATCGCGTTCGTTCCTGGCAGCCTTACGCTTACATTGCCCCCCGTGCCTATGGACAATCCCTTTTCCATCATTGCTAGCCCTGCGCCTATCACGCTTTCGCGCAAATCCTTCATCATTCCCAGACCCTCCAGTTTCGTGCATTGATAGCGCCGGCGATTTCGTATGGAATCCGCCGTATGGCAGTTGTTTATACAATCCGTATGTATATGAATATATCATAGACGACCGATAGGAGGCCTATTGAAAGAAACGGCCTCGACTTGTGATTCTTGCAGCACAGATTGCGTTTGGAATTTGGATTGTATTCCCATGTTTTTTGTGTGCTGTATTCTTTCATGGTGCGTGCTAGAAGCCAAGTTGACTGTATATTTTGGTCGCCCAAAATGATATCCTTAAATAAGCAAAATAAAAACAGTATAGCGTATTTATTTGGCAAATTATCAAATTTTATACATTTGAGGAGGTGTTAGCCGCAGCTGAAAGCAATAAAGATTAAATTCACAACTGCATTTTTGGGAAACATAAAGTACTAGATATCGATCGCAAGTCTGGCAAGAATCATTTCTCCGGCGTAAGCGCATACAATGCTAGTATAGGAGGGAATCTTGTGAAAAGAACTTTGCTAATCATGGTCGTTCTAGTCATGGCAATAGCGCTCGTAAGTGGCGTGATGGCCGCAACACCGCTGCTAGTTTCCGGCGGAGGCCTCAAGACAACGTCATCGGTCAAAGCAAACTCCAAGTATCTTCTCGCCTGCGTAGTCAAGAATTCCACCAACCCCTATATGATCAAGCAGCTTGACGGCTTCAAGGCCGCCGGCGCCGCCATGGGCTTCGAAGCTGTCGTGCTCGCACCCGCGAAGGCCGACAACATCGAAGAGCAGGTCAAGATCGTAGAAGACCTCATCCAGAAGGGCGTAAAGGGCATAGCGATCCATCCGTCCGACTCGAACGGCATAGTTCCCGTAGTCGAGAAGGCAATGTCGATGGGCATCCCCGTAGTCATCATCGGCACCCCCGCCAACACTGAGAAGATCTTCATGCGCACCGGTATGGACTACACCGACTCCGGCCGCAAGATCACCGAAGCTGCCATCAAGATGATGGGCGGCAAGGGCAACGTAATAATCCTCGAGGGCCCGCCCCAGGCTATCAACGCCAAGGAGAGGCTCAACGGAATGCTCGAGACCATAGCCAAGTACCCCGGCATAAAGGTTCTCGACTCCCAGACCGCGAACTTCAACAGGCTCAACGCCCTTCAGGTCATGGAGAACCTTCTCCAGAAGCATAAGGACGTACAGGCCGTATTCGCCGCCAACGACGAGATGGCCCTCGGCGCCATCCAGGCCCTCGAAGCTGCAGGCAGGAAGAACGTCCTGGTCTCCGGCGTCGATGGAAGCAAGGACGCCTCCACCGCGGTCCTCGAAGGCAGGCTTAATGTAACCTCCAACGCCGACCCGTACTCCAGCGCATGGTGCGCGGCTGCCTACATGGTAAAGTACCTCAACGACGGCACGCTGCCCCCATCGAAGTTCATCCCTTATCCCGCTGACGTAGCCATCATCACCAAGGACAACGTCAAGAACTACATCGACAACGACGCTTGGTGGAAGTAGACCATAATCGGCTAGCTATGGAGCCCTGTCAAGTACAGGGCTCCATATTTCCAAGGGGGCATTAAAGTGGATACAGCACCGATCCTTGAGGCCAGAAACATAAGCAAGGAATTTCCCGGCGTAAAGGCGCTGGACAATGTATCGATTCAGATAAGGCGCGGCGAGGTGCACGTGCTCATCGGCGAGAACGGCGCGGGCAAGAGCACCCTATCCAAGATACTTATGGGAGTCTATACGGCGGACCAGGGCGAGATACTGTTCGAGGGCAAGCCTATAAATGTAAGAAACCCTCATGATGCAAGATCCCACGGGATCTGTGGAGTCCATCAGGAGTTCATGCTTGTGCCCTGGATGAACGTGGCGCAGAACATTTTCATCAACCGTGAACCCAAGAAATGGCCCGGCCTTCCCTTCATAGACCACAAGAAGATGCACGAGGACAGCCGCAAGCTGCTGGCATCCTTCAACGTGGACATCAACACGAAGCAGCCGGTGAAATACCTGGATACGGCGCTGCAGCAGATGGTGGAGATAGTAAAGGCCCTTTCCACCGACCCTAAGGTGCTGATCCTGGACGAGCCGACCGCAGTGCTGACCGAAAGGGAAGTCAACAACCTCTTCTCCCACATAGAAAGCCTGAGGAGCAGAGGGGTCTCCATCATCTACATCTCCCACAGGCTGCCGGAGATAAGGCGAATTGGCGACAGGGTCACAGTCCTGAGAGACGGCAAATATGTTGCCACGGTTGATATTAAAGATACGACGGATGAGGAGCTCATCCGCATGATGGTAGGACGCGATGTGTCGCAGCTTTATCCTCGCAACAGGCAGGTGCCGGGCAAGGAAGCCCTCAGGCTCGAGAACTTCTCGGTCAAGGGGGGCCCACAGTGCGTAAACCTTGAGCTGCATTACGGTGAGATAATCGGTTTAGCAGGCCTTATCGGCTCCGGCAGGACCGAGCTTGTCAGGGGCATAATGGGAATAGACCAGAAGGAGGGCGGCAAGCTCTTCCTTGAGGGCAAAGAAGTGACCATCGGGAGCCCGGACAGAGCGATAAGCCTGGGGCTGGGGCTTCTGCCTGAAGACAGGAAGCGCTACGGCCTCGCACTGAAGACCAACATTGCTTGGAACACCGTTATGGCCAGCCTGAAGCACGAATTCCCGAAGAACATCGTCAGCGAGAAGAAGGTCAACAGCATTGCCCAGGAATATGTAAAGAAGCTCAAGATCGCAACCGACTCCGTGGGCAAGATAGTAGGCTTCTTGAGCGGCGGCAACCAGCAGAAGGTCGTCGTGGCCAAGTGGATAAACACCAAGGCCAAGATACTCATATTCGACGAGCCGACCAGAGGCATAGACGTAGGAGCAAAGGCCGAAGTGCACGCTCTTATGGATAAGCTTGTGGCCGATGGCGCAGCGATTATCATGATATCGTCCGACCTTCCCGAGGTGCTCGGAATGAGCGACCGCGTCTATACGATATTCCAGTGCAAGTCGGTCGGGGAGTGCTGCTTTGCAGATGCGAGCCAGCAGAGGATCGGGTCCCTGATGCTCGGAGTGGGGGTGAACACCGATGCGAAACAATAAGCTGGCATCGATACTCAGAAAGATACCGCCCGCGACCTACATAATACTGCTGATGATTGCCATATACGGCTTCGCAGCCCCCGGCTTCTTCACCATCGGCAACCTGATTAACGTCGGCAACCAGGCGGCACCGCTTCTCATCGTCTCCATCGGCGTGACCATGGTTATCATGACCGAGGGAACGGACCTTTCCATAGGTTACGTGATGGGAATGGTAAGCGTCGTGGTATCGCTAATGCTAAGGGCGGGCATATGGGTGGGCTGGGCCTTCATGGCGGGCTTAGCTACAGGGACTTTGTGCGGCTTCATCAACGGCTTTGCGGTGGCGAAGCTCAAATTGCCGCCGTTCATCGCAACACTTGGAACCGGCAACGTGATCTTCGGCATAGGGCTCGTCCTTACCGAAGGGTACTCCATACAGGCGCTCGACCCGGCCCTGCTATTTTTAGCCAACGGTAAAGTACTGGGCTTCAGCATGCCGATACTGATGGCAATAGTGGTCTTCGCGGTCTGCTGGGTCATCTTCTATTACACGCCGTTCGGAAGGAACATCGTGTCCTTGGGCGGCAACTCCGAAGCCTTAAGAGGAGTCGGGCTAAACGTGGGCAAGGCCTCGATCTCCGTTTATATGGTCTGCGGCTTCCTTGCTGCAATCGGAGGCCTCATCATCGCATCCAGGACCGGCTCAGGCTACTCCGCAGCCGCGATGGGATGGGAGTTTGACGCCATCGGCGCTGCGATAATCGGAGGCACATCCTTCGAAGAGGGCAACGGCTCGATAGGTAGGACGGTAATCGGCGTGGCCCTTATATCCATACTTAGAAACGGCCTTAACGTCGTAGGCGTGCCCAACATGTACCAGTACGCGTTGATAGGAGCGATCGTGCTAACGGCCATCATCCTCGATGTCCGCTTCCGTCAGGCTGCCAGAGGAGGTTTGAAGAGGGCATGAAGGATAATGGAGTAAAGACACCCGAAGTCTCCAAGATCGGGACCGTGGTAAATGAGAGGCTCAAGGCGAGGGATACGATAGCCCCCCTGTTCCGCCTCACATTCCTCATTGTGCTCATGATAGCGCTGTCATTTTTAAGCGAGGACTTCCTTACCTGGAGCAATATAATCAACGTGCTCAGGCAGTCCACATTCCTCATCGTAATCGGCCTGGGGCTTACTGGCGTGCTGCTTACGGGCGGAATTGACCTGTCAGTAGGCGGTGTGCTCGCATTCGTCGGCTGCGCCACCGGACAGATGATGAGATCTGGCGTGCCGCTAGTGCTTGCTGTGATCATAGGCCTTGCGCTGGGCGCCGGCGTCGGCTTCTTCAACGGGTTGCTGGTAGGCTACGTCAAGCTGCCCCCGTTCGTTGCAACATACGGCTCGAAGTGGATCGCAGAGGGAATGGCATTGGCCCTTATGCAAGGGCAGGTCATCTACGGCTTCCCCAGAGTATACAGGTGGATTGGAATAGGCTACATCGGCCCGATACCTGTGCCGATCATCATCGCTGCCATACTGGCCGTAATAATGAACTTCCTTTATGTGAAGACGGTATTCGGACGGCAGGTATATGCCCTGGGGGCGAACAAGGAAGCTGCCTTCTACTCGGGCATTAAGGTGAAGAAGAACATCACCATAGTCTATACACTTGCAGGCCTTATGGCCGGCATAGCAGGCCTTCTCATGCTAGCGCGCCTTGACGCCGCCGAAGTCAACATGGGCGAGGCGCTGCAGCTGCAGTCGCTTGCCGCCGTAATCATCGGAGGCGCGTCGCTAAGAGGCGGCGAAGGCAGCATGTTCGGCACCATAATCGGCGCCATAACACTGACACTGGTCGTAAACGGCCTGAACCTGCTCGGCGTTAAATCCCTGTGGCACCCGGTCGTGCTGGGCGGTGTAATACTGATATCGGTAATCATCGACCTCAGGATGAAGAAGATGTCGCATTAGCAAAGTTTAGATAGTTTTATTACCAACAAACAAGGAGGAAAACCGATGGCAAATCTCACAATCAGGCCCATAAACACGGGCTACGCGGAAACTTTCAAGAAGCAGTACCAGTATCATCATTCGACCCATAAGTTCCACAAGGTGGACGACGGCACATTGGTGCTGCCCTGCATGGCATTCCTAATCGAGGGCGGCGACAAGCTCATCCTGGTGGACACCGGAATGTCCAACACCGAAATCGCCAACAAGTACCATCATCCGGGCTCATACCAGCCTGAGGGAATGGCAATACACGAGCAGTTCGCCAAGCTCGGCATCAAGCCCGAGGATGTGGACATCGTAATCTTCACCCATTTGCATTGGGACCACATGCACAACATGGGCAAGTTCAAGAACGCCAGATTCATAGCCCACAAGAAGGAGTGGGAGTTCTGCCAGAATCCGATCCCGCTATATTACAAGTCCTATGAGTACCCCGTACTCGGCATCACGCCCCCTTACACCGGCCTTAAGATGGAGACGGTCGAAGGCGAGCAGGAGATAGCCCCCGGAGTGCGCGTGTTCGAGAGCCCCGGCCATTCTCCGGGCCATATGTCGGTCGAAGTCGACTGCGCGGACGGCTCATACATACTCTGCGGCGACGCAGTGTTCATTTACGACAACCTTAAGCCCGTGCCGGATATGTTCTATGACATCACTCCTCCGGCGAGGTTCGCCAACATGATAGAGTGCTGGCACAGCATAGTCGACATGAAGAAGAGGGCCAAGGAACAGCGCTTCATCCTCCCCTCGCACGAGCCCGAAATCGAGGAGCTCGCGAAGAAATACGGGACATTCCCCATACCCAAGAAGTAGAACTACGCTTTTCTAGGGGGTGAGTGCCGGGGGTGTAGGGTCCGTAAGAGCTTGAGGCCGTTTGACCTCGCCCGGGCTAATGTTTGGGCGCTCGAAGGACAGTGCATCCTCCGGCCTTTTTCATGAAGAAACCGATTGCAGTTATCGCTTCATTGGACACGAAGGGCATAGAGACCCTGTACGTAAAAGAGAAGATCGAGCGCCTTGGGCAAAGGGCGCTTGTCATAGATGTGGGAGTCAAGGAACCTGCCTTCTTCACGCCGGACATACGCAGAGATGAGGTGGCAAGCGCTGCGGGCATCATCTGGGACGATGTGAAGGGCAAGGAGAAGAAGGACAGGATAAACGCCATGATAGCGGGCCTTGAGAGGCTCATCCCGTCCCTATATGCAAAGGGCCTGATCTCGGGCGTCTTCTCCATGGGAGGGTTGCAGAACACAACCATGGGGACTTCAGCAATGAAGACGCTGCCAATTGGCGTACCCAAGCTGATGCTTTCCACCATGGCGTCCAGTACCAGGCCCTTCGGCCCGTTCGTAGGGTCAAAGGATGTTACCATGATGCATTCGGTGGGGGACATCTTGGGCATCAACCCCGTCACCAGGGTGGTCATAGATAACGCCATAGGGGCGATCGTCGGAATGGTCGAGCACGCCGGCGAGCAGGTCAGAAAGCCGGAAGGGCACCTGGTCGGATGCACGATGCTCGGCGTGACCAACGACGGGGTGAGCAGGGCGGTATCCTACCTCGAGCAGAAGGGCGTAGGAGTTGTGACATTCCACGCCAACGGGGCGGGCGGCCCGGCAATGGAAGAGCTCATAGAGCAGGGCATACTGACGGCCGCGATGGACCTTACGCTTCATGAGATAGACGCCGAGTTCTACGGCGGGCATTGTTCGGGGGCTACGGGAAGGCTACTTGCCGCGGCGAAAAAGGGAGTGCCCCAGGTTGTATCATTGGGCGCCTCCGACGTTATCGATTACGAAGTCATACACCTCTCCCAGGTGAAGGATTACCCTCGCCGCAAGTTCGTCTACCAGCACCCGACCATACAGCACATCAAGCTCATTGAAGAAGAGGCCATACATGTGGGCAAGACCATAAACGAGAGGCTCAACACCGCCACGGGCCCCGTTACTCTGATAATCCCGTGGGGAGGCTTCCATCAGAGCTCTCATAAGGCGGGACCCATATGGGATCCGGAGATAGACAAGCTCATAGTGGGCAATGTGCTCAACGGGCTCAATCCGGCGATCAAGATAGTCGAGACAGACGCGCATATAAATGACGTGAAGTTCAGCCGCCTTGCGGCGGATGAGATGCTAAAGCTCCTCGGAGTGGAATAATCGGCCTGACAGGGCTTTTAATGTCGGAAGGGGTGGGTAAATTATGTATTTCGGACTGCCGTTCGACCACGCGGAATCCCTTACAACTGGGGACTACGTGCTCGGTACATACCTGGTGACAGGCGTCACCGGTGAGAATTCGCTAAACAAGCTGGGGATGTTCGCAATAGGACAGTCGACCGGCACCTGGATGCCCGTGCCCGGGATCACGAAGAAAATGGTGGAGGAGCATCAGGGCAGGGTGGTTGGCTGCTATCCCGTGCCTTCCGAGTCAAATGATTCATATATCCTGAGAGTCGCCTTTCCGTTCAGCAACATAGGCGGGTCGATTTCCATGATGCTCACGACGCTCGCCGGAAACGACGCATCTACCGCGCTTTGCGCAAGGCTAATTGATGTGGAGCTCATAGGAAAGGCCGCGTCCGCCTTCGCCGGCCCGCGCTTCGGTGTGGACGGTATCAGGGAGCTCACAGGAGTGAAGGACCGCCCCGTAGTCATGAACATGATCAAGCCCTGCACGGGCTTTCCGGCCGAAGCAGGTGCCGAGTTCTTCTATGCGTCAGGCTCCGGCGGAGTCGATCTGATCAAGGACGACGAGCTCATGGGCAATACGAGCTTCAGCAGCGTCGCGTCCAGGGTCAGGGAGTACGGCAAGGCGGCGGCCCGCATAAAGCAGGAGACCGGCAAAGCCCCCCTCTATATACCCAATGTGACCGACAGGCACGACAGGATGAGGGACAATATTAAAGCGGCAATCGACGGCGGGGCGAAAGGCGTAATGGTGAACTTCGTGTTCACAGGGTTGGACAGCCTTGCAGCGCTTACCGACGAGTTCGGCGGGAAAGTGATGTTCCTTGCGCACGGAGCAGGCATCGGCGTCATGACGGGCTCGCCCCAGGGGCTTAAGCGTCCCGCTGCTTCTAGGGCGCCTGGGAAGGCTTGCCGGCGCGGATGCAGTAGTCACGCTCTACCCTCTGGGACTGGGTGGAGAGGGCTTCCTCGACTTGCAGTTCACGGTGCAGAGGCATAAGCTCCCCATGTCGGGGCTGAAGCCGGTCATGAGCGTAGTAGGCGGCGGCGTAACGCCACTTACCGTGCCTTTCGCCGTCAAGAACTTCGGAGCCGACATAATCATCGCGGTCGGCGGCGGCATACAGGGCCATCCCAACGGCGCGACGGCCGGGGCCAAGGCCATGATGCAGGCAGTGGACGCCACGATGAAGGGCCAGTGCCTGGAGGATGCCGCGAAGGACCATGCGGAGCTTGCGGCCGCCCTGAAGCGCTGGGGCGCCAAGTAGGGCGCGGTAGCTATTAATTCATGTTGATTAACTCGACTGGAGGGTTTGATATGGAAGACAAGATTCTAAACCTCAAAAAGCAAGTGGAGCTCGCCTGCAGGAGGGCTTACACGAGAGGGATACAGACCGGAAGCGGCGGAAACGTCAGCGCCAGGATCCCCGGCACCGACCACATGATAGTAAAGCCCAGCAAGGTTTCCCTGATCGAATGCGATCCGGAGACCCTGATTATAACGGACTTCGACGGCAACGTAGTGGAGGGGAAGCTGCCCCCCACTCGCGAGGCCGTCCTTCACGGCTGGCTCTATAAGAAGTACGAGAAGATCGGCGCCGTTGTCCACGTGCATGCGCCCTGGGCCATAGCCTGGTCCTTTACCAAGAAGGACCTTCCCTGCATCACGATGCATACGCAGCTGAAGCTCGGCTGCCCAACACCCGTCAGGTTCTTCTCCAGCCCCAAGGGCGTGCTGAAGGAGGAGATGCCGGAAGTGTACGGCCTTTTCGAGGCTGAGCCTGAGCTTTCGGCCTTCATACTCGGCGCGCACGGCATAGTGGCGGTGGGCAAGGACATCATCGAGGCGGAGCATACAGCAGAGCTAATCGAGGAGACGGCGCAGATCGCATACCTCAACGAGATAGGAAAGAAGCTGAACATAGTACCATAGGCTCCCTGGCAGGGGGGCAAGCCTTAATATTGTTGGATAAGGGGTGTTAGCATGCATAGGAAGATGGTCGTAGGGTGCGACGAAGCGGCCTGCGATTTGAAGGATTACCTGATAGGGGTACTTAAGAAGGAAGGCGTCGAAGTAGAGGACGTCGGAGTGGCCGATGCAAGCGACAAGACCGTATATCCGCTCGTCGCCGAGCGCGTGGCCAAAGCAATAATCGACAGCGGCTACGAGAAGCACGGCATGCTCATATGCGGCACAGGCATCGGCATGGCGATTTCCGCCAACAAGTTTCCCGGCATCTATGCTGCGGTTTGCCACGACCAGTTCTCGACCGAGAGGGCGAAGCTGAGCAACAACGGCAATGTGATTTGCATGGGCTCAAGGGTAATAGGCCCTGAGCTTGCCAGAGTGAACCTTCTGCAGTGGATCGGCCTTACTTTCAAGGACGGCTCATCGACGCCGAAGGTGAATGCTATCAAGGAAATCGAAAGAAGGAATATGAAATAAGATGGGCCCTCTTATAATTGGGACCAACCTCAAGATGTACAAGGGCGTGCAGGATACGCTCGCCTTTTTGAGAAAGCTCAGGGACAACGTCAGCGACATAGGGCCAAATGAGATGACGCTGTTCGTTATCCCCTCATACCTCGCCCTTCCCGCCGCATGCTCGGAATTCTCGGGTGGCAGGCCTCTCATCGGCGCACAGAACATGCACTACGAGGACAGCGGCCAGTTCACTGGGGAAGTATCGCCCGTCATGCTCAAGGAAGTGGGCGTTTCGATTGCGGAACTGGGACACTCAGAGAGAAGGCAGCTGTTCGGGGAGACCGACGACGGGGTGAACAGGAAGGCGAAGGCCGCGCTCAAACATGGTATGAGGGCGCTTATATGCATAGGCGAGACTGCAGACGACAAGGAGAAGGGCATCACTTACGAGAAGCTGAGGCTGCAGGCGAAGGTCGCGTTCAGGGGCATATCCGAGGACCAGCTCGACAGGGTATGGGTGGCCTACGAGCCCGTATGGGCGATAGGCGTCCAGGGAGTGCCCGCCGAGCCCTCATATGCGAGCATGAGCCACAGGATCATCCACGAGGTGATCGAAGAGCTCTATCCCGGGAAGGGAGCAAGCGTCCCGGTGCTCTACGGCGGAAGCGTAAACCCCGGCAATGCGAAGGAATTGATAGTGCAGCCATTCATAGACGGGCTTTTCATCGGCCGCTCGGCATGGGAGGCGGATGCCTTCAACGCTATCATCCGCGATGTCCTGCCTTTGTGGAAGGGTAAGGCCTAAGCGATATTTTGTGGCGGAAGGAATAGAAAGCATAATCCTCGGCATTGACGCCGCAGCGATATAAGGAGGCCAGTCCGTTATGTCCAACGACATCTTAAAGACCAAAAAAGAGCTCATAGAGATCGGTAGGCAGATCGCCGCAAAAGGGCTCGTAATAGGCCCCGGCGGCAACATAAGCGCAAGGACCGGCGGGAGCATGGTGATATCAGCCAGCGGCTCGTCGTTCGAGACTTCGACTGAGGATGATTACGTCGCGGTGGACATAGCTACCGGCAAGGCGGAGGAGGGCGCGAAAAGGCCATCGTCCGAAGTGCTGATGCACCTTGAATGCTATCGCAGGCGCCCTGAGATCAACGCCGTGGTGCACACGCACCCGACATGGTCCACATCCGTTGCCAGCGCTGGCATAAAGATGCCCCCGATGTTCCCCGATTACGTCGTGTTCGTGGGGGATCCTGCGACGCTCGATTACGTGATACCCACAACGAAGCTGCTGGCAGACGCTGTGGGCGGAGTCATCGCCGACCACAACGTCGTGCTCATGAGCAACCACGGAGTGCTCACTGTTGCGGGCGATCTGAACATGGCGCTTTTAAGGGTGGAGCTGGCGGAGGAGAATGCCAGGATGCTGATAGCCGCCAAAACGCTCGGCATACCCAGGGTGCTTTCCGAGGCCGAGGTCAAAGCCATACACGACTTGGAGTCCGAGAAATACAGGCAGAAGCTTCTAAAGCAGGGATAAAAACGGGCCGGCAGTAAGCGTGCAGTTGCCGGAGGGAGCTGGGATTTTGGGCGATTTGATATTCATGGGGATAGACGTCGGCACAAGCGGAGCACGAGCAGTGCTTGTGGACGAAGAGGGTAGGATGCTCCACGAGGCATCGCTCGGCTTCAGCCTGCAAAATTCGCTCGTCGGCGGGGAGCCGGGCTGGTTCCAGCAGTCCCCGCAGATGTGGTGGGAGAGCCTTGTAAGCTGCATTTCGGATTGCGTGCTCCACCTAAAGGCGAAGGGCATCGCGGCCGACAGGATCAAATGCGTATCGGTTACGTCCACCTCAGGCACAGTCATACCTCTTGATGGCGACTTTAAACCCCTGCACGATGCCGTAATGTACAACGACAGCCGCTCGGCGAAACAGGCGCAGGCCGCAAACGTTGAGCTGGGCTCCCTTACAAAAAGGCTCGGCTATAAGTTCGACGCCTCCTTCGGGCTATCGAAGATGCTGTGGTTCAAGGATGAGCTCCCGGGCGTCTTCGAGAGGACAAAAATGTTCGTCCATGCGGGCGATTACATAATCGGCAAGCTGTGCGGTATTTACGGCGTGACGGACTACACGAATTCCCTCAAAAGCGGGTATGACCTGGAGAATCTCAAGTGGCCTGAGGAAATGGCAGGCCGCCTGGGAGTGGGCGCGGACAAGCTTCCCGAGGTGCTCCCTCCTGGGACCCCGATCGGGCATATAAGCCCAGAGTGCTCGGCTGCGACCGGGCTTTCGGTATCGACCGCAGTCGCATTGGGCATGACGGACGGTTGTACTTCCCAGATTGCATCGGGCGCCGCCTCATTGCAGCAATGGAACACCACGATCGGCACGACGCTTGTCATTAAAGGCGTGACCGAGAAGCTGATATTGGACCCTCAAGGGCGCATATACAGCCACAGGCATCCCGAAGGATATTGGATGCCGGGCGGCGCGAGCAATGTCGGCGGCGACTGCCTGAAGAACAACTTCAAGCCGGAGTCTTTCGATGAGCTGAACGCCAAGATCAAGGGGCGTGGCCCTTCCGGCATGATCGTATATCCTCTTGAGCGCAAGGGGGAGCGCTTCCCTCTGCGCAATGCGGACGCGACCGGCTTTAGAAAGGGCGAGCCTGCGGATGAGGCAGAACTTTATCAGGCCTATCTTGAGGGCGTAGGTTATGTTGAAAGGCTCGCCTACGATGTGCTTGAGGAGCTGGGGGCGGTTATTGGAGGCAGCATCTATTCAGCGGGCGGCGCTACAAAGAGCAAGGAATGGCTCAGGATCAGGGCCAACATAATGGGAAAAGAGATGCTTGTGCCAGAGGTCCCGGGAGGGCACATGGGGGCAGCGATACTTGCGGCCTCGAAGTCGTACTGGGGCTCGCTTGAGACCGCGGCGAAGAATATGGTGCGGATAAAGGAATCCTTCATGCCGGATGCGCGCCAAACATCCCTTTACAAGGAGAAATACCTGGAATTCATACATGAAATGACCGTCAGGGGATACATCGGAGGCGTTTTGTAGCCATGAGCATATACAAGGCATGTGACATCAGAGGCGTATATCCGACGCATCTTGATGAGGACCTCTCAAGGAAGATCGGCTCGGCGCTGGGCACGATGCTGGAATCCAGTCCGGTGCTGGTTGCTGGCGACGTTAGAACGAGCACCCGGTCATTGAAGGACGCGCTAATCGAAGGCCTCAGAGGGGCGGGCTGCGACGTAACTGATGTCGGCATAGTCCCGACTCCAGTCTTCTATTACGCGGTCCAGAAGCTGGGCATCCCTTCAGGAGTAACCGTCACTGCCTCGCACAACCCGGCCAAGTACAACGGCTTCAAGATTGCGCCCTTCGGGCAGCCCATAACCCTGGAGCTCATGGATGTACTCAAAAACACCGTGGAGTCAGGCAAATTCATCACCGGCAAACATGGCTCTCTAAATAAGAGGGAAGTCATTGAGGATTATAAGAGGTTCGTCGCCGAGAAGATCGGCTGCATGTTCAAGGAAAGCGGCCCAAAACAGGCGGGCAAGGCGAAGCCACTGAAGCTGGTCGTAGACTGTGGAAACGGATGCTACAGCGCAATCGCCCCCGGGGTCCTAAGGGATGCGGGGTTTGAGGTTGAGGAGCTCTTCTGCGAGGAGGACGGATCCTTCCCGAACAGGGAGCCCAACCCTGCGGTCGCTGCAAACCTTACGGCGCTTACAGAAGCGGTAGTGGAGAAGGGTGCGGACCTTGGGATCGCCTTCGACGGCGACGGCGACAGGGTCGTCTTCGCGGACGAGACAGGGGAGATAGTCCCGAGCGACAATGTCAATAGCCCTCTTCGCCCGCCATCTGCTTTCCATCTACCCCGGCTCCAAGGTCGTCTTCGACATCAAGTGCTCTAGCATTGTGCCCGATACGGTCAGGGCAGCCGGCGGCATCCCTGTGATGGAGAAGTCGGGGCATGCCTACATCAAGTCGAACCTGCTGAGAAACGGCGCAGTATTCGCTGGCGAGATCAGCGGGCACTTCTTCTTCGACGCCCTGAAAGGCGACGACGGCCTGTTCGCATCGCTATTGATGGCGAGGATGCTTCAGGAGGGCGGAAAGTCGCTTAAGCAGCTAATCGACGCCCAGCCGAAATACTTCATCACCAAGGACCTTAGGATACCTTACGCGGAAGATCCTGCGGAGCTGCTTGATGAGATAAAGAGGAATTTGGCAGGGCAAAAGGGCTGTGAACTAGTCTTCCTGGATGGGATTAGGGCAGAATATGAGGCGGGTTGGGGACTGATAAGATCGTCTGTAACCGAGCCTCTTGTGACTTTGAGGTTCGAGGGCAGAACTCTGGCAGGCCTGTATGAAGTGAGGGATAAATTCCTTTCGTCCTCCACAAGGCTCAAGGGGCTTGTTGAAGCTGTGTGGGATAAGTATTCACCGAAATAGGAAGCAGTAAACTCGGGATGTATGGCAGGGCTTAGGACTCAGATAGTCTATATTTGAGAGAAGCCCTTCATATATTCCTCATATTTAATGGCATCTACCTGAACCCTCCTGTTAATGCTCCTTATGAAGCCTTCGCTCATCAGCTCGTTCATCAGCTTGCTGATTGTGACCCGCGCGGCTCCTACGATTACGCCCAGCTCATAGTGCGTATATTTGACCTTGAGGCTGTACCAGCCAGGATCGGTCAAATCTTCCTTGTCCACGGACGAGCATAAAAGACGGACAATCCTGTCCTTGCAGGAGTTGAAAGTTAGGTTCTCGATTTCGTATCTGGTGATCAGCAGCTTCTGCGCAAGGCACCTTATGAAGGCGTCCCTGAAATGGGGATTTTCATCTATGAGTATCCTGCACTTCTCGGGAGGAATCCTATAGAGCACAGTGTCGACTTCAGCCTGTGAATAAAGTCCCGTCTTCTTGCCCAAATAGAAGCCCATTTCGCCGAAAAGCCAGCCGGGGGTGAGAGTATATAGGACTTTCTCCAGCCCATCCTCGTTTGCCATGTAGTGCTTCGTCCTTCCGGACTTGATGTAAAGTACTCCGCCGAAATCATTGCCGGGCACAGAAAAAATCGTCTTCGCGGGGTAGGAGACCTTTACAGCATTGCGCTCGATGAGAAGCTCAAGCTCCTCACTATGATGATGAGGCAACGTAAGATAAGAGTTCTCAAGGCCCATCCTCAACCCCCCCTCCCTCATGTATTCATCTTATGTTTTATCAGCCGCCTTTTCAAACCGGCCGCAGTACTTCAAATATATATTTCTGCAAGCGGTAGCAGAAAATCCTGCCCGCCTAAAGAAATCTTGTGATAACGCCAGTAATACATCGTTTTGGCTGCTCGCGGCGAACGATTGTAGCATTTTATACAATAAGTAAACTTATACAGACACGAATCGCCTCTTATCCTATATTGAAGCTGTGACAGTAGAATACTTTCTGACTTAGGAGGGATGAACTTGATCAAACCTACCGGATCCTGGGTAGCCATGCCCACGCCCTTCAACAAAGACGAGTCAGTGGACTTCAAGGGCTTCAAAGTACTAATAGACAGGCAGATACAATACGGCACATCCTTGCTTTTCATGCTCGGCTCCTGCGGCGAGACTACCCTGCTTACACTAGATGAGAAGAAGCAAATCGTCAAACAGGTTGTGGCGATGACCAAGGGTCGCATACCGGTCTTCTTCAACGCATCTGCGGCCACAACTGCGCAAAGCGTGGATTTTGCCAGGTTCTGCGAGGCGGAATCTGCGGACGGGGTAATCTTCACCGTCCCTCCCTATGTGCTCATACCCCAGAATGCAGTCCTTGAGCATCTGAATACATGTATGAGCGCCACGAAACTGCCCTGCGGGATATACAACAATCCCTCAAGGGTGGGCGTGCACATCGAACCCGAAACAATTGCGAAGCTCTCGGAGGACAATCCCAACTTCATAGTCGACAAGGAGGCTATGCCCAGCGTAAAGCAGCTTGTGGAAGTAAAGAGGAAATGCGGCGACAAAATCAATATTCTCTGCTGCGACTTCCCCCAGTATTCCATAGTGCTGCCGACGCTTGCAGTAGGAGGCAACGGGACGGCCAACATCGGAGGAAACGTAATACCTGAGGAGATGGCGACGATTTCAAGGCCCTGGGACAGCATAGACAAGATGTTCACGGCCCGTGAGTTGTACTTCAAGTACTTCCCGGTCCTTCAGGGGCTTTACATGTTTTCGAATCCCATCGTGGTTAAAGCTGCAATGAAGATCCTGGGACTTCCGGGCGGGCCTCTGAGGAAGCCTTACCTGGACCTGACCGGGCAGAAGTTCGACGAGTTTGCGGCCTTACTAAAAGAGATGGGAATAATCGAGAAGTACGGCGTTAAGTAGGCGAGGCCGAAGGCTTTAGAGCAAGCGCCTGTGCCAATGAACGGTTGTTTAAGTAAACATCGGAAATAGGGAACATAAAGCGATATGGATACTACAGAGTAATCACTGGGAGATATGGAAGCCCAATAGAGCAGAAGACAAATATGAAGGAGGAAAACCGGAAATGAAGAAGACAGCCATGCGTTTCCTGATTGCAAGCGCGCTAGTATTCCTCATGATGTTCTCCGCCATAGCTGCGGCCCCCAAGTTCCTGACAGTATCGACCGGGCCGGTCGGCGGCGAATGGTACATCCTCGGCGGCATTCTCTCCGAGCTTCTCAAACCCGTATTGCCTGATACGAAGATTACGGCGACTACCGGCGGCGGCGTTGCCAACCTGAGCACGGTTGCGTCCGGCAAGAGCGATATAGGCACCACTCAGGACCAGCTGCTCTTTGATGCGAGGAATGGCACGACGGACTTCACAACCGGCAAGCTCACAAACGTTGTGGCCCTAGGATACCTTGCTGACATCTATATGAGCGTGTTCCTCGTTCGCGAGGATTACGACATAGCTTCCCTTGATGACCTCGCCGCTAAAAAAATGGGCATCAAGATTTTGACAGCGCCTACAGGTTCAACCCCCTCCAGAGCGGCTACGAGAATGCTTAGCGAATATGGCGTAACTCCCGACCTTCTCAAGTCATGGGGAGGAAGCATCAGCTACGTCGCATACGCGGACGCAAGCTCGATGATCAGGGATGGCCATGCCGACGCCTACTGCGGACCTATAATGCCGGCAATCATAGAGCTGACGGTATCGCGCAAGATGAAGATGCTACCGGTAAAAGATGTAGTACTCAAGGCGATGACTGCCAAGTATGCATACGGCCGCGCCACGATACCGGCCGGCGCCTACGATTTTGTTAAGTCCAATACCCCCGTCATGACCGAATCGCCATTCTTATCGTCAGGGATGACGTTGATGAGCAGACTGTATATGCGATAACCAAGGCAATTGCAGAGAATCCGGACAAGATCAAAGGCGCCGGTGCGACGTACGCAAAGTTCGACCCTAAGATGATGCCAAACATCTCCGGCGGCCCGATACATCCGGGCGCCCTCAAGTATTACAAGGAAGTAGGCTGGGTAAAATAAGCTAACAGTCGATGGGCCGGGGGGTTGGCTAATTCCAGCCCCCCGACAGTAATTTGGGGGTAATCAGCCATGAAGGATAACAAGATACTAAAGTACATCCTGGCGGTTCTTTCAGTGGCCTATGTAAGTTTCCACATGTACACTGCCGTCTACGGGACATATATCCCTCAGCTGCAAAGGCCATTGCACCTGGCATTCGCAGTTGTCATCGGCTTCCTGGCTTACCCCATGATACAAAAGAGGGATTTTAAATGGCTTGATACCATATTCGCGGCCATTTCCCTGGGCGCATTCGGCTACATAGCCTACAAGTCCCAGGAGATATCGCTTAGGCAGACGATGGTTAGCCCACTGTCGACCCTCGATCTCATAGTTGGTGCAGTAATCATCGTGCTGCTTCTGGAGCTCACAAGAAGAGCTGTGGGATGGATAATGAGCCTTGTGGCCGTAATATTTCTGATATATGCCTACGTAGGCCCTTACCTTCCGGATTTGATATCACACAGAGGTTTTACGATAATCGACATAATCGATTACCAGGTCTTCGGGCTTGACGGTATCTATTCAATTCCACTTAGCATATCCGCGACCTATATTGTGCTGTTCATAATCCTGGGCACCCTCATGGAATTTTCTGGTGCGGGCGATGTGATCATGGACATAGGCAAGAGGGTGGCAGGAGGGTTCCGTGGGGGCCCCGCCAAAGTGGCCACGATTTCGTCAGCGCTCTTCGGTTCGATATCGGGAAGTGCTGCGGCTAATGTCTACGCGACGGGCACCTTCACCATACCGATGATGAAGAAGATCGGCTACAGCCCGGCCTTCTCGGGAGCAGTCGAGGCAGTTGCATCTACGGGCGGTCAGATCATGCCACCTGTGATGGGCGCTGCCGCATTCCTGATGGCAGAACTGCTCGGTATGCCATACATTGAAATCTGCAAAGTAGCGCTCATCCCGGCGCTCCTGTACTATATTTCCTTGTTTATAGTCCTGGATTTTGAAGCTGCCAGGATCGGCATCAAGGGGCTAGACCGAAAGGAGCTTCCCAAGTGGAAAGACATACTTCCTAGGCTCTACCTTATGCTGCCCCTGGTAGTGCTGGTAGTAATCCTGATGCAGGGCTACACCCCCTTCAGGTCTGCTTACTATGCCATAGTCCTCACATTCGTACTGAGCTTCTTCAGCAAGAAGACAAGGTTTACTCTTGCAACTTTCCTTGACGCTATAGTTATCTCGGCGAAGAGGACGGTTATGATCGCTGCGGCATGCGGCGCCGCAGGCATAGTAATAGGCGTAATCACGCTTACCGGTGTAGGCCTTTCGCTATCGAGCGTCATTATTTCGCTCTCAGGCGGCGTGAAGATCCTCGCCCTGATAATGGTAATGATATCGGCGATAATCATGGGGATGGGGACTCCGACTACGGTGGCATATATAGTAGTATCGACGCTTGCTGTGCCTATAATGAAGGATCTTGGCTATGCGGCATTGCCGTCGCACCTTTTCGTGTTCTATTTCGCAGTATTATCAATGATTACGCCGCCGGTGGCGCTTGCGGCATATGCTGCCGCAGACATCGCGAAGGAAAGCTCAATGAAGATAGGCTTCACCGCGATGCGTATAGGAGCCATTGTATTTACCATCCCGTTTATATTCCTGTTTGATCCGCCGTTGCTCATGCAGGGCAGTTGGTGGATGATAGCATTCAGGTTCATCATGACGGTGTTCTCGGCTATTGCCTTCGCAGGTGCGGCAACGGGCTGGTTCGGAAGAAACATCAACATGATAGGCAGAATAATCCTGCTTGGTGTTTTCGGATTGATAATCGCACCTGAGCTCGTAACTACATTCATAGGATTGGGAATGCTGGTGGGAATGTGGTTTCTTAAGGACGTATTCGCGTCAAAAAGAGTTGAAATCGCCCATAAAGCCAGCTAACATACCGAATGCGGAGGATTGGAAATGTCGCAGCTTAGAAAACTGATAGGAGCTATACCGGCGGTGCTTCATCTTGAAGAGCATACTGACCTCTTCGAGGAACTGAGGAAGTTCCTTAAGGAAGGTGGCTGGGATGAGGTAGTTATAATGGGCTGCGCCGGATCACTTGAGAGGGCTGTCGCCAACTACCCCAGGGATATGACTTTGCCGCCCATTGTGGATCATGTGGTAATGGAGGGGGCATATGAAGTGTGCACCCTTAACGGCAATGTCACATGGCAGGAAGACCAACCCAAGGTACATATTCACGGCTCCTTCGCAGAGAAGGGGACCAGGGTGTACGGCGGCGCGATAGGCGACGGGACCAGGATATTCAAATCGGCGGACCTGTTCGTGCTCTGCCACAAGTAGAAGTCATCGGGCGATTGCCCCTGGGTTAATAAGGATAAGGCGCTTCATCATAAAGGGCCGCAGTGAGTTGCTGCGGCTCTTATCTATCCCATTCGGCACCAGGGCAATAATTCACAAGAATTTCCGCATGCTCCGTGGATTGGATTTTGCCGCAATCTAGAATTGATTAACTTCAAGCTTGACGAACGTGCAGGGCATGTTAAGAGCGGGAGCTGATGGATATCATAAGCCCTCCGTGAGCACTATCGCCCATGGGAGCTCAAACAACAGTTCTAGCAGCCGAAAGAATGAGTCGATCGGACATCAGATACAATCTCTATAAACGTAGATACTGGCCTCCTGAGAATTGAACTTCAATGCTTCTGAATAGAATTGAACGATCCGTCATGTTCTGATAACACCAGACATTGGGGCAAAACATGTCAAAATCATATCCAGTTATAGCAAAACCGTCGCCAATGCTAATACCGTTGATTTTGAAAGATAGCCAGCTGCCGGCCTTGATGATTTGTACTTCATTCAGGCCTGTTTCATCAAGAATTCCGTCATATGATATTTCGAAGTCCGGATACGTAAGGTCTCCTCCGGGATTATAGTATATTGAATATACAGCGGAGGGGGTCCCCATGCTCCAGAAAGCGATCCCTCCATACCAATCGGCGCCTGACCATCCAGCTTTGGAGGAAAGGAATATTTCTAGAGTCTCTGTAGTACTGTCGACAACATCAAGCGAGAATTTCCAAGTCACTGTGAAATCACCATCATAGAAATGCGGGGCTGCTGCCCAACACTCGCTGCTTAGAAGGCCAGCGCTGCCAAACTCATAATTACTGTTTTGCGTCTCCCAAGTCCCATCACCCCTTGCGAAGTCATCCTCGGTTCTGAAGTTGAAGAAGTATCCATTATTAATGCATCCTGATGCGAATGCGAGCACTGATATCAGGATTATTAGAATGACGAACTTCATTGTCTTCATCAATAATCACCTCCGGATCAGAATTCGCTTCATATACAAATAATCCTTTATTGGAATAATTCGATGTACAAATTAAAACCCTTTAACTACTGGTGAACAAAGATGGCAAAGGGTACCAATATCGCCAGAATCCAGAATTTTGTACGATTTCGAAATTCCCTTGACAGATCATTGAATCGGCAGCTTATAATAATGGCGTCAACCGATGCCCGACCCTCAGGGCAGCACCAGTGTTCAATAAATACCAGGATGGCTGTGTCATCCAATACCCACGCTGCCGCAAGCGCTACCTGTTTTATTAATCCGGCAAAGGCCGCTGTTTACTAACTTTTACTAGGGGGTGTTTACTATCATTAGCGCCGGAATTTACACTTACGGGCCATTTCGCGCCCGGGAATGCCAACTCACAGAAAACAATCGTGGAATATCTCCGAACAATGCATCTTTTAGTACAGGTGCCACTTTGTCATGCAGTCAGCATGCCGGTCGCCCTGAAGCAGAAGGGGCCTCTCGTTTAAGCATGCAGACATGCGCTTATTTGTGGTGCCAAGACGGTGTCGGTCTATAGGTTCACGGATGAGCTTCAATGCCTTGAGCTTGATGAGGCTATGGCTCTTTCGGAAAGGCAGGAGTGCCCCTTCTCGGACAAGGCTTGGCACAGGGAAGTAGAGGTGCTTGAGACCGCGGCGGGCGAAACTGCCGGTGCAGATTTGAAAAGACGCCTTTGGGCCAGGGTTGTCTCAATAATCGGGGCACATTACAAAGAAGTGGCATCGCATAACAAGGAACTGGAGACAGAGTTCGACTTCTGAGGAAATAGGCGGAGCGGCTGTCCGGGCGGCAGCGGATGGCATCCTTTTAAGAACGAGGCTCCTTAATGGACAAGAGAGACTATCTGTTTACGAAAGGAAGGGTGATTAACAATGCGTTTCATTGGATCTACTGTTTTCATTACAAAACCCGGGGAGTACAAAGAGCTTAGGTGCGCGGTATGCGGCAGCATATGCAATGTCAAAAGGAATGTCATGGGCCCTAGGTGCTATGCTGAGGCAGTAGGTAAGCGGGAAGGGCTCCACGACAAGTATGAGTGCCCGCATGTCGAAGAGGATTGGCATGAGGAGTGTTTCGATCTGAGCTCGCAGTGCAGAGGCATGAGCGGCCCTACACTGAGGTGGATTGCCGCGAAGGACCTATTTGATAGTTTGGATGGGCACGTAGATGCTCAAAGCAAGGAGTGGTTGAAGAGCAAGCTCTTCGGCAAGAGGCAAACCAAAGAGCCTATCGAAGATCAGACCGAATAGGCGCATAGGGAGTTCTGCCCATACTCAATCGGGCAGAGCCCCCCTTTTAAGCTACCGGCCTGATACTATTAGAAGTCGGATCATGATTATCATAGATATTCATTGTTTTAGGGATATCGATGCACTATATTTATATAAAACGTCCTAGAGGTTCAGGTGCTATGCGTATTAGTGCATGGGCCGGTTGATAGGATAATGCATGACCCGAATAGCACTTAGAGCTGATGGAGGACTTTTATGGCGATAAGTCGCAACGAGAAACTTGGTTACACTGCATTCCTGGCTGCCTCAATGATTTGGGGCTTCTCATTCATGTTCACAAAGAGGGCGCTGGTGCATCTGGACGGCAGATTGTTCGACCTCCTGTCCTACAGGTTCGTCATCAGCTCTGTCGTAATGCTTCTGCTATGGGCCTTCCGGCTCATCAAGATAGATTTCAGGGGCAAGGACATAAAGACATTGGTGATAATGTCGCTCTTGCAGCCAGGCATTTACTTTATAGTGGAGACCATGGGCATAGCCAGGGTGGCAACTTCGGAAGTGGGCCTTATACTGGCGATGTTCCCTATCGTCACCACGGTATTCGGGGTAGCCTTCCTCAACGAGAAGGTCACGACCAAACACTGGGGTTTCATCGTTTTCTCCGTCCTTGGCGTGCTTCTGATAAACGGGTTCGGCTATGTGCCGGGCAGCAGCACCAACCTGGGAAGGCTCTTCCTGATAACCGCCGTACTGGTAGGCTCGACCTTCAACATGCTGTCCAGGAAGCTCTCGACGCAGTTCTCTGCAGAAGAACGTACCATCGCAATGATGTTGATGGGAGCGGTCGTCTTCAGCGCGATTTCGCTTATTAACCACATCGGAGCGGGCACCATGAGCCTGTACGTCTCAAGCCTTCTGGACCCTGCGTTCACCTTCTCCATATTCTATCTGTCCATAGGCTGCTCGCTCCTGGCATTCTTCTTCATGAGCTTCTCGTCGACGCACCTTGAGATGTCGAAGTCATCGGTGCTAGGAAACGCCAATACGCTCGTATCGGTGCTTGCTGGCGTGTTCATATTGCATGAGCCGTTCTACTGGTATCACATCGTCGGCGGTCTGATCATCGTTGCAGGCGTCGTTGGGGCCGCTCTGGCCTCAAGGGCGATGGTGGATGATACGAAGAGGCTCATGAGGGCAAGGTAGAACCGAAAGGGAGCCTTGTAGTGATACAGGTCCACATTGATTAAGGGAGAGGTTACGATTTGTTCGCCTCTCCCTTTTCGCATCCATAGAGCGTATAACCCAGGCAGGACTATATGTGCGTCCTGACTTCAGTGGATACAGCTGAAGGCTTTCCTGCCCTGCCTTCGGCCAGTATGGGGCCATAGACCTCCCTGTCTTTTATAGGGCAGCCCGCCTGCATCCTGTCACGCATCAGAACTGTGCAGTTGGAGCAGGAGATGCAGGATTTCTTGGGATCCATGGAGCCGGTCTCAATCAGATCCTTGGCGAAGTCGGGGTAGGCGAAAGCCATGCGGCCGAAACCGATAATATCGGCCCAGCCATTCTTGAGGACCGCAGCCCCCACATAAGGCGCGAATTGCCTGAGCCAGGAGTAGCCCGTCGCGACAATCGTCATGCCCGGCACTGCTTCCTTGATTTGCCTCGTAAGGCCGATCATGGCCGCGATACGCTCAAGCGGGTGTTCGGGCGGCAGGTACGAACCCGTATCGAAGGGCCGCCCAATATGAGGGTTGTAGTAGGGGTTCCCGAAGGTTACATCCACAAGCCCGACGCCCTTATCGTACAGCTTCTTAATCAGCTCAATGGGCTCGGAAAGGTCGGGCACAGGATGGCCTTCTGTTTCATCCGACGTTCCCCAGCCATATGGGAACTGGATTGCATCGTACACATTCATCCTTGTGGCGATCTCAATTCTGCCCCCGACAGCAGAGCTAATAGCGTCTAGCGCCTCCATGAAGAGCCTCGTCCTGTTCTCGAGGCTTCCGCCATACCTGCCGGGCCTCATCCTTGCGCCGAACAGCTCCGACATGAGGTATCTATGACAGGCCTTGATGTCTATCGCGTCGAAGCCTGCCTCCATCGCGATAGATGCAGCCTCTGCATATTTCTCCGGAAGCGACGCCAGGTATGAATCGGTCAATAACTCTGCATTATCAGGGATCTTCATGAAATTATCCAGCTCAGGGACCCTTGCACCCAACAAAGGTTCCGGCTTCGAGTACCTTCCAGAGTGGGTCAGCTGCTTCACCGTGAACGGTCTTGTACCCGTGGACTTCGCCGCTTCATCCAAGGAGGAATCGAGCATCTGCTTAAGGCTGCCCAGAGTATCCTTGGAGGCAACCAGCTGTCTGGGATTGGCCCTGCCCTCGCTCACTACCGCGGTGGCCTCGAACCAAAGAAGTCCTGCCCCGCCCGCCCCGAAGCGCCTGTAGCGGCGCAGCGTAAGCTCGCTAGGCCTGCCATCAGCGGTGCCGTCGCAACCTTCCATGGGCTGAATCGCAAGCCTGTTGGGCATAATATGCGACCTGAAAGAAAAGGGCTCTAAAAGAGGGGAAATATCATCCTGTACTGGTATCTTGTCATCCAAGCCCAGGTTATGGATGCCCATCTTCAGATCATCCAGGCTCTTATATGCGAATTTGCCGTGTTCGCTCATGTTTTGCTCCTCGGCCGTAAGAATTGGATCCCAGAGAACCTTTCGTCCATTTGCCCCAGATTATTAGTCCTATCTCAGCCCTGGATTACCGCTTTAACCGCGAGCCTGTCGCGTATCGCCCCCAGCGCCTCGTTCGCCTGCTCAAGCTTGAACCTGTGTGTAACAAGCTTGGAATAGGGAAGGGGATTTGCGGCAACCAGGCTGAACGCCTGGTCCAGATGCCTTGTGTCGCTCACCCATGATCCCTGAAGGCTCACTGTCGGCCTTACTAGGGATGAGAAGATGTCTATCTCCATCTTTCCTGCAGGCACGCCGAAACCCGGAAGGCTGACCGTGCCGCCCGTAGCGACCATGCCAAGCGCTTCGGCTACTATCTCATGATGCCCGGCTGCGTCGAATACTACTTCTGCCCCGCGCCCTCCCGTTATATCCATTACGGCTTCAAGCCGCTGCTTCGCGGTAGTCTGCCCCCTGTTGATCGTATGGTTTGCCCCCAGCTCCCGGCATATGTCCAGGCGAAGGCCGGTGCCCCCTATTACGATTACGTCTTGAGCGCCTCGCGCCTTTGCGAAGCCCGTAAGGAATGCGCCCAGCGGCCCTGGGCCGAAGACTATCACGGTATCGCCGATGCTAATGTTTGCCATCTCTATTGCATGTGCCGCCGTGGCGCCCGAGCAGGAGGCAGCGACCAATACTGCAGGGTCTATCCCTTCTGCCCCCCTGGACTTCAGCTTAATAATCTTGGTGCCGGGCCTCAGGATGATGTGGGAGGCGTAGCAGCCGTTCAAATGTGGCGGCTCATTGAAGCCGAAGTGCACCCCGTATGCCTTCCTCGTCTTGCATAGGGCCTGGCGCCTCTTGACAGTGCATTCGCGGCATATTCCGCACGATAATCCGCGGTCCCAGATGATCGCATCGCCCTCTTCTAACAGGTGGCCGTCCATGTCGATAACTCTGCCCTGGACCTTCTCCGCTATTCCCACGCCTTCATGGCCGATGACGATGGGAAGCTTGGTCCTCGGGTCCTTGCCCTCGCAAGTGTGAAGGTCGGAGCCGCATACGCCGGATGCCGTAAGGCGGACTAGGACTGTGCCCTCATCAAGGCTTTCAACGGGCACCTCGCGCATCACTAGAGGCTCCTTGAACTTCTCGAGCACCATCGCCCTTGCCACGGTGATCATCCTCTGGCACCTACCTTCTCGGGCCGGGCGTCCGACTTGTCGGGCTCCCTGACTACAATTTCGTCCTTGCTTACCACTATATATTTCCTCCATTGGGCGTTGTCGCCGGGCAGAGGCATCTTGTCATCGATGTCCGCGAACATGAGATGGGGGCCTCGGCTTTCGGTGCGCAGGGCTGCAGATCTTAGTATCGAAAGGCCCACTTCGAACATAAGGCGCGTTTCCGCCGCGTGCAAAGGGCCCTGCTCGTCCTCGGCGACTCCGGAGGATCTCAATACCTCCAGCTCCGCGGCCGCGCTGCGTAGCCTGTCCGCAGTCCTCAGAACCCCGCATGACGATGACATGATGCGCCTAAGATGTGCCCTGGCATCGGTCGAGGGAATGCCTTCAAAGAAGCTCCCCGGGGTGGATGAAGGTGCGATGAAGGAAGGTTCACACGAAGCCTCGCTTCTTCCGCCCTTGATGATGCTCGCGGCGGCACACTCTCCCGCCATCCTGCCGAATACCTGGCCGTCCAAAAGGGCGTTGCCTCCGGGCCTGTTGGCCCCGTGCTGTCCTCCTGCGGCCTCTCCCGCCGCGAACAGCCCTTTTATGCAAGTCTCACCGTCCTGGTCGATCTTGATGCCGCCCTGAAAGTGCTGTATGCAGGGGGCAAGGCGTATCTTGTCGCCTTCTATAAGGTCTATTTGCCTGTCCTTGAACCACTTGATGACCGGAGGGTTGATCTCCCTAAGCCTCCAGATGGGCGATTCGTCCCTGGCACCGAATAAGGGTTCCTTTATCTCGGCCTTATATCTGGCAACGATGTCCTCGGGAAAACGCAAGAAGTCGAAGCCCTCGGGGTTCTCCATGAAGCTGAGATATATGCTGTGGCCGGCTTCAATCTCCCTTGCCACTGCCACATCTATCAGGAAGGTCCTGTGCTCAACAGAGGTGGGCCACGTGGCGCCCTTCCTGAACACCAGCTCATAGACCTTCATCGGGTCCTCGCCGGGGAAGTACTTGAGCAGGAACTGCTCGCCCAGTTCGTTCAGAAACTGCGGCACGCATCTCATCATGCTTCCTGAGCAGGCAAGCTTGGTATCCAGCGACGCGAGGCCTATTTGAATGAATTCCATGTTCACAAGCTCGGCGCCTGCCAGAAGGGCGGCGCCTGTCGCAGAGCCTGTTGACTCCTCTGGGAAGAGGTTCGTTTCGAATAGCTGCCCCGGGCCTCCGGTCGCGAGCACAACGGCCCCCGCGCATATAGTAAGAGGCAATTCATCATCGCCTGAGCCCGGTTCGCCAAGGAAAACCGCACCGCACGCCCTGCCATCAGCTGTCAGCACTTCAATCAGGCAGACATCCTCGATTATCCTCACAGGGAGGGACTTTAAATGACGGACAAGGGCTGCCTCGATGTGCACGGCAGTATAGGGGCCGGTATAACAAGCCCTAGGGTATTCAGAGCCATCCGTTACGAACTGGTGGGGTCTGCCCGACTCATCCTTGGAGAAAGGCACTCCGAGCGCGTCCAGGTAGTCGAAGGCTTCAGCAGAGCGTGCGGCCAGTATCTGCGCAAGCGGCACGTCCGAGACTTGGCCTCCGATTTCGAAAATGTCCTGGGCGTGATATTTCCAGCTATCAGACCCGCCCGGCTCGGTTGTGGGCAGCGTGGCATGGAAGGCCATGCGGTCAGAGCAGGCTTTTGAAGTGACGCCGCTGACGCCTAGCTTTCCCCTTGTGGCCAGCATTACTTCTAAATCGGGCCTGGATTCGATAGCGGCGATTGCAGCCCTAAGAGCGGCACCTCCGCTTCCTACTACCAGAACGTCGGTTTTTATGGTTTTCTCCATCAGAACCCTCCTTGTTAAAGGCGGTTAAGGGCTTATGTTTGGCGTTTTTGGGGCCTTCGCCGTCTTCTCTTAAGGGGTCGGGCCTCAGCGCTGCACTCTTCCCGAAGCATCCCCTGCGGCGAGGGCTTTGACCTCAGCCACGCTCACCAGGTTGAAATCCCCCGTTATGGTGTGCTTAAGGCAGGAGGCGGCAGCTGCGAAATCGATTGAGGGCTGCGGCCCCATCTCTGACAATATGGAGTAGATAAGGCCGGCCGCGAAAGAGTCTCCTCCGCCTACGCGATCCACGATATGAACATCATAGTGCTTTGAGAAGAAGGATTTGCCGCCCTCAAAGAGCATGCCGCCCCAGCCGTTATCTGAGGCCGACCTGCTTTCTCGAAGGGTGATGGCTACTTTATCGAAGCCGAACTTGTCGGTCAGCTTCTTTGCCACTTCAACGTAGGCTTCGCTGGACAGCTCCCCCTTGGTGACGTCCGTGCCTGTGGCTTTGATGCCGAACACGCTGTCAGCGTCCTCCTCGTTTCCGATGAGCACATCGACGTAGGGCATTAGGTTCTCCATGACGCTCCTGGCCTTCTCCTTGCTCCAGAGCTTCTTTCTGTAGTTGAGGTCGGCGCTAACTCTTATGCCGAGCTCCTTGGCCACTTCAAGGGCCTCTAGGGTGACTTCTGCTGCCGAGTCTCCGAGAGCCGGCGTAATGCCTGTGAAGTGGAACCAGTCAGCGTCCTTGAAAATCTTCTCCCAGTCGAAGTCCCCAACTTTGACCTGGGATATGGAGGAGCCGGCGCGGTCATATATCACCTTGGAGGCGCGCTGGGAGGCGCCGTTTTCACAGTAGTAGAGCCCGAGCCGGTCGCCTGCGCGCAGAATGGAGTCGGTTTTCACGCCATAGTTGCGCACAGAATTGATGGCGCACTGGCCGATCTCGTGGTCCGGCACGCTGGTTACGAAGTGAGAATCCAGACCGAAATTAGCCAAAGATACGGCAACGTTGGCCTCGCCTCCGCCGTATGTGGCATCAAACGAATTCGACTGGACAAAGCGGCCGTAGCCGGGAGGGGAGAGGCGGAGCATTATCTCACCGAAAGTGACTACTTTAGCAGGTTTGCCGTTCATATATGCCTCCTGATTAAACGCCGAAGGCGGAATTGTCCTGTCACAAATCAATTATGCCATCTAAATGACCTTTAACCAAACCCTGAAGGGCTTAGAAAGAGTACGATTATTTGATAGCAGCAGGTTATGCTTAATAAATGATAGTATTGAGATATTCCACAACAAGTATCAAACAATAACAATTACAAGTTGAGTCTATGTTGGGAGGGTCTCGATTGTCCTTGCCGGATGCTGGCGCAATTATCGGCGGCGACGACCACCTGTTACCTTATCTGGAGGAAGCCTTTTCGAAAGCGCACGATGTTAGGATCATCGTCTCTTTCCTTATGGAATCAGGGGGCGAAGATTATACTTCCCAAGCTTCAAGAAGCTGCAGGCAGAGGAACCAGCATAAAGATAGTTACCAGCACATATCTATCCGTTACAGAGCCACCTGCGTTGTATCTTCTTATGGATGGACTGGGAGAAAGTGCCGACATAAGACTTTTCAACGAACCGGGTCGGTCATTCCATCCAAAAGCGTACCTCTTCGACTACGGCGATTTCAAAGAAGCGTTCATCGGTTCATCCAATCTTTCAAGATCAGGCCTGACGACAGGGATTGAGTGGAATTACAGGATCAGGAGCTCCGAAACAGAGTCAAACCACAGCGACATATCCAAGTTTAAAGAGGAATTTGACAACATCTATTCCCACAGATCCAGAGTCATGACAGAGGACCTGCTCAAGCAATATGCTATCTCCTGGAAGCAGCCCCAGCTCAGATTCGATCCGATTGCGGGGATGCCGATGAGCCCCATTTTCAAAGGGAAGATTGAGCCCAGGGGAATGCAGATAGAAGCACTGTATCATCTTAAAAAATCACGGGAAGATGAAGTAAGAAAAGGCCTAGTTGTTGCCCCTACCGGGATTGGGAAGACATACATTGCGGCTTTCGACTCAAGAAAGTTTAAAAAAGTCCTGTACATTGCCCACCGGGAAGAGATTTTGGCGCAGGCCAAGGAGTCTTTCGAGAGAATAAGGCCAGGTAACTCGACTGGTATCATTATGGGCAATCTTAATCAAGCAGATTCCGATATATGTTTTGCGAGCGTCCAGACTTTAAGCAAAGACGACAGGCTCAAGTCAATTCCCGAGGATAAATTTGACTATATTGTTGTAGATGAGTTCCATCATGCTGCTGCAGACAGCTATACCAAAGTGTTAGGGCACTTCAAGCCTCAGTTCACTTTAGGGCTTACTGCGACGCCTTACAGAATGGACAACAGGGATATCTTTACGCTATGTGATGACAACGTTATCTACGAATTGTACCTGAAGGAGGCAATAAACAGAGGATACCTCGCTCCTTTCAGGTATTACGGCATATACGACGAGGAAGCACATTACGAAAATATCCAGATAAGAAACGGGCAATATGACGTAAACCAACTTGAAAAGGAGCTGTCCACTCAAAATAGAGCCGATCTTGTACTTCAAAAATACAGGACCTTAGCAGGCGTCTCTACTTTAGGCTTCTGCGTCAGTATAGCTCATGCTGAGTATATGGCAGAGTATTTCACTGACAACGGGATAAGGGCCGTCTGCTGCCATAGCGGCGCCGAAAGAGGACGCTGTTACGTTGATAGGTCTCAAGCAATCAAGGGGCTCAAAGACAGGACAACTAGTGTTGTTTTTGCAGTCGACATATTCAATGAAGGTGTCGATGTTCCTTCATTGGACACGGTAATGTTCCTGAGGCCCACAGAATCTTTTGTGGTTTTCCTTCAGCAGCTGGGTAGAGGGCTGAGGAAAGATAAGGACAAGCCATTCCTTACGGTATTGGATTTCATAGGTAATTACAGAAAGGCCCACTATATACCATCTCTGCTTGCCGGGGAGAACCCATCTGCTGAGCGCGCCAAAGGGGTCAGGCCGACGGATTTGGAATTTCCGGAACTATGTCAGGTCAATTTCGATTTAAGGGTTTTGGATTTGTTCGATACATTGGCTAAGAACGATCCCTTACCTAAACGGATGAAGGACGAATACTTCAGGATCAAGTCATTTCTGAAAAGAAAGCCGACCAGAACAGACATTTATGAGGGATCGGACATACCTTTTAGGGTATTTGTAAAAGAAGGCTGGCTTAGATTCCTGGAAAGCTGCGAGGAGTTGGACGTTACTGAAGCAGAGTGGCTTAACAGCCCAGTCGAGGAATTCCTAAAGAGCGTGGAGAAGACATCATTCACAAAAGCATATAAAGTTCCGACGATACTCTCGTTCGTGGATGAGAACGGAGATATGAGGGGCGATGCCGCCCTAGATGCGATAGGCGCGAAGATGAAGGCATTTTACGAAAGCAATCCAATCTACGGAAGGGATATGACTGACGCAAAGAACAAGGATTGGCGCAGATGGGACATTAAGAAGTTCGCCAGGCACGCTGAGGAGAACCCTGTCCACTTCCTTTCCTCATCGGAAGACAGCTTCTTCCACTATGATAAGGTTAACAAGGTGTTAGCATTGGATGAGTCGCTGGTCCCGTTCATAGGTAGGAAGCTTGCAGCGCACATCTTGGACATTTTAAAGCAGAGGACAATAAATCATTTTGCCACTAGGTACAGAGAGAATGGCTGAGCCTTGAGGAGGGCATATGTCTACGATAATCTTTAAGAAGCTTGTCAGGGACAGGGTACCCGAAATTATTAGAGAATCAGGCAAAGCATGTTGTGTTGAGCAATTGAGCGAAGAGGATTACATTACTGAGCTGTACAGGAAGTTAGATGAGGAGACTTCAGAATTCAAACAGAGCAGGAGCACTGATGAGCTCGCAGACATATTAGAAGTGATTTTTGCGATTTCTGAAGCGAGAGGGATTTCGGTCCGTGAGCTTGAGCAGAAAAGGCTGGACAAGGCGGAGGTAAGGGGAGCATTCAAGAAGAGGGTCTTTTTGATATCGGTGGAGGAATAAAATGCAAACATGTCCATTCTGCCAGAAGAGGGAAGTTATTGTTCAAAATGAGCTGGCTGAGGCTTTCTACGATGGCTATCCTGTATCGCCGGGCCATATGTTAATAGTCCCCAAGAGGCATATCAAATCTCTGTTTGAGGCCACAGTGGAAGAGAGAACTGCCCTTTGGGTACTGCTGTCCGAATGCAAGCGCATTTTGACAGAGGAACGCCAGCCTGATGGCTTCAACATCGGCATCAACGACGGAATCGCAGCAGGGCAGACAGTAATGCACCTACATATTCACCTTATCCCGAGATTTCTGGGAGACATGGATAATCCAAAAGGCGGAGTCAGAGGAGTAATACCATCTAAGCAAAAGTATTAATCTGAATTCCCATTTTCTTGGTATAAATGGACACGCTCCGCCGAAGAAGGACAACTTCAAGGCGGAGCGTTTGTTTTATTAACGTGATTGCGACTATAGGCTCTTGGCGAACGCCTCATAAACCCCGCCCTTGTTCAAAGCGCGGTACAGCTGTTGCTTCCTTGCCTGCAACTTATTATATTTGAGCACATCCTCCGCCACAGGAGAGAATATCCTCGGCTCGTCGCTAATCATGCCCTTGAATGCCGCTTCTATATCGCTGTGAACTCCAAGCGTAACCCAGGCTATCATTGCAGCTCCAAGGGATGACGCCTCGCTGTTCTGGTACCTAGCAACCCTCTTGTCGTAGATATTTGACTGCATCTGGCAGAACAGGTCGGACCTGACCATGCCGCCCGCCACACTAACCTCCTCGAACTCACCGATCATCTTCTCGATGAGCCCCAAGTCATCGGAGATCTCCATGCCGATGCCCTCCTGAATTGCCCTGGCAAGTCCTCCCCTCTTGGTGTTCAGCCCTAGGTTGAAGAACAATCCCTTGGCAAGCGGGTTCCAGTATGGGGCGGCGCTTCCCTCGAAGTGGGGGATGAGCATCACCCCGTTTGCCCCGACCGCCGACTTTGCAGCATCTTCGTTCATCATCGGATAGGGGTTATCATATCCCTTAAGTTCTGGGTAGAACTGCTCCTTGAACCAGCGGTAGATGGAACCCGTGTTGAATATGCCGGCCTCAAGTATCCATTTTCCTGCCACGGCCGATGCCTGGCACAGCACTCTGCACTGCTTGTCGAATGCAGGTTTGGACGAATAAGCTATTACGAAAGAGCCCGTCCCTGTATTCGCCTCTGCGTAGCCCTGCCTAATTACATTAAGCGCGACTGCCGCGTTCTGCTGATCGCCGCCGCACATTATTACGGGAATCCCAGCCTTAAGGCCGGTCCTTTTTGTTAAAGGCTCGAGCAGCCCTCCCGCGATGCTGCCCGGGGGCAACAACCTCGGAAGCTTATCCTGGTCTATGTCCGCAATCGCCAGAAGGTCCGAATCCCATGAGAACGTCTTGATGTTCATGAGCATAGTGCGGCAGGCCTGGCTCCAGTCCGTCTTGAACTCACCGGTGAGGAAGCTTACGACGTAATCCTGCACGCCGACCAGCTTCGCCGCCTTCGCATATATGTCAGGCCTGTTGGCTTTGAGCCACATGATCTTGGGAAGCACGAAATATGGGTTGATCCTAAGGCCTGTCTTTTTGTAGAGCGCCGGCAGGCCATATGTCTCATCAAGCCTTGCGCACTCCTTGATCGTCCTCTTATCCTGCCACATCATCGCGTTAGAGATGTGCTTCCCGTCCGCACCGACCGGGATGAGGGACGATCTTTGGGATGTTACCGCAATGGCCTCGATTTCAAGCTTATGCTTTTTCGCATATTCCGCCGCATCCTTGAGCACCAGTGCCGAGGAATCAAGCCAGGTCTGAGGGTCCTGCTCTACATGGCCTGGCGCGGGGAATGTAGTGTGGTATTCGTAGCTGAAACTTTCCAACAATGAGCTGTCATCCGCATAGATGACGGCTCTCATGCTGGAGGTCCCAATATCGAGGGTAATCAGGTGCTTCACTGGTAAACCTCCAAATAATCTTACTAGACCAGGCCGGGCAGCACGCCGCTTAGCAGATGGAGGATGACGATCATCACCAGAGCTACTAGGCCTGCTATCGTTCCGCCTATCGTCCAGGTCTGGAAGGTCTGCTTAATATCGAATTTCGAGAAGCGGTTCACTACCCAGAAGCCGGAGTCGTTCGGAAGTGATACTCCGATGCCGCCTGCGCATATCGCAAGGCCGACGAGCACTGGGGATACTCCGGTAAGACCGCCAACGAGAGGTCCCATAAGAGCGGAGGTTGTTACTAGAGCAACGGTTGTCGAACCCTGTGCTGCGCGCAGTACCTGGCTGATCACCCATGCCGAGATGATGAACAGCAGGCCGATGCTCGCGCCTGTTGCCATGCCCTGCATCTTCTCGAGCAGGAGCTTGCCGATGCCGGTCTCGTTAATGACTTTGCCGAATGCTCCGCCTGCGCCGGTGATTGCGAGGATTACGCCAGACTGGGTGCAAGCGTCGGTGATGACTTCGCCGAAACCGCGCTTGAGGTAGGGGCTGAGCATGAAGTAGGCCACTAAGACACCGATGAGAAGGGCGATGTTCTTGTTGCCAAGGAAGTTAAGGACATTGTAAGCTGTGCTGCCCTTCGTGAGGAATACCTGAGGAGACGGTGCCGAGAAGGATTATCGCGATGGGAAGGAAGATAAGGAACAGGCCCAGGGCGCCGGACGGGCGCTTCTCTTTCTTCGAGGCGGGCTTTACTTCCTCTTCGTCAGCGAAAGCATCGGCGAAATCTGTTGCGTACTTCTTGTTCTTGCCCAGCATCTTGCCGTATAAGACGCCGCCAATGAGCGCTGCGGGCAAGGATACTACAATCGAATAAAGGACGAACCAACCGAGGTTTACTCCCATGTTGCCTGCGACCGCCAGAGGTCCGGGTGTCGGGATGACCAATGCATGTGTCGTGATAAGGCCTATTGCAAGGGCAGTTACCAGGGATATGAACGGGATCTTGCCCTTCTTGGACATCTGCTTTACCAGGTTGATGAGGATGACGAATGCCGCATCGAAGAACACGGGGATCGATACCACATATCCGGTGAGGTTGATTGCGGTAACGGCGCCCTTCTGGCCCGTCATCTTGAGCATAAGGCCTGCAATCTCCTCGGTGCATCCCGTCTCATACAGAAGCTGTCCGAGAGCGACGCCGAGCACGATAATTATGCCGATGCCCTCCATCGTGCCTCCGAAGCCGGTGGCAAGGAACTTGTTGATGTCCCCGAGGGCCATCTTGCTCAGAAGACCCATCAGGATTGCGCCCAGTACCAGCGAGAGGAACGGGTGCATCTTGAACTTGATAATCGTCACTAGGACGAACAGGATGGAGACTGCGAAAGCTACGAGCAACCAGGTGAGTGACATGAAATTACCTCCTTAATTTACTCTATATGAATGCGGGTTCGCGAAACCTAGTTGAAGAAGAGCATGTACTTCTTTACTACTTCTTTTACGTACTTTGACCTGGTTAAGGCATACGGAGGAGAGGTGCGGCTGCTTGGCCTTTAGAAGCTCCGTTGTCTTCTCGACAGCGTATACGGAGATCTCGGTATTAACATTTATCTTGGTAATGCCGTTTTGGATGCACTCCTTTATGGTCCCCTCCGGGAGTGCCGGAGCCGCCGTGCAGCACAAGCGGGATGCCGCAAGCTGCGTTGATCTTCTTGAGTATGTCTACTCTTATGTTAGGTTCGCCCTTGTAGAGGCCGTGCACCGTGCCGATCGAAACCGCGAGGGCATCGACACCGGTGATCTCCACGAATTCGCGCGCGCTATCGGGGTCGGTGTAGACCTGCTTGTCGTCCGTGCTGCCCTCATGTGATTTCTCGCCGGCGGCAAGGCTTCCAAGCTCTGCTTCAACGCTCACGCCGCAGGCATGGGCGACATCGCATACGGCCCTTGGTATTCTTGGCGTTCTGGGCGAAAGGAAGCGCCGATCCGTCATACATGACAGATCCGAATCCGGCCTTGATAGCCTGGAACACAACGTTCATGTCGGGGCAGTGGTCCAGGTGCATGCACACGGGTACAGAGTGATTTCTTGGCGAGGCTTTTGACAATGGCCACGAAAGTGTCGAGTGACATATTCTCCAGGTACTTGGCGCCGAATGCGAGGATTACAGGCCTGTTTAGCTCCTCGGCCGCCTCTATCGCGCCTTTTACCGTCTCGTAGCTGTATACATTGAAGGAGCCTACAGCGTAATGTCCTTTTAGGGCATCATCGAGCATCCCCTTGAAGTTGGTAAGCAAGTATCCATACCTCCATCACGTTGAGTTTGAATGCTATTAAACGCCTTTGAAGGGAACTGCTGTGGTTGATTACACAATGACTGCCGGTATGATAGGTATTCACTAATTTTCTAAAATTTCCTATATCTGCGGGCCCGCTTGAATATCTAATTCGCGCGGGCCTGTCAATCTGAGGCTTACTGAACGCTCTTAAGCCATGCCTTGAATGCGGGGTTCTCCAGCACTTCGGGGTTGACTATGAAGCGCGCTTTGCCGCCGGTAAGCAGGGCTGCGATGTCTTCTGCGAGCATATAGGGGGAATTTGTCAGCGCGTCGGCCGTCGTGCCGGCGATATGTGTTGTAAGGGTTACATTGTCCAGCTTGAGGTAGGGGCTGTTGGGGTCTATCGGCTCGGTGGTGAACACGTCGAGGGCCGCTCCCATGATCTTCCTCTCCTCAAGGGCCTTCGCGAGAGCGTCCTGGTCCACCAGGCCGGCCCTGCCGGTGTTAATGAGGTATGCAGTGGGCTTCATGAGGGCGATCTCCTTGGCACCGATCATCTTCTTGTTGTCCTCTGTCAGGCGAGCATGTATCGTGACGAAGTCTGATTCCTTCATCAGCTGGTCGAGCTCGACCTTCTTGCAGCCTGTGGCCTCGACGGACTCCTTGCTTGCGTACGGATCATAGACTATGGCGTTTACTTCGAAGCCGGAGAGCTTCTTTGCTACCAGGCGGCCGATATAGCCGAAACCGACTATGCCGACTGTCCTTCCGCCAAGCTCAGGCACCACGTCGGAGTTTACGAACTCCTTGCGCCATTTGCCGTTCTGTATAGCGTTGTGTGCCCTGGCGATATTGCGGCACTCGGCCAGCATCATGCCCACTGCGAAGTCCGATACCGCGTGCGAGTTGCGGCCCTGAACGTTGAACACGAGCACGCCGCGCTTGGTGGCCTCAGCTACGTTTACGTTCTCGACGCCCGCACGGGAAACGCCTGCGATCTTAAGCTTGGGCATCGCGTCCATAACCTTGCTGGAAACGGGCAGGAAAAGGCCCATAAGAATTTCGGCGTCCTTGCCCTTGGCGAGGGATGCTTCGTCTATTGTGTCGACCTCAGGCCCGCGCTTTTCGATCTCAAGCCTTCTGTACTGCAGCTTATCCCAATTGGACTCCCAATCGCCTACTACTACGTCATCACCGAATGCGCTAAGGTGCTTTTTCCAGGCTTTGCCGAAACCGGCGCCCGGGATCATAGCGTCGCCTAGCAGGATAGCCTTGATATTCTTTGACATAGAAATCCACCTCCGCCATATATTCTTATGTGTTGGATTATCTTAATCGCTTGAGATGCCGCGACTTAGCTGAAAGCGTAGTAAAATTACTACAAGAAGAATATAGCGCGTAGTAAAACTTCTGTCAACGGAATCTGGAAAAATCATACAGCCTTTGTGCAGGCACTATGATTGTGAAATAATTAATTAATGAAGTAACTAGACTTTGTTAACCGCAACGGCGATCCTGGACTTCCTTATGTTCTCGGCTGCTTTTTCGCCCAACTTTACCATCATGCTTATGTGCAGGATATCGATGATTACCAGCTGTATTATGCGGGAAGTCATGGCATCGGACCGAAATTCCGTCTCGAGCGAGGAGCTCAGGATAACGCAGTCTGCCCTGGTAGACAGGCTGGAGCGGGGATAGCTCGTAATTGCGCCCACAGGGCACTTCTGCTCCCTGGCGAAAGAGACGCCGCTTAATATTTCGCGGCTTTCGCCCGAGTGCGAGATTGCAATAAGCAGGTCGCGGTTAGTGAGGTTCATCGAGATTATGTTGATGAGGTGGGGGTCGTTGCAGCATATCACGTTTAGGCCGAGCTTGAGCATCTTGTGGTAGAAATCGTTGGCGATCGCAGCCGACGCCCCGACGCCTATTATGAGGACCTTCTTGGCCTTCATTATCATTTCTATCATCTTCTCGACATCGGCAAGCTGTATGACCTGTCTGACTGTCGGTTATCGAGCGGACGGTCGACTGAAAAACCTTCTTCATTATGGTCTCGGTGCTGTCCTCCTGGGACACTTCCTCATATACGCCTGCCGACTTGCCGCCGGAGGTCTCCTGGGCGAGGTTTACGCGGAAGATCTGGTATGAGGAGTAATCGAGCTTGTGAAGGAAGCGGATTATCGTGGTCTCGCTTACATTGCATGCCGTTGCCACGTCGTTGAGGCTGCCCAGCATCACTGTCTTGGGGTTATTGAGAACATAGTCCGCAATCGTCTTCTGATTGGGAGAAAGCGTATTGTATCTGGTCCTGATAAGGCCGAAAACGGAAGTTGGCATGGACATCATCGCAACATTAGGTTAACAGAAGTAAAACTACGGGGTAAATAGCAATGATAGAAATAATACAATTTTTGCCGTTAATTAGCCAAGTTAAGCCAAGAATTGTGCAGAATGGCCCTCCCCGATCTTATACGAAGGACAAAAGGCCGCCTTTCAAATATAATTGAATGAACGCGAAATTCCGGGTGCCGGCTCAAAGTGGCAATTGCCCTGCCGGCAGACTGAAATGACACAACAAAGCTTCGGAGGAAAATGTGAAGACAGATGTGATAGTAATCGGAGCCGGCCTATCAGGCCTTGCTGCTGCGAGCTTGCTTGCAAAACGGGGGCTCAAAGTGACAGTAGTGGAGCACACATTCAAGCCGGGCGGCTCATGCGGCATCTTCAAGCGCAATGGTGCGATATTCGACCAGGGCTCTGCAATGATGTACGGCTTCGGCAAGAGAGGTTTCAACTCTCACCGCTTCATCTTCAACGCTCTTGAAGAGCCGATAGACGTAATAAAGAACGATTTCCTCTACGATGTCTACTACAAGGGGAAGAGGATAAGATTCCACCACGACATCGACAAATACATAGATGAGCTGGCCCAGGTCTTCCCTCGCGAGAAGAATAACCTCAAGCGCTTCTATAAGGATATGCAAGCACTTTACGAAAACGTAATAGCCGGGGATCCGAACTTCACCACGCCCGACCAGACGGACCCCAAGGACGGGCTCAGACAGGTAATGAAGCATCCCGTATCCTTTGCCAAGTTTCTGAGCTTCCTTAATAGAAGCACCAAGAGCGTACTCAAAGCCTATTTCAAGGATGATGAGATCCTTTCATACTTCAACAAGCTCACCTCTACATACTGCTACACTGACGTGGCCGAGACGCCCGCCGTTATGGCTGCCGTCATGTTCGTGGACAATCACATGGGAGGAAGCTTCTACCCGAAGGGCTCCACCATGTTCGTTCCTGGCAAGCTCGAAAAGTCGATCGAGGAGAACGGCGGCCTTATGCTCTACGAAAAGACCGTCACCAAGATCATAATCGAGGACAACCGCGCCAAAGGCGTCGTGCTTGACGACGGGAGCGAGATTAGGGCCGATTACGTGGTCTATTCCGGCACCGTATGGAACCTGTACGGCAAGCTTTTGGACAAGGCAGTAGTCACCGAACGCAGGGCTAAATGGGCCGCCCGGATGAGGGCATCATATCCGAGCGTGGTCATGTACACGATAGTCAAAAAGGACGTTATCCCTGCTGGTACAAGCCCGATAACGCTCTTTTCGAACGATAAGGACGGCCTCGACGACAGCGAGGTCACCACCTACATATTCAGCATAGACGAGCCTGGGCTTTGCCCTTCCGACTGCCATGTCGTCACCGCAATCGGGCCCACCTACAAGGGCTGGCCGGAATACTCCGAAGGATATGAGAAGTCAGAGCACTACAAGGCCATGAAGAAGGCCGAGGAGGAGCGCCTGCTTGCGCTTCTTGAGTCGAAATTCCCCGGCTTCAGGAAAGCAGTGGTCCACAAGGAAGTGTCGACTCCGCTTACCATAGAGAAGTACGCCATGAAGAACAAGGGCAGCGTGGCGGGCCCTTTGCAGGCAATGGGACAGCACATGTTCCGCAGGCTTCACATAAAGTCAGAGTACGCAGGGCTTTTCTGCTGCGGCGAATCTACGATCCTGGGAACGGGCACCCCGACTGTAACGGTATCTGGCATCAGCGCAGCAAATGCGATATTGAAAGAGAAGGGCCTTGAGCGGTTCAAGTTCCATGAAGGTATGAAGGATTACGTGAAGGAGCTTCCAGCTCACAGGCCTGGCGAAAAGGCAGCGCCTCTGTTGGCATCGGACGCGCCGGAGCTAACCCGGAAGGCGTTCAGGTGCGAATACTGCGATAAGCCGTCGTGCATGGTCGGTATCGAGCTTGATATAAGGGGCATAAACAGAAGGCTGTCTGTGGGCAACCTCGTAGGGGCAAGAAGGCTTCTTGAGGGCAAATCCCCAAGCGCCCAGGAACTGACCGATGCCGAGGACAGGTGCATCCTGGCCTCAAGCGGAAAGCCTGTCGAGATTTCGGAAATAGTTGTCGGCCTCAAATCCCTTGGCTAGGCTCTGTTGCCTGGGTGGGGCGTAAGGCCCGGGGTGCTGGGCTTGAAACGCGGATGGGGACCGGCTTTCGCGCTTCTAGTGGACATATTGCAATCATGTGCAATAATGAATAGGTCAGGGCAGCGGACATTTCCACAGAGTGGATTTGCGATGTCCCTTACAATCAACGGAGGTAATCAAAATGGCAGCGGATCCAAGGCATGATATAGTCACAACCGGGCAGTACCTGCTCTCTCACCAGCTTGCATGGGGAAGCACCGGCAACATCAGCGCCCGCTTCGACGACCACTCCTTCTTCATCAGCGCATCAGGCGCGGGGCTGGGCACGCTGGCAGTTGACAGCCTTGCGTTATGCAGGGTCAACGGCGAGAAGATAGCGACTACGGTCACCCCCTCCAAGGAGTTCAAGGTGCACGCCGCGATCTACCGCAACGACCCCAAGGCCAACGCCGTAATACACACCTCGCCGCCCTACACGTCCCTAATAGCTGCGGCCCAGGCGGGGCCGAAGCTTTCTGTGGCGTACTTCATCGAAGCTGCCGTGATGCTTCAGAGGATCGCATGGATCCCGTTCATGCTCCCCGGAAGCCCGGAGATCGAGGAAGCAGTGGGCGAGGCGTCAAAGACATGTGACGTAATCGTAATGCAGAACCATGGGATAATGGTCACTGCCGATTCGATACGCAAAGCCCTCAACAAGGTGGATACGATGGAGTTTCTCTGCAAGATGCTCATAACCGCCAAGTCCGCGGGCATAGAGCTGAGGCAGATGACGCCCGAGGAAGTCGAGAGGCTGCTTACGGACTCAAGGCAGAGGAATCTGAATTACGGCTCCTAATCGATATAATTACCCTCATGTCAGGGCGTACCTCTGCAGGACGCTGCACAGGATGGCCTGATAACGATTACTATCGCCGCTGCGGCAGTTCACAGGGAAATTGCGGCAGCGGCGTTATGTTTTAGAAGCTGCAGCTGGCAGGCAGATAAGGCGGTGGGGATGATCGAAAAGAAACGCTTTGGAGCGGGCAGGGGAGAAGTCCTGGTCTATATGGGGCTTCTTGCGGCCTTTTTCCTCACCTACTTCTTCAGGGTATCGGCCTCTGTGGTGATGCCTATGCTCACCTCTGAATGGGGCATGACCGCTACGATGACCGGGCTGCTCTCCTCCACATATTTCTACACTTATGCGCTTATGCAGCCGATCAGCGGTGCGCTAAACGACAGCTTCGGGCCGACCAGGGTAGTATCTGCTGGGCTGGTCGTAGCAGGTATTGGCGCACTTCTTACAGCTTTCGCAAAAGGTATATTCGTGCTTGGGTCGGGCCGCCTTCTTATGGGGCTGGGGCTTGCGCCCATGTTCTCCGGTGCGCTTGTCTTCCAGGGAGCTACTTTCGATCCTGCCAGGTATTCGACCTATTCCGGGCTGGTGCTGTTCATTGGCAACCTGGGCGCCGTAAGCTCAGTCGTCCCTTTGGAGAATGCGCTTAACCGATGGGGAAGGGCCAGCGTATTCACCGGCCTATTCCTGATTACCCTGCTGATCGCCGCCTTCCTGGTCATGGGCAGAGGCCACGATAGGATTGCGGTACGAGGGAAGGGCGGATACTCCTCGCTGGAAAATGCCATAAAGAGCCTGGGCCCCGCATTCAAAACGATATTCTCCTCCAGGGTGCTGACTGCGCTTACTTTCATCTGGTGTGCCTCGATGAGCGCGCTTATGTCATTGCAGGGGCTTTGGGCGGTTACATGGAGCAGGCTGATTTACGGGCTTGAAGGTGGCCTTGCAGGGCTCTGGGCGACTCTTATCGGAATTGGCGTAATGTCAGGAAGCCTGCTGGGCGCGTTCGTTCTCATGGACAAGAATAGGCGAAGGAAGGCGCTGGCGCTGCTGCAGGTTTTCATCGTAGCCCTGTGGGCGGCCCTTCTTGCGGGAATGTACTATGCGCTTGCCTTCTGGTTCACCGCAATGCTCTGCTTCCTAATCGGTGCGCTTACGGGATTCTTGTGGACGCACATTACAACGGCGGTAAATGAGCTCTCCCCGAAAGGGCAGGGAGGGTCGGTGTTCGGGGCCGTGAATATGCTCATATTCGCCTCGATTATAGTTACACAATCGCTTACCGGGGTGATCATAACGAGGATTTCCGGCGGCGGGGGATACAGCTCGAAGGCCTTCCTTGGGGCTTTCGGCATGCTGGGACTAGTGCTGCTGCTCGGTTTGACCTGCATACCTGCGCTGTTAAGCGAAAAGCAATAGGAAAGCGTTGTGCAGAGATGATTTGCCGTCCTCATGCTAACCTTGATGCGACAAGAACGTTATTATAGAGGGAAAGGCGATAAATTCGTAGAAGATATATATCAAGGATGATGGTTAAGGAGATGTTCGTATGAAGCTTATGAGAGCGGCGAAGATCCTGTTTGTGATTGCACTGGCAGTCATGCTGGCCGGCTGTTTCGATGCCAGCTATTACTTCAATTTCGCAGATGAGCAGGCTACTTCCAATGCTGAAGGCGCATGGCTCCTCGGAGGGGAAGGCGTTACCGGGTTCAATGATTTCGGCTTGTTCGATAGCGGAGTGTTCTTTACCGCCCCGTTGGAATTCGGAGGCGACTTCACGGTCACCGCCAATTTCTGGCTTGGAGTTACCGCAGAGTATCCGGGCTATGTTGAAGTTCGCACTCTCGGACTTACCGTTCAACGGCGAGCCCGGCAATTGGGTTGACATCGAATTCCTCGATTTGGCCACTGAAAATGAAACGCTGAGGATCACTGACAGCGACGGCACCGATGTCGCCACCCATGAGGACGTTTTGGGTGAGATAAAATCGCTCAACAAAACGCATTGGAACAGGATAGAGATAAAGAAGAAGGGCGACAGGATCACCCTTATACTGAACGGCAGAAGGCTATCGGTGTTCGACATCACTTATTGCTCGGCCGATTACTTCTGCATAAGCATGATAGCCGGTACCGATGCGGTTGTGGAACCTACTGAGCCGTCCCTTGGCTTTATAATCAAGGACGTCAAGGTGGAATACATGGAAGGCCAGGCAATACCCCTCATATAGCATTCCCCGCACTAATAACTTGCCGGCCCTCTTTTGTTAGGGGGCCGGTTTTTTATGGCGAATTGTTCCGGATTTCACCATTGGTAGGACCAAGCAAGAAATTCTTCGACGGCCGTGCCGACATTTCTAAGACACAATTTTCCGCCTACTTTGCCATAATGTCCTATAGCTGTGGTAATGCCTGCATTATTGCACATAATCCCATGCTCGCCACATCCTAAGGGAAGTATGTGAAAAAAATATAAATGTTTCGGAATCGCGAAATCTTGGGTATTATTTAGTTGATTGTCATACCATCATACAAAGCGGGCCGTAATGCTAACAAGGATTATGGTGAACTGATGAGGATACAGCCGATAGAGCGCAGCACATTGCCGGACGCCATTATCGAGCGGATCAAAGGTATGATCATCGACGGGAATCTAAAGCCCGGCGACAAGCTCCCTCCCGAAAGGGACCTGGCAACCAGCATGCAAGTAGGAAGGGCCACCGTTAGGGAGGCTCTAAAGGCGCTCACTTCCATCGGGCTTCTGCAAAGGAGCACCGAGGGCACATATATTAAAGAGAAGATCGAATACTTCCAGCAGCCCCTCACTTACAGCCTTATAATGGACCACATCACCCTCAAGGAGCTAATCGAGGCCAGAAGGATTCTTGAAGTCAAGATCTCCGAGCTGGCGGCTCTTAGGGCCACCGATGAGGAAATCGCCGGCATCGCAGAGGCCGTAATGATACAGCAGATGCATCCCAGCGACACGGATTACCTATTCTACGAAGCGGACTTGAAGTTCCATCTGACCCTGGCGGCAGCCGCGAAGAACAGGGTCCTCAGCGAAACCATGGTTTGTACCAGGCATCTATTGATCAAGGCGCAGCAGGCGGTGGGCAAACTGCCCGGCATGACCGATAAGGCCCTGGTAAGCCACTCGGCCCTTCTTGAAGCAATCAAGGGCAAGGACGCCGAGAAAGCGAAAAGCGTAATGGAAGACCACATAAATGACGTGGAAGAAGGCTTCAGGAAGCTAAACCTGCTGTAGGTTAGCCACCGGCCTTCTTGTTTATTTGGACCAAGCGTTGGTAGGACAATGCGACCATTGGGAAATTATTCACTAATGAATGGCCGCATTTGACCTACGAGCACAACGGGCCGTTCGAACGAAATACGACACAAGAGCATCCTGAAATCCGCAAAGCAAGAGAGCGAGCATCGAATATTCCATCATGTTAGGAGGAGTATCAAATGAGCGGGGTTAAGAAAGTACTCGTTACAGACCACGTATTCCCCAACCTCGAACCGGAGAAGGCCATCATCGGAGCCGCCGGCGGTGAAGTCATATTCGCCGGAAAAGACGCCGACGCGGCCACGATCCTGGAGCTGGCGAAAGACGCCGACGCCATCCTCAACTGCTACAAGAAGATACCCGCGGAGCTTTACTCGACGGCAACAAAGTGCAAGCTGATAGTAAGGTACGGCATCGGCACCGACACGATCGACATTCCCGAGGCCACGAAGTACAAGATCGCGGTAAGCAATATGCCCGACTACTGCATAGACGAAGTCTCCGACCACGCCATGACCCACATCCTCAGCAGCATAAGGAAGATCACCACCGCCAACAAGCTCATAAAGGGCGGCACCTGGAGCCTCGGACCCCTCAAGCCGATAAGAAGGCTTAAGACCCTCACCCTCGGCCTGCACGGCTTCGGCCGCATCCCCAGGATGGTTGCCGAAAAGGCCAAGGCATTCGGCTTCAAGATCATCGCCTGCGACCCGTACATCAACAAGGAATTGGCCGACAAGATGGGAGTCCAGTCGGTGAGCTTCGATGAGCTTTGCGCGATGTCCGACGTCATATCCATCCATGCTCCCCTTACGAAGGAGACCAATGAGATATTCAACAGCGCGGCCTTCGCCAAGATGAAGGACGGCGTAGTCATAGTCAACACCGCAAGAGGCGGCCTGATAAAGGAAGCCGACCTGGTAGAGGCCCTCAAGTCCGGCAAGGTGGGCGCCGCCGGCATCGACGTGACCAACCCCGAGCCTCCGGCGAAGGACAATCCGCTCTTCGCGTTCGACAATGTAACCCTTACACCGCACGAAGCCTGGTACAGCGAGGAAGCCCTAGTGGAGCTCCAGGACAAGGCAGCCGGCGAAATCGTCCGCTCGCTCAAGGGAGAGCCGCTGAAGTACCAGCTAAATAAGTTCTAGGAAGGGCAAAGATGTACAAAACCGCCTGGAAGATAGCGCCCAGGGAGTATCCCGGGGTGAAGAACATAGGAGAGGCCGTCAAGGAGGCGCTCAAAAAGCCCTTCGGCACGGCTTTGTCCGAACTGGTCAAGCCCGGCGACAAAGTTGCGATCGCCGTGGATGACCTGACCAGGCCCACGCCCCAGTCGGAGCTGCTTCCCGTCGTTGTGGACGAGCTGGCAAAACTCGGCATCAAAGAGAAGGACATCACTGTCATCATCGGCCTTGGCGCGCACAGGCGCATGAGCCCGGCCGAGATAGATGCCCGTTTCGGCTCTGTTGCAAAGAGGGTCGGCGCCGTTGTAAACCACGACACTGACGACTGCGTAGTCATAGGCAAGACCTCCACCGGCGGCGAGATAGCGGTGAACAGGCTCTTCTGGGAGTCCGATGCCAAAATCGCAGTCGGCTGCATCCTCCCCCACATTTATGCGGGATGGAGCGGCGGGGCGAAGATGATACAGCCCGGCATATCCAGCGTAAAGACCACAACGCATGTGCACAGGATCGCCAATCTGCACCTGTACGACATACTCGGCAACACCGAGAACCTGGTAAGGACCGAGATGGAACAGATAGCCGCAGTTGCCGGTCTTAAATTCATAGTGAATGTCGTGCTAAACGACAGGAACGAAGTAATATCGGTAGTCGCGGGGGACACGGTGCTTGCCCACAGGGCAGGCGTCAAAGAGGCCGAGAAGATATATGGCTGGAACGGCCTTAAACCCGTGGACGTGGCAATAGCCTATGCACCCGGAGTCGCAACCGACCTCTGGCAGAGCGCAAAAAGCCTCACAGTAGGCGCTATGGCAATAAAGCAGGGCGGAACTGTGATACTAGTCGCTGCCTGCCCGGAGGGGATCGCGCCGGGACATCCGATAATCAAGAGCCTTGGCACCGTCTCTTTCGATGAGGCCCTGCACAGGGTGGACAATGGGCTACTAGATGACACGGTGGGCGCGCTCGTCTACATGACGGTCGCCAAATGCCGTGAAAAGGGCAGGATAATACTGGTTTCTTCCGGCATTTCCAAGGAAGACGCGACCTGCCTGGGATTGGAGTCAGCAGCCGATGTGGACGAGGCGATGAGGATGGCCCTTGGCCATGCAAACGCCGAAGCCGAGGTCGGCATTATAGAGTGTGCTGGTGAACTGTCTATTTCAATTAAGGAGGAACTGTAAATGAGCGAGTGGAAAAAAGAGGAACTTAACGGCAAGCCTTGGTTCGACAACGAGAAATTCTGGGGATCCCCGCACAACTACTCCCCGAGCATCACGAAGCTGCTTCCGAAGAGCATCTATATCCATGATGTAACTCTTCGCGACGGCGAACAGACCCCAGGCGTAGCATTCAAGGCCGACGAGAGGATCATCATCGCCGAAGCCCTTAGCGAATTGGGAGTGGCGAGGATCGAAGCCGGCATGCCCATAGTCTCCAAGGACATCGCCAACGGAATCAAGAAGCTCGTCAACATGAACCTCAAGTCCCAGGTCGTTGCCTTCGCAAGGGCCCACAAGGACGACATCAACGCCTCCCTCGACTGCGGCGTAAAGGCGATCGTTGTTGAGCATACAGTTAACCCCTACCTTTGCAGATGGGGCTATGACCTCACCGAGGACAAGGTAATCGAGAGGCTCATTTCGAGCGTACAGATGGCCAAGGAGAACGGCCTGCACACCACGTTCATGGGCTGGGACTTCTTCAGAGCCCCGCTCGAATTCTCCAAGAAGATCTACACCGAAGTCGTAAAGCATGCCCATCCCGACGCGCTCACCCTCGTCGACACCCTCGGCGTCGCGACCCCTGCGGCAGTACAGGAGACCTTCGTCGAGTTCAGGAAGATGTTCCCCGACATGACCCTCGAGTTCCACGTGCATAACGACTACGGCATGGCAGTAGGCGCAGTGCTCGCAGCAGTAATGGGCGGAGCCAACGGCATCCACACCGCCATGAACGGCATAGGCGAGAGGACCGGCAACGTCGCGACCGAGGAAGTCTGCATGGCGCTTGAAATGCTCTGGGGCATCAAGACCGGCATTGACACCACGAAGATAATGTACGTCAGCAAGATAGTAGAGGAGATCTCCAAGTTCAAGCTCGCCAAGAACAAGCCCATCGTCGGCGAGCACCTCTTCGACATCGAGAGCGGCGTCGTCACCCACATCGTCAACGAGATGAACAAGCAGGGCTTCAAGCCCGTTATGACCCCGTTCACCCCCGAGATGGTAAACCAGAAGCCCGTACGTTTCGTCCTGGGCAAGGGATCCGGAAAGGTCACAATCCTGCAGCATCTGGACAAGCTCGGCATCAAGTGCACAGATGAGCAGGCTGACGAGATAACCGAAGAGATCAAGGCTTACGGAAGAACCATGAAGGCAGTACTCAGCGATGACGACCTCGTAAGGATATCCAAGCGCGTATTGGCCAAGTAAGGGCCAAAAAATAAGAGCACAAGGCAAATCAATGTCCTAGCAAAATAAGAAAGGAGTCCTAAAAGAATGAAGCTAACCAGAGTTCTAGTTGCATTCTCGATCCTGGCGCTAGTGATGGTAGCGACAGTAGGAGCAGCAGCTCCGAAGACCTACAAAATCGCCCATCTATCGCCGCTGACCGGCTCCGCATCATCGTATGGTTATTACATGGTAAACGCCGCCAAGATGGCCGTTGAAGAAATCAACGCCAAGGGCGGAGTCAACGGCGTCCTGCTCGAGTACATGGAAATCGACGAGACTTCCAACTCGGCCCAGGCCATTGACGCAGCATACAAGGCAGTCGCATGGGATCCGCTAGTAATCCTCGGCCCCAACCGCTCCGGTGGCGTACTTGCCGCCGAGTTCGTATGGAAAGAAGCCAAGATCCCCACAATAACCGACGGAACAAGCGCAGAGACCACCAGGAAGGGCAACCCTTACACATTCAGAATGCAGATCTCCTCCGAGTTCTGGATTCCGCTACTCGTCCGCACAGCCGTTGAAGTATACAAGTCGAAGAAGATCGCCGTTATGTACGGCCTCAACGACTACTCCAAGGCCAACTGGGTAGCCACCGAGCCCGCGATGAAGAAGTACGGCATCACCCCCGTAACAGTACAGACGTTCAACGACGGCGACCAGGACTTCACAGCCCAGCTGCTGAAGGTCAAGGCCTCCGGCGCCGACGCCCTCTTCGTATACTCCTACACACCGGAAGTCGGCATGATCCTCAAGCAGAGGGCCGAGCTCGGTATGCCCAACCTTCTCGTGTTCTCTGAGCGCGCGGCAAGCGTCCCCTCAGTCGAGGACCTTTCCGGCACCAAGAACTACGAGGGCCTCGTCTGCACAACCACCCTGTCCCCTGGCGACCCGAGGCCGGGCGTGCAGAAGTTCATAAAGGACTACGAAGCCAAGTACAAGCACATCGTATCCTCGACCCACATCAACCACTATGACTCCGTATACATCGTGGCCGACATCCTCAAGAGGGTCGGTCCCGACCGCGAGAAGATCAGACAGGAACTCGCCAAGCTTGATTACGTAGGAGTACTCGGTCACTATGTGGCCGACAAGGAAGGCAACTTCGTACACACCATGTACACCCAGGTCCGCGAGAACGGCAAGTGGAAGCTTCTGCTGACCGAGGAGTATCCGGTAATAAGGTAGTCTAGACACAGTCGCCCGGCGCGGGTAACCGCGCCGGGTAACCTTGCTTATCGTAAGGAGGCTATAGCCCTTGAACCTCACAACTTTGATTCAATTGGTTATCAACGGACTGGCCATGGGCCTTCTCTATGCGCTTCCCGCGCTGGGCATCTCCCTTATCTGGAACGCTTCCGGGCTTTTCAACTTCGCGCAGGGGGATTTGCTCACTTTCGGGGCATACATCATGCTATCGCTCTTCAGCAAAGTGGGCCTGCCTTACGTAGTATCGTTTTTGCTCACATTCCTGATTATGGGCTCGATAGGCTACATACTCAGCTCGATTTACTTCTACCCGATGTTCAGGGCCAGGATCAACCCCCAGATCATCCTCATCGGTACGGTCGCTCTGTCCGTATTCATAAGGAACGCGATCCTTCTCATCTGGGGCCCCCAGGCTCAGTCCTACCAGAACCCGTTCGGCTCGTCCGCCATCCAGTTCGGCGAAATATATGTTATGCCGCACATATTCGGCATATTCATAATAGTCGCCCTGTTGCTTGGCGCTTTGCAGTTGTTCCTTAGAGGCACGATCACCGGCATCGGCATGAGGGCCGTTGCTCAAAGGCCCGTAGCCTCGTCCCTTATGGGGATCAAGAACAACAGGATGGTAGCCCTCACATTCTTCATGTCGACCGGCATAGCTGCCGTGTCAGGCATACTGATCGCACCCATACTTCCCCTGACCCCCGAGACCGGCGGCATGATAGCGATCAAAGCTTTCGCCGCGGTCCTGATAGGAGGCCTCGGAAGCTTCTCGGGCGCGCTCGTGGGAGGCATAGCCGTGGGCATTACAGAGATGGTTTTCGCCACCTTGCTGGCTCCGACCTACAAGGACGTCTTCATATTCATAGTCCTTGCGATATTCCTGGTATTAAGGCCCGGCGGCATATTCAGGGCCCAGATATCAGAGAAAGTGTAGGAGGGGTCACATGCGTGCAGTGTTAAAGTTTTTGAAGGACAAAGCATTCTACGCCCTGGCGCTGTTACTTGTGATCGCGCCCTATGTGCTGCAGCGCTATCAGTTCTACATCCTGCAGCGCGGCGTACAGAACTCCATCCATGTGCTGGGGCTTGTCATACTGGTCGGCTTCACGGGCCTTCTGTCATTGGGCCACGCGGGCTTCGTGGCGCTGGGCGCCTACGCCTACGGCATAGCGATGGTCAAGTTGGGCCTTCCCGTATGGGTCGCCCTAATAATCGCACCGCTCTTCTCGATGCTAATAAGCATGCTGCTGGCCTATCCTTCCTTCAAGCTCTCAGGCCCGTTCCTCGTGGTTATCACGATAGCCTTCGGCGAGATAGTGAGGATATTGATACTGAACCTGCAGGGCATCACGGGAGGCCCGTACGGGCTCACTGGGTACAAAGTGCTATTTACAAACGGCAAGGTGCTCTACTATGTGATGCTGGCCACGCTCTTCCTGCTTGCCATATTCGTAAGAAGGCTGGGCAACTCCAGGATCGGCCTTGCCTTCAAGGCGATCAAGGAGGACGAGATCGCGGCTGACGTCATGGGCGTAAACGTAAGGAAGCACAAGCTCATGGCATTCATGCTCAGCTCGGCGCTTGCAGGCCTCTCAGGCGTGTTCATGGCGAGCCTGACAAGGTACATCAACCCCGACTCTTTCACATTCGCCGAAAGCTCGACCTACCTGCTGATGGTGGTCATGGGCGGAATGCAGAATGTGTTCGGCGCGATAACCTCTACCATCGTCATCACGGCGCTTCCCGAGGTGTTGAGGTTCCTTGCGCGCAGCAGGCTGCTCATATACTCCCTTACGCTGCTGGTATATCTCAGGATGTACGGCAACAAGGGCGGGCTTCTGCAGATGTTAGGCATAAAGCCCAAGAAGGCAAATCCAAATACAGGGTCGAGGAGCTGAGACTATGGAACTACTAAGAACTGAGGGCATAGTCAGGAAGTTCGGCGGCCTTGTGGCCGTGAGCGAGCTTTGCGTTAGCGTCAATGAGGGTGAGATCGTAGCCCTGATAGGTCCCAACGGCTCGGGCAAGACCACCGCCCTGAACCTCATCACGGGCATCTACTCCTGCGACGAGGGAAAGATACTTCTAAAAGGCGAGGAGATCCAAAGCGCCGCCCCTTATGCCATAACGCAGAAGGGCATAGCCAGGACCTTCCAGAACATAAGGATACTCGAAACCCTTTCAGTCTTCGACAACGCGAGGCTTGGCACCATATTCTCCACCAAGTCCAACCTTCTGGACATCGCCCTCGAAACTCCGAGGTTTAAGAAGGAGAAGAAGACGGTAACCGAGGAGGTTAACAAGGTCCTTGAATTCGTGGGCCTTCTGGACCAGGCGGACGAGATAGCTGCGAACCTGCCCTACGGCAAGAAGAGAGCGCTTGAGATTGCAAGGGCGCTTGTAACGAAGCCCAGCCTGCTCCTATTGGACGAGCCCGCGGCCGGCCTGAACACGCAGGAAGTCTACAACCTCATGGAGCTCATCAAGAAGATAAGAGGCCTTGGCGTAACGATATTCCTGGTAGAGCACAGGATGGAGCTCGTCGGCGGCCTTGCTGACAGGGTCTATGTGCTCAACTACGGCAAGAAGATATGCGAGGGCCCGTTCTGCGACATCAAGGAGGACAGCTCCGTCATCGAGGCGTATCTTGGCAAGAGGAGGCAGGTCGATGCTAAAGGTAGATAAAGTCGTAGTAGCCTACGGCGTAGCCCCGGTAATTCACGAAGTCTCGCTAACTGTCCCCGACGGCAAGATCGTAACGCTCCTCGGTGCCAACGGCGCCGGCAAGTCCACGATATTGAAGACCATATCGGGCCTTCTGAAGCCCATAAGCGGAGAGGTCACATTCGACGGGACGGTAATATCCAAGCTGCCGCCTGAGGAGATAGTGAAGAAGGGCATCGCCCACGTCCCGGAGGGAAGGCTGGTATTCCCAGGGTTAACCGTTCTGGAGAACCTCAAGATGGGCTCCTATGTGATAAGGCAGAAGAGGAAGAACCTCAAGGAGAACCTCGACAAGGTATATGAGCTGTTCCCAAGGCTTCTTGAGAGGAAGAACCAGACAGCGGGCACGCTGTCCGGCGGAGAGCAGCAGATGCTTGCGATAGGCAGGGGCCTTATGAGCGAGCCGAAGCTTCTTATGCTCGACGAGCCTTCATTAGGACTTGCTCCTGTTATCATCGACAGCATCATCGACAAGATAATCGAGATCAACAAGCAGGGGATGACCATCCTCCTGATAGAGCAGAACGCGCATCTGGCCCTTGAAGTCTGCGACTATGGCTACCTGCTATCCGTCGGCAACATAATGATGCACGGCGAGAAGCAGAAGCTGGTGAGCGAAGAGGGCATGATCAATGCCTATCTGGGCGGAGGCAAGCAGGAGGCCGTCTGATGAAGATCCTTATATGCAATGTGGGCAGCACTTCGCTGAAGTACCGCCTGTTCGAGGACACTGCATGGGAATGCATATCAAAAGGCAAGGTGGAGAGGATCGGTGGCGATAGCTCCACCTTCCAGTTTTCGTTGCTTGACGGTGCGGTCGTTAGCGGCACCACCGTCATAAAAGACTATGAGTCCGCAATATCCCTCATGCTTGAGCATTTGGTGGGGCCCACAGCGCCGCTTAAGAGCCTCAACGAGCTTTCTGCCGTTGGCTTCAAGGTCGTCCACGCGAAGGGCGTAACAGGCGTGCAGCTTCTGGATGAGCGGGTTATAAAGGCCATGGAGGACTACAACTCCATAGCGCCTGCGCACAATCCCCCCTATATAAAGGCCATAAGGATATTCTCGAAGCTCCTGCCGTCAATACCGATGGTTGGAAGCTTCGAGACGGGCTTCCATTCCAGGATGCCAAGGCGCGCCTATCTCTACGGCATACCCTATGAGTGGTATGAGAAGTACGGCATAAGAAGGTACGGCTTCCACGGAGCCTCGCACCAGTATGTGTCGGAGAGGGTGGCTGCCATCCTCGGGGCGATGCCCAAGAGGCTCATCACATGCCACCTTGGCGGCAGCGCGTCTCTTTGCGCCATCAAGGACGGCGTATCCATAGACACAAGCCTGGGCTTCTCGCTGCAAAGCGGCGTCGAGCACCAGTACAGGTGCGGGGACGTCGACTCGTTCATAATGCCTTTTCTTATGAAGAGCGCCGGCATGAGCGAGGAAGAAGTGGAAATCGGCATGACGAAGAAGGGCGGCTTAGCCGGGATTTCGGGGCTGTCAGGAGATATAAGGGACCTGGAGGAGGCCTCGGAGGCGGGCAACGACCGCGCCCTTGCGGCGCTTGAAGTGTTCTCCTATGAGGTGAAGAAGTACATAGGGGCTTATGCTGCGGCTTTGGGCGGGGTTGATGTGATCTGCTTTGCCGGCGGGATCGGCGAAAACGGGGCCAAGATGCGCTCAAGGATACTGGAAGACATGGAGTATCTAGGTGTGGAGCTGGACGCGAAGAAGAACCTCGAGCTCAGGGGCGAGGGTGAGATCTCGGCGCCGGGCTCGAAGGTGAAGGTCTTCGTGATCCCCACCGATGAGGAACAGATAGTAGCGAAGCTTACGATAGGCCTCGTGAAGAAGGGTTAGAAAAGGGCTAGTCAGGCTGGCTTACGCCAAAGGAGCATCAGATGGACAAGCGCATATTGAAGATCAAAGAGGAAGACAACGTCGCGACCGCGATGCAGAAGATAACGCCCGGCGAAGATGATGGATGGGCTAATCAGCCCTTCAGGAGATACCTTTCGGGCACAAGATCTCGGTGGTGCCCATCAAAAAGGGCGGAATGATACTCAAATATGGCGAAGTAATTGGCGCCGCCAGCCGCGATATTAAGGCCGGCGAGCATGTGCACATACACAACATGGAGGGGACCAGGGGAAGAGGGGACATCCACTCAGATCCTGCCCACAAGGAGTAGAGCATGAGCGGTATCAAGAATGAATTTATGGGCTATCTTAGGGAGAACGGCACGGTCGGCGTAAGGAACTATGTATTGATACTGCCCACCGTAGTCTGCGCTAACGCCACCGCAAGGTCCATCGCCTCCATGGTGCCAGGCACCACCGTTGTGACCCACCAGCACGGCTGCGCCCAGCTGGGTGCGGATTTCGTGCAGACCCAGAGGACTTTGATAGGCCTTGGCAGGAACCCGAACGTCAGGGCGGTCCTAGTCGTCGGGCTCGGCTGCGAGAACATGGAGGGCGAGACCGTAGCGGCGGCGATCGCAGCCACCGGCAAAAGGGTTGAGCTCATCACGATACAGAAGCTGGGCGGCACATTGAAGGCCACAGAGCTGGGAGTGCGCATAGCATCAGAGATGATGAGGGCCCGCTCCACCGATGTAAGGGTGCCGGCCAGCATAGAGAAGCTGACGCTTGCGCTTGAGTGCGGCGCTTCCGATGCGACCTCCGGCATAACCGCAAACCCTGCTACGGGCCTTGCGGTCGACATGCTTGTTGATATGGGAGGTTCGGCCATCCTCTCGGAGACTCCGGAGATGATAGGCGCTGAGCACATACTCGCAAAAAGGTGCTGCTCATCTGGCGTGAAAGACGACCTGTACGGCATCATCGGGGACGCCGAGAGGGGCATAAGCGGCATGGGCGTGGACATCAGAGGGTCTAACCCGACGCCGGGCAATATGGCAGGAGGCCTGAGCAGCATTGAGGAGAAGTCGCTAGGCTGCATCTACAAGGCTGGGATCAGCCCTATAAAGCAGGTAGTAAAGTATGCCGAGACTCCTACAGAGAAGGGCCTCGTTATAATGGACACGCCGGGCCACGATGTTGAATCCATGACAGGGATGGCCGCAGGCGGCGCTCAGGTATGCGTGTTCACGACGGGCCTGGGAGCTGTTACCGGCTTTCCTATAATGCCCGTGATAAAAGTGTGCGGAAACCCCAGGACCAGCGCGTTCATGAGCGACAATATCGACATAGACGCAGGCCAGGTCCTGGACGGAAGGGCGAGCCTGCAGCAGGTGGCAGAGCAGATACTAGGTGAGGTCATGGAAGTCTCCACCGGCAAGGCCACGAAGGCGGAGAGCCTCGGCTACTCCGACATCGCGATAAACAGGATCGGGCCCACCACATAACCTCGGAATTCACTATCAATAGCAACTGAAAGGCCTGAAAGCCTATGCATAAGTTCAATACCTGGGCTTTGGAGAACGGATACAGGACTGCATGGTTCCGGGGGGCGGATATCGATAGGGCCGTTCGCAGAGTGCGAGACCTTGAGCCAGCCATAGATCCCGGTATCTACGGGAGGTATTTCGAAAGCTTCAAAACGGCCCGCGAGCTCGGCTTATCCCCGGGCGAGCTGGGCCTGATAATCTATCTGCCCAAGAAGGTCCGCACCGCCTCATTCAAGCTGAGAGGCAAAGCTTACGAGGCGGCAATACCGCCTCCGATCTACTGCGACGAGCCCTCCGATATCGACGGTTTCGACTCGGAGGTAAACGAAAAGCTCGGCGGCCTGGCGAGGCCGATCAGGTTCCCTATGAAATCCATGAGCGTATTGCTCGGCATCTCCCGCTACGGCAGGAACAACATCACATACATCGAAGGCCTGGGCAGCCTTTTCATCATGCGCGCATACGCGGTAGAAGGCGTTGCCGAAGCCAATGTCGAACTGAGCGCCCCCATGGCGGTATTCGATGAGAAGGATGTGCTGTGTCCCGAATGCGACGGCTGCTTCGCATGCCTTGCTTCTTGCCCGACCGCCGCAATTTCGGACGACCGCTTCCTGCTTCACGCCGAGAGGTGCCTGACCTACTTCAACAAGAACGGCGGGCCGTTCCCTGCCTGGGTCGATAAAGGCTCCCATAACTGCCTTTTGGGGTGCCTGCACTGCCAGTCGTGCTGCCCCATGGACGAGGGAAAGCTTGTATTCGAAAGCTCTGGCATATGCTTTGAAGAAGACGAAACAAAGCATATACTAGGACTAACCATGGACGGGGAGCAGAGCGGCATCGAGGTCAGGATAGAGGATAAATACGCGAAGCTTGGAATAGGATATATGAGGGAGCATGTGGCAAGAAACCTTGGCGCCCTCTTGGATAGCGGGAACCTCAAGTAAGCGGTACTAAAAATGCGGAGGAATTTGATGTCGAATAACAAGAACAGACAGCTTCTGGGCTATCTCTTCATAGCGTTCACAGGTGTAATGTTCGGGTCCTTGGAAGTTGCCTCGAAGCTCGTACCCCATATTCGGCCATTGCAGATGAACTTCGTTCGTTTCCTAATCGGAGCGATTGTGTTAGCCCCTTTTCCGTTTCTTGAGTTGAAAGCAAGAAAGATCAGGGTAAACATAAAAGATGTTATACAAACAGCACTGCTTGGAATTCTACTAGTAGGGTTCTCCATGACATTGATGCAAATCGGCATCTCCAAAGTGCCAGCGTCTCAAGTGGCGTTCATATTTGCCTCCAATCCAATGATAATTGCAATTCTGGCAACTTTTATACTTAAAGAGAAGCCTGGTTTTCTAACATATGTGTTTATAATCCTTGGAATGACAGGCATGGTATTCATCGTAGATCCATTTAGAGGCGCCTTTAATATTGATGTCCTATATCCAATTGCTGCCGTGATCCTGCAGGGGACATACATAGTCCTATCTAGGAAGACTCTCCATGAGGGTTGGAACCGTATTTGTTACTGGAGTTGGAATACTTTTCGGTTCTATAGCACTAGGGATCTTCAATTTGGTCTCTGGAGCGGGGCTTATCTCCGATATTAGGCCTGGTGATATTCCGATTATATTGTTTATAGGAGCTTGCATTTCTGGCTTCGCATACCTTTCGTACTTTAAAGGAATGGAGTTAACAAATACTAGCACAGGGAGCGTAGTATTCTTTTTGAAGGCGATGACGGCTACTGTACTCTCCATACTAATCCTTAAAGATGCCCCGTCGATGTCCACATACATAGGGGCTGCATTCATACTGGCCGGCACCGTGGTCCTGATAATTTCGAACAACCGGAAGAGCAGTCCGGTGAAAAAGTAGCGCAAAACGCCTACTGACTAATAAAGACTGGAGGTAATCTAAATGCCAATCATCGACATCAAGGTCCTAGAGGGAAAGACGCTCGATCAGAAGCGCAAGGTAGCCGCAGGAGTCACAAAGGTATGCTGTGACGAGTTCGGCGTAACCCCGGACGCGGTGAGGGTCATCTTCACGATCATGAGGAAGGAAGACTTCGCAGTCTCCGGCAAGCTCAAGAGCGACAGCTAGTAGAACTGCAAGCTCAAGGCAACTCAAGGCAAGCGAAGGGTGTGGTTCATATCACACCCTTTTTGAGATTATTCGTGAGCCATTTTCATGAAATCCCGAAGGAGAAGGCCATTTGAGGATAATCGTTTGCGTCAAACAGGTCCCGGGCAGCAGCAAGGTGGAAGTTGACGAGAAGACCGGGGTGCTTAAAAGGGCGGGCGTCGAGGCTAAGCTCAACCCTTATGACCTTTATGCGCTTGAGGCCGCGGCAAGGCTTAAGGATGCGTGCGGCGGCGGCAGCATCATAGCTCTAACCATGGGCCCCCCGCAGGCGAGGGAGGCCCTTGAAGAGGCCTATATGATGGGCGCCGACGAGATGGTGCTCCTGACAGATCGAAGGTTCGGCGGCTCCGACGTTCTTGCCACATCGTATGCGCTAGCCCAGGCTATCGGCAAAGTCGGCGGCTACGATCTGATCATCTGCGGCAAACAGACCACAGACGGGGACACCGCCCAGGTCGGCCCCGAAATCGCCGAGCTGCTGGGCATACCCAACGTCTCGAATGTTTTGAATGTGCTCTCTTGCGCATGCGGCGTACTCAAGATCGAGCACGATTCCCCGGACACGGTCTACACCGCGGAGGTTTCCATGCCGTGCCTTATATCGGTCGAGAAGACCAGAAGGTCGCCCAGGCTCCCCTCTTACAAGAGGAAAAAGATGCTCAAAGACGCGCCGTTTACTCAGCTTACGCTCGATGATCTCGATGACAGGGACGAGGCGAAGTACGGGCTGGACGGCTCTGCCACGCGCGTGGACAGGATTTTCCCGCCCGAAAGGCGCACGGACCGCGCGCTGTTCAAAAGCGGCGCCGATGATGCCGCCCGCCACATCTTTGACGAGCTCATCGAAGGAAAGCAGGTGTAGGCATGGCAAAACTTGTCGTACACGATGAGCTGGTAATAGAGCCGTCAAAGCTCGCCTTACTGTGCCCCTTTGGCGCGATTGACGCATCGTCGGGTGGCGTTTCGATAAACGCTGCCTGCCGCATGTGCATGATATGCGTGAAGAAGTCGGCAGGCGCAATCACCCTGGAGGAGGATGGCGCCCAAGGATTAGAGGACAGGACCGGCATCGCCGTATTCACGGAGCTTGAGGGAGGGCTAATCCACCCGGTCTCCTTGGAGCTGGCGGGCAAGGCCAGGTCGCTTGCAAACAAGCTGGGATGGCCGGTATATGCCGCGGTCATCGGGCATGGGGCCGCAAAAGCCGCCGCAGAGATGCTGCATTACGGCGTGGACCAAGCATATGCTTATGACAGTCCTGCTTTCGAGCACTTCAGGATCGAGCCCTACACAGCAGCCTTCTGCGACTTCCTGGAGAAGGTCAGACCCTCTGCCGTCCTGGTGGGAGCCACACATGTGGGACGAAACCTTGCGCCCAGGACCGCAGCGAGGCTCAATACTGGCCTTACTGCCGATTGCACGGGGCTGGAGCTTGAGGCGGATGGGTCCCTGATACAGACCAGGCCTGCCTTCGGCGGCAACATCATGGCAAGGATAAAAACGCCCTCCCACAGGCCTCAGATGGCCACGGTGAGGTATAAGGTGATGCAGGCGCCGGAAAGGGCCATAGAGCCCTCAGGAAGCGTCAAAATCGTTGAAGTCACCGAGGAGATGCTCCATTCGGGAATCAAGATCACCGGGTCCAGGCCGAAGGAGAAGGTGATAGACCTTACCGAGGCTGACAGGATAATAGTGGCAGGCAGGGGAGTCAGGGGACCCAAGGACATGGCTATGATTCAAGCCCTCGCCGACGCGCTTGGCGCCCAGGTGGCGACCACAAGGCCGCTGATCGAGGCCGGCTGGCAGGATCCCAGGCGGCAGATAGGCCTGTCAGGCAGGACAGTAAAGCCGAAGCTGATAATCACCTGCGGCGTGTCCGGATCGGTGCAGTTCGTGGCCGGTATGGCGAGTGCCGACAGGATCATCGCAATTAACACTGATGAGGACGCCCCGATATTCTCGGTCGCGCACCTTGAAATCGTCGGCGACATCTACGAGGTGGTGCCGAGGTTGACCGAGCTCATCAAAAGGAGGAGAGCGGATGCCGGTATTTGAGAAGCTGTCGGGCACTGACAAAGACACCCTCATCGCCATATTCGGCAGTGATAGGGTCAAATTCGCGGGCCACTTCAGCGAGGAGTTCTGCCACGATGAGCTGGGCGGCATCTCATGTCCGCCGGAGGCTGTTGTCTTCCCCTTGAGCACAGGTGAGGTCTCAGCCGTCATGAAGCTAGCTTTTAAGAGGCGCATCGCCGTTACGCCCAGGGGCCAGGGGACGGGGCTTGTTGGCGGGTGCGTGCCTGTATATGGCGGCATTCTTATGGACATGTCGAGGATGAACAGGATACTTGAGTTGGACGAGGCCAACATGGCGCTAACGGTAGAGCCGGGAGTGCTCCTCATGGAGATAGTAGAATACACCACGAACCGCGGTTACATGTATCCGCCGGACCCCGGGGAGAAGTCGGCAACGATCGGGGGCAACATCTCCACGAACGCGGGGGGGATGAGGGCGGTCAAGTACGGCGTGACGCGCGACTATGTAAGAGGGCTGGAAGTGGTGCTCGCGGACGGCGAGGTGCTTGAGCTGGGCGGAAAGGTGGCCAAGAACAGCTCTGGCTACTCCCTGAAGGATATGATGGTGGGCTCCGAGGGCACGCTTGGCATAATTACCAAGGCCGTTTTAAAGCTCATACCCTTGCCCAAGAGGGTGGTAAGCCTTCTGGTACCCTTCGAGTCCCTTGAGCAGGCGATAGGGCTGGTCCCAGAGATTACTAGGTCGGGTGGGGCTCCACAGGCGGTGGAGTTCATGGAGCGCTCCGTAATCAAGGCGGCCGAAGATTTCCTGGGCAAGGAATTCCCGGACAGCTCGGCTCCCTGTTATCTGCTGATTTCATTTGATGGGTCCGGCAAGAAGGAAGTCGAAAACGCCTATGAGTCCGTAGCCGAGCTCTGCCTGGCAAAGGGCGCGACCGACGTCTTCATATCTGCCACCGAGGAGCGGCAGGAGATAATCTGGAAGGCGCGCGGCGCGTTTTTGGAGGCTATCAAGTCTTCGACCACCCAGATGGACGAATGCGACGTCGTGGTGCCAAGAGACAGGGTGGCCGAGCTTATTTCATTCACACATTCGCTTGAAAGCAGGCATGGTGTGAGGATCATGAGCTTCGGGCATGCGGGAGACGGCAATTTGCATGTGTATGTGCTGAAAGACGCGCTTGATGAGAAGTCTTGGATCGAGCGCCATGATGCGGTCATGAAGGCGCTTTACGGCAAGGCTAACGAGCTGAGAGGGCAAGTTTCCGGGGAGCATGGCATTGGGTACGACAAGCAGGCCGAGCTTTGCGGTTCGCTCGGATCAAGGGCGATTGAGATCATGAGTGGGATTAAACAGGCATTTGACCCTGAGGGAATATTGAACCCGGGCAAGGTCATTTGCGGGGGAAGGGCCGGCAAGTAGTAAAAGCCTGGCTTGTGAGCTGATTTTAGGGCCCTGTTTGCAGCTTAATCGATGCAAGCAGGGCCTTTCTTCTCGTCATTTGAGAATGATGTTTATCTCGTCATAGGAAGTTATGGGCACCAAGCCGCATGCCAGGGCCGTTCTGTAGGAGGCGACATTATCGCGGTAGCAGTGCCAGCCTACGCGCAAGATGCCCTTGTTCGCAGTCTTTTGCAGATACTCGTCGGCCATGGCCTTGGCGAGCCCCAGGCGCTTATGGCCCCCCAGGACTTCGATGCCGATCTCAGCGCCGGCCGAGCAGGTAAACTCGGAAAGGCACCATCCCACGATCTCATTGCCCATCATAGCTGCAATGCCCAGATAATTCGAGCCCTTGGTGCCGATGCAGTCATACCTGTAGGCGCACTCGCCCCTTAAGAGCTCAATATTGCCGACATTCTCGTCTGATAGCAGCCAGTCGTCGACGTCTATCAAGTTGTAACCTTTGGCAACGGGGAAGCCCTTACGAGCAACTGGCGGCGCTGTTTCAAGATACTCGCTCTTTTTAATGAGCAAGTCCAACCCCGAAAGCAAGGGTAGCACCGCCTCGGTGAGGGCGGGGTCGAATATCCTCACGGGTATCCGGCTTGCTGCATGCCCTTCCAGCCTGTTGGTAGCCACCGGCCCGTTCAAAAAAACCCTTAGCAGATCCGAACGGCGGGCATCCTTTATGCTGCCTGCAATGTAAAGCCTGTCCTCATACCTGATGGCGCCAAGGCCGGGCGAGGAGGGTTCATCAAGCCAGGCGTCGCAGTTACCGAGCCCTTCGGCGGTTGCAACAAAGCGGATGATGCCGGAATGCTCTCCTAGCAGGCTAACAGCTGCACCAACTTGCTCTTTTTTGAAATTCACAATGGAACCTCCTTGAGCAGCGATTTGTTCATGAGACAACAGATCAAACTGAATCCGCTGTAATTATGGCGCGACAGAGAGACGTCGTCAATGAAGACCGGAGATGGAAAGGAGCCCGGCTTTCCGGACTCCTCTAAGCTGCTATTGTTGTGTTTGCGACTAATCTTAGCGTTACTTGCCTTCAGTCGCGCCCGCGCCCATCATGCCCTTGATGTCAATGCCTTCGTAGGCTTTAAGCAGGGCATCAAGCTCTGTTGAAACCTTCTTGAGCTTGCCCATCCATGACTCCAGGTGCATAAGGCCGTCCTCGCTAATCGTGTAGATCCTTTTTGCGGGACCTGCTCCGCTAGTATCCCATTCGGAGTAGGTGAAGCCCATCATATCCAGGCGCCTCAGGGCCCTGTAAACCGCTGCCTGGTCGAGTTCAGTCTCCGTAACAGACAGCTTCGCCGCCTCCTGCGCAATCTGATAGCCGTGGGCCTTTCCCAATTTTGCAAGCGCTACCGCTACCACTGGCATCATGAATCTATACATATTTCCAAATCCAGGTCCGCCCTCGCCGCCTCCGCCGAACCTGTGTCCCATGTGGCCGCCGAATCCGAAACCTTCTCTTCCGCCGTGCATATTATCGCCTCCATAAGTGTAACTTGCACTTATATATTACTAACATGAATATGTGATGTCAATAGGGCTGCTTTATCGTTGAATACATTTTTAGATGAGGCAACGAATAGGAAGGCCGCCGGACGATTGCCCGGCGGCTTTGCTGCCTGTTGCATGCGGCATTGGGACTATATTGGCCTCTTCCTGCTAGCGGCCTTGAAGGCCTCGAACCAGAGAGTACCGAGCATAGACACGCCCGCCGCGATTAGAAGGTCGACGGCGTGAAGGGCGTCGAAATGGAAGAGCAAGTTCAATGCGGGCAGGTACAGGGCGAGGACCAAAAACGAAAGGGAGCCGATAAGGACCCATCTGAATGCTGGGTTTCTTCTCTTAAAGGCGGTGAAACCTCCGCTGGTCCATGACCTGTTGACTGTGATCAGCCCCAAGTTCGAGAACACCAGGGCGGTAAAGGTCAAAGCCCTCGTATCGGCCTCGGGCTTCTTCAGGACGAGCGTTGAAATCAAAAATACTGCAAGGACCGCGAGCAGTACAGCCAGGCCCTGCATTACGCCTATTCTTATTAGATCGCTGCCGAAAAGGGGCTTTGCCGGATCCCTGGGCGGCTTGTCCATTATGCCGGGCTCCTCCTGCTCCATCTCGAACACTACCGAGCATGAGGGGTCAATGATGAGCTCAAGGAATGCGATGTGAACCGGCATGAGCACCAACGGCAGCTTGAACAGCACCGGTATAAGGGAAAGGCCTGCTATCGGGATGTGGACTGCGAAAATATAGGCCATTGCTTTCTTGAGGTTGTCGAATACCCTGCGCCCCTGGCGGACGGCTGCGACTATGGATGAGAAGTCGTCGTCCAAAAGAACAAGGGATGCCGCTTCCCTGGCCACGTCCGTGCCGCGAGCACCCATGGCTATGCCGATGTTTGCGGCTTTAAGGGCGGGTGCGTCATTTACGCCGTCCCCCGTCATGGCGACGATCTCGCCCTGAGCAATAAGTGCCTCGACTAGCTTGAACTTCTGTTCCGGCACCATGCGGGCATATATTGAACAGAGCTTGACCTTCTGCTTCAGCTCATCTTCGCCCATTACGCTAAGCTCAGGCCCTGTGATTACCATATCTGCCGGTGTAAGGCCAATCTGCCTTGCGATGTTCAGAGCGGTGCCCGGATAGTCGCCCGTAATCATGACGACCCTGATGCCCGCCTTGTAGCATTCCGCGATGGCAGACGGCACAGATGGCTTTACCGGATCTGCCAAGCCTATCAGCCCGATGAATGAAAACTCGAATTCATGCTGGCTCTCAGGCAGGCCCTTCTTGACCTTGGATACTGCCCTCGCAACTCCTAATACCCTCAGCCCGTCCGCAGCCATCTCAGTTACTGCCCTCATTATCGGCTCTGCGCCTTCGGCTTCCATATGGCACAGGTCGAGTATGGCTTCAGGGGCACCCTTCGCCGCGACGACGTAGCTTCCTCCGTTGCCGTCGGGGCTCACCCAAACGTGGGAAAGGGCCAGCAGCTGGCTCGAAAGCGCGTACTCCTCAACAAGCTTCCAGTCGTCATGCAGGTGTTCGGTCTTGATCAGGCAGCTTCTGCCGAAGCTTGTAAGCGCCTTTTCCATAGGGTCGAACGGGTCGCGCTCGCTTGCAAGAAGCCCATATTCGACTACTTCATGGAATTTCTCCGGTATGCGGCTTTGTGCTGCGCCCTGTTTGGGATCCTTCCCATCGGTATCGGTGGTCTTCTCTGGGCTTGGGCATCCATTCGGCGCGAAGAAGCTGCCCTCGGCATACAGGCGCTCTACAGACATGCGGTTTTGAGTAAGCGTTCCCGTTTTGTCTACGCAAAGCACTGTCGCGGCGCCAAGCGTCTCGATAGCGGGCATGCGCCTGGTAAGCACGTTCTTCTTGGACAGCCTCCAGGCTCCGAGCGCCATGAATATGGTGAGCACAACAGGAAACTCCTCGGGCAACATCGCCATTGCAAGGGTAATTCCGGCAAGCAATCCATGTACCCAATCGCCCCTGGTAAGCCCGTAGACGACAACGATAACTATAAATAGGCCAAGGCCCAGCAGGGCTAGGTTTCGGACCAGCTTTCCGGTCTGCTTGTTCAGGCTGGTCTGCTCGGGCTGCAGGGTTTCCAGGGCCTTTCCTATCTTGCCCAGCTCGGTAGAGGAGCCCACCGCCTTTACGACGTATATGCCCTGGCCGCGGACAATAAGGGTGCCAGAGAAGACATATGGGGTCAGATCACCCCCGGGCGCGCCAACATCGGCCTTCAAATAGTCAGCGGCGTATGATTTCATGACGTGAAGAGACTCTCCGGTGAGCAGTGATTCGTCAGCTGAAAGGTTGTTGCACCAGATAACAACTCCGTCGGCAGGCACCCTGTCGCCCTCGGACAGCAGGACGAAATCGCCTGACACAACGTCTTTGCCCGCAATTCTAGATGCGCGCCGTCACGGATGACAAGTGCTCTGGGGCTGGACAAATCCCTAAGCGCGTCGAGCGCCTTTTCTGTCTTCTGCTCCTGATATATGGTGATGCCCATGACTACGAAGACGAAGCCGAGGAGCATCAAGGCTTCCTGCCTGTCCCCGAGCACTAGATAGATGGCGCCGCAGGCCACTGAAGCAGGAACATCGGTTCCTTGATTACATCGAAGGCCGTCTGGAATATCGAGCGCCGCTTTCCTTCCGGAAGTTCGTTCGGGCCGAATTTCTGCCTGCTCTCCAGGACTTCAGCAGAGCTTAAGCCCTTCAGTTTCCTTACGTCGATTTCGTTTGGCATAGCCTCTCCTTTTGCCCGGCCGAGGTAAACAAAAACCTGCGGAGCCGGAACTTTCTCAAGTTTCGGTCCCGCAGGCTGTAAAAATCCTGCTGCTTATCGCCCAGCCCCACCTTCGGCGCTTTGTCCGCCGAAAATCGCCTGTTCCTACTTTCAATATTGGGTATGTGCATAAAATAACAGCTATCCGGGCATAAGTCAA
>CAWGMK010000006.1:0-397381 GCA_963823655.1 uncultured Bacillota bacterium
CCAAAGCCCTGCCCGGGGCGGCGCTCGCGGGCGGTGACGACCTCCCGCCGTTCACGGGAGGCGCCGTCGGCTACGCGGGCTACGACGCCGTGCGCCGCCTCGAGAAGCTCCCCGCACGAACCCGGACCCGATCGGGCTTCCCGACGCTGGTTCGGGGTCTTCGACTCCGTCATCGCTTTCGACCAGCCCGCCATCGTTTGCTCTTCGTCACGCACGTCGGAGAGGGAGACGAAGAGGAGGAAGAGGCTTACGAAGGATAAGAGGGCTGGAAGCCCGCGCCACCGCCACGCTCGCGTCCGCGGCGCCGCCGTTGGCCGCGGGCGGGGCCCCCCTTACCTTCAAAGAGACTCTTCCTCTTCCGTCTTTTCTTGCCGCGGTCGAGAAGGCGAAGGAGCACATCCGCGCGGGGACGTCTTCCAGGTCGTCCTCTCGCGGCGCTGGTCGGCGCCGTCGACGGGGACACGTTCTCGGTCTACCGCGCGCTCCGGCGCGTCAGCCCGTCGCCCTACCAGTACTACCTGAGGACGCCCGACGGCGTGATCTTCGGCGCCTCGCCCGGAGCGGCTCGTGCGGGCCGGCGACGACGACGGTCGAGACGATCCCCCTCGCCGGGACGCGCCGCGCGCGGCGCGACGCAGGAGGAGGACCTCGCCCTCGCGCGCGAGCTCCTCGCCGACGAGAAGGAGCGGGCCGAGCACGTCATGCTCGTCGACCTCGGGCGGAACGACCTCGGGCGGGTCGCCGCGCCCGGGACGCGTGCGGGTGCCGCGACTTCTTCACGGTCGAGCGCTTCTCGCACGTCATGCACCTCGCCTCGCGCGTGACCGGGCACGCTCGCCGAGGGCAAGGACGCCGTCGACGCCCTCGCCGCGACGTTCCCGGCCGGGACGCTCACGGGCGCGCCGAAGATCCGGGCGATGGAGATCATCGAGGAGCTCGAGCCGGTGCGGCGCGGCGCCTACGGCGGCGCGGTCGGATACCTCGACTTCGCCGGGCACCTCGACATGGCGATCGCGATCCGGACGGCGGTCGTGAAGGACGGGGTCCTCCACGTCCAGGCGGGCGCCGGCATCGTCGCCGACTCGCGTCCCGAGGCCGAGGCGGACGAGTGCGAGAGCAAGGCGTGGGCGCTCATGCGCGCCGTCGACGCGCGCGAAGGAGTCGAGCCGTGATCCTCGTCGTCGACAACTACGACTCCTTCACCTTCAACCTCGTCCAGGTCCTCGCGACGCTCCACGGCGACGTCCGCGTCGTGCGGAACGACGCGGTGACCGCGGACGAGGCGCTCGCGACGCGCCCGCGCGCATCGTCATCTCGCCCGGGCCCGGGCCGCCCGGAGGACGCGGGGATCAGCGAGCGAGCTCATCCGCGCGCGACGAGGACGTCCCGCTCCTCGGCGTCTGCCTCGGCCACCAGGCGCTCGGCGCACGTCTTCGGCGCCTCGTCGTGCGGGCGCCCGGTCCTCATGCACGGCAAGACCTCGGAGATCCGCCACGACGGGAGGGGCATCTACGCCGGCCTGTCGAACCCGTTCGTCGGCGACGCGCTACCACTCGCTCGTCGTCGAGCGCGCGAGCGTTCCCGCGCTGCCTCGACGTGACGGCGGAGACGCCGACGGGATCGTCATGGGCCTCGCGCCACCGGACGCGGCCCCTCGTCGGGCGTCCAGTTCCACCCGGAGTCGATCCTGACGCTCGAAGGCGAGCGGCTCCTCGGGAACTTCGTCGAGCGGGGCGTCGGGTGAGCGACGCTCCACCGTGCGCCCTGAGGCTCGTGATGGCGGGGCGGACGCTCTCGAGGGAGGAGGCGCGCCTCGCCGTCGAGGAGATGCTCATGGACGGGATTCTCGACCGTCGCGGGCCGCCGCGCTCCTGGCCGCGATGGCGCGGCGGGGCGAGGCAGCGGAGGAGGTCGCGGGCTTCGTCGACGCGCTCCGCGCCGCGGGCGACGCGGGTCCCGGTCGCCGGCGGAGCTGGCCGCGCGCGCGGTCGACGTCTGCGGGACGGGCGGCGACGGGCAGGGGACGTTCAACGTCTCGACGGCGGCGGCGTTCGTCGTCGCCGGGGCGGGCGTCCCGGTCGCCAAGCACGGCAACCGCGCCGTCTCCTCGGCGAGCGGCTCGGCCGACGTCCTCGCCGCGCTCGGCGTGAGGATCGACATGCCGCCGCCGGTCGCGCGCGCGCGCCCTCGTCGAGGCGAACGTCACGTTCCTCTTCGCGCCGGCCTACCACCCGGCGATGAAGTCCGTCGGGCCGATGCGGCGCGAGCTGGGCGTCCGCACCGCCTTCAACCTCGCCGGTCCGCTCGCGAACCCCCTCGGCGTGACGCGGCAGCTCGTCGGCGTCGACCGGCCCGTCCGGGTGCCGGTCCTGGCGCGACGCCCTCGCCGCGCTCGGCGCCGAGCACGCGCTCGTCGTCTCCAACTCGGGCGCGGGGGACGAGCTGCCTCCCGCACGGCCTGACGATCGTCGCGGAGGTCGTCGGAGGGGGAGGTCCGCGCTCGAGGAGTGGACGGCGGCGACGTTCGGCGTCGCCGAGCGCGACCCGCGCGACATGGCGGGCGGAGACGCGGAGACGAACGCGGGCATCCTCCGCGCCGCCTCCTCGACGGCGAGACGGGGCCGCGCCGCGACGCGGTCCTGATGAACGCCGCCGCCGCCCTCTTCGTTTCCGGCGTCGCGCTCGACCTCGGCGACGGGATGTCGCGGGCCGCGGCGTCGATCGACGCGGGCGCGGCGCACCGCGCGCTCGAGGCGCTCGTGGCGATCTCGCAGGAGGCCGCGTGAGCGTCCGTCGATCCTCGGCGAGATCCTCGCGGCCCGGCGGCGGCGGCTCGCTGCGGGCGAGCTCGCGGCAGCGGGCGTCGCGGCGAGTCCGCCTCTGACGGCGCCCGGTTCCTCGCCGCGCCGCCGACGGCGCCCGCTTCGCTGCGCCGCGCTCCGCGTCGCCCTCCGCGGATCCGCATGCTCGTCGCGCGAGATCAAGCACCGCTCCCCGTCGCGCCGGCGGATCCTCCCCGATGCGGCCGGCGGCGCATCGCGCGGTCGCGCGGGCCTACCGGCGCGCGCGGCGCCGCGGCGATCTCGGTCGTCACCGAGCCGGACTTCTTCGGCGGCGACCTCGCGTGGCTTCCGGCGGTGAAGCGGCATCTCGGGTCTGCCCGTCCTGATGAAGGACTTCGTCGTCGACGAGGTGCAGCTCGACCTCGCGCTGTCGCTCGGGGCCGACGCCGTCCTCCTCATCGTGGCGGCGCTCGACGACGCCGACGCTCGCGCGGCTTCACGCGCGCCGCGCGGGCGCGCGGCCTCGCCGTCCTCGTCGAGGCGCACGACGAGGACGAGGTCCGGCGGGCGCTCGCGGCGGGGGCGGAGGTCGTCGGCCTGAACGCCCGCGACCTCGCGACGTTCGCGGTCGACCTCGACCGCGTCGCCGCGCTCGGGCGCGCTCCTTCCGCGGGACGTCGTCCGCGTCGCCGAGAGCGGCATCCGCGTCGCGCGCGGACGTCGAGCGTCTCGCGGCGGCCGGCTTCGACGCGTTCCTCGTCGGCGAGTCGCTCCTCCGCTCGCGGCGACCCGGCGCGGGCGCTGCGGGCGCTCCGGGGCGAGGGGACGACCGAGGTGAAGGTCTGCGGGGTCACGCGCGAGGAGGACCTCGCCGCCGCCGAGGAGCTCGGCGCCGACTGGATCGGCCTCAACTTCTCGCCGCGCTCGCCGCGGCGGGTGACGCGTCGCGAGAGGCCCGGGCGCTTCGCGAGGCGAGCCGCGTTCGGCGAAGGGAGTCGTCGCCGTCGTCGCGGGGAACCCCGTCGCCGAGGCCGAGGCGATCGTCGCCGAGGTGCGGCCCGACGCTCTCCAGTGGCACGACGACCTCGCGGCGCGCGACGGACCTCGACGTCCCCGTCCCGGTCTGGCAGGCCGTGCGAGTCGGGCGGAGGACTCGCTCGAAGAGGCCGGCGTCCTGGCCGGCGCGACGTCCTGCTCCTCGACGCGGCGCACGCCTCGCTCGCGGGCGGGACGGGAGAGACGTGGGACTGGAGCCTCCTCGTCGCACTTCCCGGCGACGCGGAAGGTCTTCGTGGCGGGCGGGCTCTCGCCGGCGAACGTCGCGCGGGCGATCGCGGGCGTGCGCGCCGGCGGGCGTCGACGTCGCCTCGGGCGTCGAGAGCGCGCCGGGCGATCAAGGACCCGGTCGAAGCTCGCGGCGTTCCTCGCCGCGGTGCGCGGGAAGAGGGGAGGACCGGTGGCTGAGACGTTCCGTGGTTCCCGAGGCCGACGCGGCACGGGCGCTTCGGCGAGTTCGGCGGGCGGTTCGTCCCCGAGACGCTGATGGCGCCCGCTCGAGGAGCTCGACGCGCGCGTACGCGAAGGCGCGCGGCGCGACGCCGTCGTTCCGGCGCGAGCTCGCACGGCCTCCTCGACGACCTACGCGGGGCGCCCGACGCCGCTGACCGAGGCGCGGCGCCTCTCGGCCGAGCTCGGCGGCGCGCGGATCTTCCTCAAGCGCGAGGACCTCCTCCACACCGGCGCGCACAAGATCAACAACGCGCTCGGCCAGGTCCTCCTCGCGAAGCGGATGGGGAAGCGCCGCGTCATCGCCGAGACCGGCGCGGGGCAGCACGGCGTCGCGACCGCGACGGCGGCGGCGCTCCTGGGCCTCCCGTGCGTCGTCTACATGGGCGTCGGTCGACATGGAGCGGCAGGCGCTGAACGTCTTCCGGATGCGGCTCCTCGGCGCGAAGGTCGTCGCCGTCGACTCCGGCTCGCGGACGCTCAAGGACGCGATCAACGAGGCGATGCGCGACTGGGTCGCGAACGTACGCCGACACGCACTACGTCCTCGGCTCGGTCCTCGGCCCGCACCCCTACCCGACGATGGTGCGCGACTTCCACGCCGTCATCGGCCGCGAGGCGCGCGCGCAGTGCGCGGAAGGTCGCTCGGCGGGACTCCCCGACCTCCTCGTCGCCTGCGTCGGCGGCGGCTCGAACGCGATCGGCCTCTTCCACGCGTTCCTCGCGGACGCCGGCGTCGAGCTCGTCGGCGTCGAGGCCGGCGGGCGCGGTCCGCCGCGCCCGGGCGAGCACGCGGCCCGCTTCGGGCCGGGGCGCGTCGGCGTCCTCCACGGGACGCGGACGCTCCTCCTCGCCGACGAGGACGGGCAGATCCTCCCGACGCACTCCGTCTCGGCCGGCCTCGACTACCCGGCCGTCGGCCCCGAGCACGCGAACCTCGCCGCGCTCGGGCGGACGCGCTACGAGAGCGTCACCGACGACGAGGCGCTCGCCGCGTTCCACGCCCTCTCGGAGAAGGAGGGGATCATCCCGGCCCTCGAGACGGCGCACGCCGTCGCGTGGGTCCTGCGCGAGGCGCCGAAGCGGCCCGGGCGCGACGATCGTCATCGGCCTCTCCGGGCGCGGCGACAAGGACGTCCCGAGCGTGGCGCGGCTCGAGGGCTCGAGGGGGTGGCGCCGTGAGCGGCCGGATCTCGCGCGCCTTCGCGCGGGCCGCGCGCGAAGGGCGCGCGGCGCTCGTCGTCTTCGTCGAGGCGGGCGACCCGTCGCTCGAGGTGACGGAGCGGCTCCTGCCCGCGCTCGCCGAGGCGGGCGCCGACGTCGTCGAGCTCGGCGTCCCGTTCTCCGACCCGATCGCCGACGGGCCCGCGATCCAGCGGGCGAGCGAGCGCGCGCTCGCGGCCGGGCACGCGCCTCGCCGACGTCCTCGACCTCGTCGCCCGCGCCCGGGCCGGCGGGCTCGACGTCCCCGTCGTCCTCTTCGGCTACGCGAACCCCGTCCTGGCGATGGGGGAGGCCGGCGTTCGCCTCGCGCGCGGCGGAGGCGGGCGTCGACGGCGCCCTCGTGACCGACCTCCCGCCCGAGGAGGGCGCGGCGTTCGCCTCGACCCTCCGCGCGGCGCGCCTCGACCCGGTCTTCCTCCTCGCGCCGACCTCGCCGCCGCGGCGCGTGAAGACCGTCGGGCGGCTCTCGCGGGGGTTCGTCTACGTCGTCTCGCGGCCCGGCGTCACGGGGGTCCGCGCGGACGTCCCCGAGGGGCTCGCCGACCTCGTCGCGCGCGTGCGGGCGGGCGTGGGCCGGCTTCCCGTCGCGGTCGGCTTCGGCATCTCGACGCCGGAGCAGGTGGCGGCGGTCGCGCGGCTCGCCGACGGCGTCGTCGTCGGGAGCGCCGTCGTCCTCGCGATGGAGGGCGCGGTGCGGCCGGGAGAGGACCCGGTGGCGGCCGCGGCGGCGCTCGTCAGGAGGCTCGCCGCGGCGACGGGCCGATAATCGGAGGCGTGAACGGGGAACGCCCGGGCGCGCCGGAGCGCGCGTCGCTCACGGCCGTGATCGTCGCGGGCCGACCGGGCGGCGCTCGCGGCCTTCGTCCGCGAGAACGTCGCGCGCCTCTCCGAGTCCGACGTCCTCCGCTGCCTGCGCCACCCCTACTCGGGCGAGGCGGTCGTCGCCGAGGTCCTCGCGGCGCCGGGGCTCCTCGCGAGCCGGGAGGTGCGCAAGGCCGTCGCGCTCCACCCGGCGACGCCCCGCGCCGACGCGCTCCGCCTCCTCGAGGACCTCCCGTGGCGCGACCTCGTCGACGTCGGCCGCGAGGCGCGGACGCCGGCCCCCGTGCGGCACGCGGCGAACCGGCGCATCCTCGAGAAGCTGCCGGGGCTCTCGCTCGGGGAGAAGAGCGGCCCTGGCGCGGCTCGCCGACCGGGCGCTCGTCGGGCCCTCCTCGACGACGGGGAGGTCGACGTCCTCGTCGCGCTCCTCGGCAACCCGCGGCTCGTCGAGGAGGACCTGACCGCCTGGCTTCTCGTCCGGCCGCCCGAGGGAGGCGCAGCTCGTCGCTCCTGGCGCGGACGAGCGGTGGATGGCGCGCCCGGCGGTGCGGACCGCCGCTCCTCCTCTCGCCGCGTCCACGCCGCGGGCCGATCGCGCTCTCGCTCCTGCGCTCGGCGCGGCCGGTCTGGGAAGGCGGCTGCGCGAGACCCTTCCGCCGACCCGCTGCTCGCCGCCTGCGCCCGGACCCTGCTCGAGAAGGGCCGGGAAGCCGGTTGACACGGTGCGTTAAACGGCGCCGTATGTAATGTTTGTGTCCCGGAGGGTTATCGGTTGCCGGTGGAAACTCCCCAGGAATTCGGCGAAGAGCTGCGCCGGGAACGCGAGCTCCGAGAGGTCACCCGCGAACAGCTCGCGGACGTGACGAAGGTCTCCGTGCGTCAGATCGAGGCGCTCGAGAGCGGGGCGCTTCGAGCTTCTCCCTGCGCGGGTCTTCGCGCGCGGCTTCGTCCTCGCGCTCGCGCCGGCACCTCGGGCTCGACGCGGAGCGGACCGCGGCCGCCTTCAACCACGTCCACGAGGCGTGGTCGGCCGAGCGCGAGCGGACGTCCGCCAGCGCGCCGACTCCTCCTCGGCCCGCATCCGCCTCTCCCGGCCGCGAAAGAACGTCTCGCTGAACACGACCGCCCTCGGCGTCGGCGTGGCGCTCGTCCTCGCCCTCCTGACCGGCGTCGCGGCCGTCCTGAAAGGAAGCGCCGGCGGCGGAGCCGCGCCGCGCGAGGCGCCCGCGGCGACGCCCGTCCCGCGACGCCGACTCCGGCTCCCGCCGTCATCGCGCGCTGCCGCCGTGCCGGTCGCCGCCGCGACGGTCGCGCTCGCCGCGTCGACGCGGCCCGGCCGGCTCGAGCGCTCGCGCCGCCGGCGCCGGCCGGCCGGACCCTCACCCTCACGTTCAGCGACGACTGCTGGACCGAGGTGAGCGTCGACGGCCGCGTCGTCGCGGCCGAGCTCTTCCGCAAGGGGACGAAGCGCGCCGTTTCGAGGGGGGCGCACGTTCGTCCTGACGCTCGGGAACGCCGGGGGCGTCGAGGTCGACGTCGACGGCGCCGCCATCGGCGCCGTCGGCAGCTCGGGCAGGTCGTGAGGAACTTCGTCATCGGCGAAGCGGCCGACGGCTCGCCCCAGGGCGGCTGAGCCGCGCTCTGGCGTAAGCTCCGTCCGCATGTCTTCGGACGGTCCCGAGCTCGACATCCTCGCCTCGATCGAGAGCGGGCAGGCGCCCCGCCGGATCCTCGAGTTCGCCGCGCGCGGCTTCGTCCCGCTCTCCCCGCGGAGCTCGTCCGGGCCGTCGGGTCGATCCTCGCGCAGGGCGACGCCGAGCTGCGCGCCCTCTGCGAGGAGACGTTCCGGGCGTTCGACGTCGAGGCGCTCCTCGGGCGCGGTCCGGACGCCGGAGGCCCGGCCCGAGCAGCTCGACGCCATCGCCCGGCGGACCCACGAGCGCGCGGTCCTCGAGGCGGTCCTCCAGCACCGGGCCGTCGCCGACGCGACGCTCGTCTGGCTCGCGCGGCGCGTCGACGCCCGACCTGCAGGACGTCCTCATCACGAACCAGGCGCGCCTCCTCGCCGCGCCCGAGATCGTCGAGAGCCTCTTCGAGAACCCCGACCTCTCGACCGACATCCGGCGGCGCGCCGACGAGTTCCTCGAGGAGTTCTTCCTCAAGAAGGAGCGCGAGCAGGGAGGAGCCGCTTCCCGAGGCGGAGGAGGTCGAGGAGGCCGCGGCGCCGAGCTGCCGCCGCGGCCGCGGCCGGCGACGCGGACGAGGCGCCGCAGCCGCTCCGGAGGAGGAGGTCTCGAAGGACGTCCTCGTCCGCCTCACCTCGATGACCGTCGTCGCAGCGGATCCGGGTCGCCTTCCGCGGGAACCGCGAGGAGCGGCTCTTCCTCGTGCGGGACCCGAACCGGCTCGTCTCGACGGCGGTCCTGAAGTCGCCGAAGACGAACGAGGCGGACGCCGAGGCGATCGCGAACATGAAGAGCGTCTCGGAGGACGTCCTGCAGGGCGATCGCCCACCGGCGGGAGTGGATGAAGAAGTACTCGCTGATGTCGGCGATCGTGAGGAACCCGCGCTCGCCGATCGACGTGACGCTTCCGCTCGTCCTCCGGCTGTCGCAGAGGGACCAGACGGCCCTCTCCACGGACCGGAACGTCCCCGAGGCGGTCCGCGTCACGGCGAAGCGGATCGTGCAGCGAAGGCAGCTCTCCTGAGGCCCCGTCCGGGACCGGGACGCGCTCGCGGCGCTTGAGTTTCCCCGGACGGCCGTGTGAGAATTTCGCCACAGACTGCGCAAGGGGGCCCGGAAGGCGCGAGCCGACGGGAACACCGTGACGAACTACTACGAGATTCTCGGGGTGAGCCGTGACGCCTCCGATGAGGTGATCCGGGGCCGGTTCCGCGCCCTGGCGCGGGACGCCCACCCGGACCGGTTCACCGACCCGGCGAAGAAGGCGGAGGCCGAGGCCCGGTTCCAGGTCCTCACCGAGGCGGTGAACGTCCTGACGAACGCCGCAGCGCCGCAAGGCGCACGACTTCGACCTCGACAAGGGGTCCGGCGGCGCGGCGTTCGACCCCGCGGCCGTCGCGAAGGTCTACCTCGCCAAGGGGGTCAAGGCCTACCGCGAAGGGGACCTCGCCACCGCGTTCCAGCAGTTCGACCTCTCCGTCCACCACTGGGGGAAGGACGCGAAGGCCCTGCACTACCTCGCGCTCGTCTGCAGCCGGATCCCGGGCAAGGCCCGGAGGGGAGTCGAGGTGGTCGAGGCCGCGCTGAAGCTCGACCCGGAGAACGGGGCCGTCCACCGCGAGGCCGCGCGCCTCTACCTGCAGGTCGGCCTCAGGACGAAGGCCGAGCGCCACCTCCAGGAGGCGCTCACGCAGGATCCCCGAGGACGGCGACGTCCAGAAGCTCGCCACCGAGCTGCGCCCCCCGTCGGACAACAAGGGATTCCTCGGCGGGCTGTTCGGGCGGAAGGGCTAGAATCCGGCCGTGGCGTCTCACCGCATTCGGTCTCACCGACGTCGGCCGGAAGAGGAAGCACAACGAAGACGCCTACCTGCTCGACGCCGAGCGGGGCTCTTCGTCGTCGCGGACGGCATGGGCGGCCACGCCGCGGGCGAGGTCGCCTCCCGCCTGACGGTCGAGTCGATCCAGGAGTTCATCGCCGGCACGGAGGACGACCACGACAACACGTGGCCGTTCGGGTACAACAACCGCGTACTCCGTCGACGGCAACCGCCTCTCCACGGCGGTCGAGCGCGCCAACGAGAAGGTCATGCGCGCCGTCGTGAACCGTCCCGAGCTGAAGGGGATGGGGACGACCGTCGTCGCCGCTCTCTTCGACGAGAAGCGCGCGACGCTCGTCCACGTCGGCGACAGCCGCGCCTACCTCCTCCGCGAGGCCGAGCTCCGCCGCCTGACCGACGACCACTCCTGGGTCCAGGAGCAGGTCAACGCCGGGATCCTCTCGCGAGGAGGAGGCGAAGAGCCACCCGCTCAAGAACGTCGTCACGCGCGCCCTCGGCGGGGGCGCGCACGTCGCCGTCGACCTGATCGAGATCCCCGTCGGCGCCGGCGACCGGTTCCTCCTCTGCTCCGACGGGCTCACGGGGATGGTCTCCGACGAGGAGATCACGAGCGCGCTCTCGTCGACCCGCTCCCTCGAGCAGATCGTCCGCGGCCTCATCGACCTCGCCAACGAGCGGGGCGGCGTCGACAACATCACGGCGATCATGGTCGAGGTGAAGGACGTCGGCCCCGGCCGTTCCGAGGCCGCGAAACGGACCCCGGAGTCTCGCCGGTGGGCCCCGATCTGCCCGAAAACGGCGAGAGCACGGCCGTGACCCTCGACGCCCCCCCGAAGAACCCGCCCTCGGGCTCGTGATGCCCGGCATCGCCCGCGCCGCGGCGCTCGTTCTGCTGACTGCGTGGCCCGCGGCAGGGGCTACGCCTCCGGCGGGCCCGGCGCGTCGTCGCTTCCGCCCTCCGCCTCGCGGGCGGCGGCTCCGCGGCGGGCCACCAGAGCGCGTCGGGGGAGCCGTCGGACGCGGCGGCTGCGAAGCGCCGCGCGAGATCCTCCGCTCGCCGTACGCCCGGCTGACGGACCGGCGCCCGCTGCGCGGCGGGGGAGTCGTCCTCGCGTCGGATCCGGACCTCGCCCCCGGAATGCGCGAAGCCCTGCTGCGCGACCTGCCTCCGGCGCTGTCGGCGCTCGTCGAGCGCGACGGCTGGGCGAAGCCCTTCTCGCTGCGGATGCCGCTGGTCCTCGAGGTCGTCTCCGGGCCCGCGGCCAGCGCGGGCGGGTGGGACGGCCGCGAGAAGGACGGGTCCCTCCGCAACCCGGTCGCGATCGTGTCCGCCTCTGCGCGCACGCCTCCGCGGTCCTCCTCGACGTGCTCCACCAGGTCGCGCTTCTCTCGGCCCGCCAGATGGCGCCGGACGAGGGCGGCTGGGCCGCGGAGGGTGTCGTCGATCTTTTCAAAGTGTTCTGGTTTTTGCCGTTTCCCGAATTTGCGGAAGACAAGGATATATTCATGCTGGTCAGCAAGTGCCGGGTCCGCAGGGGAACGAAACGAACCCCAGGCCGACCAGTGTGACCGTATCCTTTATTCCAGATGAATTTCTCCGGTTGGCTCTATCTTGTCTTTTGCCCACCAATAAACGCGCGTAACGTTTGGAAGATACGGACGCCGTTTTGTGTTAGCAATATTGATAATCAACTTACAACCCGGGCGGAGCAATCGCAGACATTCATCCCAAACAGAGTTCAGGAATTCATGCGCCTTATCAAAGTTCTCAGCTTTGTATACTCTCCCCCATAAATTATTGACGCCCGGATAGGGTGGAGAAGTGATGACGCAATCTACGCTCTCCGAGATTCAGAGTTTTCATCACTTCAAGACAGTCACCTTCATATAAAACTTCCCCCATACGCTTCGTGTGTATCAATTGAAGTATTGCTTTTTGGTTATCCGACCTATAATGATGATTCTTTATTTTCATCAAGAAAAGCGATCATCAAAGCCTTTCTTAATTAGCGAAGTGATTTTTGACCTCTTTCTTTATTTCGCCTTATATATCGTGTGGGACTGTTTTACCTGTTCGGCCTTCTCCGCCTTCGGCATTATAGGTACTTTTCTTTTCTCCAATCTTGGCAAGTGTTTTTATAGCAGCCTCCAAAACGTCGTCTTTGTAGTATTCAGGCAGATTAGGGTCAAGATTGCCTCCTGCGCCTGTCGGGACACAAAATTCATCATGGCGTCGTCTCTTTCTTTTGGTCCTATAAATTTTTCGTCTCTTTCGTTCATTTTGTTTCTGTCGTATTTCACCTCCGATCATCTCTATTCAAAAATACTTTTCTCGCTCAGAGAAGTTTTTAATCCTCCTCGTAAAATCTCCCGTTATTTCGTCAAATTTGTTCCAAGTTTCCTTCCCTCTCATCCTTTCAAGTCGAATGATCTTTGCCTCGCTCATCTCTACATGATGTCTGTCGCAAACAAAGACAACGCCGTCATCTGTCACCACCTCCCAGGTCGCGGATCTAGCCGGCCCGCAGAAAGAACAACTGAGATTGCTTTTTCTGACGCATTCATCTTTTGTTGTCATTTTCCAACGGGCCATTATTAACTGCTGCACATACCGTTCTTTATCGCCTCTAATTCATCCAAACGCGTTTGGTATTCCAGTTGGTCTAAAATCTTCTGTATTCGAGAATTTTCCTCCCAAGTTTCTTGTTCAATTTTTTCAAGTACTGGTTCATCTTCAATTTGATAGATAACGCCATAATTTGCCGCCAGATCCCTTATGGCTTGGTCCAAAAGAACGGTCATAGGCTTTCCTGTTGCCTGTTTTAAATTGTAAAGTGCCCTGATTCTGTCGCTATGAACTTTTGGCTGGTATAAAACTCATCGTTTTTCCTGTCTATTCTGTTTTCCATGTCGTTATTCGATATTTCTTCGGGAGAAGTATTTATCCACCGTATCAGTTAAAAAAGCATTTTCAAGCACTAATTTTGGGTATTGTTCGGGTATTTTAGATCGGCTAAGATGGGTATTATTCGGAAAAAATAGTGATTACTTTTATGACGGAGAAACCATGAATGGAAACGGACATACCACACTTGAGCAGGTCAAGGCATTGATAGAAACCATCCTAGAGGGGGTAGTGGATCTGGATGGCTTCACGACATATACATGGCTGAACGAGCAGGGCTTCCCGCTTATGAAGTAGGACGTACTGCATATAGCTCGCACAATAACATTTTCGGCCGAGATTCCGATGCTCTGGGATTGGCTCGAGCACTGGTCGCTCAAAGATGGTGTACGCTACTACAACGTGACCAGCCCTGTACCCGTAAAGTAGATCAACAATTCTGTATAGGTCTGCGGGCTGGAGGTTAAACTTCAGGCCCGCAGGCTCAAAGAAACATTATTCTGGGGAGGTAGGACAATGTTAAGAAGCACATCGAAGAAGGCATGCTTGTTGCTCGTATTTGCGATGCTGCTCACAGTGGCGTTCGGCGGATTGACCGCCAGCCGCGAGCTGACCAGGGCCGAATTCGTAGCCATGATCTCCGATTATTTCGCCTGGCCGCATCCGAGCGAGTACAACGATATATGGAAGACGCCGCTTGATGCCGTTTGCCGACGTCAAGACCGAGGACAAGTACGGCAAGCAGATAGAAGTAGCTTTAGAAGAGGGGCTGATCGCACCCGACGCACTCGGCAACTTCGAACCCAATGCGAAGATGACAAGGCAGGATGCAGCTGTCATATTCGCCAAGGCGTTCATGGTAGCCGCAGCAGGCGACGACGTGCTCGTCAACTTCACTGACTGGGATCTGGTGAAGACTTCTGCGAAACCTTACGTAAAGGCCCTTTTCAAGGAAGGGTACATGATAGGCAGGTCGGAGTCGGTATACGGCCCAGAGGATGCCATAACCGAATTAGAAGCAACTACCGTATTCAAGAGGATTACCGGCAGCATGGTATCGCCGGTACAAGCAGTTCCTAAGCAGAACGCAGTAGCCCCAAGGCGTTACGTCAAGATGTGGTGCCCGACTCCCGGAGCCGAGATCCACTATACGACGGACGGCACGGTCCCCACGGCGGCAAGCCCGGTATATACGGTTGCCACTAAGGGACACTTCAATGAAATCCTTTCAACAGCGCAGCTTCCCAGGAAGGATGTAGTATACAAGGCAGTGGCGATAAAGGCCGGCTTGGCGATAAGCCCTGTACAGACCTTCATATGGAAGCTTTACAGGCCGATAATCGACGATTTCCAGCATGATCTGATAATGGCCGAAGACGCCGACCAGCCCCGCTGTATACCGCATATACAACGACTCCGAGTCCGTCAGGGCGATGGCGTGGTATATAGAAGGGCCCAGCAGCGGCATAGTATTCGATGCGCTGCAGACCAGCTATACGGCCAAGAACCTGAAAGAGTATGTAGACAAGAATATGGCGACGAAGCCCTACATCCTTGTCATAGGGCACACCCATGGCGACCATGACGCCCAGCTTCCCAACTTCCTCCTGGCAGGCATCGATTGCTACGTTAATAGGCGTGGCTGGTCCTCCCTTGGGGCTTCACTAGTTCCAATAGCAAGTCAGGCGAAGATTAAGAACGTGGATGAGGGCGACTGTATTCGATCTAGGCGGAGGAGTCGACTTCAGGGTATTCGCACTTCCCGGGCATGCAAACTGCAATATCATACTACAGGACAAGGACAACGGCTTGATCTTCGCATCTGACATCTACGGATGCACCAGGGCCGGCTCTGCCGACAACGTGGCAGTACAGCAAGTCAAGGCCGACCTGTTGCTGTCAATGGCCCAGCAAGTATACTCCGGCTATAAGAAGGACGGCGGAAAGACCACTTGGTTGTTCACCGGCCACGATGAGACACCGTTGGGAGACAACAACCTGATACTGTTCGAGAAGGCTCTTCAGCAGGTTGTAGACCTCGGCGAAGGCGGATGCTCACCGACACTGCGCGGCAACAACGACGCCCCCAACAGCCGCACGACGATAATAGGCGATATGTGGAAGGACGGGACCAACTGGATTTCCCTTAAGCTCATAGGCATCATGGGCGATGCCTCTGAGTACCTGACTTCCGCGCCTATCAACTACAACGGCAAAGACGGTCATCTGAAGTACTCAGTACTCAGCAATATCGAATTCCTGGGAGGAGACCTTGTGGGCACAACCCTTACTTGGAGGGCACCGGGAGCCGAGTTCACATGGGGCGGACAGAAGATAACCATACCCAACTCCCTGCCCGACAAGCTCGACCCGTGGTTCTACGACTACAAGGTTGAAGTACCTGCCGCAAACAGCAAGATAGTAGTGACCCCGACTGCAATGTCCAACAAGATTACGTCGATGAAGGTTAACGGCAAGCTCATCGAAAACAGGACGCCCGTTACCGTAGACGTAGTCAACGGCACAGTCATTACGATCGAAATAGTGGCGCCTGACCATGTTACCACCAGCACCTACACATTCACGGTGGTAAAGGTCTAGCTCGAAGTACAGCAACAGACGAAGAAGCCCCGGCCGCTATGCGGCCGGGGCTTCGCTTTATAACAGGTATTCTATTGTCCTATGACATGCACTCTCTCATATAGTCTATGCTTTTCCTGGCTATTGTAAGAGGGTCCGGTTTGAAGTCGAATACCTCGACCGACACGTATCCTTGATATCTACTCTCTTTCAAAGCCTTCATAATCGGCCTGAAGTCTACAGCCCCGAAGCCGGGCCCCTTAAGGTTTGCGTCATTTGCGTGGAAGTGCCCGAACCTTCCTGCGTACTTCTTTATCATCCCCGCGGGATCGTCCGTCTCCGCGCACATGCTCTTCACATCTAGCATGAAGCTGATACCGGGGCTTGCCGCTAATTGTGCAATCCTTGCTGCCTCAGCTGCCGTCTCCATCATATTCGTCATCGATGAGGGGAGGGGCTCCACACAGAAAAGCACACCTCTTTGGGCAGCCCTTTCTCCCACCCGTCTCAGGACATTGATGAAAGCATCCTCGGCTTTTTCACGGTCATAGCCCTCGGGAATGCTCCTTTGTGCCGGGGATCCGAAAGTCATCACTTTTCCGCCTATGTCCGCGCAGAAGTCCACCTGGCTTAGAAGGTAATCAGCTGTGAATGCCCTAACATCCGCGTCAGGGGAGAACAAGCCCATGCCCAAGGGCTTCACGAGGAGCCAGTGGGTGCCTACGACCTCCAGGCCGCATTCTTTGGCAGTCTGGGCGATTGCGGCCCTCTCATGTGAGGAAATATGCCGGACATCGTCCTTGAACGTGTAGGGGGCCACCTCGATGCCGTCGTAGCCCAATTCCTTCGCCGCTTTGCACACGTCGGACCAAGCCCAATCCTCGAACATCTCATTGCAGAAGGCGAACTTCAAGCAATCAGCCCCTTCTCCCTCATGATCCTGTTCCAGGCCTCAAGGCATTCGATCGATGCTTCCTCTCCGCCTTCGGAGAAGGCATAGCCGCCTGGCCTGTGAAGAAGCTCGGTCGAGATGGCCGAGACCTTCCTGTAATGCGTCTCAAGGGATGTCCACCCCTCATATCCATCATTTGCGAGCCTTACGAAGAGGTCGGGGAAGCCGACTTCGCCGTCTCCGATTACGACGGCTTCAGGCTGGCCCGATGCCGCCTTACGCACGATGTCCTTTACGTGCACATGCTTGATCCAGGGCTTAATCCTTTCATAGCCGTCGGGGAAGGGCCTCTCGCCCTCCGGGTCATATATGTTGTTGCCCGGGTCGTACAGCGCCTGTATGTGCTCGGAGGCAACCTGCTTTAGGATTACTTCTAGCTTCTGTGTCGTGCCCGCCGATGTAGCGGGGTCGTATTCGATGACCAGCTGCATATCCTTCTTTGAAAGCAGCTTCTCGGCGGCCCTGAGCTTCTCGACTATTACCGGCACGCTCTCCAGGAAATCCCCCTCGGCCCAGAAAGTGAAGCCCCTAATGAGCTTTGCGCCGAGCTGCTCTGCCATGTACATGCATCTTTTCAGGATTGCCAGGTGAGCTTCGAACTCCGACTGTGAATGAAGCTTGCACTTGAATATTGGGCCCGCCACGCAGGGCATCTGCATGCCGCGCGCGTCCAGCGCCCTTCTTATGTCGGCTACCTGTGCGTCGTCAAGCTCCTGCGGAGGCTTTCCCCACACAGAGCGGATCTCCGCCCCGTCCATCCCGAAGCGCGACATGACATCCAGCGCGCGGCCCAGGTCCTGGGATATCTCGTCGGTCATTACCGCCCTTTTGAACATGAAACCCTCCTAGGCTTTAGCCGTCGCCTTCTTGAAAGCGCCTTTGATAAGTCCCGGCAATAGGGCTTCTGGAAATGATGACAAGAAGCGTGAAAGCCCAGAGTACGAGGCAAATCGGGCGCGTGAAGAACGGGATAATGCTCCCGCTTCTTAGTATCAAGCCGCGGCGCAGGTTCTCATCCGCCATGGGGCCCAGTATGAAGCCGAGCACAAGTGGCGCTGCCGGGAAGTTGTTGCCCCTTAGCATATAGCCGAGCACTCCGAATATTATCATCAGGTAAACATCGAACAGCCTGCCGTTGATGGCGTAAGAGCCCACTGCACAGAGCACGAAAATGATTGGCATGAGTATCGTGCGGGGCACCTGCAGAACTCTAACTAGGGGCCTTGCCATTGCCAGGCCCAGGATGGTCATGCTTATCGTCGCCAGGAAGAATATCGCGGTGACTGTCGCTATGAATTGCGGCTGCTCGATTGGAAGCAGGGGGCCGGGCCTTATCCCGTGCAGCCACATCGCGGCAAGCAACACGGCCGCGGGGGCGCTGCCGGGAATGGCAAGCGTTAAAACAGGGATGATCGCGCCGCCTATACAGGCATTGTTGCCCGTCTCGGCCGCAATCAGGCCATCGTAGGAGCCCTTGCCGAACTGTTCCGGGGTCTTGCTGGCTCGCTTGGCGAAGTCATATGAGACCCATGCCGCAGTATCCTCGCCGACACCAGGTATGGCGCCGATGATGACTCCGATGACACCGGAGCGTATGATGGTCTTCCAATACTTGAAGATGTCCTTCAGCTCGGGGATGATCCTTCCTACCTTGGATCTTACTGAGTAGTCCATGGGCAATTTCATCACGCCGATTATCTCGGATACGCCATAGACGCCGACTAGCACTGGGATGAGGGAAAGCCCGCCCGTTAGGTCCACCGTCCCAAGTGTGAACCTCGGATAGGCGCCGATCAATTCTTGGCCGATCTGCGCCAGCAGCAGCCCCAGAAGCCCTGCTATCCACCCCTTGAGAGGGTCTTTGGGGGCCGTCAGGTTGCCGCATATGACAATACCGAAGATGGCCAGGACGAAGAACTCCCACGATTTGAAGCTCAAGGCGATGCCGCCGAGCATAGGGGAGAAGATCGCCAGGCAAACGAGGCCGAAGAACGTGCCGATTGCAGAGGCGCCTGTCGCAAGGCCGATAGCATACCCGCCGTTGCCAGCTTTGGCCAGCGGATGTCCGTCAAGGCAGGTTGCTGCGTTAGCAGGCGTGCCCGGAATATTCAAAAGGATGGCAGAGTGCGAACCGCCGTAGACTGCTCCAACATAGACGGAGATGAGCATAACCATGACCTGGTCCGTTGCGAACCTGAAAGTCAGGCCGGTAAGAAGTGCCACGCCCATCGTTGCCGTCAAGCCTGGAAGCATACCGATGATAATGCCGAAGCCGGTGGCCCAGAAAGCGTTAAAGAGCGTTTCCGGCGTCATAAGCTTCATAAACTCGGTGAAAAATGCCATTAGATTCATAAGGCTTACCTCCTGAAACTGCTCACGGCAGACGGACTATGAATATCTTCTCGAACACGAGCCAGACTGCAACAGCCGTTAAACCGCCGGTAAGGACGGCTTTAACGATTCCTCCGCCTCTAAATGCAAGAATGAAGACCGCGACGAATATCCCCGTCGCAAGCATGTAAGGCAGCCTGCCCAGCAGGATGAATATATAGATGGATACGAGGAATATCGTAAGGACAATCCTCTTCCATTCGGGGACCGATTTGTTGACGTTGCCCTTCTCGCTGAAGTCTTCGCTTTCATCTATCGTGGCAGCTATATCTGCTGCGGCCGCCTTCTCCAAGACTTCGTAGAAGCCCTTGGCGGTCACGGACCTGATTACCAGCACCAGCCCCGTAATTATCAGCAGAACTGAAAGGAGCAGGGGCACAAGGCCGGGAGCTGCGTAAATACCCCATTCGGATTCCTTCCATGGCATCGCAAGGCTGCCCGCCCCGAAGGCCGCCGCCACTGCGATTATGATCAGCCCGGCATACATATCTGCACGACGCATGCAATCACCTCTCGGTCAAGGCGCGGCGAGGTTACCCGCCGCGCCTTGGATGTTAAGTTATATTAGCTTATTTGGCCTTGGGGATACCGAAGGTGTCCGGAGACTTCTTGATTACGCCGTTTTCGAAGAGGACCCAGCAGATGAGGGATGCGGCCTGGTCGGAGATCTTGTCGGCCTCTGCGCCGTAGATGCAGACCGGCTTTGCGCCCTTGCTGATTGCGAAGTCCTTGACTGCGGCGGTGTTGCATGCGATCTTGAACGCCTCGACTATCGTCTCATTGGCGTCGGCTGGGATGTCCTTGGGGGCGAACAGACCGAAGTAGGAGCCAACTGTCGGGAAGTTGGGGATCCAGTCGGTGATTGCGGGTATTGTGCCGTATCCTTGTACTTCAAGAGGGGTCTTGTCCATTACTGCGAGGGCTCTGAGCTGCTTTGCCCTGAGCATCTCGACGACTTCCATGGACAGCTGCATTACGACTTCGACCTCGCCGGATACCGTTGCAGTAACTGCAGGTGCTCCGCCGGGATAGGGTACATGTGTATAAGCGAAGCCGGTGCTCGACTTGAAGAACTCAGCCGCCTGATGGCCGCCCGCGCCGACGCCCGCGGAGCCGACTGTGACCTTCCTGGTCTTCATGACGGCTAGCAGGCCGGGTATGTCTTTAATCGGGGAGTTGATACCGACGCAGATCACATTAGGTGTGAATACTGCCAGGTAGCTGTTGTATTCCTTATGGCTGTTGGGAAGAAGCTCCATTGACTGGTAGGTGACTATGGAGTTAGTCGCGTTGCCGCTTAGCGTATAGCCGTCATGCGGCGCGTCAAACATGTTCTTGGTGCCGATTGCGCCCGAGCCGCCGGGGGTATTGGTGATGCTGATGCGCACGCCAAGGGGCTTCTCCATCTCGGAGGCCACCATGCGGGCGGTCAGGTCTGACGCTCCACCCGGGTTCCAGGGCACTATGATGTTAAGGGGCTTGCTGGGCTTCCATGCTGCCATGACGCTAAATGCCATGATTGCGACTAGTGCGAGGGCTGCTGCGGTGCGGAAGATGGTCTTCTTCACTTTCTAGACAACTCCTCTCATGATTGGAATAGATGCTGATGAAATGACATTTCCTAAGCCCATTAGGTTCCTTTCGGCGAAAGTCCCCTGATGCCTATAGAGGCAGCTTCACGGTAGTGCCGCTTTTCGCCGATCTATATATACCATTTATAATTTCAACGCTCTTGCGCCCTTCCCTGCCTGAGACTATAGGTTCTCTTCCGTTTAGTATGGCCTTTACGAAATCCTCGATCTGCAGCCTGTGCCAGGTGCTGTCGGATTGCTTGGGATCCGACGCCGTGGACTGGGTTATGACGGGCGCGTAATACTTCTTGGCCTCTTCAAGTACGCCGGGGGGCGGGTTCTTGAGCTGGAAGTCCGCTATGTAGTCCCCGATTACGATCGCGCTTCCCTCAGTACCGTGGATCTCAAGCTTCATGGGGTAGCCCGGATACACCGACGTGGTGCCCTCTATTACGCCCATTGCGCCGCTTTTGAACTTGAGCACTGCGACTGCCGTGTCCTCGACTTCTATCCTGTTGTGGGCAAGGGTGCCCATGTGGGCGGTTATCTCCGAGACGTCGCCCATCATCCACTGCAGCAGGTCGACTACGTGTATGCCCTGGTTCATCAGCGCCCCGCCGCCGTCAAGCGCCCATGTTCCGCGCCACGGCGAGCCGTCGTAGTATTCCTGGCTCCTGAACCATTTGTTGTAGGCGTCGCCGAGCACCAGCTTGCCCAGGAGGCCGTCATCTACCGCCTTCTTCACGAACTTCCAGGCCGGCTTGAACCTGAACTGGAATATGCCGGAGCATTTGACCCCGGCCTCATCGCAGGCGTTCAGGATGTCGTCGATGCGCTCGATTGTGATTTCGATGGGCTTTTCCATCAGCACGTGTTTGCCGGATTTAGCTGCTGCGACCGCAAGGTCGCGCCTGGCTCCCGACGGCGTGATGATGGAGACCGCGTCGATGTCCTTACGGTTTATGACATCATACGGGTCCTTGTACATCTCGCACTTGAATTCCTCGCCGATGGATTTTACCCTGTCCGCTTCGGGACAGGCGACAGCTAAAAGGTGTGCTTCGGGTATTGATGAGATGGCTTCCAGGTGCATGCGGGATATGGCCCCGCAGCCGATGACCGCAAAAGTGAGAGGCATAGGAAAACCCCCGTTCTACTGCAAGTTGACACAATTATAAAATCAATGATACATTCTGTCCAGATAAACGTTTATCCATAGTCCATATAGTCACAATCTAGGCTTGGGGGATGCGCTTTATGAAGACTAAATCCGCTGTTAGACCCACGCTAAGAGACGTAGCCGTGCTTTCCGGTACTTCTATTGCAACCGCATCTAATGTAATAAGCGGAAAGAAAAATAAATTCGTAAGCGAAATGTTGAGAAGAAAGGTCCTGGACGCTGCCTCCGAGCTCGGCTATACTCCCAATCAGCTGGCCCGCTCGATGAAGGGCAAAAGCAGGCGCATAATCGCCATGCTCGTCCCCGAGCTTCACAACTCGATCTACATGAGGATGGTGCAAGGAGCCGAGAAGGTGGCAAGCGAAAGGGGCTATCTGCTTCTTATCTGCTCCACGCTGGGCGATCCTGCAAAGGAACAGGGCTATGTGGACAGCCTCATGGCCGAGCAGGTGGACGGCTTCCTTCTTGCGGTATCACTTGAGGGCATGGAAGCTGTGCAGAAGCTGCAGATGCTCAACATCCCGTATGTAGTACTGGACCAGCCCTTCCCGTCGATGTTTCCTTACGACAGCGTCGCCTTCGATGGTGGCAAGGCCATAAGCCTCGCAGTAAAACACCTATACGAGAAGGGGCACAGGCGCATATGTTACATGGGCTTGGCTTCGGACGACATGGAGCACAGGCACGCGTCTTTTAGAAGGGCGTGCAACGATCTGGGGCTGGACGATGCTAAATGCCCGATACGACTCGGGCTGCTCGCGCAAGGCGAGGGGGAAAGGCTTATCAGCTCCTGCAAGGAGGCCTGTACCGCAATAGTCATAGGCTCGCATCTAATAGCGGAGGGCGTAGTAAAAGCGATGAGGAACAACGGTGTGGTCGTGCCTCAGGACGTCTCGGTGGTTATGGTGGGAAACCCCATCTGGACGGAAATCGCATCCCCGGGATTTACCGCGGTCGAGCTGCCGCATCCCGGCGTGGGCAGCATAGGCATGAAGAAGCTGCTGGACAGGATAGAAGGCTCGGATAAGCCGAAAGAGCAGCTCTGGCTCGATTGCAGCCTGGTGGAGAGGGCATCCGTCAAGAATGTGAACAGCACTGAGGGCGAGGACGGAAGGCACTATTAATAGATAACAAATCCAAGGAGGGTTAAATATGCAGGATAAACTTTTCGACATTTCCGGAAAAGTGGCGGTAGTGACAGGCGGCGGCGGAGTTTTGTGCAGCGAGATGTCCGAAGCGCTCGCCGAAAGGGGCGTCAAGGTAGCGGTTCTGGACTTGAGGATTGACGCGGCCGTTGCCGTCGCCGACAAGATCAAGGCAAAGGGCGGCATTGCCAAGGGCTATGCGGTAAATGTGCTGGACAAGGCATCGATAGAGAAGGTCAAGGATGAAGTGCTCGCAGACTTCGGGACCGTGGACATACTCATCAACGGGGCGGGCGGGAACAAGCCTGACGCAACGACGGGACCTAAGATGAGCTTCTTCGATATGCCGGCCGAGGCCATACAGTGGGTGTTCAACCTCAACATACTTGGCACGGTGATGCCCTCCCAGGTCTTCGGCAAAGTAATGGTGGAGAAGGGCAAGGGCTCGATAATAAATATGTCATCGATGAGCGCTTTCAAGCCTCTTACCAATACGCTCGCCTACTCCGCGGCGAAGGCCAGCGTCTCCAATTTCACGGCATGGCTTGCGGTACACATCAACCAGAACTACTGCAAGGATGTCAGGGTTAACGCGCTTGCTCCCGGCTTCTTCCTCACGGCCCAGAACTACTATCTGCTGGTGGACGAGAAGTCCGGCGAGATGACCCCCAGGGGGGCCAGGATCATAGACCATACGCCGATGGGCAAGTATGGAGTGCCGTCCGATCTTATCGGGACGCTGGTCTGGCTGGTGTCAGACGCCTCCAGCTTCGTTAACGGTGCCGTAGTCCCAGTAGACGGGGCCTTCAACGCCTACTGCGGAGTATAAGCGCAACAGGAGGAGTCCGGGATGCATGTGCTAAGCCTTGAGGTCAGCACGACCTCCGCCAAATGCATACTCTACGGCGAAGAGGACGGAGTCATATCAAGCAGGGTTAAACAGTACCCGGCCTCTGTATCGGATGGCCTAAGCCAGGATCCCGCAGGGGTTCTGGAGGCGGCCTTCTTGGTGCTGGGGCTCGCGGCCCGGGATGCCGCAGAGAAGGGGATAGTGCCCGACGGCATAGGGCTTGCCGGGACATGGCACAGCTTGCTGCTTCTAGACAGTTCATATGAGCCTATAGGCAGGATCAGGACCTGGGCGGACCTTTCGGGGGCGCCGGCTGCCGCAAAAGCCAGGCAGGCGGGGCTCACGGATGGCTACTATAACAGGACGGGGTGCGTTCTTCATGGGATGTACCCCTGCTGGAAGCTTGCGGCGCTTAAGGACGGGCAGGATCCGAACTTCGGCAAAGCCCGGCACATAATTACGCAGCTGGAGCTGCTTTACGCGGCCCTCACAGGAGAAAGGGCGGTATCCACATGCCTTGCATCAGGCAGCGGGCTTCTGAATTCGAGGAGCCTTCGCTGGGACGATGAGGCGCTCGGCTTTTCCGGGATAAGCGAGGATCAGCTGGCCCCTCTCGTCGACATATTCCACACGGGCAAACTCAGCAAGGAGGCCGCAGAGAAATCCGGGTTGCCATTAGGGCTTCCGGTATCGGTGGGAGGTGCAGACGGCGCCTTGAACCAGCTGGCAATAGGTGGGTTGGACACCGGGATAATGTCGATGTCCGTGGGCACAAGCGGCGCGCTGAGGAGGGCGACGGGCTCTTCTGTTACAGCCAAGAAGCCTTCGACTTGGTGTTACAACATATCGAAAGAAGCCTGGATTGCAGGGGCCGCTGTGAACAACGCCACCAACTGCGTCGACTGGCTGGTGTCGCTTTTAGGCGGCAGCCCGGGAGATTCAGTCTGCATATGAGGGCTTGAGCCTAAGAGCCGCGGAGGCAGACCGCATGAATGCCCCGATATTCCTCCCGTTCCTTTTCGGGGAGAGATGCCCGGGCTGGATGGAGGATAGAAGAGGCGGTTTCATCGGGCTAAATTCCCAGCACGGTCCCGGGGAGATGTACTACTCGGTGCTTGAGGGCATCGCATTCAACATGTACCAGTGCTACGGAATACTGGAGGGGCTTCTGGGCAGGCCGACAAGGATAATCGTATCTGGCGGCATTACCAAATCGCCCATGTGGATGCAGCTGGCATCGGACGTTCTCGGCCTGAGGCTTGAGACCACCGGCTCGCAAAACGACTCAACAGTCGGCGCAGCTCTAGTAATCCTTGCCGCTTTGAAGGGTGAGACGAAAATCCGCCCGGCGGAGGGAATGAGGCCGGTTGCCTTCGAGCCTGATGAGGGTTCTGCGACGTTACTTAAGAAGAGATATGAGAGGTATCTGCAACTTTACGCGGCCACCACGCCGGGCCGTTTGGCCTAGCGGGGAGGCCTGCTTGAACTAAGCAAGATTTCAAGATGGAGGCCGAAATGGTAATGAACATAGCCTTGGAGGGCGAGGACATATCGCTCATCGGGATCAGGCAGGAGCTGGCAAGCTGGCTTTCCGCGAGGACTGCGGGGGTGAAGCGCATACTGATCCTTCCCCCCGATTACACAAGGAGCATGTCGCAGGCAGGGCCCATCACGGCAATGCTTTACGAAATGCTCAAGGACAGCTTCCAGGTCGACATAATGCCGGCTTTGGGCACACATGAAGCGGTAAGCCGGGAGGAACGGCACAAGATGTTCACGGGCTCGATTCCCGACGAGCGTTTCATCGTGCACAACTGGAGGAGCGACGTAGTCGAAATAGGAGAGGTGCCTTCGTCCTTCGTGAAGGAAGTATCGGGCGGCAAGCTTGACTATCCCATTAAGGTGCAGGTAAACAGGAGGCTCGTCGATAAGAGCTACGGGCTTATCATATCTGTAGGCCAGGTAGTGCCGCACGAGGTCGTAGGCATGGCGAACTACACTAAGAACGTGCTGGTGGGCTGCGGCGGCAAGGATATAATCGACAAGACGCACTTCCTGGGGGCGGTCTACGGCCTGGAGGCTTTGATGGGCAGGGACCATTCGCCGGTCAGGAGGGTCTTTGATTACGCTGAGGAGCATTTCCTTAAGGACATTCCGCTGCAATACATACTAACCGTTGTTAAAGCGACTGGGGGATACGCCAAGATCAAAGGGCTCTATGCGGGAAGGGACAGATCCCTTTTCGAAAAGGCCGTAAAGCTGAGCCAGAAGGTCAATTTCGACCTGATGGACAAGCCTTTGGACAAGGTAGTTGTCTTCCTGGACCCGGAGCATTACAAGAGCACATGGCTCGGCAACAAGGCAATATACAGGACAAGGATGGCGATCGCAGACAAAGGCGAGCTGATAATAATCGCACCGGGTGTAAGGCACTTCGGCGAGGATAATGACGTGGATCAGCTCATACGCAAGTACGGCTATGTGGGAACGGAGAAAGTGCTCAGCGCAGTGAAAGAAAATGAGGACCTGTCCGGCAGCCTTTCGGCCGCGGCCCATCTCATCCACGGCTCATCTGAGGGAAGGTTTAAGATTACATACTGCCCCGGCAGGCTCACAAGGCAGGAGATCGAGGGCGTCGGCTTCTCATACATGGATGTGGATGATGCGCTGGCAAAGTATGATGTTAAAAACATGAAAGACGGTTTCAATGAGCTTGCAGGAGGGGAGAAGGTCTTCTTCATCAGCAACCCTTCCCTGGGGCTCTGGTCTTTGAAGAGGCACTTCGCCTGAAGGATTTCCAAGTAACCGGATAGGGGTGTTGGCATGGGCAACGATTTAGGCCTGGTCGGTTTGGGTGTAATGGGGCAGAACCTGGTGCTGAACATGGCATCGCACGGTTTCAAGGTTTCTGTCTACAATAGGACGGCTGCCGTTACGGCGGCATTCATGGAGGGCGGCGCCAAGGGCAACGCATCCATCAAGGGCTGCTACGGGCTCAAGGAGCTTGCGGACAGCCTGGCGAAACCTCGGAAAGTAATGCTGATGGTAAAAGCAGGAGCGGCAGTCGACGCAATGATAGCAGGCCTTCTGGAGGTACTCGAGCCCGGGGATGTGATCATAGACGGGGGAAACTCCTACTTCAAGGACTCGGAAAGAAGGTTCAAGCAGCTGCAGGCGGAGGGCTACCACTTCCTGGGAACCGGAGTGTCAGGCGGCGAGGAGGGGGCGCTTAAGGGCCCAAGCATAATGCCCGGAGGCTCGAAAAGGGCGTGGGAGCTTGCAGGCCCCATACTTACCGAGATTTCTGCAAAGGCGCCGGACGGATCGCCTTGCTGCGCGTTTCTTGGAACTGGCGGGGCCGGGCACTTCGTGAAGATGGTGCACAACGGCATCGAGTATGTAGATATGCAGCTCATAGCCGAAGCCTACCACATAATGAGGGATATGCTGGGCATGGAGCCTAAGGCGATCGGCGACTGTTTCGACATGTGGAACAGGGGCGGGCTGGAATCCTACCTGGTTGAGATCACTTCTGCCATCCTGCGTAAAAAAGATGAGAAGACCGGCAAACCCATAGTGGACGTCATCAAGGATACTGCTGCCCAGAAGGGCACAGGGCTTTGGACGGCCCAGGAGGCATTAGCGCTGGGCACTGCGACTCCAAGCCTTGCCGAGGCAGTGTTCGCCAGAAACCTCTCGGCAAAGAGGGAAGACAGGATAAAAGCCTCCGGCATACTTGAAGGCCCGCCTGCCGTAAAGCCCACTGGCGAGATGGCGGCGATGCTTACGGGCGCTTTGGGCAAGGCGCTGCTGGCAGCGAAGATCAGCGCCTATTCGCAAGGTTTCGCGCTCATGGCGGCAGCATCCGAGGAATATGGGTGGAAGCTGGACCTTGGAAGCGTAGCCCTTCTTTGGAGGGGCGGATGCATAATCAGGGCAAGGTTCCTCGACGACATAAAGAAAGCTTTTGCTGATGGGCCAATAGCCAACCTTATGCTAGATCCGCTGTTCTCCATGAAGATGAATGAGGGGCAGAGGGCATTAAGGCAGGTCGTATCGATAGCGTCGATGGCGGGCATCCCGATTCCGGCACTATCCTCCAGCCTCAGCTATTATGACGGCTTCAGGTGCGCATCTTTGCCTGCCAACCTTACGCAGGCCCAGAGGGATTTCTTCGGCGCGCATACATATGAGAGGCTGGACGAGGCTGGCTCGTTCCATACTGACTGGTCCAGATAGGGCAGAGATATAACAAAGGGCCGCGCCCGGTGTTTCCGAGGCGCGGCCCTGTTCAATGTATGCTGACAGCTATTTGTTGCCGTAGCGTGCTTCTCTTTCCAGAACCTTTTCAACCATGCCGTGTACCTCTGCCTTGCCTTCGTCCGATAGCTTTTCAATCATGCCTAAGATGTTCTGAACCAGAGGCGCTGCCTCATCCTTGCGCACGTCCGTGTCCATGACGTTGGACCTGCCGGTAAGAAAATCCAGGGAGACGTTAAGTTCGTCTGCGAGCCTGATGAAAGTGAAGTGCCCCGGAGTGTTTGCGCCGGATTCATAATTGAATATAGCCTGTTTTGACAGACCCAACATATTTCCCAGCGTCTGTTGGGAAAGGCCTCGGGACATCCTGACCTGCTTTAACCTTACTGAAAAATCCAATAGCCATACCTCCACGCTAATAACTTCCGATACTAGTGTGTATAAGGCAAGTAAAGAGTTGCTTTACTTTGCCCCTAAGTAAAGCTGTGCTTGACAGCAAGGCTGAACTTGATATGCTAGAAATCAATGTAACTAATGCCAAAGTAAAGGGTGATTAGCATGCCGCTTCCTGATTTGATTCACAAAGCCCGGACTGACAGGGGGCTTACCCTGGATCAGTTGGGGGACATGATAGGAAGGTCCAAGCAGTATATGTCGCAGTTGGAAAAGGGCAGGATAAGGCTCTCTTATGAGACTGCGGCGAAGATTGCCAAAGCCCTGGAGACGACTCCGGACAAGCTGTTCCTGGAATAGCCAAATCACCTGAAATATTTGTGGCGGCAGCAATCTAGCCGACATCATTGATAATCCTGGCAAGCTCCTTCTTCATATCATTGTGCGCCAGCACGTACAGATGCGTCTTCGCCCTGGAGAACGAGGTGTAATTTCGCATCTGCGCACGTTTGTCCTCGTCTTCAAGCTTGTAGACATCGACAACGATTACTACTTTAGCCTCTAGGCCCTTGAATCGCTGCACCGTTGTAATCTGAAGAAGGCCGTCGATAGGCTCATAGGCCGAGTCGGAGGCAATGAAGCTGTGGCTGCATACGCCCTTTAGCGGGCTCAGATCGGAAATGCAGCTATTGGGGTTGTCGCGTCCCATATGCGAAATGACGACCATATCCTTTATGGGGATGCCCTCTTTCATAAGCTCTTTCACGGTCTTGGCCAGCAGCTCGGACTGTTCCTCATTATTTGAGTATGTTCTCAGGCATACTTTCATCCCGTCCACCGCGTTGAAGGCCATAGGCTCAATCCTTGAAGCCCTTGTAAAGAAGTCGGCTATCCGCCTTGTGCTCCTGCAGTTTTTAGACAGCTCGAATGAGGCGAAGGAGAAATCATTCAACAAGCGAGTTGATTGACTCCTCAATGGCGCTCTCATCGCCCGAATTAAAGATGTTCTGGTTGGTGTCATAGAATATGGCGACGGTTCCCTTCTCCATGCCGCCTTTGACCATCAATCCCAGGCAGCAGATGGTAGTCTCGTTTAGTATGTCCTGGGCCTCATCCACAATAAGCGCATCGAACCTCTTCTCCTCGGGAATGCCGCCCATGTTGAAGAATGCTTCGGGCAGGTCCTTTTTGTAGAAATTTCAAGCTCCTCATCCGACACCCTATGATCGCCTTTCGGATAGACGTGCTTGTACAAGAAATTGTTGATATTGTCGAAACAGACATTTTCAATGGGGTTATGATTAGCGATGTTGTTCTTTACGAGCTTGTTGTAGAACAGGAACAGCACTTTATTGCCTGCGCTGCTGAGCCTTTTTGCGTGTTCTACCGCGATGAGCGTCTTGCCCGTGCCGGCACCGCCGGGAATTAGAAGCCTCTTATTCCGCCCAAGCTGTTTCAGCACGTGGTATTGCTCTTCCGTCGCCCGGTTCAGCTTTTCATCTATCCCGTCTAGCTGGGAATTCAGGTCCAGAAGGTAGCCGAAGTCGCCGCGGAAGTAATTCTTTACGGACTCAAGGTCTTTTTTGTTGGACAGCAGGGTGCCCGGCACGCCGTTTTTCTTTTTACCAAGATCTGCCCAATAGTCGAAGCAGCGGGTAAGGTAACTATCGAAGTCGTCCAGGCCCATCCTCTTATCGAAAGTAAGCTCCTTTATTACATCAACTCCATTGAAATCAAAGGGCGCGTCAGGGAGGACGACGCCGTAAGCGAACTGCAAGTGCTATATATCGCCCGACTTGAAGTGCTGCCGAAACTTCTCCTTCAAAGAGAACATGTTATTTTTCTGCTTGCACATATGGGCCCTGGTCACCGTCGTGAGGAATATTGTTATGGTCTACATAATACCAAGTGCCGTCCAACGCGCTTCACGCCTCCGCCCTTAACTTCGAGGCACAGGACTCCTCTTTTACAGACTAGAACATAGTCGATCTCATGCTGTCCGCTCATGTTGAAGCCCAGCGAATGGATCACATAACCGTCGATTTTGGACGACTTAAAGTACTCGAAAACCTTGCGTTCGCCCTCGCTGCAGAAGATATCCTCGCCAATTTCGGCCGGCACCATGGTTGGCATAATTCGCTCCTCCTGACAAAAACATAAATGGTTGCCTAATATGGGATTCAATGAGCGGACGCGCTTCACCTTCAACCGTTACCTGGCCTTATGGTGAAAAAACGCATGCTTTCTGTTATATATAGACTAATCACTCGAAACGGAGGCATCAAAATGAGCAAGGGGAAGAGCAAGAGGCGTGCAGTTGCTCCTTCGGTATTACAAGACCTATTGGCCCTGTTGATTATCGTCGCTATCGGCGGGCTGATGCACTTCACATGGGAAAGAGTTGAGGGTATAGGGGCCTTACGCTGGCTTGCAGTCCTCGTGCCTGTAAACGAGAGCAACTGGGAGCACGCGAAGATGAGCACATGGACATTGCTCATCTGGGCGTTGATAATGCTCTGGAAAAGGAAGGGCGTAAGGAACATCAAAGAATGGTTGATGCCGACAGCACTTACCGTCTGGAGCGCGTACATCGTTATGTTCGCATTACATTCGGCAGTGCCGCTTGCTTTCGGCGAGGTTGGTATCATAAAGTATGTCGGCACGTTCACATTGGGAATTGCGCACGGGATCATGGTATTCAGGATCTCATCAAGATGGGCGCTTTCTACGAAGTTTTGGCTTATAGGCGCCCTGCTTCTGCTGGGCATGCTTGCCATGCTCGTCAGTATTCACATATTACCCGCCGCACATACCGCTATTTATCGATATCGGAAGCGGCCTTTACGGTATACTGCCCTAGTAGCCCGCCATAAGTTAAAGGGGTGCTTGTACATTGTCCCGGAAAATTGAGCCTACGACCGGAAGAAGCTCTGACAGGTGGCTGATCCTTGCGCTTTGCTGTGCAGCTAACTTCCTCGTCTATTTCCACAGGGTGACTCCCGCAGTGATGGTAAACGAGCTCAGGGCCGAGTTCGGCGGCACATCGGCGCTTATCGGCGTCCTGTCCTCCGCATATTTCTACACATACATGCTGATGCAAATTCCCGTAGGCTATCTAACCGACAGGGTGAGCCCGCGCTATCTCATAGGCTTCGGCATCGCAATAGCAGGCGCGGCTTCAATGCTGTTCGGCATATCCAAGGACATAACGTGGGCCCTGTTCGCAAGGGCCCTTACCGGCCTTGGCGTCTCAACAGTGCTAGTGCCCGCATACAAGATATTAGGCAGCGCTTTCGGGGACAAGTTCATGATGGCGAACGGAATAATAATGGCGGCAGGGGCCTCGGGGGCCCTTGTAGCAACCAGTCCCTTGGTGCTGCTCATAGATGCCGCGGGCTGGAGGGCAGCTTTCTTCGTCATAGCGATGGCCAGCTTCATAATTGCCGTGCCCTGCCTCCTGCTCATCAGAGGGCCTTGGGACGCGCAGAAGGGCGCATTGGGCAAGAAGGGCGTAAAGGCGGACCGCAAACAGCTTCAGAAGGCCTTCCTTCCCGGCATGATGGCCTTCTTCAAATATGGGCCGCTTGTCGCCCTCCAGGGCTTATGGGGCGTGCCATTTCTCATGGATACGTACGGTATGCTGAAAGTCGAGGCAAGCCAGCTTATGCTAATCCTCTCGGTCAGCACCATGGCAGGCGGGCTGCTGGTAGGCCAGCTGCTTGACAGGACGAAAGTAGGGCTAAAGGCGCTCTTGATCGGATCTTCGGCGGTCTTCTCGCTGTGCTGGTTGCCTTTAGCCATTAAGCCGGGCACCACGGTCCTGCCGTTCATCTATGCATCGGTAGCGATGATGGGAGCGTCCGACATACTTGTGCTGATCTCGGCCAACAACTACATAAGAAAGAACACTGGGGAGGAGATCAGGGGGACTGTCATGGGGATAATCAACTCCATCACGCTGCTGGGCGGCGCTGTCTTCCAACCCCTGATGGGAGTGTTCATAAACGGCAGCGCATCAGGGTATCAGTTTGCCTTTTCCTTGGGGTTGGCGAGCTCAGTGATGTCGCTATTCGTATCCTACATGCTCTCCAGGAAATTCTCCAACTCTCTAATAAGCCATTGTGTTGGGTATCGATAGAGAAGGGCAGGCCAAACGGCCTGCCCTCACTTGTATGAAGGGATTTTGATCTCTTACGCTTTTGTCACTTCAGCCCAGAACATGACCTTGCCATCGAGATTCCTGGCACCGAAGCTTCTGCCGTGCATAGTCTGTATCGCCTTAACTATGGATAGCCCCAGGCCATATCGGCCATTCTCCCGGCTTCTTGCTTTGTCCGCCCTGTAGAAGCTGTCCCAAATGTAGGGAAGGCTGTCCGCGGGAATCGGATTGCCGTCATTAGTAATGCTTAGTATCCAGGAAGATGAATCCGACGAGCTTTCTACCGAAACTTTGATGCGGCCCTCCGGTTCGAGGTGCTCCACGGCGTTGTTGATGAAATTGATAAGGACCTGCTCCACGCGGCGTTCGTCCGCGTAGGCGAGTGCCCCTTCCTGAAGCTCGAAATCCACCGATTCGAGCATCTCCGGATCCAGGCACCTGCTGGTGATCTTCCTGACCATCTCAGGCAGGTCGAAGCTTGATAGCGACAGCTTGATAGCGCCGCTTTCGTACTGCGACAGCTCCAAAAGGTCGCTGACGAGCCTGTTCATCCTGTCTGCCTCGTCCATGATGATGTCGCTGTAGTAGTTCCTCTTGCTTTCGTCCGCCGCGATGTTAAGCTTCAGTCCATCTGCATACCCTTGGATGATGGATATCGGCGTCCTGAGCTCATGGGAGACGTTGGCTACGAATTCCTTCCGCATCCGGTCCAGCTGGCGCTCATGCTCCAACTCCTTTTCAAGAAGCGCATTTTTGGACTTCAGGTCGTCAAGAGCAGCACTTAGCCTGTCAGACAGCTCATTGATGCTGATGCCAAGCTGCCCTAGCTCGTCCGCCTGCCGCGTCTCGCACTTCTTCGAGAAGTCCAGCTCCGCAATATTGCGTGCTATGCCGTTCATCTGTATAAGAGGCTCGGTGAATTTTCTGGAGAAGCCGATGGCCCAGATAACAGCCACTAGAAGGCCGAGGCCCACGACATAAAGGGTAAAGGTGCTGGCTACTGCGGCCCCTCTTTCTATGGAGCTCAGCATTACCCTCACATCCAGGGTGCTTCCGTCATCCAGCGCCTTCTCTATGCTCAGGTAGCTAATCTCAAGTTTAGGGTCTTTCTGCAGCTCGAATGTGGAGCCGTCAGGCAGCTTTTCGCTCGATAGCACCATCAGGGACTTCGTCCTCGCCTGGGGAAGTAGTCTGATGTCGGGGGGCGGTCCGAATGGCTGTCCATAATGCCTATTCTTGTGAAATAGCGCGGCATGCCATCTGAGCCGATGATAGATACTGCCAGGTTGTTGCGCCTTTCGATCTGCTCAAGCTCGCTTGAGAGACCAGAATAATCCTCGCTGGTCCTGATTACGGCTTCGATGATGGCCGTCTGCTTGCGCAGCATGTTCTTCTCTCTGGAGGTGTAGTAGGTCTCCAGCAGCGTGCTGTTCAGGATAATCAGGGCTGCCCCGAAGAGCAGCATTATGCCGGCGATGGAAAGCAGCAGCTTCTTTCTTATGCTGGGGCGCATCAGGATTCCACCTCCAGCTTGTAGCCGAACCCTCGGATCGTCTTGATCATCCTGCCTCCGTCGTCTCCAAGCTTAAGCCTGAGCCTTGCCATGTGGGTGTCTACTGTCCTCTCGTCGCCGTAATATGTATAGCCCCACACGCTGGTCAGAAGCTGCCTTCTGCTGAAAACCTGCCCCAGATTGGAGGCGAGCATCATCAGCGTTTCGAATTCCTTGGGGGCGAGCTCCAGCTTCCTGCCTGCGTAGTGGACATCGTGGGTGGCGGCGTCGATTTCCAGAAGCCCCACTTTCACCTGTCCGGCCTTCACGGGCTGTGACCTTCTGAGAAGTGCGGCGACTCTTGCAAGAAGCAGCGCGAGGCTGAACGGTTTGGTTATGTAATCGTCCGCGCCTACTTCGAAGCCGTGCAGCTGGTCGAACTCCTCGGTCCTTGCTGTGAGCATCAGAATGGGCACACTGCTCAACTTCCTTATCTCCCGGCAGACGGTCCAGCCGTCATATTTGGGCATCATTACGTCCAATATCACAAGGGCGATGTCCGAGTTCTCTTCGAATGCCTCCAAGGCCTCTTTCCCGTCGGCAGCAGACACCGTCTGATAGCCCTGGCTGTTGAGGGCGTCTTCAACAAGCCCTCTTATCCTGCCCTCGTCATCAGCCACTAGAACCTTGATCATCTGCTTGCCACCCTTCCTTCGGACATCGCTCGTATCTTCTTCATGCTTAACCCTTCCTGTTATATTTTACTCCTTTGGACCTTGAACCTTCTTGTGCAGTACTGCTAGGACTTATCGTTAAAGAGGCATCTTATTTCTGGCTTCTGTCATCCTCTATGGTTCAAATGATATTACGGCAATGTTACAGCTTTGTGACGAGAAAATGAATTGGGTGTGAACATGGGCGCTGCGAAGGCGTATATAGGGTGCGCGATAAGCGCAGCACAAATGAAGAGGCCACCTCTTTTGAGATGGCCTCATAAGCTCAATTGGGATTCGAATTGCCTAGTGGAGGTTGCTCTTGTAAAGAAGCGGCATGTCGGCTGCCTTGCCCTTTGTCGCCCAATCCGTGGGTATGACCGTCCAGTTGCCGATCGGGGCAGGTTCCAGGACCGCAGTCTGCTTTTCTATCCACTTCATGATGTAGTACCTGAGGTCCTTGATTGTCGCGGAGGTTACGAACTTCATCGACTGCACGTCGGCTGCGTTCATGCCCGCACCCGTGGTGAGGTGGGCGCCGCCGCCCTGGGCGCGATAGGAGTTTATGGCCACGGAGTAAGTCTTGTTGAGGTCGAATGCGCCGCCCTTGCTCATCCCAAGTATCGTTACCCTGGAGCCGGCGGGCTTGCTTACGTCTACGATGTAGTCGATGCCTGCCGCAGAGTCGTAGTTATAGTACCTTGTGGCCTGCTCGGCGAGGCCGTTTGTGAGCTTGAGCGTCCCGTCCGCGTTCTTCGCGAACTTGATCAGATGGTCGGCATCGGATTTCATCGTGTCGAACCAGCCGGCATATGAGAACTCGATGAAGTCCTTGATCTGCTTGCCGGTCATGTTCATCGTGTACAGGAAGTTCTCGTATTTGTAGAGGTTGAACATATCCCTTACATACAGCGTCCCGTCGACGGATGTCGGAATCTGAGCGTCCGCAGAAAGGGGAGCCGCGAAGGAGATCTCAGCTCTGTTGAGCCCGAAGGACTCATCGCTTGTGAGCTCAAGCTGGATGTTGTGTATGAGGTCCACGAAGGCGCTGTCCTCGAACATGGAATCCCTGGTGCTGATGACACCCTTCATCTTGCCTATCGGCCTTGAGACATATGCCTTGACCGCGTCGAACTGCTTGGAGAAGGCGGCGATGAAGGCGGGATCCGCCGGCGTGCCGGCTATGTCTTTGATGGCTCCGTCTACCTTGTCTATCTTGTAGAGGCCTGTCGCCTTGTCTAATGTGAGGTCCACTTTGACCTGGGCAATGCTGCGGCAGGCGTTCTGGGCGCCGTATATGCGCACTGTCCTGCCGTCTGGGCCGGTCACTGACTCATTGTACTTGTTGTGGTCATGGCCTACGAATATGAAGTCGAAGCCCGGGACCGTGAGGGCTACCAGCTTGGAGGCGTTCTCGCCGTCTGTCGCCTTGCCCGTGCCCATCCCGGAATGGAACAGGCCTATCACTACGTCCGGCTTCTCCGTCTCGCGCACTATCTTCATCCACTTCTCGGCAGACGCTACCATGCCGTCGAACCTCATGCCGCTCCAGAACTGGGAGGGCAGCCAGTTGGGTATCCAGGGGGTTACCAGGCCTATGACGGCCACTTTGACCCCGCCCTTGTCGAGTATGGTGTAGGGCTTGAAATAGGGCTCGCCGTTGTCGGTGCGCACGGCATTTGCGGCGAGCATCGGCACTGCGAGCTCCTTGGCGAGCTTGTCATAAACCGGATGCCCGGCTTCTATGTCGTGGTTGCCCATTATTGTCGCATCGGGTTTGAGGTATGAGAAGATCTCTGTCAAAAGGTGCTTGGACGCCATGTCCTCGAAATTGTAGTAATACACAGAGGGCTGGCCCTGCAGATTGTCGCCGTTATCAAGATAGATTACCTGCTGGCCGGCTTTTGCCCTCTCCTGGGCGAGTATTGTGGAAACCTGCGCCAGCGAGCCGTCGACGGCCTTGTCCGTTATGAAATCGTATGGGAAGAACGAACCGTGTATGTCTGTCGTCTCAATGATAACAAGGCTTGCTTTGTCGGGTCTGTCGGCCGCTATTGCCGGCGCCATCACTAGCAGGAGCGCGAGCATTACAGCTGTTATTGCGATAGGCAGTCTTCTCATGGCATAACCTCCCCAAGAAACTTAGTCCACAAGGATATTCTACACAAGGGCAGGGCAGGCGGGCCTAAAATTTATGGATAAAAGCGCAAGAATAATAATGCGGGGAAGGAGAATGATATGCATATGGAGTAAAATATATATGTGCTGCTCGGTTGGCAGATTAAGCCAATCTGACCACCATATGCGTAGTTAGACCGGGCAGGCGAGGCATTATTATGTGTCCGGATGGATAGAGAATCCGGTAAAGATGGAGGTAGCGAAGATGATGGAGATGCCGTCGAGCTTCTACCGCTGGGCCTATGGTAAGAGGGCCGATATGGTAAGAAGGCTGGCCTCAGGCGAGAAAGTGGATCCTACGAGGATGTTCCTAAGCTTCACGACGCACTGCCCGACCTTCATTTCTAATGGCCCTGCCGGCCTTAACGCTTCCGTAAAGGGAATAGGCTGGCTGCCCAAGAAGGAATATATGCAGGAGACGCTCGACGCGTACCTGAAGCATATCGCCACAGGCTGGCGCGAAGGCTACAGCGACGACGGGCTGAAGCTGCTGGTAGAGCTTCTTTACGGCGAAGGCTGCGAGAAGAGGGTGGACTTCACGGTTATGAGCTCGATGGAGCTTGCCAAGAAGCACAGCTGGGAGAACTTCAACGACAACAAGAACATTACGCTCAGCTTCTTCGAGCCGCCCGTAATCCATTACGAGCTCAGAGGCAAAATTGAGATCGTAAACGACGGCATCTTGCATAAACTTGTAAACGCACAGCATGACGTGTATCATCAACCTAATCCCGACCGCTGGCCCAACAGGCCGGTCTACATAGTCCACATAGAGGAGATCTTCGACAATTCGGCCACCAAGGCCGGCTTCGGTACGAAGATGGATGTAATCAAAGAATAGTATTCCCGGAGGTGAGAAATATGAAGCGTTTGGTCGCGGCGGCCTTCGTCGTCGCCCTGCTTCTTTCAATGGGGGCAAACGCCGCCAAGGACGACTCGGGAGTGTTCCGCATCGGAGTGCTCGAGGACGCCAAGAACCTGAACCCGTATTTCGGCTTTCTGAGCACTGAAAGCACGGTTACAGGCGAGGTATACGACACACTTTTCAACTACGATGAGGTGAGCAAGAAGCTCAACGGAAACATCGTCTCCAAATGGGAGACGAAGGATAATTTCGCCTGGAAGATGACCATCAATCCGAACTTCAAGTGGTCGGACGGCAAGCCTTTGACCGTGGACGATGTAGTCTTCACCTACGAGATGATAATAAAGAGCAAGTTCCCCGGCCAGATGGCCATACTTGCCACATTCAAAAGCATCAAGAAGATAGACGACAAGTGCTTCGAGATGGAGTTCACGACGCCCGCTTTGAGCAACCTGAGGTTCGCAGGCACTGCCATATTGATCGTGCCCAAGCACATCTGGTCGACGATAAAACAGCCCAGGGCGTTCGCCAACCTCAACCCGATAGGCTCGGGCCCCATGATACTCAAGCAGAAGGTGGACGGCCAGTACATAGTGCTTGAGGTCAGGAAGGACCATCCCGTCAGGAAATACAATTTCGACACCATGGAGCTCATTATTATCAGGGACCAGACCATGGGGATAATGTCCTTGAGAGACGGCGCCTTCGACTATTTCGACAGCAGGGTGCCCCCCCAGATAGCGGAGGACATTAAGGCCAATCCTGGTCAGTACAAGGACGTCAAAGTGGACGTCAACAGCACGACTTCGATCACCACGCTGATGTTCAACCTGAGGAAGGCCCCGTACAACAACATCAAGTTCAGGCAGGCGGTGGCGCTGACCATAGACCAGGAGAAGCTCATAAAGACGGTGCTGATGGGATATGGCGCTGTAGCCAGCCCTTCCATGGTCATGCCGTTCGTAGAATGGGCGAACAGCAGCATAAAGCCCATCAAAGCGGATGTCGCAGCAGCCAAGAAGCTGCTGGCCGACGCCGGCTTCAAGGATGTGGACAACGACAAGTACGTGGAGATGCCCGACGGCAAGAAGCTCAGGATGGAAATCCTGTGCCCGAACGCCGGCACCGCCATGATAATCGCCGAATATGTGGCATTCGGCCTGAAGTCGGTTGGCATCAACGCTACCCATTCGCCCATGTCGGCGGATGCGCTGCTGAATGAATTCAAAGGCGGCGAGTTCGACGCAGGCATTTCATCGCTCGGCTTCTCTGAGCCCAGGGATATGTACTTCTATCATTTCCACAGCTCAAGGGGCGTCCTTGCTGAGGGCAGGGTCGCAGGGTTCAATTACGGGGGCTTCAACAACGCCGAGTTCGACGAGCTGTCCACCGCGATGCGCTCGGAAAACGACGAGGACAAGCAATTCGCCCAGCTGAGAAGGCTGCAGGAGATCGTGGCGGCGGCGTACTACCAGGTGCCGATCTATTCGGCATCGAACATATCTCTATACCGCGACGACAGGTTCAAGGGCTGGAGCAGCGTAGAAGGGCTATCGATACTCAACTCGCATACCATGAGGAACCTTACGCCGGTTAAATAGCCGCCATAAGGGGAAAGAGACCGCTAAATGAGCTTCGCCTATTTCATAAAGAGGCTGGCGCAGATAGCCCTGATAATGGCTATCGTAATAACGCTGAACTTCTTCCTGCCGCGTGTCATCTCCGGGGATCCGGCAAAGTTTCTTGTAGAGGACCCCAGGCTTACCCCGGAGATGAAGCAGGAGATAAGGGCGCAGTACGGCCTGGACAAGTCGCTCTTCGAGCAGTTCATCGTCTATTTGCAGGAGCTGTCGAAGGGAAATCTGGGCACGTCTTTCGCATATAGGCGGCCCGTAATCGACATCATCGCAAGCAAGATACCGTGGACGCTTGCGCTTACGGTAACGGCCAAGCTCATCTCCGTGATCGGCGGCATAATTTACGGCTGCTTCGCCGCCTGGCGCAGGGGCAGGTTCGCCGATTCCGCGCTTCTGTCCGGGGCGATAATAATGACCGCGGTCCCCAGCTTCTGGTTCGCCATGATTCTCATACTCATCTTCGGCTTCACATTGAAGTGGCTGCCGCCATTCGGCATGATGGACAGAGGGCTTACGATGATGTCCCCCGAGATGATAGCAAGCGTCGCCAAGCATGCCATACTGCCGGTGGTGACGATGTCGGTGCCGGGGATAATCGGCTATGCGGTACTGGTAAGAAACAGCATGGTCAGGATCATCGGCCAGGACTTCATAAGGACGGCGAGGGCGAAGGGCGCATCGCCCGCCTCGGTGCTCTACAGGCACGCGTTCAGGAATGCAACTCTGCCTCTGGTAACCAGCGTGGGCATGAACCTGGCGGGGTAATCGGCGGCGCAGTGGTGATCGAGACCATATTCTCCTGGGATGGCATGGGCCTGCTTATGATTGAGGCGTCCAGGAGCTTCGACTATCCATTAATGCAGGGCGTAATGCTCGTCCTGTCCAGTGTGACCGTGACGGCCAACTTCCTCACCGACCTGGTGTACGCGAAGCTTGACCCTCGCGTGAAGCTGGAATAGGGGGGCCGGGATGATAAAACTTCTTAAAGGCATACTGAAACATCAGACGGGAAGAGTTGGCCTCATAATGGTGGCCTTTGTAATAGTTGTCGCCATATTCGCCCACTTCATAGCGCCATTTGATCCATACGACCTTTTCTCGAGGGACCTGCCGCGACTTGCCCCCTCAGCTGCGCATTGGCTGGGCACGGACCACATAGGAAACGACATCCTCTCGAAGCTCATCTACGGGGCCAGGGTGTCGCTTATAGTCGGCATCATCACTGGCATAAGCTCGACGCTGCTGGGCGCGGTGCTTGGCATGATGGCGGGCTACCTGGGAGGCTGGTTCGACACTTTGATCATGAGGGCTGTTGACGTGCTGATGACGATACCGTCGCTTCCTCTCATGATACTGATAGCGACATACGTCGGGACCCAGTTCTACATGATAATAATCATCTTCACCCTTCTGGGCTGGACCGGCATGGCGAGGACCATCCGCGCCCAGGTCCTCAGCCTGAAGAGCCAGAAGTACATAACGGCGGCGGAGCTTGCGGGCGCAAGCAGGCCGTATGTCATGTTCAGGCACATACTCCCCGAAGTCTCCCCGCTCTTGATCGTTTCGGGCGTGCTATCCGCAGCCGGCGTCATGGTGGCGGAGGCGGGCTTGAGCTTCCTCGGCTTCGGGGACCCGAAGGCGATAAGCTGGGGCAAGATGCTTTTCGAGGCACAGGCGAACCACGGCCTGCTGCTGAAGGCATGGTGGTGGGTGCTCTCTCCGGGAGTTGCGATATTCATTACCGTCATAGGCTTCATGCTCGTCGGCTACGCCCTTGAGGAGATAGTAAACCCCAGGGTAAGGCAGATGAGGGTCATGCAGCGCCTGTACTCGAAGCTTGTCGGCAACAAGGACTTCTGCCCTGTTCCCGTCAAGGCGAAGGGGGGCGAGGCGGATGCCTGAGATGGTAGTTGATGTAAAGGCGCCGACCTTGCTCGATGTAAAGAACCTCCATGTCGGCTTCGCCACCGAGGGCGGCTACATGCCGGTCGTCACGGGGATCGATTTGAACATACAAAAGGGCGAATTTGTGGCGCTGGTGGGCGAGAGCGGCTGCGGCAAGAGCATTACTGCGCTTTCCATCATGCGCCTTCTAGACCTGCCGGGCTGCAGCGGGGCGGAGAGGATATCCTTCGAGGGCAAGGAGCTGCAGCTTATAACGGACTCGCAGATGCAGGCCCTAAGAGGGGACCGCATAAGCATGATCTTCCAGGACCCCATGACTGCGCTGAACCCGGTTTTCTCAATCGGGGACCAGATAGCCGAGGTCTTCAGGATACACAGGAAGATGAAGGATGATGAGGCTTCAAAGGCGGCCTGCGAGATGCTCCATAAGGTGGGGATACCGGAGCCGGACAGGCGTTGTAAGGAGTTTCCGCATCAGCTTTCCGGGGGCATGAGGCAGAGGATACTTATAGCGATGGCGGTGGCGCTGAAGCCGTCTCTTCTAATTGCGGACGAGCCCACGACGGCGCTCGATGTGACGATACAGGCGCAGGTGCTCGACTTGATGGACCGCATCCAGAAAGAGATGGGTATGGCCCTTCTCATAGTCACCCACGACCTTGCCGTTGTGGCGGAGGTCGCAAAGAAAGTAATGGTAATGTACTGCGGGGAGATTGTGGAGGAGGCGCCGGTAGAGGCGCTCTACGATGAACCCCTGCACCCATATACATCAGGCCTTATGAGGGCGATGCCCGTTATGAAGGGCGGAAAACGGGACAGGCTTTACCAGATACCGGGCACGGTGCCGCATCCCAGCCAAAGGGCAGAAGGGTGCCGCTTCGCCCCCAGGTGCGACAGGGTTTTCGAAGCGTGCTTGAAGACGCATCCTGAAATTGTCGAGAAGGACGGGCGCAAGGTGCGCTGCCTCCTGTACTCGGGGAAGGGGGGCGACTGATATGGCCGATGGCAAGAATGGGACTGACCTCTTCGTAATAAAGGGCCTTACAAAGAGCTTCCCTGTGTGGACAGGTGCGCTTTTCAAGCCGTCCGGCTACATCAGCGCGGTCTCGGACGTCTCCTTCTGCATTAAAAGGGGAGAGACGCTGGGGCTGGTTGGCGAAAGCGGCTGCGGCAAGACCACGCTCGCCAGCATGCTGCTAAGGTTAGTCGAACCGACATCAGGAAGCATCGTCCTGGATGGTACGGAAGTTACGGGAATGAAACCTGCCGAGCTCAGGAAGGCGAGGCTTGCCGCCCAGATGATATTCCAGGATCCTTATTCTTCGCTGTCACCAAGGCTGACGGCTGCCGAGATCGTCGAAGAGCCCCTCCTGGTCAACAAGCGCGGTACGAGGGCCGAGATGAGGGCTAGGGCGATGCAGCTGCTGGATATGGTAGGACTTACGGAAAGGGACGCCGCAAGCCTTGCAGGGCAGTTTTCGGGCGGTCAGAGGCAAAGGATAGGCATAGCGAGGGCGCTGGCCCTTGAACCTAAGTTCATCGTCTGCGACGAGCCCGTCTCATCGCTTGACGTTTCTGTGCATGCGCACATAATCAACCTGCTGGTGGACCTTCAGGAGAGGCTTGGCCTTACTTATCTGTTCGTGGCCCACAACCTCGCCCTTGTCAGGCATGTCAGCGACAGGGTGGCCGTGATGTACCTGGGGAAGCTGGTCGAAATCGGGCCGTCCGAGTCGATATTCGAAAACCCCAGGCACCCGTACACCAAGGCGCTGATGGCGGCGGTCCCCGGTTTCGATCCGAGGAACAAAAGCGCAAAAGCCGTGCTTAAGGGCGAGGTGCCGAGCCCGTTGAACCCGCCCAAGGGGTGCAGGTTCCATCCGAGGTGCAGCTTCGCGATGCCCATATGCTCGGAGGTGGAGCCGGCGTCGGTGGATGACGGGGCCGGGCATATCGCCTGGTGCCATCTTGAGAGCAAATAGGAGCGCATGAGATAAAGTAAAAAGGCCTGCTGCGATTATCATTGCGGCAGGCCTTTCAGATTGCAGAGGCAAATCTTAGTTAGAACAGCTTTTTCCTTATCATCACGATTACCGACACTATGGTCAGAATCACAGTCAGGATGACAGCGGATACGAAGCCGTAAGGGCTGTTCTGCCAGGGCAGGTGATAGTTAATGCCGAAGGTGCCCATAATTATCATGGGTACCGATAGGGCGACGGTTATGGCCGTTAGGAACTTCATTACCGCGTTGAGGTTGTTGTTAATGACCGATGTGAAGGCATCCTTAGTGCTCTCAATGATATCTGTGTAGATATTCGCCATGTCCCGGGCCTGCCTGTTCTCGACTATGATATCGTCGAGAAGGTCGGCGAGCTTGGGGTTGTTAGCAATCATAGAGGATGAGCGCAGCTTCTCCAGCGCCAGCTGGTTGCCGTTTACTGCGGTCCTTAGATATACCAAGGACTTCTCCAGGGTTAGGAAGTTCAGATATCAAGGAGTTCTTTATCCCAACGCCGATTTGGCCTTCCAGCTGGGTGTTCCTCTTGTCTATCAGGTAAAGGTCGCGTATGAAAAGCTCCGTTGCCCTTAGAAGGAGCCTTAAAAGCATGGCCTCGCTGGAGTCTACGGCGTGGTCTTTTACGGGCATGGCGACGAAGTCATTTATTAGCTCGGTCTCGTCGCTTGATATCGTTATCGTCACTTTCGGGGTTATTGCGATCCCTAGCGCCAATACCCTCCACTCGTCATCGTCGTCAGCTTGGAGGTGTTGATGAAGAGCATGCTGTAATCCTTCTCGGGGCTGAACCTGGGCATCTCATACTCGTCCAGGCCGGCGCAAAGATCGTCCATATTGATGCCATAGGAAGAGGAAAGGCCCTGAAGCTCATCGGATGTCGGGTTCACCGCCCTGATCCATCGGGCCTCGGCAGGGCTCGTTTCTGCCCACTTCCCGTCCTTCAAGGAGTAGTTCTTGATCAATTGAAGCACCTCTTTCGCGCGGCCTGGTATGCAGTCCGCAAGGTTTGCACAAGCTAATATTAAAGAGAAGGGGCGGGAATCCCCTCCCCGCCCCTTAGCATATCAGGCAAAAAGCTAATTGGACTTGATTTCTGTCCAGGCCTGGTCGTAAAGCTCCGTGCCTTCTTCTATGTCGATACCGAACTCGCTTCCCTCGAAGACATTTCCGTCCGGATACGCTGCTTTATTGTCCCTTACCTCCTGGGGAAGAAGCTGCTTGACCGCGGCATTGGGAGTGGAGTATCCCACGGCTACCGTGTTCCTCAGACCGACTTCGGCATCAAGCATGAAGTTGATGAACTTGTGCGCCATGTCCGGGTTCTGGGCCGTCTTGGGCACTGCCATGTAATCTACCCATACTCCGGTGCCCTCCTTGGGGATCACGTACTTGAACTTGGGGCTTTCGGACATGAGAAGGAAAGCGTCCCCGGACCATGCCATGGACATGACTGCGTCGCCCGCCAAGCAAGGCATCCTTGTAGGCGTCGATGTCGTATGAGCGGACCATGGGCTTCTGGTTGATGAGGGCCTGCTTGGCAAGCTCGATTTCGGCAGGGTTTACGCTGTTCATCGAGAAGCCGAGCATCTTGAGGGTCAGGCCGATAGTGTCCCTCATGCTGTCGAACATGATGACCTTGCCGAAGTACTTGAGATTGTGAAGAGCCCACCAGCTGTCGACTGGCTCCTCAACCAGCTCGGAGTTGTATAGTATGCCGACCGTGCCCCAGAAGTAGGGGGCGGAATACTTGTCATCCGGATCGCATGAGAGGCCCTTGAACATTGGGTCGATGTTTGAGGAGTTTGCGATTTTCGTGCCGTCCAGAGGCAGAAGCAGATCCTGCGCGATAAGAACCTGCAGCATGTAGGCACTGGGGAATATCACGTCGTAGACGTTCCCGCCTGCCTTCAGCTTAGCGAGCATCTCCTCGTTGGTCGAATATGTTTCGTAGATCACATCGACCTTGAATTCCTTCTCGAAATCGTCAATTATGGCAGGGTCTATGTACTCTCCGAAATTGTACACGTTAAGGGTGGGTTTCTTGCCGATATAGCCCAGCTTATAGGCGCCGAACAGGACGGCTGCAATCAACACCAGCACCAATACTATTCCAATAACCAGCTTAGATTTCAAAATATTCAGCTTCCTCCCGTATCTATATGGGGCGGAGGGCTCGCCCATCGCCCGGATGACGCTATTATATCAAATATTTTGTATATGTTATTATCCCAAGCAAAAGGCATCGGAAAGTGCAAAAAGAAAAGGCAGCCGTCGCCGGCTGCCCATAAGTTGCGTTCCCTGCTTAGTTGGACTTAATCTCGGTCCATATCCTGTCGTACAGCTCAGTTGCCTCTTTAATGTCCACTTGGACATCGTTCGTCTCGAAGACGTTGCCCAGAGGGTACACGACCTCGTTGTTGCGAACGTCCTCCGGAAGCAGCTCCTGAGCTGCCTTGTTCGGGGTCGAGTAGCCGATATATTCTGCAAGCTGCGCGCCAATTTCAGGCCTGAGGATGAAGTCCATGAATTTGTAGGCCTCGTCCTTGTTCTTTGCCGACTTGGGTATTGCCATCGAATTGACCCAGACGTTCGTGCCCTCTTTGGGCAATACGTACTTGAACGCGGGGTTCTCCCCGACGACCTTGAACGCGTCGCCGGACCAGGCCATCGAAAGCAGGGCGTCGCCGGCCAATAGCGGATCCTCATATCCGTCCACAGTGTAGGAGTGCAGAAGCGCCTTCTGCTGTGTCAATATCTGCTTGACCTCCTCCAGCTGCGCAGGATCGGTGCTGTTCAGGGAGTAGCCGAGCATCTTCAAGGTGACGCCGATGGTATCCCTCACGGAGTCGAACATTATGATCTTGCCTGTGTACTTGGGATCGAACATGGCCCTCCAGCTGTCGATCTCCGTGCCGATGGCCTCGGCGTTGTAGAGTATGCCTATCGTGCCCCAGAAATAGGGGACGGAGTATTTGTTGCCGGGATCGCTCTCTAGGTTGGTGAATTGAGGATCCAGGTTCGAGAAATTCTTTACCTTGCTAAGGTCGATTTCCGAAAGCAGATCCTGTGCCAGGAACACTTCCAGCATATTGGTGCTGGGGATGACTATATCGTAGTTCGTGCCGCCCGCCTTAAGCTTTGCAAGCAGCTCCTCATTTGTGGAGTAGACTTCATAGACGACTTTTATCTTGGTCTCTTCCTCGAAGGCCTCTAGAACCGCGGGGTCCATGTAATCGCCCCAGTTGTAAATGTTCACTGTAGCCTGTTTGCCGCAGCCTCCTGCGAAAGCGGCGGAGAGGAGGAGCAAGGAAACCACCAACAATACTCTGAATTTCATCGACACCAGCACCCTTCTTTTTCAATTCCTGATGATGCAATTATATACAAATGGGCCCACATGTAAAGCGGAAATTTCCTGCTGCTAAAATGCCTGCATCAAGGCATGTTTCTGCTTTGCAATCCCCAAATCGAAAACCGGTATTGCCGCAATCTCAACGGCCCTTATCAAAAAGCGATGCCAGCGCGGTTAACTTCACGCTGGCAGGTTGATTTACTTAAACAATGCCCATCCTTTGGGCCTAGACCTCGGGCTTCTTCCTGTCCCTTGCCTGTATGACCAGGAGGAGCAGGAATATGGTGACGAAGATTATCGTGGTCAGCGCGTTTATTTTCGGCGTCACGCCCACCTTCGTCATGGAGTATATCTTGATGGCTAGCGTATTCACGCCAGATCCTGTAGTGAAGAAGCTAATCAGGAAGTCGTCCAACGATAGGGTGAAGGAGAGCAGCATGCCGGTCATGACTCCGGGCATGATCTCAGGCAAAATCACCTTCCAGAACGCCTGCGAAGGAGTTGCCCCAAGGTCCATGGCGGCCTCTTCCAGGTTGGGGTTGAGCTGATACAGCTTTGGCAAGACCGCAATCACCACGAATGGCACACAGAATGTGACGTGGGACAGGATTATGCTCCAAAATCCCAAAGGAAGGCCAATGCCGACGTATAGGGCCAGCAACGAGACGCCGATTACTATCTCAGGATAGGTCACCGGCAGATATGTCATGTTGACCATGAAGTTCTTCAACTTGGGCTTCATCGCGTATATGCCGATCGCGGCCATCGTCCCGAGAACGGTAGCGCTGAAAGAGGAGGCTACAGCTATCACCAGCGTGTTCCTCAAGGCGTCCATTATGCTGCGGTCCTGGAAGAGCTCGGTGTACCAGTTGAGCGTGAAACCCTCCCAGTTGCCCCTGTACCTGGAGTTATTGAAAGAATATATGATCAGAAGTATTATCGGCAGGTACATGAATGTATATATCAGCCCTGCATAAACCCATTTGCCGAACTTGTTTACCACAGCATCTCACTCTCCTCGCTCCTGTAACGGCTTGATAGGAGGGTGATTACCAGGACCATGGCTATCATGACAGTTGATATGGCCGAGCCGAACTGCCAGTTGCGCGCCGACAGGAACTGGTTTTGTATGAGATTGCCCAGCATCATGGTCTGCCCGCCGCCTAAAAGGTCCGAGATGATGAAAGTGGAGAGAGCCGGCATGAACACCATGATGATCCCGCTTACGATGCCGGGGAAGCTCAAAGGCAGTATCACTTTCACGAAAGTCTGGGCGGGATTTGCGCCAAGGTCATTGGCGGCGTCAATATGGCCCTGCTCCATCTTGACCAGCACTGAGTATATGGGAAGCACCATGAAGGGCAGGAAGTTGTACACCATACCGATTAGTACAGCCCCTTCGGTATACAAGAGCTTAAGTGGCTCGTCGATTATGCCGATCCACATTAGCACCTGGTTGAAGAAGCCGTTCTCCCTCAGCAGGCCCATCCACGCGTACGTTCTGAGAAGGAAGTTGGTCCACAGCGGAAGCACAAAAAGCATGACCATGAAGTTCCTGGCCCTGTCCTGGGCGCGGGATACTATCCATGCCATTGGGTATCCTATGAGCAGGCAAAGCGCCGTGGATGCCACTGCCATGGCTATTGAGCGCCACAGCACTTTCAGGTAAATGGGCTGGAAGAACTTGACGTAGTTTTCGGTCGTGAACTTGAAAACTATGTCGCCATAGGGTGTGCGCTCGCAGAAGCTGTATACAAGTATGATCAAGAGCGGCACTATGCTGAACACTAATGTCCAGACAATATAAGGCACGGCAAGGATCTTCTTGTTAGTCACTCCTAGCGCACCTCCGTCCCGTCGGGGTCATCAGCCCCAATTCCATACCGGATGGTTATCGGCTTCGACATATCGAACGGCTCGTCCGTCCTCAGGACCCAGGTCCTCTTGATGTCCTCGGTGTATACGTTCGTGATGTGCTTGCCCTGGGCAGTCGTATGCAGCTTGGGGACGGCTTGCATGGTCCCCTTGCCAGATTTCACGTAATCCTCGCTGTCCTGGGTTATCCAGAGCTCGCCTTTAATCTTATTGCCGGCCTGCTCGAAGGAAGCAGGCAGCATGTAGTCAGGGCTCACCAGCATGATCTGTATTGCGTCGGGGGAGAAGTCGATGCCCATCCTGGAGCCGATCTCCGCGTTCTTGGTGTTCTGTACTATCCAGTCGTAGCCCGAATCGTCGCGGACTACGATCTCGTAGTGCACGCCCTTGAAGACGACGCTTTCGACGACGCCGTTGGCCATGCCCTGGTGCTCTTTGACCATCTCCAGGTCCTCAGGACGGACCAACAGCTCGACGAACTGGTCCTTCTCATAGCCCTTGTCGACGCAGTCCCAGAGCTCGCCGATGCACTCCACCTTGTAGTCGTCCCTCATGACTGCATAGAGCATGTTGGCCTCACCGATGAAGTCCGCCACATAGTGGTTGATGGGCTCGTTGTAAATATTTATCGCGGTGTCGTCCTGCTGGATGACGCCGTCTTTCATCACTATGACCCTGTCGGACATGGTGAGGGCTTCCTCCTGGTCATGCGTGACATAGAGGAATGTAATCCCCAAGCGCTTCTGCATGCGCTTCAGCTCAAGCTGCATGTCCTTCCTGAGCTGGAGGTCCAGTGCGCCCAAAGGCTCGTCGAGCAACAGCACCTGCGGCTCGTTGACCAGGGCCCTTGCGATGGCCACCCTCTGCTGCTGGCCGCCCGATAGGAACTGCACTCTGCGGCGCTCGAAGCCCTCCAGGTTTACCAGCTTGAGCATCGCTTTGACCTTCTCTTTGATCTCTTCCTTCGGCGCGTTCTTCAGCTTGAGGCCGAAGGCGATGTTGTCGAAGATGTTGAGGTGGGGGAAGAGGGCGTACTTCTGGAAGACCGTATTCAGCTTCCTCTTATAGGGAGGGACGTCCGTGACATCTACTCCGTCGAAGAACACCTTGCCGCTCGTGGGCGTAAGAAAACCCCCTAGTATGCGGAGCATCGTGGACTTCCCGCATCCGGAGGGCCCTAGCAGCGTAACAAATTCCTTGTGTCTGATTTGCAGGTTGATGCCGGACAAAGCCTCGGCATCCTCGAATTTCATAGATACGTCCCTAAGCTCCAGGATGTACCTTTCCATATAGCATCATAACCCTCCATCCGGCGGCATTTCCGCATAAAACGCGCACATGATTCTCAAGAAGAATCAAATCAAAGAATGCGACATAAAAGCCTAAATGTCAATACTTTGAAGCACATATCGAATATGCCGCGGTGCAGGGAAGGAAAGGCTATTCGCCCCGTAGCTGCACTGATGAGCGTCAAGGTATTAATGCTTTAGCTCATGTTTGTCCTGCATCAGGACAAGGGGCACGGGGCCTGACCAACCCGTAAGGGTGGAAAGCCACAGGTTTCCGTGCTGCATCGCCGGATGCACGAGCAACTGTACATAGGGCGGCTTGCCAAGGAGCGCGACATCACCTTGGTAATGGTAATGCCCCTCCATCTTGGCGCTGAGGATCTCATGCCCTGAGCCCTTCTCCCTTACTACATAGGTCATGTGGACGATTACATTCTGTTCGGAAGGCCTGCTGACTTCCTTTACGCCCACGGATGCCTCCAGGTTCATGCTGCCCTGGCGGCCCTGCCAAAGCGGTGCAGTGTCGAAGCTTAGGCCTTTAAGCACTACTCTTATCAGCATCAGGTCCTTGGGGTTGGGGTTTTCCATCTTCCTGACCTCCTGAGCTTGTTTAGGAAAATGCCCCCTGGGAGGCAACATACCGCACAGGGGGCACGATCGATTTGCTTTGGAGTATCTTCTACCTGGCGGCTTTTAGCTGTTCGATCTGGGCTATGGACCTGTCGCCGTAAGTCTTCTTCCTTGCGGTCTGGGTTAAGAAAACGATTGCGATTATTGCAAGTCCCACGCCGTTAACAACAAGTTCTCCGGGCAGGCTGTAGAAGAAGTCCTTTGCATTGACTATCGTTGCTTCGATAGGCTTGATGAAGGCGAATATCTCCATCACGCCGTGGAAGAACTGGGAGCCGCCTATCATGGCGAGCCCTCCGATTATGGCGAGTACCCTCTCCCACCAGGGCGCAATTGTCTTAAACCATCCTTGCACACCTACTGCGATGAAGGTCATACCGAGCACTGCCGTCACAAGGTTGAATATTGTAATGAAGGAGAAGAAGCTTTGGTTGATCATCAGCAGGTTCGTATTATACACGAAGCAATAGGGCACCATGAAGGCCGCAATAGACAGCTTCGTCGCATTCACGCCCGTCTTGAACGGGTCCGCTTTCGCAATGCCCGCTCCGGCGAATGCGGCAAGTGCCACTGGAGGGGTGACGTCGGCGATGATGCCGAAGTAGAACACGAACAGATGTGCCGCTAGCGCCTGCTCTCGGCCTATAAGGCCAATAATGGCGGGGGCTGCTATCGTCGATGTTATAACGTAGTTTGCCGTCGTCGGAACGCCCATGCCAAGGATGATCGAAGTGATCATCGTGAAGAACATGGTTAACAGCAGCTGGTTGTTCGCAAGCTCAACAAGGCCGGTGCCAAGCTTCAGGCCAAGTCCCGTCATTGTAACGACGCCGACTATCATACCGGCAGACGCACACGCAACGGCCACGCCCAACGCGCCTCTTGAACCGTCGACTATCGCCTGGAAAAGCTTAGTCAGATGTATCCTGGGCTCTCCGCCGATTGCATTGACGAGGAAGTAGGAGGCTATTCCCATTATTGCCCCCTTGCTAACATCGCTGTAAACGGCATAGACGACCCCGAAAGTGATTATCGGTAGGATCAGCCTTCCCCACTTGGTCATGAAGTGAACAAGCGCGGTCCCGGGGTTGGCCTTGCCGAGCATGTAGACGATCGCAAAATAGGCCGCTATTGGCACAAGTGCAATCAATAGCAGGTCCAATATGGGCAGCTTCAGGAACGCGTTTGCCACATACAGCGCCGCTATCATGGCAATCACTATGCCGGTAACGGTCTGGAAGGACTTGCTCTCCCACTTGCCGACTTCCTTCCAATTGATGGCGTAGTCGCGCTTGAAGCAGCCAGCTACCACTGACAATATTATGCCGTAAAGGGCCGACTTCATCGCGGAGACTCCGGTGGACAGGAAGAACACGATCGCAATTACAGGCAATAACAGCTGTACCTGGGTTCTAAGCAGATTCCAAATCTTGGGCATCTCTTCCTTGGGAAGGCCCTTAAGCCCCTGTTTCTTCGCCTCGAAATGCACGCCGAGGAAGACGCCGGTGAAATACAAGATGGCGGGGATAACGGCGGCTTTCGCTATTGTCGCATAAGGGACGCCCAGAAATTCGCTCATCAGGAATGCGGCGGCTCCCATGACGGGGGGCATGATCTGCCCGCCTGTCGACGCGCTTGCCTCGACAGCGCCTGCGAATTCTCCACGATAGCCCAGGCTCTTCATCATAGGAATAGTGAAGCTGCCGGTGCCGACGACGTTGGCGACGGAGCTTCCGGATATCGTGCCCTGAAGGGCCGATGAGATGACCGCGACTTTAGCGGGGCCGCCAGTAGCGGCTCCTGCTATGGAGTTGCCGAAGTCGATGAAGAACTTGCCGATGCCCGTCTTCTCAAGGAAGGAGCCGAACATGATGAACAGGAAGATGAAGGTAGACGAGACGCCCAGCGGGACGCCTAGTATTCCTTCTCCTGTGTAGAGCATGTATGAGGTAAGGCGCTCGAAGCGCACGCCCCTGTGCCTTAAGAACGACGGCATGGATTTTCCGAAGTATGCATATAGAAGGAAAGTAACTACGACTATCAAAATCGGCAGGCCGACGACTCTTCTTGCTGCCTCCAACACGAGCAGTATTGCAAGGGTTGCAAATACAACGTCTGCGGTGTTGTTCATTCCTGATCTCATGACAAGGTTGTCATACTGGCTCATATAATAGAAGGTTATGCATGCGCCGGTAATAGAAAGAATGGCGTCATACCAGGCGAACTTGCGCCTTCCTTTGGGGGACGCGGGATAGAGCAGGAAAACAAGAGAGAGCACGAATCCCAGGTGGATTATCCTCTGAAGCGGGACTTCTCCGGTAAAAGCCGTCCAGAGCTGCCAGCAGCCCCATACGAACAGCAATGCGGTAATGATTTTTGTTAGCAGAGGACCGGTCTTCCTTGTGGCCAATTCCTTGTCGAATTTGGCCAGAAGTTCCTCTACATCCACTGGGGCATCTTCGACTTGGACCTTCTTGATATCTTCTGAAGACACTAGAGTATACCCCCCTTATTTTGCTGCGGCCGCTAACGGGTAATCCTGAACTCCAGCAGTCTTCCGGGCCCCGCCTCTTGCACAAGGTCGACCAGGAAACCATCCATCTGCAGGAAATGCCTGTCGTTTGCGGTCGTTACTGCTACCTCGAAACTCTCCATTACCCTGTTCATGTCGTAGTATCTGATGTACTCCGGGGTCATCTCCATCTTCGCTCCCGGATCGGGCTCAGAGGGGAATCCCCATCCCATGTCCGCGAAATGAGTTTCGTAAAGCCTGAACTGCCAATCATCCGTTATCTCGAAGAAATCCGTCCAGTCGCTCAGCTGGACAGAGTGTTTAAAGGTAGTGCTGAACCTGTCTCCGGATACTACTTCAGCCTTGAATATCACCTCTTCGTCATCTAAGGCGACAACTTCAAAATAATGCCTCCGGTCCAGCACCCTAAGCGTGAGAGCCGTGATGAGAACCAGAGCAAGCATTATTAATGAATATTTTAACCTATTTGATGCCATTACTGCCATATAGACGATTATAAAACAAAAGGGACGCCCTTGCGGAGCGTCCCTTCATATTTCGTATCGGGAACCTTTACTTTATTAGGCCGACTTCCCTGTAGTACTGTACCGCGCCGGGATGCAGAGGGGCGCCGAGGCCTTCGATAGCTTCGGCCAACTTGATGGACGCGCCCTTGGCGTGGCCGGCTGCGATGTCAGCCTGCTTCTCGAATATGGTCTTGGTTATCGCATATACGACGCTGCTTGCAAGCTTCGTATCGGCGACGAGTATTGCCATGACTGCCACTGACTTGGCTGAGTCAGGCTGGTTCGCTCCATATGCCTTGGCGGCGATTACAGTTCCTGCCATGAAGGGCATCTTCTTCTGGAGCTCAGCGATCTTGTCATCCTCAATGGTCAGGATCCTGATCTTGTGGGTTATGGCAGTCTCGGTGATGGCTGCTGTGGGTACGCCGCCGGTCACGAAGAAAGCATCAAGGCCGCCGTCCTTGAACTTGGCAGAAGCCTGTGCGAAACTGCTGTACTCGTACTTCAGGTCCTTCTTGTAGTCCATACCGAATACGGACAACAGCTGGCCTGCGTTGACTTCGGTGCCGGAGCCCAGGTCGCCGACTGATACCCTCTTGCCCTTGAGGTCTGCCACGGACTTGATGTCCGAGTCATACCTGACGACAATCTGGAGGGGCTCAGGATAGAGGTTGCATATTGCGCCGATGCCCTTGTAGGCAACGCCCGCGAACTGGCTGCCCGCGGTTCCGTTATACATAAAGAATGCCGTGTCGTTCTGGACTATTGCCAAGTCCATGTCGCCGACTTTGATTCCATTAAGGTTGGCGATAGAAGCGCCGGTTGAAACCGCGTTCATATTGATGTCCGCGTTATTCTTGTTGATTACGCCGGCGATAACGCCGCCCAGAGGGAAATAGGTTCCTGCCACGCCGCCGGTGCCCAGAGTAAGGTCGCTCTTTGCCATGGCGATCATCGACAGGGACATGATGACTGCGAGTCCGATAAGCAATGCTCTCTTCATCGTATTCCTCCTTAGTATATTTTTGGGATTTCTTGACTATTGCCTAACCAATTCTAAAGATACCATAATAAGATTTCTTCGCAACACGGATATCTCCTTCACTTCCCATAGAAAAAACGCCGGATTGCGAGTTCTATCAGATTCGACGAGGCATTTTCCTATTTGTTCCAGCATTGTAACTCCTATTTGTTGTGCCGTTAAAAATACCGGAATCTAGGTGGGGATTGTTCGACATATGCATTTGGTTGGATTAGAATAAATGTTGTTGATTCAGGCAAAAGCGCAATTTAGGAGGGAATGGGAATTGCTAAGCATTAAAGGGCTGTCTAAGAGCTACAGCAAGAACAACATCAAGGCGGTCGACAACCTGAACCTTGAAATAAAAGCGGGGGAGATATACGGCTTCCTCGGACCCAACGGAGCCGGGAAAACCACGACGATTAAGATGATAGTTGGCCTTCTGCGGCCGGACTCCGGTACGATTACGGTGAACGGGCATGACGTCGCCAAGGAGCCCGTTGCGGCGAAAGCTTCGATCGCCTTCGTCCCGGACACCCCTGAGCTCTTCGACAAGCTGACGGGCGTAGACTATCTAAACTTCATGGGGGATATCTACGGAGTAAGCACCGCAGACCGCAAGGCAAGGGCCAAGAAGCTGCTGACGATGTTCGACCTTGAAGCCGCGGCGGGCGATCTGATATCCTCATACTCCCACGGCATGAGGCAGAAGATGGCTCTGACAGGCGCTTTGCTTTCCATGCCCAAGGTCATGGTGCTGGATGAGCCCATGGTGGGACTTGATCCAAAGTCAGCCCATCTGTTCAAGGAGCTCATGAACGAGCACTGCGCCTCAGGCGGCACTGTGTTCTTCTCCACACATATACTCGACGTTGCCGAGAGGCTGTGCCACAGGGTTGGGATAATAAAGGGCGGAAGGCTCATAGCAGAGGGCACTATGGACCAGCTCAAGTCCAATATGCAGGGAAGCACGGGCGAGTCGCTCGAGAACATCTTCCTTGAACTGACGGAGAGATAGGCATGAACCCAACTATGCAGTATTTTGCCCTTGTAAAGGCGCTTTTCAAGATCAATTTCAACATTGGCTACTGGAAGGCGAACTTCAAGAACAAGATTACCTTGAAATTCGTCGGCCAGGCTGTGCTCGGCCTGCTGGTAGTAGCCGTGCTTGCGTTCTATGAAGTGATGTTCATTCTGCTGCTGAAGAACATGTATCCGAGGCTGGCGGCGGCAGGGCAACAGAGTTCGATGCTGACGCTTGGCATATCCATGAGCCAGATTATGGTGCTCATATTCGGCATGTTCTATGTGATTGCCGCTTTCTACTACGCCAAGGGGACATCTCAGTTGATGGCAATGCCCATGAAGCCGGCGACGGTGATGATGGGCAAGTTCACAATAGTCCTCATAAATGAATACTTGACAGAGATCCTGATATTGGGCCCCATCATGGGGGTCTATGGAGCGATGTCGGGGGCTGGGATAGGCTACTGGGTCATGTGCATCCTGGTATTCCTGCTGGCACCGATGCTTCCTCTGGCAATCGCGTCGGTCATGGCCATGCTGCTGGCCGGAGTCATTGCAAGAGGCCGCAACAAGACGTTCATGAACCTGATAGGCATACTGATATTCATGGTGGCATACTTCGGATTCCAGTACTTCGCCCTCTTCAAGATGCCACAGGACAATTCAAGCATTATGCAATACCTGGCAACGATGAACTACAACCTGGCGCTGGCCGCATCCAGGAATTTCCCGCCAAGCTTCTGGGGGACAGTTGCGGTAGCAGAAGGCTTCAATACCGTGGGGATGAAATTCCTTGCGCTGTTTGCTGGCGTCTCAGCAGCGGGTACAGCGATAATGGGCTTCCTGGGTTCTAAGTACTACTACGGCGTGATCATGTCCGGCGGCGAGACGGCAACCAAGCGCAGCAAGGTTGTTGACGGCGAGATGGTCAGCAAGCTCGTCCAGGGCGATCCCCTGGCAACATTGGCATCCAAGGACCACAAAGTCGTCATGAGGACGTCCTCATACCTTATGAACTGCGGCGTGCTGCCTCTGATGTGGCCCGGACTGATATTCATGTATTCGCTGTTCGGAAGGAACATTGCCTCTAGCGAGCCCGAGGATCAGCTGATACAGTTCATATCGACGCTCAACGTCCCGTGGCTGAAGACCGTGGCGTTCATGATAATCATGCAAATGGTTACCACTGGATCCATGATCGCATCTACCGCCTTCTCAAGAGAGGGGCACTCGATTGCGATTACCAAGGCGCTGCCCATAAGCGGCAAGAATGTTGTGCTGGCAAAGATAAGGTACGCTCTGATATTCCAGCTGGTAACGAGCATTCCGATAATGGCAGTGCTGCAGTACCTGTTCAAGCTCTCACTGCCAAACGCCGTGATCGCGATCGTCGTAGGGCAGATAAGCGGCCTTTGGGCGATATTCGGGGGCATGCTGATGGACCTTGCCAGGCCCTATCTCAACTGGACCGACCCTACCAGGGCGGTCAAGCAGAACATCAACGCGGTCGTGCCGATGTTCGCAGGCTGGGGCCTTATGTTCGCGCAAGGCTACGCGGTCTATAAGATGTTGCTGGCAGGCTGGGAGGGCTGGCTGCCCATAACCCTTGTGGCGGCTTTCAATGTGCTGCTTGCGGCCATTACGTTCACAGCCCTTATGGCATACGCCGAGAAGGGCTATAACAGGATAGAGATATAAGGATGGGCAGGGACGTTTACCTTTCGCTGGGCTCAAACCTGGGCGACAGGCAGGACAATCTTAAAAGGGCGGTGTCGGAGCTTGAAAAGGAGCTCGGCACCGCCCTTTTCCCTTCAAGCTTGTACGAGACTGAACCATGGGGATATCTTGACCAGCCGAAGTTTCTGAACATGTGTGCAAGGTTTCAAAGCGAAATTAGCCCGGAAGGGCTGCTTTCAGTTGTAAAGCTGGTCGAAAAGAGGCTCGGCAGGCGCAAGTCGGTGAGGTGGGGTCCCCGGCTCATAGACATCGACATTCTGATGATGGGAGATCTGGAACAAAGCTCGGAAAAGCTGACATTGCCCCATCCCAGGATGTGGGAAAGGGCGTTCGTGATGGTTCCGCTCGCAGAAATCGAACCGGGGCTGCAAAGCCCGGAAGGCCTCAAGAGCGAAGAGGCTGCGAGGAGGCTTGATCCCGAGGGGAAGGTCAAAGTAGCAGGAAAGCTCCGCTAGAACCGCAATCTGCAGCTTACAGCCTCTTATAGGTATCGATTGTGCCGATATCGATGAATGCCCCATCCGCCACATAGCCATTTACCACGGTCTTATCCTTAAGCCAGCCGATTATCTTGCCGAGCGCGTCCTTGGGATTTCCGTGCTCCAGGTACTCATCTATGCAATGAAGGGCCTCTTTTGTGAAGATATAGGCAGCATATGCTGCGAGATTTGACCTGGGGCACTGAGGCTTCTCCTCGAAGCCCACAATCCTTCCATGTCCGTCAAGCTCGGCCACTCCCAGCCTCTTTAGATACTCCGGGTCGGCCACTTCCTGCACTATTACGCTGCATACATGATGCTCGCGGTAATCATCAATAAAACCTCTGAGGCTGAACGCAAGGTGGCTGTCGCCGGCGATTACGAGTATATCGTCATCATATCCCATGTGATTTACGGCCAATGCCATATCCGCGATGGCGCCGAGGGCATTGTCGGGCAAATCTACGCCATTGGAGATCACTTCAATCGAGGCGTCGGGCGGTGCCTGCTTAAGAAGCTCTACATAGTCCTGGTAATGCGTTGCGTTGGAGATTATGGTGATCTGTTTTATGCCAGATGAGATGAGGTTCTCATATATGTTCTGCACCAGGGGCCTGCCGTTGACTGGCAGCAGAGGTTTGGGAGTGGTCAGCGTAATTGGGAACATCCTTTTTCCGTATCCTGCGCATAATATCAGCGCCTTCATGGGGCACCTCCGCCAAGGTAATCATTGAGGCTGATTTGATTATATCCCATTGCAGGGGCCCTTTGTACTCCTTAGCTTCCAACCTATCCCAGAAGTTACAGGATAATAGCGGCTTATTGCCCTAAAAAGCTGGGAGCGCCTCCCTTTTGGAAGGCGCCCCCTCTTACGCAGGATTGCCAGGCGGGTACTTTCATCTAAATCATGTTGCCGTCTTCGTACTCCACTTCGATGCTCTTGAAAAGGATGGGAGGGGTAGAGTAAATGCCGTGGCATGTGGAGCTTATGGAAACGTACGAAAATGGCGATTGGTAGTAGGCATCATCGAAATCCCAGATCGGGCTGCCATTCATAGTGACTGTATAGTGGTTTCCGGATTTTACGATGAGCATGGTATTCACTTGGCCAGCCAGGATGCCGGGCAGCCCCCAACCCTGATCATAGACGATGTGCTCGCCGCTGGATGGCCCGCTGGCCCTTACGGAATTGAATTCCATCATAGGATCGCCTTCCAGGAAATAGAAAGAAATATAACTGTCTCCATCACCAATAGGGACTCTGCTAAGCAAAACAACTACCTCTGCGGAGACATCATCATTGGTGGCAAGGCCGAACTTAATTGTCAGTGAATAATCTCCCATCCAAGCATAATAGGGAGATACAATATCCCCGTCCTGCAAGAATAGCCCGTCATCGGAGAGGCTATAAAGCTCAAATACGGTCCAACCTTCAAGTTCGTCCATTTCGGTAAACTTGGCTATCCAGGTACTCTTGCTGCAACCCGAAAGCCCAAAAGCCAGGAGAAGGGCGATTGCCGCAATAACCAGCGCCCGGTACTTCATTTCTTCACCTCCAGTCAGAATGACTGATTATATATTCTTCATTATTTGAAATATTCCTTGATGCTTCCTAATGACAAGCAAGCAGAAGCTCATTAGTGAGGATTTCTCTGAATATGCCTGGAGAAATGGACAATAAACTGCGGCTTTCTTATAGCAAGTACAAGGGCTGGCAGGAAAATATTGCAATGCGTGTAATATCCTATATATGAGCATAGCTTGGAGGTGAGTTGCCATGTTAAGGCGAGGGGCATTGCTGCTTGTTGTTCTGGCGATTTTACTGTTTGCATGCGGGTGCGAGCCGAAGCTCTATTATTTCAGCTTCGAGGATGAACAGCAGCTGGATAACGAGGAAGGATCATGGATGGTATCTGTTCCCGGAAATTATGCATTTGCTGATGATGGGATTGCGCTTAATACTAGTATGATTTACGGTCCGCACAAATATAAAGGCGACTTCAAGTTCACTCTGGAGTTCAAGCTCGATACAGGTGAAGGGACGCCTGTCGCTTATGGTATTCATGGCTGATGAGCCCACAGCTGCCATGTTCGTTGGTAATATGCTGGGAATTGGTTTCTACGATATTGGGGAAGCAGCTGAGAATTTTATGGTTTTGGAACATGCAGAAGGGCACAGCAATACCCTTCCATTCGATATCGACATACCGGGGCTTGTTAATGTGGGCGAGAATGCCCTATGCATCACGAAAACCGATGATCATATCAACTTCAAGCTAAATGAAAGCGTACTCTATGATTATGATTTGCAATACTACGCGAGCGAATGGTTCTGTCCTCATTTGATTGCTTTAACTCCATCTAGTTCCCTTATCATAAGAAGCTGCAGCATTGAATATCAGGGCAGCAGGGCCGAGATGTAGTCCTAGACACAGGATTGGATAGCGAACGCCGCCACAGCAAAATCCATGGCGGCGTTCAACAATATTTATTAGGCGCTATCTCTCTACGAGCACCGCAATGCCCATGCCCCCGCCTATGCACAAGCTGGCAAGCCCCTTCTTGTTACCCCTTTTCTGCATCTCATACAGCAACGTAATGATAATCCTGGCGCCGGAAGCGCCTACCGGGTGGCCAAGCGCAATCGCGCCTCCGTTTACATTGACTATGGATGCATCCACCCCGCCGAAGTCCTTCTTAAGGCCTTTCATTACGGCGATGGATTGTGCCGCGAAAGCCTCATTGAGCTCGACCAGCTCGACATCCTTGAGGCTCCAGCCCGACCTATCAAGCGCTTTTCCTATCGCGGGCACCGGCCCGTAGCCCATTATCTTGGGATCCACCCCTGCTGCGCCATAAGAGACGAGCTTTGCTAGTACTTTCAGGTTGTTCTTCTTCGCGAATTCGGCGCTCGTAAGCACCAGGAATGCGCCGCCGTCGTTTATGCCGGAGGAATTTGCTGCAGTCACTCTGCCGTCCTGCTTGAATGCCGGCTTCAGCTTTGCCAGGGCATCTGCGGTGACGCCCTTCCTGGGGAACTCATCGGTATCGATGACCACGGGATCGCCCTTCCTCTGGGGTATTACGACAGGTACGATCTCATCCTTGAACTTGCCGGCTGCCATGGCGGCTTCGCATTTCTGCTGGCTTTTAGCTGCGAATACGTCCATCTCCTCGCGGGTGATGGACCATTCATCGGCCAGGTTCTCAGCGGTGACGCCCATATGGTAGTTGTTGAACACGTCGGTGAGCCCGTCCTTGATCATCGAGTCCACAAGCGCGGCATCGCCCATCCTGGCGCCGTACCTTGCAGAGGGCACCAGATAGGGCGCCTGGGACATGTTTTCCACGCCGCCTGCCAGTATAACCTCGGCGTCCCCGAGCATTATCGACTGGGCACCGAGCACTACTGCCTTCATCCCTGATCCGCAAAGCTTGTTGACGGCGTATGCCGGCCTTTCGACCGGCACGCCCGCCTTAATGGCTACCTGCCTGCCGACTCCTTGCCCCAAACCTGCCTGCAGAATGCAGCCTACTATGGTCTCGTCCACCTGATCTGCCTTAAGCCCCGCCTGCTCAAGCGCCGCCTTGGCAGCCACCGCTCCCAGCTCTACAGCGGATACATCCTTGAAAACTCCGCCGAAGGAACCGATAGCCGTCCGCTTCGCGCCAACGATAACTACTTCCCTCATAAAAGACACCTCCAAGCCCACAAGGAGCTAAATGATATTCATCGCCTTTGCCTTATCCTCAAGCTCAGCCCTGAAATTGGGATGAGCAATCGAGATCAGAGCCTTCGCCCTCTCCCTGACGCTCCTGCCCCTTAAAGAGGCTATGCCGTTCTCGGTGACAACGAAGTCCACATTTGACCTGTGAAGGGTCACAAATGATCCCTCCGCTAGCATCGGGGTTATCGTCGAGATCGTGCCTCCTCTTGCCGTGGAGTAGCAGGCGATAATGGACTTTCCCTTGCCGTCCAGGCCCTCTACGGCGCCGATTGCGGTGTCAGACTGGCCGCCGGTCCCGGAGTACTGGACCGGGCCAATCGATTCGGAGGCCACCTGGCCTGTAAGGTCCACCGAAAGGCAGTGTATTAATGGATACCATCTTCGTATTCTGCCTTATTACGCATGGGTCGTTGACCCATCTGCCCCTGTGGAATTCGACCACGGGATTGTCATCCACCCAGTCGTAGAGCTTCTTGGAGCCCATGCAGAAGGTGGTAATCGCCCTGTTCTTCATGAAGCCCTTCTTAGAATTGGTGATGACGCCCATCTCGTACAGCTCCATCATCGAATCCACGAACATCTCGGTGTGGACGCCAAGATCGTGCTTGTCCTTGAGGGCGAGGGCTGCGGCATTCGGTATGCCGCCGATCCCCAGCTGTATCGTGCTGCCGTCTTCTACAAGCTCCGCTATGTGGCCGCCGATCATCAGATCGACCGGGTCCCGGCTGCATGCCGGGCATCTCCGGTACCGTCTGGGTATTCTCCACGAAGATGTCGACATCGCGAACGTTGACGAGCGTGTCGCCGAATGCCCTTGGCATCTTCTCATTGACCTCAAGGATTACAAGGTCTGCGTTCTCCAGCACGTCCTTCTCATAGGTGAGGCTCATCCCCAGCAGTGACATTGCCGTGCCTGTCGGGCGGCGTGCAGGTGCCCATGAAGATGTTCGGCTTCTTGGCGTACATCCTGTCCATGGCCGCCCTGTGCAACATGTTGGGTACGAAGGTCACGGTACCGTAGCCCTTCTTAATAATCTCCCTGATGTTGGCCGTATGGAACCACGAATTGAGCTCGAATATGCCCTTCATCTCGGGCTTCATGTAGAAGTCGTAGGGCAGCAGCGTTAGGCACGAGAACACTTTGATGTTCTCGGCCCAGGCAGCGGCCTTGTGCATCTGGCCCATCAGGCCCTGCGGCTCGCTTGCGCACATCGCCACCACTATGTCGTCATCGGTCTTTATCTTGCTAACGGCCTCTTCTATGGACATTAGCTTGCTCTTGTAGATTTCTTTCCAATCGGGCATGGGGCACCTCCAAAAATGTACTGCCTGGTCACCGGAGAGATTGCTACTATCTGTTCCTGTTCCGGGGCCTTGCACTATCTGAAACAGACTCTCTTTAGTACTTAAACAGGTTAGCCGCTACCGAAAGCCCTGAGCCTGAGGCCATGAAGGCAACGATGTCGCCGCGCTTGATCCGGCCCTCCTTGACTGCCGTGTGGAATGCCATGGGCACGCAGCCCGATCCGGTGTAGCCGTAGCGGTCCATGACCATGGTGGTCTTCTCCATCGGAAGGCCCAATATCGCCATGATGTCCACTATAAGGGACTTGTTGATCTGGGTGAAGATGATGTGGTCGAGGTCTGCGAGCTTGATGCCGCCCTTCTTCAGAAGGTCCTCGACAATGCCGGGCCAGAGCTTGAGGTTCCTGTCGGGGGGCAGCCTCTGCAGGTTCTCAAGGCCCCATTTGCCCTCCTCAAGCAGCTCGCAGGTGGGCTGCCTGTGCGCGCCCCCTGTGTATATGCCGATGTAATCCCACTGCGTACCGTCGGCAGCGAATGAGGACTCGATGAAGCCGGACTTGCCCGTTTCATCCCTGCCCAATATGAATGAGCCTGCGCCGTCTGCGAAGATCGAGTAACCGAAGACGTCTCCGGGCCTCAGGAAGGCCGGCATGTTATAAACCCCGGTAACACAGGCGTACTCGATGCTTCTGTCAGTCGCCATTATCCTGGCGGCAGTGCTGAAGGCGGACGTGAAACTTGCGCATGATGCCACTATGTCGAAAGCCGGCACCGGCATCTGGCCGCCCTGGATTCTTCCCTGCAGCATGACTGCAGTGGCGGGGGAGATGTACTCGGGAGTGTCGGTCCCCACCAGGAAAAGGCCGATCTGTGAGGCCGATATGCCGGCATCCGCGATGGCTTGCTTAGCCGCTTTTTCCGCGAAGTCCAGAGTGCTTTCATCTATGCCCCTGAGCCTTGCCATATGCCTTGTCCTGTAGCCCAGCTTGGCCTCGGTCTTCTCCGCGTCGAACTGGATCTGGGCGAGCTTCATCAGCTCGTAATTGTCTATAGGCTCCCCCGGCGCATACAACCCGGTGCCTACGATCTTAACCGGTAACATCCGCCTGCACCTCCTGGCGGCCGCAGCCGCCTATATAATATCCGATGAGCCCCTCCAGCGACTGCTTGGCGTCTTTGATGTCCTTGGAGTAGGCGTATTCAAGGCCGAAGTAATGTGCAATCCCTATAAGATAGTTCGCCGCGGTCTGCTTGTCCCAGCCGTCGGGAAGCCAGTCCATCCTCTTGAAGTAGCCGCGCATGAAGCCATCGTAGTACTCCTTGGCCGCGGCCGGCACTACGTATTCCGCCTGCCTTACGACAGGGTAGCAGTCAGGATCGAAGCTTAAATACAAGCAGAACAGGTAAACGCCCGTAAGCTCCTCCTCGAGCCTTGACAGGCCCTTTGGCATGTTCACGCTTATGAACCGCCTAAGCTCAGTCGATATCCACCCGATTATGTCGGCGAGGAACTGCTCTTTTGAGCTGAAGTGGTTGTAGAAGGTGCCCACTGAGGTTTCGGCCATCCTTGCCACTTCCGCTACGCCCACCGCCGAGAAATCGCTCCTGCCCAAAAGCTCCTTGCCGGCTTTTAAAAGCTTCATACGCGTCGTCTGTTCCATTTCCACCGCCGGGGGCAATATCCGCCTGGGCAGGAATTTGTCGGGCTCCCTTGCAATCTGGCCGGGGAAGAGGCCCCCTGCGACGATCTCCCTCAAAGTGTCTACGTCGGCTCCCGTGCCGTCGAAGGCGTGCCTGATGTTCACAAACCTTAGGCCAGAGAGTATGTAAGTGTACTCATCCTCGGTTACAGGCCTTTGGAAGACCTCTCCCAGGTGCCTCTTGTAGACCACATGCAGCTTGCGCTCATAATCTATGTATCTGTACTGGCCCTGCCTGAAGGCCTTGATCAGATGCCTGTTGGATACCGTAATGTCGCGAAGGTCGGAAATGTAATTGTGGATGCGCTCCAAAAGGTCCTTTGTGCCGTTGAGCCTGGGGGAGCCGCCGACTATTTCAATTGTGCGGTCCATGAGGCTGAGGAATATCTCCTCTTTATGATTGAAGTAATGGTAGGCTATGCCGTTCGAGACACCTGCCTTACGGCAGATGTCGGCCACAGAGACGGTGGAGTACCACTTCTCGCTGAAAAGCCGCTCGGCGGCGTCCAATATCCTGGCCCTGGCATCCCCTCTTGGCATATGCACCTACCTATTTGAGAACCTATTCACTTCTAATTGATTTTACACTGGGTGATAGATTCCTGCTTATAGTGTACAATAAAAATATGCCGAGTTTCGGCTAAAAATTGCATCCGCAAAGAAGGATATTGCCAAATCCCGCTGAATCAGATAATAGTAAATTGAGAGTCAATTCACCGGCATCATAACGCAAGGAGTGGGATATTTGAACATAGGTATGATGGGATATGGGCTTTACGTGCCCGAATCGCGAATGAGCGCGGCGGAGATCGCGAAAGCGACCAATATTCCTGAGAACGTTATAGCCTTGAAATTTGGAATTATGCAGAAGCCGGTCCCCGGACCTGAGGACACAACATCCTACATGGGCCTCATGGCCGCAAAAAGGGCGATAGAGAACGCAGGGATAGACCCCAAAGAGATAGACCTGGTTATCTGGTTCGGCGCACAGCACAAGGACTACCCCTGCTGGCTGGCGAGCCTTAAGATTGCAAACGACCTGGGCGCTGAGAACGCATGGGGCTTCGACATGGAGGCGATGTGCGGCTCATTCATGGTTGCGCTTGAGACCGCAAGGGGCCTGATGTTGTCGAGCGAATCCAACAAGACGGTGCTGCTCGTCTCAGGCTACAGGAACGCGGACCTGATTAACCTAAGCATTCCCGAGACCACTTTCATGGCGGACCTTGCGGCGGGTGGCGCCGCTGCGGTCCTAAGGCGCGGATACGACAGGAATGTGCTGCTTGGCACCGCATTCAAGGGCGACGGATCTTTCTCCGAGCTTTGCGTAGTGCCCGTTCTAGGGTCCAAGAAATGGCCGCCTGAGCCGGGCGACGACCAGAAGGCCTATTTCAGGATAGACGACCCCGAGGAGTTCAAAAGGAAGCTCGGGGAGAAGACGATGCCCAATTTCTACTGGGTAGTAAGGGAGGCCCTTAAGCGCTCAGGCGGGCTCACCGAGAAGGATGTCGACTACCTGTCGATACTGCACTTCAAGAAAAGTGCCCATGACGCGGTCCTGGCCGAGCTGGGCTTAACACAGGATCAGACCACATACCTGGGCGATTACGGCCATATGGGTCAGAACGACCAGCTGCTTTCGCTGGATCTGGGCTTAAAGGACGGCAAGATTAAAGACGGCGACATAATCAGCATGGTAGGCGCAGGCCTCGGCTTCGTCTGGGCGTCCGCCGTTATGAAGTGGGGCAAGGCCTGATAAGGCAGATAGATTTCAATACTTTCCATTAGAAGGGGTGATTTATATGAAAATGTCCGGAAAAATCTGCGTCGTCACCGGCGGCGGCAGCGGCATCGGAAAGGCGATCGTCGAGAAGTTCCTGGAATACGGCGCGGAGCTAGTCTACGCTGTTGACTTGAACCCGAAAGCCCTCTGCGGAGCTTGAGGCTGCGCACAAGAACGTCAGGGGGGCAGTCGTTAGCGTAACCGACACTTCAGCCGTAAACGCGTTCGCGCTGAAGGTAAAAGAGGAGAAGGGCAGAATAGATGTACTGGTAAACTGCGCCGGCGTTACCAAGGACGCCCTCATTCAGAAGATGACGGATGAGGACTGGCAGTTCGTAATCGACGTCAACCTCAAAGGCCCCTTCGTCATGACCAGGGCGATAGGCCCCATCATGATGGAGACGGGCAAGGGTTCCATCGTTACCATATCCTCTGTCGTCGGTCTGGACGGCAATATCGGCCAGTCCAACTACGCGGCCACAAAGGGCGGCGTAATATCGATGACCAAGACATGGGCGAGGGAGTTTACGAGAAAAGGCGCCAATGTGCGCGCAAACGCCGTGGCTCCCGGCTTCATCAACACCCCCATGATGGCGACAGTTCCGGACAAAGTGCTGGACCCCATCAAGGAGAAGACCTACTTCAAGAGGCTGGGTGAGCCCAGCGAGATCGCTGAAGTGGTAGCATTCCTGGCGAGCGACGAGGCCAGCTTCGTGACCGGCCAGGTCATCAGGGCATCGGGCGGTTTGGTAGTCTAGGATATAATAGAACATGTATAGATAGAAGTAAGTCCAAATATCCAGCGACCGGTTAGATGAACAAACAAACAGGAGGGGTAAAATGAAGAAGATTCTAGTACTCGCTTTGACCGTGGCTCTTCTTATGACAGGCACAGTCCTCGCCGCCGACCCGGGCGTCACCAGCAAGGAAGTGCTCATCGGAAGCTTCATCGCAATGTCCGGCCCGTATGCCGCAATCGGCGTTCCTTACTCCAACGGCATTAAGGCGTACTTCAACTGGGTTAACAAGAACGGCGGAGTCAACGGCCGCCAGATCAAGTTCATCATCGAAGATGACCAGCTCAACCCGGCCAACACGACAGTCGCCGTGAAGAAGCTCGTCGAGCAGGACAAAGTATTCGCACTAGTCGGCGGCCTCGGCACCCCCGGCGTCGTAGCCACTTACAAGTACCTTGAGACCAACAAGGTTCCCCACATCTACCAGGGCGCCGGCACCGGCCTCATCGCCATCCCGCCGAACAAGTACATATTCCCCGTACAGCCCAACTACACAACCGAGGGCGTCCTCATGGTCAAGTATCTGGCCGAAGTCAAGAAGGCCAAGACGATAGCAGTCATCTACAGAAACCTCGACGACGGCAAGGAGCTTGCAGCGGCGGTCAAGTCAGAAGCCGCAAAGCGCGGCCTCAAAGTAGTCGCTGACATCCCCGTGGAAGCGACCGCCTCCGACATGTCGGCGCAGATCCTGCAGCTGACAGCCGCAAACCCGGACGCAATTGCAATCGGCCTCTTCAATCCCCAGAGCGCGTCATTCCTCAAGCAGGCAAGGGGAGACTTCAAGCTCACAAAGCCCACATACCTCATGACCTACTCCAATGCTGACCTGACAGTCGCAGCAGGAGCAGCCGGAAACGCAGTCGGCGTTGAGGCCATGGCATGGGTTAGCGTGGACTTCACCAACACGAACCTGCCCATATTCAAGGTATATCAGCAGACATTCCCCGGCCAGCTGCCCAACGCCTTCGGCGTGGCGGGCCTGACCGCGGCTGAGATCTTCGTGGAAGGCCTCAAGAGGGCCGGCACCAACCTCACCCGTGAGGGCCTGGTGAAGGCCATGGAATCCTTCGAGAACTTCTCAGGCATGGTAGCCTCCGACATCACCTACGCCCCGTGGAGCCTCAGCGACTGGACATGCCGCCTTGGCAAGCAGTCGATGTACGTGCTCAAGTTCACAAAGGACAACATCGAAGTCGCGAGCGACTGGATCTACTTGAAGTAACTTATCAGTACACTGCGGGCCGCGGGTTCTTCTTTGAATCCGCGGCCTTACTTCCAAATAAGGAGCATAAACATGCTTGAGACTCGCAACGTGACGGTCCGCTTCGGCGGGCTTACCGCAGTCAAGGACATGAGCATGAAAGTCCAGCCGGGCACCATACATTCGCTCATAGGGCCAAACGGCGCGGGAAAGACCACGCTTTTCAACGTTATCTCCCGCATTATCGAGCCCACATCGGGCGAAGTGCTCTTCAACGGCGAGAGCCTCAACGGGCTCAGCTCGGACAAGGTCATTTACAAGGGCATAAGCCGCACTTTCCAGAACCTGCAGCTCTTCCGCAACACTACCGTGTACGAGAACATATACTCCGGCCTGGTTCACGAGTACAAGGGCAGGGAGCTGCCTTTCGTGCCTGGGGCGGGAAAACGCTTCATGGACGAGACTCGCGACAGGGTGCTGGAAGTAGCGGAGATGCTGGGCATCAAAGACAGGCTGGGATCGTTCCCCGCGTCTTTGCCATACGGGATACTAAAGCGGGTGGAGCTTGCAAGGGCGCTGGTCTCGAAGCCCAAGATGCTGCTACTGGACGAACCGGCGGCCGGGCTCAACAACGATGAGACCAAAGAGATCGACGAGGTATTCCAGAAGGTGAACGCCTCAGGCGTCACTATGCTGCTCGTCGAGCACGATATGAACATGGTCATGAAAGTATCGCACATGATTACGGTGATGAACTTCGGCGAGAAGGTGGCCGAAGGCACGCCCAAGCAGATCGCATCGAACCCCAAGGTCATTGAGGTGTACCTTGGAAAATCGGACCTGGGGGTGAAGAACGGTGCTTAAAGTAGAGAATTTCGCGGTCAGCTACGGCCATGTGAAGGCGGTCAAGGGAATCAGCTTCGAGGTGGCAAAAGGCGAGATCGTTACGATAATCGGGGCCAACGGGGCCGGCAAGTCGTCCACGGTGATGGGGCTTGCGGGCATTGTGGAGTCCTCGGGCTCTGTCGAGTTCGACGGGGAGGACATTTCGAGGAACACCAATTACAACAGGGTAGCAAAGGGCCTTGTGCTGTGTCCGGAGGGAAGGCACATCTTCCCTGAGCTTACTGTGGACGAGAACCTGAAGATGGGCGCCTACAGGCGTGGGGCCTTCCAGAAGAGCATCGGCCTTGTGCACGACCTCTTCCCGGTGCTCAAGGACAGGAAGAACCAGGTGTCGGGCTATCTGTCGGGAGGAGAGCAGCAGATGCTCGCCATCGGCAGGTCGCTGATGAGCGACCCGAAGCTTCTGATGCTGGACGAACCGTCGTTAGGGCTTGCTCCAATCTTAGTTGACCAGGTGTTCGAATCGCTTGACAGGCTGAGGAAAGAGCAGGGCCTGTCGATACTCCTAATCGAGCAGAACGCATTCAAGGCGCTTGGCATATCGCAGAGGGCATACATAATGGAGACAGGCAAGATCGTGCTTGAGGGCAAATCGGAGGACCTCTTGAAGTCTGAGGACGTCAAGAAGGCCTACCTTGGGATATAGGGGGTGATGGCATGAGTTTGGGTATAAAGTTGTTGCAAGCCATCCTCTTCGGCCTGTCTAAGGGCTCCTTGTACGGCCTTATGGGCCTCGGGATATCGCTCATCTTCAGGACAGTTGACGTGATGAACTTCGCGCATGGCAACACCGGCATGTTCGCGACATTCGTGGGACTCTCGGTATACCTGCTGACCGGGAATATCGTGCTCACATTGCTGTCGGGCGCCGCGGCAGGGCTGATCCTGGGAGTGCTTGTGGACAGGCTCCTCATGAAGAGGGTGAAAGGCCTTTCGCACAGCTCCATGCTGATAATCACGCTGGGGCTCATGATGATAGTAGAAGCGCTCGCCTTCGTAATCTGGGGCACTGAGCCCCTGATATTCCCCAAGGTCATCGACATGGCTCCGATGATACTTAGATTGGGCAACGGGATACTGATCCTGCCTGCCAACGACATCGCGGCATCGATCATCGCGCTGGGCGTATCGCTGGGGCTTGCCGTCTTCTTCAAGTACACGAGGTTCGGAACGGCAGTCAGGGCCAAGGCGCAGGATGTAGTCGGGGCGCAGGCAGTCGGCGTGAACACCAAGAGCGTGGACTCGGCCGCGTGGGGCATAGGTATTGCGCTTGCTGCGTTGGTCGGCATGCTCATCGCCTACAAGTCGTCCGTGACACCGTCAATGATGGTGGAAATGCAGATATATGGCCTGACGGCAGCGGTCCTGGGCGGCTTCTCGAGCCTGTTCGGGGCGATTGTGGGCGGCATCATGCTGGGCCTTATACAGGATATCGTGGTCGCGCTGATGGCGGCAGGCTTTACGGCGCTCAACATAACGGGGGCAAATCCGGTGGATTACCAGTTCTCGATAATTCTTATCATCATCATCGTCATGCTGGCGGTGAAGCCCGATGGGCTCTTCGCCTCCAGGTTCAAGGGGAAGGTGTGAACCTAGGATGAAGAAGAGCTTAAGAAGGTACATATTTATTGCGATTGCGGCGGGCGCCGTCTTCGGGCTGCTGTTCTCCTCCCAATCCTATATGCTCATGATATTCTCAAGGCTATCTGATCTTCGCAATAGCCGCCATCGGCCTGAACATACTGGCCGGCATGGCGGGGCAGATATCGATCGGGCACGCGGCCTTCATGGCCATCGGCGCTTATACTACGGCTTTTCTGTCTCAGAGGTTCAACCTGCCGTTTCTTGTGAATCTGCTGCCTGTAGTTCTCCTGGCCGCCTTCTTCGGCTATATTATCGGGCTGCCCGCTCTGAGGATGAAGGGGTTCTACCTGGCGATAGCCACTATGGCATTCGGGGTAGTGATCGAGCAGCTGATAGCCGGGCAGTCATGGCTGGGAGCCCACACCGGAATGAGGGAGATAGTCCCATTCTTCAAGGGCGAGCTTTTGAACTACGGCGTTAACTTCATCTTCTTCCTGCTCCTGTCGGTCGCGGCATTCGCCTTGATCGATTCTCCTATGGGGACGAAGTACCGCATGGTGCGCGATTTTGAGGTCGCTGCCAAGTCCTACGGCATCAACGTCGCGAAGGTCAAACTGCATGCATTTATGGTAAGCGCTGTCTATGGAGGCATTGCTGGCGCGCTGTACGCCCACACCGTAGGCTTCATAATACCGTCAAGCTTCGGCATTGCGATATCCGTCAACCTGCTCGCCGCGATAATGATAGGAGGCATAGGCTTCGTCCAGGGCTCGCTCTACGGCGTTGTCCTGATATTCGGCCTTCCCTATTTCATGTCACGCGGCTTCGGGCAGTGGCTGACTATGATCATAGGGATTATGCTGATCGTCTTCGTGATGTTCTTCCCCAAAGGAGTCTCCTACGGGCTTACCATGCTGTGGCACAGATGGCTGCAGCGGCCTATCGTCGAGGCGAGAAGGAGGTTGTTCAAGGGAATGACTAAAGATTCCAAGTTCATAGTCGTCAACGGCAAGAGGCTCCACTACATCGAGCACGGTGAGGGCGAGCCGGTGATCATGATACACGGCAATACAGGGTGCAACGCCTGGTTCGAGGACGTGCTCGACATAAAAGGACTCAGATGCATCGCACCCGACCTTCCCAACTGCGGTCTTTCCGACAGGCTGGACACCGCAGGGATGGATACGTATGCGGACTATATGCTCGGCTTCATGGACGGGCTAGGCATAAAGAAGGCCGTCCTGGTGGCCCATTCGCTGGGAGGAGCTGTGGCAATTTCCATGGCGGCAAGGCATCCGGAGAGGGTGGAGAAGCTCATGCTTATCGACCCCTGCCCGGTATCAGGCCTTGTGACGCCGGAGGAGCATTATCCTGTCATCGAGCTTTACAAGACTTCAAGGGACATGATGAAGATGGCGCTCGGGGCGATGACACCGGGCATGAAGGACGATGCTAAGCTGGACAAGCTTGTGGACGGGGCATTCAGGATGAACCTGATGTGCTTCGTGGAGCATGCGCGGGAGCTTTCCAAGTTCAACTACTCAGGCAAGTTGGCCGGTTTCAAGGGTCCGGTAAGCTTAATCATCGGCAGGAAAGACACGCTAATCACCGAGGAGATGGCGAGGAGGTCGGCGGCGGAGTTCGCAGACGCCAAAGTCGAGGTCATAGAGGGCATAGGACATTCCCTTATGGTCGAGGATCCGGCCACCTTCGTGAAGAAGGTCGCCGAGTTCAGCAAGTAGTGACAGGTCAGTTCAAGTCGAGGCGGTGCCCCTTTGCAGGGCTCCGCCTCGACTTTTTGGGAGCTTAGGGATATGAGCAAGTCCAGCAAGGCGTGCGCGTTCTGCCTGATAATCGCAATAGCCCTTCTTGCCTTGGTTACCGTGCCCCTCCAAGGAGCGGTTCCATGGAATCAGGGCTATGTTGAGCTTATGTCGGGCAGGATGCACTACTGGTTTGCGGGAGAAGGGGAAACTATTCTGCTTCTGCACGGTAATACTGCGTCAGGCAGATGGTTCACCGAGCTTTCACCGCCTGCCGGCTACAAGCTGGTGGCGCCCGACATGCCCGGCTTCGGCAGGTCTTGGAGGCCCGGGATCTTCGACATCGGCTACTATGCGGATACAGTGCTGGCCTTCATGGACAAGCTGGGGATAGAAAAGGCGCACCTGCTGCTGGGGCACTCCTTGGGCGGGCTGGTCGCGGCCTCCATGGCCTCCTCAAAGCCGGAAAGGTTCGATCTGCTCATGCTCTCCAACGTACCTTACCTGGGCAAATCCCAGATAGACGAGAGCTACTTCGAAAGGGCGGGCAGGTATTCGACCGAGGACTACCTACTAAGGGCGGCGCTCAAGAACACCGCGCCTACGCTTCGCAATGAGGGCCTGCTGGCAATGATGTTCGATGAGGCAAGGCTCATGGATCCTCTCGGCTTCACCGGAAACCCCAGGCTATTGACAACGACGGACCAGCAGGGGAAATTGGTTGCATTCAAGGGAAACATTCTTTTCGTTGGTTGCTCTCTGGACGCGACCATACCGCCTGCGGTGGTAAGGTATAATGCGATGATCACCCAAGGGTCGCAATATATCGAGCTTGAGGGGATAGGACATGCGCCCATGCTTGAGGCTCCGGGCCAATTACATGGAAACCATAGTGGCTTTCTTAAAGGGGGCGGCCAAATAGCCGGACTTAGGAATGCCGCAAGAATTTAGAAAATATCGGGGAAATGAAACCGAGGTCTATACCGAGGCGTTTTAACTAATGTATGCTTTATCGATAGGATTGGACGAAAGGTGTGAGCGGTTTGATTCTTAGTAAATTCACCCGGATTGCGTTCGCAGCAGGCGCAATATTGGCCCTGGGGCTGGCAACAGGCGCAGTGGCCGAGGAAGAGGCGAAGCTGCCGGAGGGCGCGGTAGTAATCAGCGGAGGCTATGCCGACGTAACCGGGGACGGCGTAACTGACGAAGTAATACTTATGGGCAAGAGGGCACAAGCCGATGCCGACTTTATGTCAGAGCACGGCCTTTTCGTGACTGAAGGAAAAGAGGGCAAGACATTTGAGAAGTGGCTGGGCCCTGAGAGCGCAGGCTATCCGGGGCAAGTTACTTTCGGAAAGCTAAATCCGGGAGCGAGCATCGATATGCTTCTAGAGTTTCCCTCAGGAGGCTCGGGTGGAATCACAACGGCATTGCCTGTGAGCATGGAAGGCGGAGAGGTAAAATACCTTGCCGACATCTACCTGCTAAACGACGGGCCTAAAGTTGACTTCGTAGTCAACGACAACTACAAGCTGGTAGCGAAGTTCGAGGGCATTGAGTACACCCTTGGATCTGCTTAATGGCAAAGCGAAGGATGAAGAGGGAACCTACAAGGGCATATTCGACGAGTCCGGCAGGAAAGTGGGCACCTTGAAGCCGGCCCTCGATTCTGTCGGCGCGACGGAGCTTTCCGACCTGAACGGCGACGGCATATTCGAGATAATCACATACAGGTCGATCTGGGCAGTATTCCATGCCAACGGCGTCGGTTTCGCAAGGAGCACCTGGGGCTGGGAAGATGACGCCATAAAACCCAGGTTCGTCTCGATAAAGCCCAATTTCACGCCTGCCGATTTCATGGAATATATAAACTCCATCCAGGCAACCGACCCTATAGAGGTCATCAAGTCGGCTGTAACCAAGTACCAGTCGGCCTTCGAAGCGGCGCCTGCATCCTGGAGGTACGATGCCTTCATGATCTTCAGGGCTTACCAGGAGGCGGTCGCCGGTAAAATTACCGAAAGCTTCCCGTCTGTGCAGGGGGCGGACGATGCCACAATGCAGAAGATATACGAATACGCCGACAAGCTGGCAGCCGCCGGCATAGGGGTATTCTATGTGGGCGAGGGCAGGGTAGCGGCGATTCCTGATCCGATGTTCCAGATCCGTAAGTTCGAGAAGTACATCCCCAAGGAAGCCGTTGAATTCCTTCTCCTGGATACTGTGGAAGTGTACGATATCTGGGCAATGGACGGCGCTTTGAACATACAGATGGAAGAGGTCGGAAACAGGCTCCATGACTGGGAGTACTTCCTCATGAGCTATCCCGGTTCTCCTTTTTCCGAGTATGCAATGAGCCAGTATGTGAGCAAGCTTGCGGCCTTCCTGCTCGGAATAGACAACAGCCCGAACTTCAGCTACAGCGACGGAAGCATCAATCCGGGCGTTATGGCGTCTTTGGAGAAGTATGCGAGGGAGAACAGCGGGGATGCCTCTGCGAACGTCGTGGCCCAGGCATTGGGCATAATGCGCGAGGGAAAGGGAAAGCTGACACAGCAGCTTATTGACCGCATATTGGGGCTGCTCCCGCAGCCTAAGCCGGCTGAAGAAGTGAAGCCGTAAGCAGATAATTAGGTTCGTCCGGCGGGCGGTACTTAAAAAGGCCGCCCGCTTTGCTTATTCTGTGCTGCATTTATATTTAAAACGACGGCTTTCAGGCTTAATATTGTAGGTGTCGGATGAATGCCTCAATCGATGAGCGAAGGTTTTATCAGGAGGTTCTATCAAAATGATAAAGCTTGTAGAAATAGATAAGTCCAACTGGCTGGGATTGGCCAGGCTGGGCGTTCAGGATTCTCAGAGGAGCTTCGTTGCGGACAACAGCATTTCAATGGCACAGGCGCACTATGAGATGGGAAATTTCCCCCTTGGGATATATGATGGCGAGATTCCGGTGGGTTTCTGCATGTACGGGCACGATGAGGAGGTTTGCGAACACTGGATCATCAGGCTGATGATAGATAAGGGACATCAGTCGAAAGGCTACGGCAGAAAGGCCATGTCGCTGCTGGTAGAGAGGATCCGCCAGGAGTTCGGCGAGGTACCCATATATTTGAGCTTCGAGCCCGAAAATGCCTGGGGGAGGGCCCTTTATGAGAGCCTGGGGTTCATCCCTGACGGCAGGGTGATGGATGGGGAAATTGTGTACAGGCTGGACGTTTGACAGGAGCCGTCAATTCCGAAACTTCTGAGGATCATACGGGCTAAGATGAAAAATGACCGGCGGCAAATTACATGCCGCCGGTCATTGCTCTCACGAATTGCACTTGTCTACTTAACGAGCATTATCCTGCCTTCAACCTTGGGGGAGATTTCGAGGCCCTTTATGTAGCGGATCGCCACATCGCGAAGCATCTCGCCTGACATATAAAGGACCTTGGCATCCTTGAACATCGAATATCCGTCGCCGCCGGCGGCTGTGAAGTCATTAGTGGCTACTGTGTAGAACCTGAAGGGATGCAGTGCCACTCCGTTGACCTTAACATCGCTTACTCTGCTTCCGGCCGGTTTTGCGGGATCGAACGAGAATGTGACTCCGCTCACCTGCAGGAACCCGCCAAGCTGCTCGGGGTACTTGCTTACTGAAAGCTCCAGGGCGCTAAGCAGCGCGCTTCCGGCAAGCTCTATGGTAACAAGGCTGTTGTCGAAAGGAAGTACCGTAATGACGCCGCCTACGGTTATGTCACCCTTCTTCAAGGAGGCGCGGATGCCACCGCCGTTTGTAAGGCCGATGTCAGCCTTTGCGGCATCCTTCATGATGTCGGCAACGAGGTTACCAAGGTTGGTCTCCTTGGTGCGGACATTGGCGCGCTCGCCGTCGAGGTCTACAAGGGTCTTGGCTATGACTTCGTTCATTTCCTTGGAAAGGGCGTAGTTGTAAAGCCAGATGCGGGCGCCGACTGGGCCGCTGATCGGGGCATTGGGGATGTCCTCGCCGAGTTTTACGAGCTTCCCATTGAATGCCGACACGGCGTTGTTCTTCACTGTGACTTCCAGGGTGCCTGCGTAACCGGCCCACTCGCCTGCTGAGACTATGATTGTGGGTCCGACTTTCACCGGCTGCTCAAGAAGCGTGTGCGAATGCCCGCCCACGATGATATCGATGCCGGGGAACATCTTTGCAAGCTTCAGATCCTCGGTATGGCCCAGATGGGAAAGGCAGACAATGATGTCGGCCTTCATCTCAAGCTCTGCCAGCACGGTCATTGTCGAATCGACCGGATCGAGGAACTTAAGGCCTATTACGTTATTGGGATGCGTTACTATCGGCGTGTCTACCGGCGAAAGGCCGAACATGCCGACTTTGATTCCATTGATAACCTTGATGGTGTAGGGGACAGCGAAGTAAGAGCCGTCATCATACACAACGTTGGCCGCAAGGAACGGGAATTCCGCGGTCTTCCAAAGGTTGATGAGCTGCTTCTGGCCGTAGTTGAACTCATGGTTGCCCAGGGAAGTTGCCGCAAAGCCCATATCGTCCATGATGTCTACCATGGGCACTCCGTTGAAGAGGTTGACGATGTTGGTGCCGTGGATCATGTCGCCCGAGGCGAGCAGCAGGACGTCCTTGCCGCCCTTCCTTAGCATATCCACATAGGAAGAGAGCTTGCCCATACCACCGATTGCCACCTTCTCATTGGTGGGAATCCAGGGCTCCAGCCTGCCGTGGACGTCGTTTACGTGCACGAGTGTGAAGCTGCCATCGGTTGCCGAGGCCATGAAAGCGGCCGTCAGAACCATAATGACCGACATCAGGACAACCAGTAATCTTCTGTTACGCATTGGTTACCCTCCTTGCTTGTATTGATTTATTTGGGTTTTACAAATAGATTATACTTCATAGCAAGTTCTATTCCCAAGTGTATGTATCATATTGTCCGGCAATTGTGACATCATTTGTCGCATTATCCTATTGGACTGATATGAAGGGATTGGAGCATGAGAAACTCACTTCATGTAAATAATGCAGTTCACACTTTTTAGGCTATACTCCTGCCTTGCTGGAGTTTATAATAATTAAATTAAGCAGCCTATACAGTAATGAAAATTAGAAAACATCATTCGTTTAACGAAGCCCCATCACTTAATCGTGAACAGCCAAATCGAATAATCCCATGATCACGGCATAGCCAGTTGGAGTGATTATTCAATCATGGGCCCCGGCATCCGTCCTTAAAACGCCCTATCGGCAAATGAGGGAAAGGGAGCTGGATTATTGCATACTTTGGCAGGGGCAACTGCGCCTCAACAAGGAGGTATTCGTTAAGGCGCATAGAAATAGATATCATCGTTTCATACCTTCATTAGAAAGGAGTGCTGGCATTTGAGTTCAAGAAGACTAGCAATCATAGTTTTAGCAGCCATATTGGCGTTTTCAACGGCAGTGGCTGCCGCTCCGCCGACAATCAACCCGGATGAGGCTCTGAAAGCACTAGGCAAGCCCATGCTTTCCGTGAAACCGGAAGAGGAGGAGCCCTCCTTAGTAATTGAGGAGGTCAACACGACCGGGGCCAAGGACTGGAGGCCGGGAGCGCTGATCATCAGGCTTGATTCGGCCGCATCGGTCTCTTCGCTAGGCGGCGGGTTCGGCCTTGCGATCTCAAAGCTTGGAGGTTCAATCGAGCGCAATCTGGACATGAAGAACATGGCAGAGGGCGCGATTGCTTCCAGCGATGCCACTCTGCACTTCGTCTTTGCAAAATTCTCGGAGGATGCCGACGTTTTTGCACTGGCCGAAGAAGTGGGGAAGATCCCGGGTGTCTTGTATGCTGAACCTGACTACAGGATGTACCCCGACGCGGTAGCCCTGCCTCCCACAGATCCGGGCTACACGAGCGGAAGACAGTATTATCTGAACAACACAGCCGTACCATATTATTCGACCCTGTTCGGCACTGCCGGCTCCGACCTTAAGGCGCCCGCAGGCTGGGAATTTCGCCAATAATGACTTCGGCCTAGACTGCTCATCTGTAGTAGTCGGGGTCATCGACCAGGGCGTAGCATTCTGGCATGCGGACCTAATAAACAATATGTGGGTGAACGAGGAAGAGTTTGAGGGCACCGAGGGCGTCGACGATGATGGCAATGGCTACATGGACGACGTCTACGGTTATAACTTCTATCATGACCTCGGCATCAACGATTATGCCAGCGGCTATTATCCTGCGATGGATATGACTACCACGGAACCCACGTGGCAGGTACCATATCGGCCGAATGGAACGGCTGGGGCTCGGCAGGAACTGCACGCAATGCGAAGATAATGAGCCTTAAGTTCCTCGATGAGGGAGGCGGCTGGACTTCCGACGCCATAAGAGCCCTTGAGTATGCAGTTCTCATGGGAGCCGACCTTACAAGCAACAGCTGGGGCGGCGGCGAACCTGAGCAGTCGATGTCGGATGCTATTAAGAGCAAGCGGCATGCTGTTCGTCGCTGCTGCAGGAAACGACGGCAACAACAATGACTTCTTCGGTCACTATCCGTCGTCATATGCCAATCCGTCCTCGCCGTACTATTGCGAGAATATAATAACGGTTGCTGCGACGGACGCTAATGACAATCTAGTGTCGTTCTCCAACTACGGCCCGGAATCAGTACACGTAGCCGCTGCAGGCTTCTATGTGTATGCTTCCTACCCGTATTTCGACGGAGTAAATTACTTGTCATATAAACGCATGGATGTCAGGCACATCAATGGCAACACCGCAGGTAAGCGCTGTAGCGGCGATGCTGATAGCACAGGACAAGATGCATGCAGCATACTCCTTCCCGCAGTATGACGACCCTGATCCCTCAGGGGACTGGGACACCGTCAAAGAGATAGTGCTTAACAGCGCCGAAAAAAAGGCACAGCTGGAAGGCTATGTGAGCACCGGCGGCAGGGTCAGCATGTACGGCGCGCTGACGATGCAAAGACTGGCAAGCGCATCGGCAATAACTGTCACCCCAGCGTTCAGCAATGAAATCCCGGTCAACATCAACGTTAGCGTAACTATTGACGGGGGCGACGCCAAAGCATCTGATATGCCCGGTATCGAGCACAGGTGGGAGTTGTGCTGGGCTGACGCCTTCTATCAGAGGGAGTCCACCGGCATCACGGCGACAGGCGTCATCCGCCACGCTTGTCGCAACGGAATACGGCTACTATGAGGTCAAGTATGAGATGTATGACCTGGATCAATGATGTCGTCAATAACAACATCATATAAGCGGGTGATTATGGCACCGGAGGAAGCAGTCATTCTTGTCTTGGATGACCAGTGGTATGGCTACGAAGACATGTCATACATGGACTGGGCTGCGTTCTCCATTTACGGAGTACCGGTATTCTACAATAAGCCCGCCTATGGAAATCCCATATGACATACCCAATGTGGTATTCTGGACCACTACCTACACGACTAACGGCGTAATCAATGAAGAGGACGCACAGTGGTTGATCGGATTACCTAAAATACGGCGGAGGAAGGCTGCTGCTAGCAAGCTATGAGATGCTCAACATGATAGATGGCTATTACGGCGAGTCGGCTCTTTCGCAGGAGACGGCAGAAGAGCTGCTTGAGCTGTTGAAGGTCAAAGGATTACCTGACAGACTATACTTATGTTGAAGACAGGGACCCTGCCCCGTATGAGACGACGGTACCAGGTGGAAGGAGACAGCATAATCTGGGCCAATGAGCTGAGACTCGACCTCGAATATGACGCTGTGGGATCCGCGATATGCCCAACTACGGAGACGTCGTAACCGAATTCGGCCGGCGCATATCCGATACTGCTGTCCCAATACGGCGGAGACAATCGACGAGCCCGAAAGAGCAGCCTCGGACTAAGCTATGCGGGCGATGACTACAGGCTGATATTCCTAGGCGCGCCGTTGGAAGCCATGCAGGGAACGGACTTACTTGTATGGCATTACTGGAGGGCCTTGGAGCGGCGATATATACAACTTCTTTGACTTCATGTGGTACAGCTGGGAATTCCTGATTGGCGAGGGTCCGGACAGGCTGGTCGGCTGGCTGGAGAACCCTGTTGCTGGAGGCACATATTCGAATCCTATTGATGTTGAGTGGGACATAATGGATTCCGAAGAGACCATACATGAGGCCAAGCTGTGGTACCGCAGTGAAGCCAACCCCTACTGGGAGCCCATAACCCTGTTCGTACCCGGTGAGGAATTCGGCTACATGTGGGACTTCGCGCACACCCTGGTGGGTGACGGCTATGAAGTGAAGCTCGAAGTAACCGACGCTAATGACCATACCCGCGTCGCTTACGACTTCGAAGCGCCGTTTGCGATTTGGCCCGCAAGCCCGACAGAAGGCGCGCGCACAGGCGTAGACAGCGAAAACGAAGAGATCATATTCTACGTCAACGCACTCAAACCGGGCACATTGTATGTGTATGACCTATCAGGAATACTCCTCTTCTCCGAGGAAGTCCCTGAGGGCATGAGCGAGATCACCTGGGATATGATGGTTAACGGATTGAGGATAGCCCGCGGCCTGTACGCGTTCAGGGTCGTCTACAATGACGGCAGCGCGTCCAAGACCGGTCGCTTCCTCGTCAACTTCTAGAAAGGGAGGTGCGAAAGAATGAACAGAAGGGCGACAATTATCCTCGTCATGGCCGTAATAATGGCCTTGGCAGCGGCAAGTTCTAGCATTGCCGCCGAGTACTGGGGCACCCTGCCCTCCCTTAAGCTGGGATACTCGGTCAGATCTGAAGGGATGGGAGGAGCCGGGCTGGCGCTTGCCGGAGACCTAAGTCTGTCAGGCCAGAACCCCGCAGCTCTGCCTACGACGGAATTCTTCACGCTATACACGACCTACACCTCGGTATATGCGACCAACGGAAAGTTCAGCGCAGTCTTCGGCGGCAAGTATGTAGGGCTGGCAGTTGATGTGCTGAGCGCCTCCGATGTCGAAATTACAGATCCTTACGGCGCGGTCATAGGCGTTGGCGATTATTATGAAGGAAACGTCGCGCTTATGGGCGGCTACAGCTTCAAGCTGGGCACCAAGGGCTTCGTGGCCGTAGGCCTCGCAGCCAAGGGCCTAGGGCAGTTCATGCCGGAAGTCGAAGGCTACGGCGTGGCGCTCGACTTCGGCGCGCTCGCAAGGTACAACCTGGGCAAGGTCGGCCTGAGCGCGGCGTTCGTGCTCAGAAACGCTCCCGGCATCATCTGGTACCCCGGATCCGAAGAGCCGATGCCGGTACAAGCCTACCCTGAGCAGGGTGCAGAGATGGTCTTCCTGGAGATGGCTTACGCCGGCGGCGTAGCAGTGCATCTTCTGGATGACAAACTGGTAGTCGCAGTCGACGTCGACTCAGCAAGGGGCCTGTCAGGCGGCGTGGAGGGCAAGATATCCGTGCTAAGCCTCAGGGCCGGAGTCAACTGGTGGATGGACAGGCCGCTGTCGTTCTCCGCAGGTGCGGGCCTTGACCTCTGGAAGGGCTCAAGGTTCGACTTCTCCTATACCTATCTCCAGCACATGCCGGACAGGTACAGAGTAGGTCTGCTTATCGAGTTCTAGAACTAGGCAATGGACAGAGGGTGCGGGATTCTGAGAAGAGTCCCGCACTTTTCAATTTTTACGACATATATGCCGAAATGAAGGAACGACGCAGTAGCTTATAGAAGTTTATAATGGTATAAGCAATACGCTAATGGAGGGATCAACGTGAAGAGAAAATTCGTAGCAGCTATTGTAGTTTCGCTCCTTCTTGCCATATCGGCCTCGGCTTCGGCCACAGACGTGATATTCGGGCTGTCCTACAGGGCGTTCAAGCCCGCATTGGAGGCCTTCGACATCAGCAGCGATTTCAAGGCCAACTTGGGCCTTAAGCTGGACATATCCAAGATATTCGACGCTAACCTGAGCCTTAAGCTGGGAATGGTCAGAGAAGACATGCTCAACCCCGCATCTGCCCCGAAATTCGGGATAGCAGGCGAGCTGGACGGTCTGTTCTCCCTGTTGAACTGGCAGATCAGCGAGGATTATCTACTTAAGATCGGACCTTTGGCCGGAATAAGCTTCGCCAACGGGCCAGCCTACTTCCCGGATGGAAACATAGACCTCTTCCTCGGCGGTTTCGTCCGTTTCGACTTCCTGAAGAGCTTCAGCATGGATGCCAAAGCTTCGTACGGCTTCATGAGCAAGGGGCTCCTGGCAGGCTTCGGAATGGAATATGCCTTCACGCCGAACTGGTTCTTAAGAGGGGATTTCGAGTACATGAGAAAGAACGGCTTCTTCAGCATATCCGGAGGTTACAGATTCTAGAGGACCCTAATCAGGGATCGGAGTGTTTTACATGCCAAAAGTAAGATTGCGCCTGGAAGCCCTTGTAGTGGGGCTGGTAATGGTAATTTCAGTCTTGTCGGCATGCACGCCAGCATTGGCATTCAAACCCGTCGAGTTCGTATGGCCCGTGCAAGGGAGCGCCCAATTGATGATCTCCGGGAACACATACGACATAACATTTGCCGAAACGATAAATTTCACCGCGAAAACCGACATGGTCCTGAATTTGAACTTAGGTAAATGGCGTCACAACCTTACAATGAGCCTCATGCTTAAGAATGGAAACCTTCCTGTTGAGGACGTTCTGAAGATAGGCAAGTTCGGCTTCTATCTGGACAGGTGGCGCCTGGTCAGCACCTACGAGAAAATGACGATAACCGCAGGGGATACGGCAGTACCAAACGTATTCGCGAAGTACATGTCGGGCTCTTCCCTCTATGGCGCATCCATTATGGTGGGTGGAAACCTTCCAGGAGCGATGAAGGATACGAGCTTCACGCTTTCCGGAATGGGCGGCAAGAACAGCACCGGAAGGGGCATAAGCTCCACCACAATGGACGTGGCCGGTCTTGCGCTTGAGCTTCAATACCTGAAGTCGCTTAAGTTCAACCTGGGGTTCACGGAAGGCCTAAGGCAGGACACCGATATTAAGATAGGTTCAGCCATGCTGGCGTACAGCTTCGAAGCGAACAACATATCTTTGGATGCGGCGGTCTCGCACGAGGCGTTTTCGAGCAAGCTGGGCTGGTACGGCGCATTGAACTACTCGGGCAGCTTCCAAAGGAAGGTGGCCTTGTCATCAAGCCTTTCGTATACAAGCAATGATTTCCGGAAAATCAGCGCAGCTTCGCCTGAAACGGGAGGAGCGCTTAGTTCCGCGGCAAATCTGACATTCTACCTTACGCCGACATGGAAGGGCAGCGAGACTCTGGGTTTGAAAGCCGGGTATTCAAAGGACAACCTGGAAGGGACAAAGGAGAGTTCCCTTCAGACTTTCGATGCCGGCATCTCCTATTCCGCAAGCGGCTTCGCCCCGTCAACCTCGGCTTCAGCATCCTATTCCTTCACGGCAGTATCCAACGATTCACTGCCCAAGACGGTGAACAATACCAGGCATGCACTGGATTTAAGGTATTCCCATCAGGCAATCATTAACAAATCCAGGCTTTCGGTAAACATGTCAGTTGTCCCCTCGTTGTTGTTAAACAAGGTCAAGGACGATGTATCATTCGCCATGACTAACTCCCTTTCGGCGTCTCTCAACATCAACAGGACAACGATTACCGGCAAGGCAGAAATGAGGGTAAATGCCAACAGGCTCTCCACAACGCTCTCATTCGCCCCTTCGCTTGACCTTGCCGTAAGCACAAGCTTCCAGAAGCCGGCGATTTCTCTAAGCGCCGCGCTCAAGCTTAGCAACAGCAGCACATTGAATTACTCTACGTCTACGATCAGCAGCGATGTCAGCTATCTTGACGTGTTGCCTAGGGTGACATGGAGGATATCGGACAGCTTCAGCTTATATGGCAACTATTCCGGCAAACTGAGATTCGGAGCATCAGTTGTGACGCCGACGTGGACTGACACTTACGGCTTCGGCATAAGCTTTAGGCTCTAGAGATTTTCGACGGAGGATGGAATATGCGAAACAGGGCGGATTACGCTGAGCCTTTCCGTATTAAGACTATCGAGCCGATAAAGATGACGACGAGAGAGTACAGGGCAAAGAAGATAGCAGAGGCGAAATATAACCTCTTCGGACTAGATTCAGATGACGTCTACATCGATTTGCTGACGGATTCCGGAACGGGCGCAATGAGCGACGCGCAATGGGCGGCGATCATGACGGGGGACGAAGCGTACGCCGGAAGCAGGAGCTATATTAAGCTGCGCGAATCTGTCAGGCATGTCTTCGGCTACGAGCACATGCTTCCTGTCCATCAGGGCAGGGGGGCAGAGCAGGTTTTCATGGCCATGATGGTCAAACCGGGCGATATAATACCCGGCAACATGCACTTCGATACGACCATCGGGCACATACTGCTCAAAGGGGGAGTGCCCCTTGACCTGGTCGCGGCGAAGGGGTACGAGATCGAAAGCGACGATCCCTTCAAGGGCGACATAGACCTTGTCGAGCTTGAAAGGACATTATCTGAACAGGGCGAAAAGGTCCCGTTCGTATTGATGACGATAACGTGCAACTCAAACGGCGGTCAGCCGGTATCGATGGCCAACATAAAGGAGGCTTCGAGGCTGTGCCGCAAATATGGGAAGCCGATGTTCTTCGACTGCGCCAGGTTTGCCGAGAACTCCTGCTTCATAAAGATGAGAGAGGTTGGCTATTCCGGGAAATCCATACTTGAGATCGCCCGCGAGACGTTCGGCTACGGTGACGGCTGCATGATGAGCTCCAAGAAAGACGGGCTGGTCAACATAGGCGGCCTCCTTTGCTTCAGGGATGAGGCATTGTACAAGAGGGCTTGGGAATATGAGATACCCTATGAGGGGTTCATTACATACGGAGGCATGGCCGGAAGGGATATGGCAGCCCTTGCGCAGGGCCTTTTGGAAGTGGTCGAGTTCGACTATCTCGAAGACAGGCTTGGGCAGGTGGCCTACCTAGCCGGAATGCTCAAGGACAGAGGAGTCCCGATAATCATGCCCCCTGGCGGGCACGGAGTCTTCGTCGATGCCAAAGCATTCCTCCCTCACATACCCCAGACCCAGTTCCCGGCTCAGGCTTTGGGCGTTGAGCTGTATATCGAGGCGGGCGTACGGGGCGTTGAGCTGGGCAGTTGCGCATTCGGGCACAAAGATCCCGTAACCGGGGAAGAAGTACCGCACAAACTGGAACTATTGAGGCTTGCCATCCCCAGAAGGACCTATACCGACAGGCATATGGCGCTCGTCGCCAGGGCTTTCGAAGGTATTGCCGCAAGGAAGGACAAGATCAAAGGATATAGGATCAGCTGGCAGGCTGAGGTGCTGAGACACTTCACAGCCAAGTTCGAAATCGCATAGGAAAGTGTACTCACAAAAATATCATAAATTGCAGGATTTCCGGGGCCGGCAAAGAATTACATAATGATACGCCCAGTATTATTTTGGGAAGGCAGGCGGAACCAATGAGGAAAGTATTGCTTATTGCGCTGGCGGTAATGCTGGCTATAGGCCTTACCGGATGCACATTAAACATCTTGCCGGCGGCGACGCTGCAAGGGCTGATTGAATTCGAGGGGCACATCGTCGCTCCCAACGTCAAGATAACGCTGACTCCGGCCTCTGATGCGGGTACTTCGTGGATTGGCTATTCCGACGCATCAGGCAACTGGACCACCGGAAGGACGATAAGGCCTGAGGCATATGAGATCAAGTTCGAGCATGACGACGCCGACGAAGCGGTGATCATGAGCTATGTTGTCTCACTTCCCTTCAAGACCTATACCATTACCTGATGTTACACTGCCGTACTCAGCTTCGTCAGTGACCGGCATCAGCGCCTCCGGTACTGCAATCTGGGATCACGACGGAAACCCAGCCACTGCGATGGTGCCGCTTCTTGGCGTGCTCATCACCCTGGACGGGCCATCGGTGAAGAACGCATATACGGATGCCACCGGCGCATGGAAGATAAACAACCTTACGCAGGGTGAATATGATGTAGACGGCGAGAAGGATGGCTGGGCTACTGCGTCATTCAGCGGCTTGGATATAACGGGGGCATTGCCAGTTGTGTTACCGCCTCTTGTCATGATCCAGGACAAGGTGGATGTAGAAGGTTATGTATTACGAAGATGACGGAACGACACCGATAGTAGGGGCCAACGTCACTCTAACGCCCAAATATGGTGCTTACTCAATCCTTTATGCAATTACCGACGCTTCGGGCTATTGGTACTTCAACAATATAAAAGCCGGAATGTATGCGGTGAAGGCTGAGAAGGCCGGATACGTGGCGCAGACGCGCGACCTGGACGCGATGGATTCTACCATTACGACTACGATAGCTGCGGAAGACATACTTCTTCCCGGCGATGTGGTCGGCGTGGCAGGCGCTTACGGAGAGGTAATGTGGGATCAGGATGCTGATCCGTCTACGCTTGAACCTCTAGAGGATGTGAAAGTAAGCTTCAAGCCGGACGGCGGAGAGCTGCCCGATAAGGATTACCTTCACTGAAAGCGATGGAAGCTGGGCCGTTGCTGATTTGCCGCTTGGCTTGTACACTGTGAGCTTCGAGAAGTACGGAATGGCGACTGTGGAGCTTTCGCTGAACGCTTCTGCAGAGCTTGTTTATGAAATGGATCAGGTGGTTATGATACCTGGCCTCACGACGGAGCCTATTTCGTTGACAGGAAAAGTATATAATACTATCCGGTTTCCCGATAATAAGTGCAGGGTTGAGTTTGTGCCGTACTTCGATTGGGGTTACACAAGGACAATTTATACAAATGAAGAGGGCATATTCACAATACCTAGCATGATAGCAGGTATGTACAGACATGACGATTTCGAAAGTCACCTATATACGAAACGGCATCAATTCGATGTTGACCTTTCAGTTGGCGGCGTCTCCTACGATATCGGAGTATTCGAGCTTGAACAGGATCTAGGTAGAACGGGCTTTGCAGCCGGCGGCATCAACCGCCGGCTTTTTTTATGCCCATAGCATGCCTTACCCATTATTTGGAACCATAGCTTTTCCTGCGCTGTTCTATTAGTGCCCCTTTTCCTTTATAATCTTTCTAGATACTTCAGACAGGAGGCGAAGCTCTTGCATCTATCGACCATAGACAAGCTCTGCTCAGGCTGCAGGGCATGCCAGCTGGCCTGCTCGATGACGAGGAGAAGAGAAGTAAATCCCAAGAGGTCCTTCATTAGGCCCGAAGGGAGATTTCCCGCACCTGGCGACTACATCGTAAAATACTGCAACCAATGCGGTGAATGCGCCAAAGTGTGTCCTACGAACGCCATTACGCTCACCGGTGACATCTATGAGATAGACGAGGATCTTTGCATCCAATGCGGCGCGTGCGTGGCAGCGTGCCCCTACGACGTAATGCTTCTCCTGGATGGTGAGAAGGCTATGAAATGCAATTCCTGCGGTGCGTGCGTTAAGGCCTGCCCCAGGGGCGCGGTATATGATTCGGATACTTCGAAAGGAGGGCGCTACTGATGAACGGCTATGCAGGGTATGTGCTGAGAGTGAATCTAAAAACCCGTACTAGCAGCAAGGAAAAGCTTGATCCCGTGCTTGCCAAGCAGTTTATCGGAGGCCGCGGTTTCGTCGACAAGGTGATTTTCGACGAAGTCCCGGTAGGCGCCGATCCGTTCGGGCCCAAGAACAAGGTGGCGATTGCGCCCGGTCCCATGAGCGGCATCTTCATGCCAGCTGCCGGCAAGGTGCAGTTCGGATCCCTCTCGCCTGCAACAGGCATGATAGGGGATTCCAACATGGGCGGCCATTTCGGCCCCGAGATCAAATATGCCGGCTATGACCTTTTGATTTTCGAAGACATTTCTGATTCACCCGTAGTGGTGGTCATTGATGACGATAAGGTTTCTTTCAAGGACGCGTCCCAATTATGGGGCAAGGGGTCATTCGAGGCGGAGGAGACGCTAAAGAAACAGCTGGGCGACTCTTTCCAGATAGCAAGCATAGGGCCTGCCGGCGAGAACAAGGTAGTTTTCGCATGCGTTAACCATGACTTCGGGCGACAGGCCGGAAGGACCGGAATCGGCGCCGTCCTCGGCTCCAAGAAGGTCAAGGCGATCGCTGTAAGAGGGAGCAAGAGCATACCGGTAGCAGACCCCGATGCAGTATGCAAGGTCGGCATGGACATGTTCCAGAAGTGCTTCGAAAAGCCCGGGCTTGCAGAGTGGACGCCACTAGGAACCGCCGGCGTTACGCCTTGGGTTAATGAAATCGGCGCATTCCCCACGAAGAACTTCCAGACCACCTATTTCGACTCACACGAGAAGATAGGCGGCCAGGCGATGAGGGACAAAATCATCGTGACGGACAAGGGCTGCTTCTCCTGCCCGACGCCCTGTGGCAAGTACTCAAAGCTCAAGAAGGATGGCAAGGACGTTTACGTTGAGGGGCCCGAATATGAGACCATAGCTTTGGTGGGCGGCAACTGCATGCTCTCCGAGATAGAAGATGTCGCCTATGCCAATCGAGTTTGCGACGACCTCGGCCTGGATACTATATCGGGCGGCGCTGTCATCGCCTTCGCACTCGAGTGCTTCGACAAGGGCATCATAACCAAAGAGCAGCTGGGCCGAGAAATCAAATGGGGAGACATCGACTCCTTCGAGTTTTTAGCAGGGATGATCGCTAAAAGGCAGGGCATGGGAGACCTTCTCGCAAACGGCGTGAGGGCAGCAGCCCTTGGGCTGGGCAAAGACAGCATACGCTTCGCAACCCAGGTGAAAGGGCTTGAGTGGAGCGGCTACGACGCCAGATGGGCCCCTGCCATGATGATCTCATACATGACGGCAGATATCGGCGCCCATCACAACAGGTCATGGGCGATCACATTTGATGTGGCAAAGGGCCGAGATTCTTTGGACGGCAAGTCTAAAAGGGTAGTAGAGCTGCAAAGGATCAGGCCGGCGTTCGATCTGATAGGCTGCTGCAGGCTGCAGTGGGTAGAGATAGGCTTCGAGCTGGAGAACTACCATGCAATATTCGAAGCAGTCTTCGGAGAGAAGACCACATGGGCCGAGATTTACGTTGCGGCCGACCGGGTCTGGAACATGAACAGGGTGAGGGCGATGCTTGAAATCCCGGGCTTTGGCAGGCGCGACGACTATCCTCCTGCGAGATTCATGGAGGAGCCCGTGCCATCAGGACCGGCCAAGGGCAAGCTCGTAGACCGAGCCTCGTGCGACAGGCTGCTCGACGACTATTATGCAGAGCGCGGCTGGGACAAGGAAGGGCATCCCACAGAGGCCACTTTGAAGTCGCTCGGGCTGGATGACTGCGTAAAAGCCCTTAAGGCAAAGGGATTGATGCAATGAGAATCAGCGTCAAGGTAATGGGCCACGCCGCGGAGTACTACCCGGCGGACAAACGTACCGCCTGGACGTATGAGGGGCACGAGGGAGAGAGCATTAAAGACATGCTCTCGAACTCCGGCATAAAAAGCGAACTAGTGATGAATGTCGCCTGCAAAGGCAGAGTGATACCGAAGGACAGCAGGCTGGAAGACGGCATGGAGCTGATTTTGTTTACACCGGTATCCGGAGGTTGATTTTGCCCGAAACAAGAGCCGAAAAGGCAGCTACGAATATCGAAGGGATCCAGATGGCCGCAACGGCTGCCCCGGGGTCCCTTCTTACCCATACCGAAGACGGCATAAAGTACAGGGGCTTTACTCTTGACCCGTTCCAGGCCCTGGCGATATCCCATATAGACCACGGAAGCTCCGTCATCGTCTCGGCACCTACTGGCGTGGGCAAGACGCTCATCGCCGACTACCTGATCGAAAAGATGTTCAGGCAGGGCCACAGGGTGGTTTACACAGCACCGATCAAAGCCCTGTCGAACCAGAAGTTCAAGGAGTTCAAGAGGCTGCTGGGGCCCGAAAATGTGGGCATAGTCACCGGCGATGTTGTCATAAACTCGCTGGCCCCTGTGCTCATCATGACTACCGAGGTCTTCAGGAACATTCTGCATCTTTCGCCTCAGGATCTGACCGGCGTAACCCATGCGATCTTCGACGAGATCCATTACCTCGGAGATGAGGAGAGGGGAACAGTCTGGGAGGAGTCCATTATCTTCATGCCCGAGGATATGAGGCTGCTTGGCTTGTCCGCAACCATTCCGAATGCTTCTGAGCTCGCTGACTGGATTGCCTCGGTGAAGAAGCATGATGTGAAAGTTGTAAGGCATACAAAGAGGGCCGTGCCTCTTAAGCATATGGTCTTCGAGCGCGACTTCGGCGAGGGCACACTTGCCGAGTACTTCGACTTCAGGGCGAAGCAGGACGCTGAGGCAATGTCCCTCGGCCTTACTGACGAGCCCTTCGATGACGATGGGGTCCGGACAAGGAAGAAGCCCACCACGCACAGGGACCTTGTAAGGCATCTGATCAAGCTGGACAGGCTGCCCTGCCTCTACTTCGTCTTCAGCCGTAAAGGGTGCGAGGAAAGGGCACAGGATCTGATGCGAAGCATCGACCTTCTCGACAAGAAGGAAAAAGAGCTTGTGGACGAGGTTTTCGACAGGAAGCTTGAGGGGCTTGGCCTCGACTCGATGGCAAGCGTCCAGGCCATGAGAAGGTGCGCGAAGCGCGGTGTCGCTTGGCATCACGCAGGTCTTTTGCCGGCGCTCAAGGAGATTGTCGAGGAGCTTTTCGAAACCAGGCTGGTAAAGGTGCTCTTTGCGACTGAGACGTTCGCCGTTGGCATAAACTTCCCGGTGCGCACAGTATGCTTCGATTCCATGCGCAAATTCACAGGTGTAGACTTCAGGCCGATGAGGATGCAGGAGTACTTCCAGATGGCAGGCAGGGCCGGGCGCCGCGGCATAGATACGCTCGGTTTCGTGTATGTGCTTCTAGATGCTGCAACCTTCAGGATGGATGATTATCCGAGCATCGACGAATCCAGGCTTGAGCCGCTAAGAAGCAGGTTCACGCTCTCCTACAACACAGCTTTGAACCTGCTGGACGGACGTACTCCGGAGGAGATAGATACGGTCCTCAGGCACAATTTCGCAAGCTACCAGAACGACAACCAGAAAGCCTCCATTAGAGGCGAGCTGGACAAGCTCCGCACGTCCGACGAGGAGCTCATGGCGACCGCTTGCAAGGACTTCGGCACTGCATCATGCCCTGTATATCAGTCTATGCTCAAAGAAGAGCTGGCAGGCTCCATGAAGAAGATCAGGCGCGCAAGGAAGAACCAGAAGGAGAAGAAGGCGCAACTTCTGGCAAGAGTCCAGGACATCAGGGCGAAGCTTGCCGAGAAATCACCGATAGACTGCCCGAAGGGCAAGCGCAGGGACTGCAGGAACCTGCTTTCGAGAAGGACGGTCCTCTCATCCAAAGTCGACGAGCTGCAGGCGAGGCTTATGACAATGGCCCCTGACGAGAAGTTCGTTAAGGCCTTCGACAAGAGGATAAGGGTGCTTGAGGAGCTCGACTTCGTAGAGAAAAGGAAGCTTACGCCAAGAGGGCACATGGCTAAGGAGATACATACACAGGAGCTTTTGAGCACCGAGTTGGTCTTCTCGGGGATGCTGCATTCTGCCACGGTTCCAGAGGCCGTCTCGCTTCTCATCTGCGTAGATTACGAGCCCAGGCGGGGCGAAATGCCCGTCAGGAAAGTGCCCTTCGACATCAAGTACATATATGAGCTGATTGGGAGGATAGTCGAAATCGAGGAAAGGCACGTCGGGGCAAGCCAGATAAACTTCTTCACCGGGATGTCGGACCTTGCCTACAGATGGAGCAGCGGTGCTGAGTTTCCCGACCTTGTGAAGTCTTCAGGATACGCAGAGGGCGACATAGTCCATTCTTTCAGAAGGACGATTGACCTGATTAGGCAGATAAGGTCTGCTAATAGGGCGGACGAGCTGCTATCAGGCAAGCTCAAGGAGTGCATGAACAGCCTCGATAGGGGAGTCGTGGAAGTGGTCCTCTAGCTGGAAATACTTGATATTGCGGTAAACTGCCCCCCGGGAAACGGGGGGCGTTCTTATATATGAACATTGCGTTACAAATGGAGGAAATGCGAAAAACTCGGAGAAATCATATTGTGTAAAAAATCTCTAAGGAGGGAAAATGTATGGAAAACAAGATAGTACCCCGTTGGGAGTGGAGGACGTTCGGAGCTGACTTCCCGGCCGATGAGAAGAGGATCAAGACCTATGGCGAGCCTGCTCCAAGAAAGAGCGAGGAAGCCTACATACTTTCAAGGAACAGCAATGAAAACACCAAAATCAGGGAGGGCCTGATGGACATCAAGTCCTTGCAGGCCGTAAACGACGACAAGCTGGAGCAGTGGAAGCCGATTATGAAGGAGGCATTCCCTCTTAATCAGGAGAAGCTGCTGAAGCTGTTCGCCATCTTCAAAGCCGAGCCGCCGAAGTTCGCAAGAGCCGAGTATACCTATGAGCAGTTCCTGGACGAGCTGATAAAGCCCAACCGCGACTTGAAGGTCGTGGACGTGAAGAAGGAAAGGTACGGCTACACGATAAACGAGACGACAGTCGAGTTCGCCATGACTTGGTTTAACGGCGTCCCGCTTAAGACTTTCTGCGTGGAACACGCCGATCCGGCGCTTGTTATGAAAACCGTAAAGGAGCTAGGACTTGCGGGATACCCAAATATCAACTACATAAAGGCTATGAAGAAGACAGTAGGCCTATAGCTGGCATCTATTCAGGAGGTAACAAAATGGACAGGAAGGCCGTCATAGATATCGGAACCAACTCTGTGAAGTTCATCCTTGCCGAGATGGGCAAAGGCGGCCAGTTCAAGGCCGTAATGGACAAGAACAACATTGCAAAGCTAGGAGAAGGCTTGAAAGAGACCGGCCTTATCAGCCCGGAGGCTATGAAAAGAAACTGCGATGCCATCAAGGAATTCGCGGATACAGCCAGGGCGGAGGGAGCAAAGGAGATCTTTGCCGTCGGAACGATGGCATTGAGGACTGCAAAGAACTCTGCCGAGTTCCTCGCGATGGTAAAGCATGCTGCCGATGTAAGCATCAGGATCATCCCGGGGGATGAGGAGGCCAGGTACTCATATCTGGCAGTCGTTTCCGGCATAGACCTTGGCCAGGGCAAGCTGGTCATAATTGACACAGGCGGAGGCAGCACGGAGTTCGTGTTCGGTGCCGGAGATGCGCTTGGCAGAAGGTTCAGCCTTGAGCTTGGCGCCATCAGGATTACCGAGGAATTCCTCAAAGCCGACCCTGTGGGCGTACATGGCATTGACCCTGCTATGAAGTACATAGACAAGTACCTTGCGGACAACGGTGTCAATGAGAAGGCGGACAAGCTCGTAGGCATGGGCGGGGGCATAACAAGCATGGCTTCCGTGATGTTCAAAATGGTCGAATATGACCCAGACAAAGTACAGGGTTGCTTCCTAAGCCTTAAGGAAGTCGAAAAGCAGATCGCCGATTACAGCGTGAAGACCATAGAAGAGCGCAGAGGCATAGTCGGATTGCAACCTAAAAGGGCGGACGTCATATTGGCCAGCGCGCTCATAGTAAAGGCCATAATGGTGAGGCTTGGAGTAGACGGGCTTACGGTAAGCGACAGGGGCCTAAGGCACGGCCTTCTTTACGATGTAGGCAAGGGCAGCAAATGAATAAAAGGAGTTTTCCTATTTCAATATTGAGGGGGTTGTCTGGATGAAAGTCAGAAAATTGGCGCTTCTCATGGTAATGGTTCTGGCATTCTCGTCGCTTGCCCTCGGGGTAAGTGCGGCAGATTTTCCGACGAAACCGATTAGGATCGTAAACTACGTTGCGGCAGGCGGAGTCATGGACATAACGACCAGGAAGTTCGTCGAAGTCGCCGCCAAATATACTAAAGCCACATTTGTGGTCGAGAATAAGACCGGTGCCGGCGGGCTGATAGGCATGGAGTACGTTCTTGAAGCTCCAGCTGACGGCTATACCATATTCGCAGCGACTGGTTCTAACATCATAAGCATCGTTTCCACACAGGCCGATGTTAACAAGTACGTCTGGGGTTTCCAGTGGGTATCAATGCTTATGAGAGACCCTGAATGCGTCATCACCAGCACAAAGCAGACGATAAATACCATGGCAGACGTATTTAAGGACGGTATGGCCAAGAAGGGCAATCAGATATGGGTTGGCCCCTCGACCGGCGGCAATGACCATCTAGTAGCCCTCAAGATTTGGGATAAGGCCGGAATGAAGGCAAAGTGGGTGCCATTCGAGAGCGGACCGGCGGCGATGGTAGCGCTCATGGGAGGCCAGGGTGTTGCATATGTAGGAAACCCCGCTGATATTTCGGGAAGGCCCGATCTGAAGATTGCGGCGGTATGTGCGCCAGCAAGGCTGAAGCAGTTCCCGGATGTCCCGACTTTCAAGGAACTGGGCATAGAAGGCCTTGAGGATGAGATCATGTGGAGAGGTTATGCGGTCAAGAAGGGAACGCCGAAAGAGGCCATAACATGGCTGCAGGATCTTGTGGACAAGGTATATGCGGACCCGGAGTGGGTGAAGTTCTTCTACGACCAGGCGATAGACGTCACAAATTACAGGGAAGATCGCTTCACCAACATAATCAAGATGAACATATCGGACTCCACTGCCTACTTGAAGGCTGAGGGCCTGATAAAGTAGCGGCAAAGTCCTGGGTGCGCCGTTTCCCGGCGCACCCAAATCACCCTTGGAGGCGATAAGATGTCGATATCCTACTTCGCAGAGGGCACCGGCTTTGCTGTGATGCTTGCAGCCTTCTTCATTGCACTCGTCATCATAACTATAATAGTCTCCAGATCCAAACATGGCATACAGACGGGAAATATCGCCATATCAAGCTTCTTCATTTTGCTTGGTTTGGTCGTCTTGGTCCTTAGCACAGGGCTTCAGCAGTCTGCATTCATGGGAAATGAAGCCGCGATGATACCCAGGCTGTGGGCCTTTATCCTGATACCTTCGTCCATTTTCCTGATATACCGCTCTTTTACTGGCTTTGAGGATGAGCCGGAGAAGGCAGGGCGGCTGGACAAAGTGGCAATAGTGGCAGTTACGCTGATGATTAGCGTCTTCCTTATGAAGTACCTGGGATACTTCCTGTGTTCCGGTGTATTCGTCTTCATCTGTATGTATGTGCTCGGCTATAAAAGGATCCTTCCGATGGTAGTCATCTCATCGGCATGGGTCGCATTCGCCTATTTCATCTTCTACAGGCTGCTCTTCGTCGGACTTCCCATCGGAAGCCTTATGAAGGCTATTTTCAACATCTGATTCGATGGCAGCAAAGGAGTCTTAGATATGGTGCTCGTGAATTTGTACGAAGGGCTTCTGAGGATAATGAACCTGCAATCGATAGCGGCGATGACTGCAGGAGTTGTAGTGGGCATACTTGCCGGTGCCATGCCGGGCATCTCCCCATCCATGGGAGTTGCTCTGATGGTACCCTTCACTTTCAAAATGGATTCATCAACAGCCCTGATTTTCCTAGTGTCCATATATATCGCTGCAAACTACGGAGGGTCAATTACAGCAGTTACCATTAATACGCCGGGTACTCCGTCGGCCGTTGTTACGTCCTTCGACGGTTATCCGTTGGCACAGCAGGGCAAGGCAGGATAGGGCTTGGCGTTTCCCTGATCGCCTCAACTGTTGGAGGCCTTATAGGGGCAGTCATCCTAATCGCTTTTGCGGCGCCTCTTGCAAATGTTGCCTTAAAGTTCTGGGCGGCCGAGTATTTCTCGCTTGCCGTGCTGGGATTATCAGCCACAGCAAGCCTTGGGGGGAGCAATTGGCTTAAGGTCCTGGTATCTACAGTGCTTGGGCTGATTATATGTACGGTCGGAATGGACCCAATACTAGGCGTCAAACGCTTCAACTTCGGCTATGTGCCACTTTATGACGGATTCACTTTCATCCCAGCACTTATCGGCCTTTTAGCCATAAGTGAGGTTTTCAGCGAAATCGAGAAGTTCGAGTTCGTTACCTTGAACGTACAGGCGGCCCTTAAGACCAAATGGCCCTCTGTAAGGGATTATTGGAAATTGAAGTGGGCAATACTCCGTGCTTCAATAATTGGCACAATAGTCGGAATCTTCCCCGGAGCCGGAGCTACCATAGCCACTTTCATCGCATATGACGTAGAGAAGCGCTTCAGCAAGACGCCAGAGAAATTCGGAACCGGTATGCCCGAGGGCGTCTGCGCTGCCGAGGCATCTAACAGCGCATCCGTCGGAGGCGCACTAGTCCCGCTGCTTACCCTTGGCATTCCAGGCAGCGCAACTGCAGCTGTGCTCATAGGGGCGCTTATGATACACGACCTGCAACCCGGGCCAGAGCTTTTCACTAAGCATCCCGACATTGTATATAATCTTTTCAGCTCAATGTTTGTCGCAAATTTCATAATGCTGATCATCGGCCTTGTTGGAAGCAGGCTCTGGGTTAATGTAACTAGGGTTAGGAAAGAGGTCCTCTTCCCGTTCATCTTCAGTTTCGCCCTAATTGGCAGCTATGCGGTAAGATCATCCATGGTAGATGTAGGTATATGCATCGGTTTTGGCACATTGGGTTGGATACTTGAGGAAATTCAAGTTCCCTCTTCCGCCTATGGTATTGGGCATGGTGCTCGGCACGATGGCCGAAGTGAATCTGCGAAGGGCGATAATGATAGGCGGCACTTGGGCCGTTTTCCAGCGCCCTATTAGCCTGACTCTTCTTATACTCTCCGGGCTTTCATTCGGTGTGCCGATATACAATGAAATGAAGAAAAGAAGGAAGGCAAAGTCGCAGGTTTAAGGCCTGTTTTTACAAGGTTTGCCTAAAATTTGCGGCAGGAAGGGTGGTAAAAGCCCCTTCCTGCCTGTTTTTTCCCGGTTTAGTATCTTCAAAGGAAATCGGAGGCCAACGGCGAAAACTAGTAATAGACCAATGACCGATTTTTAAGGAGGTCCTGTAAATGGCGGATAAGGAGACTTCGAACGCTGATGCCGGCGTTAAATATTTGGTACTGGGTATTGGCATAGGTGCGCTAGTAGGATTGGCGGCAGGTTTGCTTCTTGCACCCAAACCCGGCGAGGAGACCAGAGCTGAACTGGCTGAGGCTGTTAAGAAAGCATCAGAAAAGGCCAAGGCGAAGCTTGCGGAAGTAAAACTTAAAGTCGAAGAAACCGTTGAGAAACACTGCAATGACACGAAGGGCGAAAATGAAGAGGGCCAGGCTGGGGCCGCCACGCCTGCAAAGGAGTAGGGAATGTATATAACGGCTGAAAACATAAAAGACTTCCTTATCACAGGATCGGTTGTAGTTGTCGCAGCTTTCCTGGCAGTTGCCCTCTACCACTTGATTATGCTCCTGAAGAGGCTAAACGGCGTAATCGTTGCAAATGAGAAGAACATCGAAGAGTCTTTGTCGAAGCTGCCTGATGCGATTGGCAATGTCAGTAGCGCTGTCGCCGACGTCAAGGTTATAACCCAGAAGGCCGGTGTCGTCGTAGGAATGGTAGAAAACGGCGTGAGCGGTGTTGTGGCAAGCGCGAAAGGTACAACCAGCAGCGTACTCGAGATTGCCAGGACTTTGGGAGATGTCGTAGGCGGCATTTCCGGCTTCTTCAACCGCAGGAAGAAGGAGCCCGGCAAAGATGAATCCGAGGGCTGAGTGAAGGTTAGCAGGGTTGTTTAGAGTTGATAACCTGTAAATACCCTGTTATATTGATTTTACCTTTGAAGGATTTGGGGGTGGATGGGTCCCGGTGGGTCCCACGGTCTTCAAAACCGATGGCGGGCACCTGGTGTCCGCGGTGGGTTCGATTCCCACACATCCCCGCCAAATAAAAGACCGGAGCATTTCAATTTGCTCCGGTCTCTTTTCTATGCGATCATCATTCCCAGGGCGCTGATCTTTTTCGGCGTGAAGTAGCCGCATATAGCCTCTTTCATGATGGCATGACCCTCAGAATTGGGATGGATGCCGTCCTTGCAGATGAGATCCTGGTAATCCTTCCTATCCAGGAACCCCTCCCTGAGCCTGATCAGGCCTAAACCCTTCTCAGACGATATCCTTGCCAGCTCGAGATTATATAGCTCCTGCCAGCGATATATCCGTCCGACATCTCCCAGGTAGCGGAGCACGTTCATCTTCGAAGCCGCGTCCTTGGCCACCCAGTCCAGGAACTTAAAAGGGTCAAGGGGAGGAAGGGAGGCAAGTATAGGCTTGATACCCTTCTGCAAGGCAAGGCTAATAATAGATTCCACGGCGGCCCTGAATGCCGGTATGGAAACCTTGGGGAAGTGTTTGCCTTCAGGATCTTCGGCAACTTCGGCCCAATCCATGTCACAGTCATTGCCGCCTAGCTCTATCAAAACGGCTGAAGCTTGGAGCCCGCCGTCTAAGGCACTACGAAAGCGCTCCTCGGCCTGGACAGAGGTCTGTCCCATTTTGGCGAGGTTTGACACGCGCATCCCAAGACCCCTGGTAAATGCTGTGAGTGCGCCATCTCTAAGTATCGAATACTTGTCCTTCTGCTCGTCGAAGACGACGCCAAGCAATACTGAATCGCCCAGTATGCAGATATCGTTTGCAGCTGCCATTCCTGACACCTCGAATTTCTGGTACAACACATAGTTATTGATACTAGATTAAACGATAATTGATAATGCGTCAAGTGCTGCAGGCCCGTATGGCGGTCTTGGCGAACTAATGTTACATTGTTCATATAGACTGCATTAGGAGTGATGGGCATGCAGGAGATCTGTAAGAAGGTCAAGGCCTGGACGGAGAATATGGCATCCTCAAGGCTTACAGAATGGGACCAGCTACCGGACATTGAGCTTTACATGGACCAGGTGCTTACAATATTGGAAAGACAGGCCGCTTCCTACTGGCAGGCGGACGACATAAAAGCCATCACGCCCTCAATGATCAACAATTACGTCAAGGACGGGACTATAAAAAGGCCCGCAAATAAAAGGTACAACAAAGAGCACATAGCTAATCTAATCATGCTCAACTCGGCAAAGCAGGTCCTGCCCATCTCCGACATATCGTTGCTGCTTAACAAGGCGGATTCGGAAATTTCCACTGCCGAGAAGTATGAGTTCTTCACGGTTCTTCAAAGGCAGGCATGTGAATCCCTTTCAGCCAAGATGCAGGAGGCGCTCGACAATGTGGGCGATCAGTGCGACAGGAAGCAGCTCTTCATCCTTGCGACAAGGATGGTGCTTGAGGCCAATGTCATGGTCTCCGCATCGAAGATGCTAATAAGGGAAGTTCTTGGGGACTTAGACAAAAAGCCGGATGGAAAGAGGAAAAAAGATTAGGCTCCGGTGTTCAAAACGGCTAGCAGCGGAATGGAGGTGCGCCAATGGACAAAAAGGGCGGCATAAGGCTTACTGCGATATCATCTAAGGCTGGTTGAGCTGCCAAGATGGGTCCGGCGGACCTTCGAGCGATAATGAGCAAAATACCTCCTCAGCGCTCTGAAAATCTACTTGTGGGCACCGAGGATTACGATGATGCCGCAGTGTATGCCCTTGAGGGCGACAAGGCACTGGTCCAGACCGTGGACTTCTTCACCCCTATAGTCGACGACCCATACGATTTCGGCGCAATAGCCGCTGCAAACGCGCTGTCCGACATATACGCCATGGGAGCAAAACCGATAATCGCCCTTAACATTGCATGTTTCCCCAGGTCACTAGGCGCGGACCTGCTGGGTGAGGTAGTAAGGGGAGGGGCAGCCAAAGTCAATGAAGCAGGCGCCGTAGTGGCGGGCGGACATACCGTAGAGGATGACGATCTGAAATTCGGCCTTTCGGTTACAGGCATAGTTGATAAGGACAAGATAGCCAAGAACACAAACGGCATTGCGGGAGATATGCTCTACTTGACGAAGGCCATCGGCACAGGCGTCATTTCGACTGCTGTAAAGAACGGTGAGTGCCCCGAAGAATCAAGGGAGGCTGCCAGGCTCTCCATGCTGGCGCTGAACGATAAGGCATCCGAAGCCATGCTGGCCGCGGGATCAAACGCCTGCACCGACGTAACCGGATTCGGCCTCCTGGGCCACCTGTTCGAGCTGGCATCGGGCTCAGGAGTGACTGCCCAACTTTGGGCAGATTCAATACCCCTTCTGCCAGGTGCCCTAAAGCTGTCGGAAGAGGGCTTCCTGCCGGGAGGGGCCGCCAGGAACAGGTCGTTCCTGCAAAACAACATTATCTCGGAGCCGGGTATCCCCACAAGCCTTTTAGACCTGTTCTTCGATCCTCAGACTTCAGGCGGCCTTCTAATAGCAATAGCTGCCGAGAAGTCCGTGCGGCTTGAAGAGGAGCTCAAAAAGCTGGGATGCATGTGCAAAGCCGTAGGAAGGCTGCTGCCGTTTGATGGAACCGCCATTAGGATAATAAGGTCGCGGCCTGATCGTTGAGGCGGATGTCCTCTCGCGATAACCTGCAAGGCCGCACCGCAGGAGGAAGCATGTCCCAGGACACAGACCAAAAGAATGATTTTCGGGCCTTGCCTTCGGTAGGCTCGATTTTAGAATCTGATGAAGGCGCTTTGCTCTCGTCAGAATATGGGGGAAAGTCTGCAGCTGGCGCCATCAAAAGCGCCATCGCTTCCATCCGCGATTCCGGAAAACTCAGCGGGGATAAAGCCGCCAATATGGAAGCTGCCCTCAAAATTGCGGCAGACAGGCTCGCCGATAGGAAAGAGGGCCTAGTAAGCCTGATAAACGCGACCGGCATAGTGCTTCACACCAACTTGGGCCGCGCACCCCTTTCAAAAAGGGCAATTACAGCCGCGGTCCATGCCGCCACCGGCTATACGAATCTGGAATACGACCTTAAGAAGGGCGAAAGAGGCTCAAGGCAAGCTCATGTCGAAGGGCTGATTTCGAAGCTGGTAGGCTCCGAGGCTGCGATAGCTGTGAACAACAACGCCGCCGCCGTCTTGCTTTGCCTTGATGCCCTGGCAAAAGGCGGAAAAGTGGCGGTATCTAGAGGCGAGCTTGTGGAAATCGGGGGCTCGTTCAGGGTGCCCGAGATAATGGCATCGACAGGCGCTGTGTTGATGGAAGTGGGGACTACCAACAGGACAAGGGCGTCCGACTTCGAAAGGGCCGCAGCGGAAGGGGCGGTTGCCATCCTCAAAGTACACCCTTCGAACTTCAAGATCACCGGCTTTGTATCGGAAGTTGGCGTCGCCGAGCTATCGGCAATCGCGAAAAAGCATTCGATACCGCTTATATACGATATCGGATCCGGCAGCGTGGTAGGCCTTGAGGCTTTAGGCGTGCCGCATGAGCCCATGCCTCAGGAGGCGATAAGAGACGGCGCGGACCTTGTTAGCTTCTCCGCCGATAAGCTTCTGGGCGGGCCACAATGTGGGATAATCGCAGGCAGGGCTGACTTGGTGGCGAAAGTATCGAAATCGCCTCTTGCGAGAGCCTTCAGGGTGGACAAGATGCGCCTGGCCGCGCTGGCCGCGACGCTCAACCAATACCTTTCCCCGCAGGACTGGCGCGATGTGCCCGTCATGGCCATGCTGCATGAGACATATGAGCACCTGCTCGAGAGGGCTGCAGTGCTCGCCTCAACGATGAAAAGGGCATGCGAGGGGCATTCTTGCCTTGACGGCATCAATACTGAAATCGTCGATACCGAGGATGAGGTGGGCGGTGGCTCCATACCGGGGGCAAGCCTCAAAGGCGCCGGCGTGAATGTAAGCATGGAGGGTATAAAACCTGCCGACATTTCGGCCAGGCTTCGTGAAGGCTCCATGCCGGTCGTGGCCCTGGAAAGAGGCTCAGGGGTGCTTTTCGCCGTCCGCACAGTGGCCGATGAGCAGATAGGCGCCCTGGTTTCTGCAATAGTCGAATCCTTCCTTGCAGCTGTAAAGCGATGAAGCATCTGATTCTAGGCACAGCCGGCCACGTGGACCACGGCAAGACGACGCTGGTCAAAGCGCTCACAGGCGTGGACACCGACCGGCTTCCCGAAGAGAAGGCCAGGGGGATGACCATAGAGCTGGGCTTCACCCACCTTGAGCTGCCTTCGGGCATCACGCTGGGCCTTGTGGACATGCCAGGGCACGAGAAGTTCATAAAGCATATGGCGGCGGGCGCCGGCGGCGTTGACATTGCTCTGCTCGTGGTTGCCGCCGATGAGGGAATAATGCGGCAGACCCAGGAGCATCTGGAGATATTGGAGCTGCTGGGCATAGACAAGGCAGTAGTGGCTATAACCAAATCGGACCTCGCAGACGCCGAATGGCTTGACATGGTGCAAGAGGAGATCGCCTCAAGGCTTGCCGGCACACGGCTTGCGGGCTCTTCAATAGTCTCGGTCTCCGCGATTACGGGCTCTGGCATCGACGAGCTTGTTACAGAGCTCGACAAGGCCGCCGCCAACGCAGCCGAAAGGGACAAAGAACCTGCATCCAGGATTTATATAGACAGGGTGTTTACTATGACGGGGCACGGTACGGTCATCACCGGCACCCTGCTTGGAGGAGCCATCGAGCAGGAGGACAAGCTCCAGCTTCTGCCATCCGGCTCCATCGTCAGGGTGAAGCATATAGAAGTGCACGATAAGCCCGCGCTGAAGGCGGAAAGGGGCCAGAGGGCGGCTCTAACGTCTCAGGGGCCAACAAGGATGAGATCGAAAGGGGCATGGCGCTGGCAAGCCCCGGCTGGCTTGAGTCGACCGGGCTGATAGATGTAGAAGCAGTGCTGGCAGAAGGCGCTGAGCCGGTCCTGCACAACGAAAGGCTTCGCCTGCATATAGGCACATCCGAGGTAATATGCAGGGCAAGGGTCCCCAAGGACCAGCCTGAGGGCCGGATGTTCATGCAGCTTGAAACCGAGGAGCCCGTATTCCCTGCAAGAGGAGACAGATTCATACTTAGGACCTACTCCCCTTCCGTTACCGTCGCCGGAGGCAGGGTGCTTTGCGCCAAGCCCCCAAGGCGGAAAGTGGGCTCCGAAAAGGAAACGGCATCGCTTGTCAGGCTCGCCTCGAAAGATCGAGATGAGTCCCTCAATGAGCTGATCAGGACGGTTTCGCGGGCCGAATGCGGCTCCGATTGCATATGGCCTGTGGAAGAAACGCTGCTAAAAAGAAGCGCCTATATGCTCCCTGAGGATTTCGATGCCGCATTTAAGGCAGGCGGCAATGATGGCGCGGCAGTAATGCTTGAGCTAGAGGGAAGCACGTACTTCTTGGATCGAGGGTCTTACATCGACGCCCTTTCTGGCTTAAAAAAGATGCTCTCTGATTTCCACGCGCAATTTCCTCTGAGAAAGGGCATGCCAAAGGAGGAGATCAGGCAGAAACTGATGCCCAAAGCGGACAAAAAGCAGGCAATGGCCCTATTCGCCAGGATATCATCGGCCGGGGAAGTTAGATCGTCCGTCGATCTTCTATGGCTGCCAGGCCACAGCGCAGTACTGACCGAAGAGCAGAGGAAAACGGCGGATGCGATGGAGGCTGCCTTCAGAAAGGATCTCTTCACGCCGCCGGATCTTGTGGGTGCGATCTCCGTTGCCGGCAAAGGCGCATCCCAGATAGCGGATTACCTGGTGGGGGAGGGCGTACTTGTAAAGGTCTCATCGGAGGTGGCATTCCATAAGGACGCGGTGGCCGCGGCCCTAAAAGAGGCTTCGAAATTCGAGGGCCAGTTTACGGCAGCGATGTTGAGGGATGCTCTTGGCACCTCGAGGAAATATGCGATTGCGATGCTGGAATGGATGGACTCTCAGGAATATACCCAAAGAAGCGGCGACAACAGGACGCTAAGGCCTCAGTACAAGAGCGGAAAATAGGGCGAGAAAACCGCATCATGAAGAGGCTTCGTCCTTTACAAAGAGGCTTCTTTTGATGCTATAATTTACTTAATGACAATAGCATAGCCGAATGGGGTGCCCCAAGGCAGGGGATAATAGGGAAGAGGCATCGGATTAGAAAAGAGATTTCCGAAAAGCCCGCGGTCCCGCCACTGTAAGCGACACGAAATGCCCGAAGCCACTGGTGAAATACCGGGAAGGCGAGGGTGGAAGCAGTCGCAAGCCAGGAGACCTGCCCCCTTCGGGATAGCTGTTCCGCCTTCGTGGAAAAAGGGGGATGCAGGCCTAATCGGTCTATACAACCCGCTTACCATTTCAGGTGAGCGGGTTTCTATATTCCAGCGGGCCAGATCATCCGATCCGCCGGTGGGGAAATTGGAGGAATCGGAGCATGAGAAGGAAGATCCTAGTTGCATTGGTCCTGGCAGCAGCACTTGTCTTGGCAGCAGTTCAGGGAATCGCGGCCTCATCGTATCCTATGGAGATAACGGATGCAACCGGCACGAAAGTGGCCTTGAAGGCCGAGCCCATGAGGATTGTGAGCATCGTTCCCAGCGTTACCGAGATGCTCTATTCAGTGGGACTTGGACCGAAGATGGTGGGCGTGACCGCATGGTGCACCTACCCGGAGGCTGCAAAGAGCGTAGCCAAAGTAGGCGACGTTAACATCAATATCGAGGCGGTGCTGTCCAAAAAGCCTGATCTGGTCGTAGCTGATCTGAGCATGAGCGGCACGACCATAGATAAGCTAAGGGAGCTGGGCCTTACAGTGCTTGCCATAAACGCGAGGAACATGGAAGAGATGCTGGATGCTCTTGTGGTTCTGGGAAGGGCCGGAGGCCAGGAGGGCGCAGCCGTGTCGCTGGTGGCTAATCTCAATGCAAGGATAGCCAAGGTCAAAGGGGCGCTTGCAGCAGCCAAGGCCAAGCCTTCGGTGTTCGTCGAAATATGGAACGAGCCGCTGATGACAGCCGGAAGCGGAACATATGTGAATGAGCTAATAGAGCTTGCCGGCGGCGTAAATATTGCGGGCAAAGTATCCGGTTGGCCGGTCTTCAGCCATGAGAGCGTAATTTCCAGCGACCCATTCATAATATTGCTGACGAACTTCAATAGGGGCGAAGTAATGGCAAGAAAGGCCTGGTCAGGGCTTTCGGCTGTGAAGGCGGGCAGGGTTGTCGAGTCCGATCCGGACCTTCTGGTAAGGTGCGGGCCGCGACTTGTGGACGGGCTTGAGATGCTGGCCAGGCTCTTGCATCCTGAACTGTTCAAATAGGAGGGCGCATTGAAAAGGCGGAGGGCGGCCGGTCCCATTATTCTGATGTGCATACTTTCCGCAGCGGTTATACTGCTGTCGGCCTCTGTCGGCACGGTCAGGGTACCCGTGCCTGAGGCGCTGAAGGCTCTGCTTGGCATATTGCCGGAGGGCTTGAAGTCTTTATTGGGTATAGGGGAAGCCGATGCGTCCTTCACGATGATCATCCTGCAAGTGAGGATGCCCAGGATAATGCTGGGCTTTGCGGTCGGAGCGGCCCTTGGAGCGGCAGGAGCCTGTTACCAGGGCCTTCTGGCGAATCCGCTGGCGGACCCATACATCATCGGAGTATCGTCCGGGGCGGCATTTGGAGCTAGCATCGGAATAGTAATCACTTCCGGCAGCATGGCGGCTTTTGGTGCTTCCATTCCGCTTTTCGCTTTCCTCGGAGCACTTTCCGCCATGCTCATCGTGATGGCCCTCGCGCAGGTAAAGGGCAGGATTCCGCCTGAGGGCCTGCTTCTGTCGGGAGTTGTCGTAGGCTCATTCATCTGGGCCATGGTGTCGTTTACGATGCTGGCCGCAGGAGAGGACCTGCCCAAGGTCATGATGTGGCTTATGGGATCCCTCTCCTCCAGGAATTGGGGCCACTTTCTCATGTCAGCGCCCTATATCTTAGCGGGAATTGTGGCGCTCATGTTCATGGCGAGGGGCCTTAATCTCATATCCATGGGAGAGGAGCAGGCGAGGTTCATGGGCTTAGGCGTCGAAGGGTTCAAGAAACTTGTAATAATTGCCTGCTCGCTGGTTACTTCCGCTGCTGTCGGGGTATCGGGGATCATAGGCTTCGTCGGCCTTATAGTCCCTCATATGGCAAGGTACGCGGTAGGCCCGGACCACAGAGTGCTGATCCCCGTTTCTGCTCTTGGCGGCGGCATCCTGCTTGTTGCGGCAGATACTGTGGCAAGGACCGTCATATCGCCGGCAGAGCTACCCGTAGGCACAGTGACAGCTCTTGTAGGAGCCCCGTTCTTCTTCTACCTTCTCAGGCGCTCGAAGGCAGGAAGGGGGCGTGACTGATGAGGATTGAGATAAGTGGCATTTGCTATTCCTATGAGGGCAAGAATGCTTTGGAGAAAGTGACGGCCCAAGTGCCATCCGGCAGTTTCACCGGGATAATAGGACCCAACGGCTCCGGCAAGAGCACATTGCTTAGGATTTTGGGATCCGTTTTACGCCCCTTTAAGGGTAAGGTCCTTTATGACGGGACGGATATTGCCTTAATGCCGCCATTGCACAGGGCAAGGCTTGTGGGAGCGGTACTCCAGGATTCCGGCGCGCAGTTCGGCTTCACCGTAAGGGAAGTCGTTGAGATGGGCCGGTTCCCGTACAGGGGGTTGTTCGGGAAGACCGACGGTTCGGATAGCGCCGCTGTGGAAGAGGCGATGGATAAAGCCGGCGTGCTGCAGTTCTCCGAAAGGCCCGTAACAGCCCTCTCTTCTGGCGAGCGCCAGCGGGCATACATAGCAAGGGCCCTGGCGCAGCAGCCGAAGGTCCTGCTCTTGGATGAACCGACGTCCCACCTGGACATATCCTACCAGCTGGAGGTTATGCAGATGCTGAAGATGCTCTCATCCTCCGGAACAACGGTCGTAATAGTGATGCATGACTTGAACCTTGCCGGCTTGTACTGCGACAGGCTCATCGCCATGAAGGACGGGGAAGTAGTCGCGCAAGGCGGGCCCGATATGGTCCTTACCGCTAAGAACATCATGGAAATCTACGGTGTGAAGGCGCTGGTGGAAAACCACCCCGCCACTTCAAGGCCCCTAATTATTACGATGAGCCCGAGCAAGAATTGACAAAATCCGTCTCATATCAGGAATCGGCTTTTTAACTGGGGATTCCTCCTAGTATCTTCAACACCTGGCTTGGACCGACGCTTCCTCCCGATATTATGAAGCACACTTTATCTTCGCGCCTGACCTTCAGATCCCCCTGCAAAGCAGCGCCTATACCTACGGCCGAAGAGGGTTCAGCAAGCAGCCTGCCCTCGAAAAGGAGCGCTTTCATCCCGAGTATTATGAACTCGTCCTTTACTGCTACGAGATCGTCTACATTGCTCTGGAAAATCGGAAAGTTCTTCTCTCCGGGCTGAAGGGTCAGAAGCGCGTCCGCGATGCAAGGGCTCTCCTCTATGACCACGCGCCTTCCTGCAGCTACGCTCTTCGTATAGCGGGGCATCGCAGCAGGTTCCGCGCCTATTACTTTCACTTTCGGGTTGATGGCCTTTACAGCTGTGGAGATGCCGCCTATGAGCCCGCCGCCGCCGATGGGCACTACGACGCAGTCCAGGTCGGGAAGGGCCGCCATGATCTCCATGCCGACTGTGCCCTGCCCTGCTATCACGTCATAATCGTCATACGGGTGGATTATCGTAAGCCCCTGCTGCTCGCTAAGCTGCTTGGCTAACACATGGCGCTCCGAGAGCTTGCACTTCACAACTTTCGCTCCCAGGGCGAGTATGCCGTCGACTTTGATTTGCGGGGCCGTATCAGGAATGACTATGGTCGCCTTGACTCCCATCAGACGAGCCGCGAAGGCGACGCCCTTGCCGTGATTTCCGGAGGATGCCGCGACTACTCCGCCTTTGAGCTTTTCAGGGCCCATGGACAGCATCTTGTTGAGCGCGCCGCGGATCTTGAAGGAATTCGTCCTTTGCAGGCACTCCGCCTTCACATATACCGTGCAGCCCAAATGTTCATCGAGGTTTTCCATCCTGATCAGGGGGGTCTCAAGGACGTGGGGCGCAATCCTCGCCTTTGCTTCCTGGATGTCCTTCAAAGTAACCATATTGTCCTCCTGCATCGATTTTCTTAAAAGTTGGTGCATCAGGCCGACATGCTTTGAGTTAAGTCTATCCTAAAGGCCAGGATTTGTGAATTTGTGCTTTTATTTGCGCCGACCCCGCTTTTAGAGTGAGGCAGAAACTGCCCGTTTCGTTAAATGATTAGGAGGTGGAGGTGGAAGATGGGCGCCATTGAATTATAATAGACAAAAGAATACCTGTGGAGGTTATGCGTTTGAAAAGCGCAAAGGGCAGGATAGAGGACGCTTGCGTCCAAGTATATACGGGCAATGGCAAGGGAAAGACAACAGCGGCCTTGGGGCTTGCACTTAGGGCTGCGGGACACGGCTACAGGGTAAGGATAATACAGTTCATGAAGGGCTCGACATATTACGGCGAGCTCTATTCGGTAGAGAAGCTTGCCCCCGAGGTGGAGATATACCAGTTCGGAAGGGGCTGCAGGATACAAGACGCGATCAAAGAGGGCAGCTTGAAATGCGACGGCTGCATGGAATGCTTCGTGTCAAAGGGCTCCGAGACGAGGACTGACCTTGAGCTCGCTGCCGAAGCTTATGTGCTCGCGCTCAGGACGCTCAAGCATGCCGAGGCCGACATTGTGGTTCTCGATGAACTTACGAACGCAATCTACTTCGGCCTGCTGACCGAGGATGACTGCGTGAAGCTTATTAGATCAAGGGCCAAGGGCGTGGAAGTCATAATAACAGGCAGGAACGCCCCTGAGCAGATATTAGCCGAAGCGGACCTCGTCACCGAGATGAAGATGATCAAGCACCCCTTCGAGAAGGGCATACAGGCAAGAAGGGGCATAGAATATTGATTTTGAGCGGACTTCGTTTTAGCCCGCCTAATTGGGGGAGATCGAATGGGATATTACGATAAGGAGGAACAGGGCAGAAGGCCCGGTTTCCTGGGATATTTCATAGCGTCATTGGCCGGCGTCATAGTAGGCGCGGTGCTCGTCGGAGCGCTGCTTCTGAGCCTTCCGATATTGAAGGGCAGCACAAGCACGCAAGTAGAGGGCGGCCCAACGGTTACGACCAGTTCAGGCCTTTTAACTCCGAACAGCGACTCTATCTTGAGCCCGGTCGCGGATGTAGCCGAGACGGTGGGCCCGTCTGTAGTCAAGGTGTCGACTAAGCAGCAGGAGGTAGTCTACTCTTTCTTCGCAATACCTATGGTTCAGGAGACCGAAGGGATGGGATCCGGCGTTATCATCTCATCCGACGGGTACATAGTGACCAACGCCCATGTGGTAAGCAATGTCACCGAGGCGAAAGTCACTCTAAACGACGGCCGCGAGTTCGAAGCTAAAGTCGTCGGTTCGGACCAATACACGGACATAGCCGTGCTTAAAGTGGAAGCTACCGGGCTGCCGGCCGCCAAGCTGGCAGATTCCGATTACATCAGGGTGGGGGAGCTTGCGGTGGCGATAGGCAATCCGTATGGCTTCGACCACACGGTAAGCGCCGGCGTTATATCGGCATTGAACAGGTCTCTTGAGATGGACAACGGCATAACAATGGCTGGGGTAATTCAGACCGATGCCCCGATCAACCCCGGCAACTCCGGAGGGGCCCTCGTTTCATCCGAAGGCCTGGTAATCGGCATCAACACAGCAATATATGAGGAGGCCCAGAACATCGGCTTCGCAATACCGATAAAAGATGCGATGGAGGCGGCCGACGAGATAATACAGTACGGCAAGGTAAGAAGGGCTTACATAGGCCTTGCTGAATACATCGACCTTAACGAGGATATAGCCGCCCGCTACGGGCTGGACAGCGAAACCGGCGTAATGGTCTACAGCGTTGACAGGACCGGGCCATTGGCCGTTGCCGGGCTCGTAAGGGGCGATATCATAGTGGAGATGAACGGCAAGGCAATCACCTCGGGCGCCGAGATAAGAGACTTCCTTGCCAAGGCCGCCATTGGCAGCAAGATGTCGATTGCCTACCTCGACAGTGCCGGCAAACAGAAGTCCGTCGAGCTAACTCTGGTGGAGATGCCGTAATACTAAGGAGGCTAAATGGAGACTGGGCTCAGCTTTCGCATAATCAACTACCCTTTCATGGGCACCGATATAAATACCGAGAGGCTAATGCTCATGGCCAAGCTCTGCTATACCCCTATCGGCTCCGCGAGCATGGCGGGGATGGTATACGGAGAGGATAACGGCATATCAGATGAGGAGGCCGGCCGCTTCGTAAGGGGCCTCATATCTTCAGGGCACATGGGGGCGCTCGAGCATTGGTACACGAGCTTCGCGGTAGAGGGCTACTCAAGGGTATCCAGCCAGCAGAACGACAGGCACAGGATAATGAAGATGTTCAAGGACCACGGCTGCGCAGTCGGCTATTTCAGCGATCCTGAGCAGGGCTCCGCCGATACTTCCCAGTTGCAGCAATCGCAAAGATACGTCAAGGAGCAGGACTTCAACTTCGTGGTCCCTCCCAGCATAAAGGCCAATCCGGAGGCTTATGAGAGGTTCTTGAAGCTTCAGAAGGCAGGTTCAGGCCTTCCAGGATTACGGCCTCAACGAGGCGGGCTTACCTGCCGAGGATGTGAGGTTCGCCCTGACAAACGCCACCGAGACCAGGTTCGTGATCACAACGAACGCAAGGCAGCTCAGGCACATGTTCAACTTGAGATGCTGCGAAAGGGCACAGTGGGAGATCAGGGCGCTTTTCAAGGGCCTGCTGGCAGAATACAGGAAGATCGCACCCAATATTTTCTGGCGTACGGGGGCCTCATGCGAGGAGCTGGGCTACTGCCCCGAAGGCAGCTTGTCCTGCGGCAAAGCGCCCACCTTGAAGAAACTCAGGGAGATGGCGGGCATCAAATAAACAGAGGGCTCACATGAAAGAGAATTCGCCGCTCATCGAAACGGCCCTTTCCGGTCAGCCTGCGAAGGCCGCACCGGAAAGCCTAAGGCGCAGGAATTTGCGCAACAATTACAAATGGGCTGTAACTGACGGCATACTAGCTTATGTCTCCAGCGGCATGGTCCCGCCTTTCATCGCCATCATGGCCCTGTCATATGGGGCCAGCAGCATCGGCCTTTCGATGCTTAGCCTGCTGCCGTCGCTTTTCAATACCCTGCTTTTCCTGCCTTTCGCCTCCCTTGCCGAAAGAGACGGGGGAGTCAAGCGGCTTGTTTTGCTCTCGGGCTATATAACAAGGTCGGTCTTCCTTCTAATGGCGTTCATCCCCTTCATGCCTGCGGCATACAGGACGGGCCTTCTAATCGGCCTCAACGCCATGCAGGCCATTCCGGCAGTCCTATATTTGATAGTCTGGACCGACATGATGGGAGGCTCCTTCCCTCAAAGCGAGTGGGGGGCGGTCTTTTCAAGGCGCAACGCATATGCGAACTTCGCAGCTGTCGTGGGCACCCTTTCGGCGGGTTTCCTCATAGACTGGCTGCCCGAAGGTTGGGGCTATTTCACCATTTTCATCATATCCGGCATTACCGGCCTTCTTTCCATCTATGCCCTTCAGCAGCTGAAGGAAGTGCCCACCTTGCATAAGCCCGCAAGGAAGCTGTCGCCTTTCAAAAGGCTCGCAATTCCTTTCTCCGACAAGGTGCTTGGCCGCAAGTTCGCCTACTTCTCATTGGGCCTGTTCCTGTACAACCTCGGCATATTCCTGTCGGGCCCTGCCTTCACCATTTTCTATGTGAAGGAGTTGGGGCTTTCCAAGGGAGTGATCAGCCTTCTTGTCACGACGGGCACCCTCTTTGTGGTAATAGCCTCCCCGTTCTGGGGGAAAGTGTCGAAGAAGAGGGGCAATGCACTCGTCTTCGCATATTCCACCATCTGGCAGGCCCTCTTCCCATACTTCTTCTACTTGTCCGGGCACGACATCTACATGATGTTCGCCTGGCAGGCGATATTGGGCTTTGGCGTTGCCGGATACAACCTCTCCATGTTCAATCTCGGGCTGGAGTATGTGGATGAGTCAGAGAGGCCGAACGGCATTGCAGTGACCAACACGGTAATCTTCTCCGCAGCGGCGATCGGCTCGCTCATTGCAGGCCCTCTGACCAGCAAGTTTGGCATCGGGACGGCGTTTCTGGCGTCCACTATCGTGCGCCTTACGGGCTGGGCAGTATTCCTCGCTGTTTTTGAGCCGGCGAAGTTGATGGGGAAGGTATTGGGCAGGTTCGAGTCGAAGAATACAAGCAGGAGAAAGCAGTAAATTTTCCTGGACTTACGGAAGTTTGAGGAGGTGGCAAGCCCATGAAGCTCATTGTGGCAATCGTAAGGGACGACACCATGAGGGCACTAAACGAGATACTGACCGATGCGGGCTACATGTTCACTAAGGTGGCCAGCAGCGGGGGATTCCTCAAACTCGGCAATACGACGCTTCTTATGGGAGTCGATGACGAGAAGGTCGAAGAGGTCATCTCGATGATAAAGGACTGCTGCACCACAAGACAGGAGTACATGTCGTTGGGAGTGCCGATACCGTCGCAGGGGGGATTCATACCGCCGCCCGTGAAAGTGGCGCATGGGGGCGCAACTGTGTTCGTGATGAATGTTGAGAGCTTTACAAAAGTCTAATGAAGCGAATAATGAAGCTGAAAAGGGCGCGGTGCTGATAAGGTACCGCGCCCTTAGGGTATCGAAATTAAAACAGGTTTTCTTATTGTGATGCCCTTCACAAGTAAGTATACTTTATTGGGTATTGAAACCGGGGGAATGAGGATGAAGACAGTAAAAGTATGTGTTGGGAGCGCCTGCCATATAAAAGGCGCCCCGGAAGTGATCGAACTGTACAAGAAGCTGATAGCGGAGAACTCCCTTCAGTGCGAAGTCGTCCTGAAGGGCTGCTTCTGCCTTCAAAACTGCGCCGACGGAGTCTCTGTGGACATTGACGGCGAAATATTCGGAGGGTTAAGCATCCAAGAGGCGGAAGAGAAGTTCCGCCTTCTTCTGATGGGAGCGTGAGCGCCTTATGCCGGCGATACTAACAGTACCGTCCGACTGCCGCGACTGCTATAAGTGCGTAAGGCACTGCCCTGTGAAGGCGATTAGAGTCGAAGGCAACCACACGGAGATAGACGAGCTGCTTTGCTTGACTTGCGGGGAATGCGTAAACGTCTGCCCTCAGCACGCCAAGATCGTCAGGGATGACAGGCAGGCCGTTCTGGATGCGCTCGCATCGGGCAAGAAGCTCGTGCTCTCGCTTGCCCCGTCATTCGCCTCCTCGTTTTCGAAGGAGGACGCGCCAAAGCTTATAGGCGCCGCCAAGCGCTTCGGCTTCTCATACATTTCGGAGACCTCGTCTGCGGCAGGGGCGGTGGCCATTGCGCACGCAAGATATGCAGATGAATTGGGCATCAGGCCGGTAATAGCGTCAGCATGCCCGGTGGTAGTGAACCTTGTTGAGAAGTACTATCCACACGCGGTAGGAAACCTCGCGCCTGTCGCCTCACCCATGATCGCCCACCTGAGGTGGCTGAAGGACAAGTTCGGCAAGGACTGCTTCACAGTTTTCGCAGGTCCCTGCATCGCTAAGAAGCAGGAGGCCGAAAGGCCTGAGTACAAGGGGCTTGCAGATGCAGTGCTGACCTTCCAGGAGCTGCTGTCGGTCTTTTCCAAGCGCGGCATAGAAGTAGGCGCATGCCTTCCTGTGAATGCAGACAACTCATCCCTTTCACACAAGGCGGCCAGGTCCTTCCCTCTTGAGGGGGGGCTCATTGACGCTGCGGGCAAAGGCGCCCTTAGGGATATCTCACTTACCGGAATCGAAGACTGCCGCGAGGCCCTGGAGCATCTGGAGGACTACTCAGATGTGAGGATACTGGAGCTTATGGCCTGCAGGGGCGGCTGCATATGCGGCTCAGCGGCGATGGAGGGGGCCGGCTGCTACAGAAGGCAGAGGCTTCTTGAGCAGTATTTGGGCATTATGGGAGAAGCCGGCGCAGAAGATCCCTCAAGCTATGATACTTTAGCCTCTTACCAGGCCAAGGACGCGAGATGGCCCGAAGCCGACGAGGCGGAAATCGTAAAAGTGCTGGCCCTAACAGGCAAGTACAAGGCGGAGGATGAGCTCAACTGCGGGGCTTGTGGCTACTACAGCTGCAGGGAGAAGGCGAAGGCGGTAATTAGAGGTCTTGCGGAGCCTGAGATGTGCATGCCCTATATGAAGTCCAGGGCTGAGACCATGGGCAACCTGGTCGTCAACGAGACCCCCAACGGGATAATAGGGGTGAAGCCCGATTTGACTGTGGTTATGACCAATCCTGCGCTGTGCAGGCTTACCGGCTTGTCCGCCGACCAGCTTGTCGGCCGCATACTGCCTGACATCTTCGAGAGGGAGCCCTTCCTTGACGTGTTCGTCTCAAGGACGACCCTTATCAGGGAAGCGAAGGCCAACGCCGGCATACCGCGCTCCAAGGAGGCCTACTTCCATCTCCAGTCGAAGGACATGGTGGTCCTGCTCGTATCCGACCTTTCCGCAGAGCACAAGGACAAGGAGGCGCTCTCCAAAGTCAGGCGCGAGACCGCCGAGAAGGCAGGGCGCGTGATAGACAACCAGATCAGAGTCGCCCAGCAGGTGGCGGGCTTGATGGGAGAGGCGGCGGCCGAGACCAAGGTGCTGCTCTCAAAGCTTATCAAGCAGATGGAAGAGGGGTCGGATAAGTAATGCCCGGCCTATACTTCGAGGCCTCATACTCCTCGCTTTTGAAACACGGGGAGCCCATATGCGGGGACAGGGCCGAGATAGTAAGGGCCCCGGGATCTTTGATGGCGGTGCTCTCGGACGGGCTTGGATCGGGCGTTAAGGCCTCTGTGCTGTCCACGCTTACCACAAGGATAGCCTCCTACATGCTCAAAGAGGGCTCCAGCATAGACGAAGTCGTTGATACGGTGGGAAGGACGCTGCCAATATGCCAAGTGAGAGGCGTCGCCTATTCCACATTCTCGATAGTGCAGCTCTTCGAGGACGGCAGCGGCCACATAGTCGAGTACGACACCCCGGACGCATTCCTGTACAGGGCAGGGACGGTTACCAAGATAGACACCGAGAAGAGGAAGGTAGCCGACAAGGAGGTCCTAGAGGGGAATTTCGAAGTCAGGGACGGCGACCACATCTTCCTGGTGACAGACGGAGTAATCCACGCGGGGCTGGGTGAAATACTGAACCTCGGCTGGCAGTGGGAGAACGTGGCGGAATACCTGAGGCGCACTGTCCCCAAGGCAAGAGGCGACAGCCTTCAGCTGGCAAGGTGGCTCACCGGCGTGTGCGACCAGTTCTATGGCGGAAAGCCGGGCGACGACACTACCGCAGTATGCATAGTGGCAAGGCAGCCCAGGTCCACAAGCGTGGCGATCGGGCCCCCCAGAAGCAAGGACCGCGACTCCGAGATGGTTAGGAAGTTCATGCAGAAGCCCGGAAGAAAGGTCATCTGCGGAGGAGCCACCAGCAACCTTTTCGCTAGGGAGCTTGGTTGCGAAGTGGAAGTGGACCTTAACTCAGGCGGGGACGGCGTGCCGCCCATGGCCTCTATGAGGGGCATAGACCTGATAACTGAGGGGATAATAACCCTGACGAGGACCTTAGATATATTAGGCGCAGTCGACGCCGGCGAGCTGACGAAAGCCGGCATTACCGGAAGGGATGCGGCGTCGGTGCTGGCCAAGACATTGATGGAATCCGACAAGCTTGACTTCTTCATCGGGAGGGCGGAAAACGTCGCCCACACGGACGGTGCGTCGCTCGTGGACTACCGCTTCAAAGGGCAGGCGGTCGATGCGGTCGTCAGGATGATGAGGGCTTTGAACAAAGATGTAAGCGTTACATATTATTGACCCTACCAAGGAGGTATGTCTCAAAATGATCCAGGACCTGAGCTCAGCGAGGAAATTCGAGAAGATCAACGGAATCATCGAGAAGAACGGGAAGAGCCAGAGCGCCCTCATCCCGATACTTCAGGCAGTACAGTCAGAATACAGGTACCTGCCCGAGGAGATTCTCACCTACATCGCAACGGCGCTGGGCATCCCGACCGCCACAGTCTTCGGGGTGGCCACATTCTATGCCCAATTCTCATTGGAGCCCAAGGGAAAGCACGTAGTAAGAGTATGCGACGGCACAGCCTGCCACGTTAGAGGCTCGATGCCCGTATATGAGGCGATAAGGAAGAAGGTCGGCCTGAAAGACGGCAAGTTCACGACCCAGGATCTGCGGTTCACGGTCGAGACTGTCGCCTGTTTGGGAGCTTGCGGACTTGCGCCTGTGCTCATGGTAAACGACAAGGTGTACGGCCAGATGACCGCGGAGGCGGCGGAGATAATCATCGACGCCCTTCTTGGCGAGGAGGGATTGGCATGAAAAGGATAGCTGACGCGATTGAGCTGAACATACTCTCCGAGGAGTACAAGGCGAGGCTCACCGGCTTCACCAGAAGGGCCTTCGTGTGTGTAGGCCCCGGCTGCATACTCTCCGGCGGAAACGAAGTGTATGAGGCCCTGCATGAGGGGCTGACGGCAAGGGGCATCAACGCGGAGTTCGACGGTGCGGAGCACAAGCACGGCATGAGCGCAAACACGGTAAAGACCGGATGCCACGGCTTCTGCGACATCGGTCCCTTAGTGCGCATTGAGCCTGAGGGCATAACCTATTGCCACGTAAAGCCTGAGGATGCGGGCGAGATAATCGACAGGACCATAATCGGCGGCGAGGTGGTCGAAAGGCTTCTCTACGTCGACCCTGTGACAGGCGCTCCCATAATCCACGAGTGCGAGATCCCCTTCTACAAGAGGCAGATCAAAGTGGCGCTCTCCGGCTGCGGCAAGGTCAATGCCGAGGATATAAGGGAATATATCGCTAACGGCGGCTATAAGGCGATGGCAAAGTGCCTGACAGAAATGGCGCCGAAGCAGGTTATAGATACAGTGCTGGAGTCGGGCTTAAGAGGAAGAGGAGGCGGAGGCTTCCCCACAGGCAGGAAATGGGGCTTTGCTGCTGCTTCGAATAGCGATATTAAGTACATGATCTGCAACGGCGACGAGGGGGACCCGGGCGCGTTCATGGACCGCGCCGTTATGGAGGGAGATCCTCACAGGGTCATCGAGGGCATGGTAATTGCCGGATACTCTTTCGGGGCGCAGCACGGCTACATCTACGTGAGGGCCGAGTATCCAATAGCCATCAAGCGGCTCAGAAAGGCGATAGACCAGGCTGAGGAAATTGGGCTTCTGGGCGATGACATATTGGGCTCCGGCTTCAGCTTCCATCTTAAGATAAAAGAGGGCGCCGGCGCCTTCGTTTGCGGCGAGGAGACCGCCCTCATGGCCTCAATAGAAGGCAGGAGGGGAATGCCAAGGCCGAGGCCTCCGTTCCCTGCGGTATCAGGGCTTTTCGGAAAGCCCACGACGATAAACAACGTCGAGACGCTGGCCAATGTGCCCGACATCATCAACAAGGGGGCTGCCTGGTTCAAATCGATGGGCATACCCACAAGCACGGGCACGAAGACATTCGCCCTTACAGGCATGGTGAACAATACCGGCCTTATCGAAATCCCTATGGGGACGACTTTAAGGGAGATCGTTTTCGAGATAGGCGGCGGCATCAGGGGCGGCAAGAAGTTCAAGGCCGTCCAGATAGGCGGGCCCTCGGGCGGCTGCCTGACAGAGGAACACCTGGATATGCCGCTTGATTACGACTCGCTCCAGAAGGTGGGAGCCATGGTGGGCTCTGGCGGAATGGTGGTCGTAGACGAGGGAACATGCATGGTCGAGATGGCCCGCTTCTTCATGAACTTCACCCAGAACGAATCTTGCGGAAAGTGCGTGCCATGCCGCGAGGGAACGAAGAGGATGCTGGAGCTGCTCACTAAGATAACCTCGGACAAAGCCGAGCTTAAGGACCTCGAGACGCTCGAGGACATCGCTATGGTGGTGAAGGACAGCTCCCTGTGCAATTTGGGCAAGACTGCGCCAAACCCCATACTTACGACATTCAAGTACTTCAAGCACGAGTACTACTCGCACATCACTGACAGGGAGTGCCCGGCCGGCGTGTGCAAGTCCTTCAAATACTACGTAATACTGGATGAGCTCTGTAAAGGATGCGGGAAGTGCAAGAGGTACTGCCCGGTCGATGCCATTTCGGGCGAGCCGCGGCAGATGCACCACATAGACAGGGACACATGCATAAAGTGCGGGGCCTGCCTGGAATCTTGCGCTTTCAAGGCGATAATCATAAGGTGAGGAGGCAATTTCGATGCCAGTTAACGGATATGTATCGGTAGACAACATCAAAGTACCCCTGGAAGGGGAGGACAGCCTCCTCAAGATAGTGCGCAAGGCGGGCATAGACCTTCCCACCTTCTGCTACCACTCCGAGCTTTCCACATACGGCGCCTGCCGCATGTGCGTAGTCGAAGTCGACAGGATGGGCGTCGTCGCCTCCTGCTCCGTGCCGCCTGCAGATGGCATGGTGGTAAGGACGAACACGGAGAGGCTCAGGAAGATAAGAAAGACCATACTTGAGCTGCTTCTGGCAAACCACGACCGCGAGTGCACGACTTGCGGAAAGTCCAGCCAGTGCAAGCTGCAGGAGCTGTCGGAGCGCTTCGCGGTGTCAACGCTCAGGTTCGGCCACGGCGACAAGAAGTACCCGATAGACTCCAGCACACCCGGCATAGTGCGCGATCCCAACAAGTGCATACTCTGCGGCGACTGCGTGAGGATGTGCGCGGAAGTGCAGGGCGTCGGCATCCTGGACTTCGCTTTCAGAGGGTCCAAGAGCATGGTGGGCCCCGCGTTCGGCAAAGAACTTGTCGACGTGGACTGCGTGCAGTGCGGGCAGTGCACTACAGTATGCCCGACCGGTGCTCTCATGGTGAAAAGCTGCACAGCAGAGGTATGGAAGGCCATAGACGACCCGAAGAAAAAGGTGATAGCCCAGATAGCCCCCGCCGTAAGGGTGGCGCTGGGAGAGGAGTTCGGCATGCAGCCGGGCTCCATCGTCACAGGCAAGATAGTGGCAGCCCTCAGAAGGCTCGGCTTCGATATGGTGTTCGACACCAGCTTCACAGCCGACCTTACTATCATAGAGGAGGGCAATGAGTTCATATCCAGGCTTAAAAGCGGCGGAGTGCTGCCGCAGTTCACATCCTGCTGCCCAGGTTGGGTGAAGTATGTAGAGCAGTACCACCCCGAGCTCATACCCAACGTCTCCTCGTGCAAATCGCCGCAGCAGATGTTCGGGTCCGTAATAAAGAAGTACCTGGCCAAGGACATGGGATGGGATCCTAAGTCGGTATCGGTTGTGTCGATAATGCCCTGCATAGCGAAGAAGTTCGAGGCCGAAAGGCCGGAATTCGCCCACGACGGGGCCAAAGACGTGGACTTCGTGCTGACGACCAGGGAACTGGCAAGGATGATCAAAGAGGCCGGCTTCAGCTGGGACGACCTTGAGGTAGAATCCTTCGATGTGCCGCTAGGGCTGGGATCAGGCGCCGGCATGATATTCGGCAACACCGGTGGGGTGACCGAGGCGGTGCTTCGCTCGGCACAGCAGCTTTTAGGCCTGGGCACCGACTCGAAGATAATATACAACGAGGTAAGAGGCCTTGAGGGGATAAAAGAGGCTTCGGTCAACCTCGACGGCATAGAGCTGAACTTAGCGGTAGCCAACTCTCTATCTGCTGCAGAGAGCCTAATCGACAGAATGAAGGCCGGCGGCAAAGCATATCACCTGATAGAGGTAATGGCGTGTCCCGGCGGATGCATAGGCGGCGGCGGCCAACCGATAGCGTCCGAGCCCGACTTCAGGCAGAAGAGGGCCAAGGGCCTCTACGATGTGGACAAGGGCCAGATGCTAAGAAGGTCGCACGAGAACCCGTATATTACGGACCTGTATGACAGGCATCTGGGAGGAGCCAACTCTCATGAGGCACATGGTTCGCTTCACACATCCTATGGACACAGGAAGAGAATAACGGGCGGGGACATCAATGTAATGGTAAGCGAGGGCAAGCGCGAAGGCACAGTTGAAGTGGCCGTATGCCTTGGAACGTCATGTTATCTCAAGGGCAGCTACAATATAATGCACGCTCTGATGAACAGGATTTCCGAGATGGGGCTGGCCGACAGGATCAATCTGCACGGGACTTTCTGTTTCGAAAACTGCCACGAATCCCCTTGTGTGAAAGTGGACGGCAAGGTAAAGGGGTATATGGGAGAGTCGGACGTAGTAGACAGCATCATAGAGGAGAGGATACTTCCTCTTCTCGGCTGATAGGAATAGTCTGATATAAAGGCGCCCGGCAGCTGATCAATCAGCAATGCCGGGCGTTTCTCCATATACAAGGCCCCGATTATTATTTATGCTTGGAGGAGACACAAACCCTTTCGGTGAAGTTCTTTACGGGGGATCCACCCAGGATGAGCAGAACGAGCATCTTTATTACAAGAAGGCTGATTTCGGGCGGCCTTGTGGCAGCCCTTCTTTTCCTGATTCTCCTTGGGCAGGCGCTGGGCGCAACCATCTACTGGGCAGTTGCAGCGTCCCATACTGATTTCTCGAAAGCCTCGGACGAGGCGGCTAGAATCGGGGCCGAGACTGGCCTCGCCTGTTCGACAATGGAGGCGGATGTAAAGGGAATCAGATATTACCGCGCCGTTGCAGGGCCTTTCGACTCGAAGGCGATTGCTGAGGCTGCGAGGGACGCCTTGAGGTCCAAAGGCTGGGCGGATGCATGGTTGCTGACCGATACGATTGCGGCACAGAATGCGCCTGAGCCCTCGACCTATGCGGACCCGGAGGCCGTCTTGCCTTTTGAAAGGACAATCAAAGTGGGCCTTTCGTGGCTTTCGGGGGCGAGCTTCCTTACGGGCACCGACGGTAAGCTTATAGTCTCTGGAACGCTACTTGAGACTGGCGAGGCGGCGATAGTCGAAATCGCCAATGATCGCGAAAATCATGTCTGACGGCGATGGCATCAGAATCAAAAAAGACGATGCGGACGTCGGGGTGCTATTCGCGTCCCCGGTGATAATGAGCAGCAGCTCCGGGGCCCTATGGCTCTCGGACGCATACAAGGTATACAAGGGCGGGATAGAAGTGGCAAGAAGGGCGGGCGCCCCAACTCTTGCAGTGTCCAACGTAATAGATGTAGAGGATTACCTGCTATCGGTGCTCCCATCCGAAATAGGGGGCAGCTCGCCGATAGAGGCATATAAGGCGCAGGCGGTCGTCGCCAGGACGGAAGCTCTCTCTTCGGCGGGTCGTCACGCGGACACTGGCTGGGACCTTTGCGACAGCACACATTGCCAGGTATTCAAGGGATTGTACGGACAATCGGCAAATGTTGAGATTGCAAGGGCGGTCAAAGCTACCGAGGGGGAAGTGCTCACTTATGAGGGCGAGATGGTCAAGACGGCGAGCTTCCATTCGGCGTGCGGCGGCTGGACCGAAACCTGCGAGCAGATATGGGGCTCGAAGCTTGCCCACCTCACCAATGTGGCTGACAACCTGGTTCAACCCCAGATGCCGGATCTAAGGGACGAGACGGTGCTAAGGAAATATATCGAGACTGAGAACAAGAATGACCTCTGCTACAAGGCCTATGGCTACAGATGGAGCGCCGAAATCGAGATGAAGGACGTCCTGAACAGGCTGTCCGTTGCCATTGCCGAGGGCTTGGCCCCTGTGGGCGCTGCCGGGCAGGGCAGCAACAAACCGGCAGTTCTCGTGAGGACGGACAGGGGAGCCGCGTTGCAGATAAGCGTGCCATCAAACGGCCAGGAATATATAATAAAGGGTGAGCTGAACGTAAGGAAGCTGCTTGGTGGGGCGACCGTTATAAAAAGCGGCGTCTTCGTAATACTTCCCGGCAGCAAGGAAGGCTCAATGAAGATAATCGGTGCAGGTTATGGCCATGGCGTCGGAATGTGCCAGGAAGGCGCGAAGGCAATGGCGAAGCTGGGCAAGGACTATAAGGCAGATTCTCGCCCATTATTACAGGGGAAGCGCAATCGGCGGGCTCTACTAGGCCCGGCGTTCGGGGGATAAATGGGAGCCGACATTAGAAGGGCTATCAAAATAGCGGTGGCATTAGGCCTGGTCCTGCTGGCTGCCTCGGCGGCCTGGCAGCTGTACCTTCTTTCCAGGGAGGCAGGCCGGCTGGATGACATGCGCCTGAGCCTGGACTCAGCAATAGACGGTGTGGAGGAGCTGGAGACCAAGCTTAAGCTGCTCGATGAGGAGATAGCAAAGCTCGGCTTCGTGAAAGTGGACCTCTACTTCGCAAGGATGACTGAGACTGATATGTACATAGAGCCTGTCAGAAGGGTAGTTGAGAAGGACAGGATAGTATTTAATACTGCAGCTCTTCTTCTGGAGGGCCCCGGGGAGAACGATGATGGGCTCTATCCGATAGCGCCAAAAAGCGTGAAGGTCTTGGACACTAACGAGGCCGGCGGAATGGCTACCGTGAATTTTTCCAAGGAGATCTTGCAGGCAGGCTACGGCAGCGAAGGTGAGCTTGCAATGGTGTCGGCCATTGTTGATACATTGTGCTCACTACCCGGCATAGACAGAGTTCAGATACTCGTTGAAGGGAAGAAAGTCGAAAGCCTCGGAGGGCATGTCTTCGTGGAGGAACCCCTGTCATTTATGGAGGATCTGCTCAAGCAATGAATTGAACGGCTGGACGGAGGGGACTTATGGACAAGGTCGCTATCGTGACTGACAGCGCAGCAGGCATACCTGAAGAGATTTCCAGCCAGCTCGGAATCGAAATCATCCCAATGCAGATAATCAAGGACGGCGAAGCATACACCATGGACCGCGACATCTCCAACCAGGAGGTGTACGGCGCGATGCGAGACGGCAAGGTCCTCAAGACCTCCCAGCCGCTCATTCCACATATTCGCTCGGCATATGAGAAGGCGCTTGAAAGGGCCGAAAGGGTCCTCTCCATCCATATAGGTTCCAAACTCACAAGCACAGTGTCGACTTGCCAAATGGTGGCCGACACGTTCGGCCCCGACAAGGTTACGGTCCTTGATAGCTCTCAACTTACGATAATGTACGGTATGGCCTGCATAAACGCGGCAAGTGACGTTAGGGCGGGCGGGGATTTCGCATCCGCATTGAGCACGGCCAAAAACACCCTTTCAAGGATGAGAGGCTGGCTTGCGGTACCTTCCCTTAAATATCTGGCGCAGTCGGGCAGGGTATCAAAGGTGCTCTCCACGCTCGGCACCCTTCTGTCAATAAAGGTGATACTCAAGATTGGCGAAGGCGAGGTTGTGCTAGTAGATAAGTACCGCACGTCCTCCATGGCCTTTGAGAAGCTAAGGGACAATGTCCTTGCCGTCTGCCAGGGGGGCGCCGAAACCCTCTGCCTGGTTCATGCCGACAACCTTGAAGAGGCGCAAAAGCTCGGCGAGATGGTGCTTTCGTCTTTGGAATGCAAAGAAGTGATCTATACGGACATCGGCCCCACCGTCGGAGTACACACCGGCCCCGGGCCAGTCGGCGTAGCCGTTCTGCCAAGATAGAAACCGCCCTACAAATATGCTATTCACGGGGGTGCATCAATGAGGCGCTTGCTTCCGCTTACTATCGTTATTGCCCTGCTGTTAACAATTCCCAACGCCGCTTCGGCCAAGCTCACGCTAACAGGCGAGAGCATATGGAGGCTCGGCTACGGAAGCAGGTATTATTCCACATACGGCTGGAAGCTCGGGCTTGGCGGTTTCCTTGCCTCTCAGGAGATCAGGCTGGATGTTACCGGCGAGATCATCGACGGCCTGTTCCTGGAAGCCCATATCGACAACACCAAAGGGGATCTATTCCAGCAGCTGGTCGTAAGCCTGGACTGGAGAGGGCTATGGGCAAAAGGCGGCAATATCGTATATGAGCCTGCCAACGCGCTGCTTAGCAGGCCGAAAACTGCGATCATGGGCATTTCGGCAGGTTTTAAAGGCGAGAAGTTCGCGGCCTTCGCAATCGGCGGCATATCGTCCGGCAGCAAAGGCAGCAAAGTCTTCAAAGGCGCAACGGCGCAGGAGTCCATAGAATATGTGTCGGGCGGCCCGTACCTGCCTTCCAGGGGCAAATCCGGCCTTCAGGGTGCGCTAGAAGGCTTATGGCAGTCGGCGACCGGCGCCGAGTTCGACCCCGCCTTCGACAAAGGAGGAGCCCTCTTTGCAGAAAGCTCCTCGTACGGTGAGCTTTCGGACTTCCTCGGAGCAAATTCGCTGGGATTCCTGGTCAATGGGGCGGCGAACCCGGACGGGACGCTAACTGCCGGGGAATTTGTAAACGGCGCCGGCGTCGACGGCTTGTCGGGTGTAAGCGGAGCATATATCGTCCTGAAGGAGCTGCCCCAGGCAATCATAAGGGGTATGCTTGTTGATCTAATAAGGCAATACAACGAGAATTTAGGGCTTTCCGGGGGCGCGGCAGCCAAGTATCCGTACATCGCAGGAAGCCAGACCGATACCGAGTTCCTTTCCAGCCTGCTTGAAGGCTGGGTAAGCTTTGCGACCGCTTCCAAGGCAACAGGGGAAGTCATCGCATCGGCCCCATTCACGGCCTTTTCCAGGGGGCTCATCTATCCGCTCGGGTTCACAGACGTGCTTGCGGACACTCTCACGGTGACTGCGGTAGCTCTGACAGGCACGCAGATACCCCTTATCGCGGTCCCGGGCGCCAACTGGGTCTGCTATGAGGACAGGGGCTATATCGAAATGGTCCTTCCGGTTGATTTCACCGCCACCTACTCATATATCAGGGCAGCCTTCAGCTACAGGCTGGCACAGGGGCTCTATTTCCTGGGCGGCGGCATAATCAGGGGAAGCCTGTCTGTAAGGCTCGACGGCAAGCTTCTATATGCGGGGACCGATTACGAGATAGATTACGAGACCGGCATACTTATGCTCATGGTAACTGCTTCAGACGGGGCAGAGGGGCTGCTGGAGGTTGAATACGAGTTCGCAAAGCCGGGGTCGAAGGCATGGATTGCGGCCGTCGGCGCCTCATATTCGCCGGCTAATGATCTGAAGATATCTTTAGAGTACAGCTACGGCTCGGATGCACCATACCTTGCCGAGGACGAGACGACGGTCTCCAGGGAAAGAAGCTATGAGCATCTGATTGCCGCCTGGGCGGATTGGCGCCTGGCAGATGGGCTGAAACTGTCCGCAGGCGCGTCATTTAGCGCTTCGGTTTTCCCGGGCGACTCGTCGCTGAGGGATAACGACTACAACAGGATAAGGTATATCGAAGCACTCGAGGACAACGCAGGGGGCATATGGTGGGCGTTCGCCCATTCGGCAGGTGTTAGGGTCCTCTCCCCGTACGGTGGAGGATGGTCCGATCTGAGGATGCCCGGCTCATTTGCAGGGGTCCCGGTAAACGGCGCATCACACGACTCGGGCATATGGTATTTCGCGACTGACGCGGGGCTTGCCATGCTAGATGCCGACTATATCGGATACGGCGAGGGCTTTGCCGATGTGGTATCGCTTTGGAAGACGGCAGGGACCAAGGACGGCCTTCCCAGCCGCCTGATTTCGTCAGTCTCAATTAGCATGGGCTCGCTTTTTGCGGGGACTCCGGTAGGACTAGTCGAAGGCCAGCTGGACCTTGAAGGTCCCTGGACGCTTCACAGGGGCTCAGAGCATCCTGAACTTGGAGACGGCGTTATCTCAGGGCTTGCTCCAATTGCCTCCGGATTGCTTATCTCCTGCGGTGATTCGATTGCCTATTACGACGGGCTTGTCTTCCAGCAGATATTAGCCGAAGGGGCTCAATCTTTGAAATCGGCCCAGCTGGATAGCGGCTTGTCGGCGGTCGCTGCCACAGAGAACGGCGCAATTGTAATCGGACCGGCACTCGAAATTGAAAGGATCGGCTCAGGCAGGCATCTCACATCGGCGGCCGGCTCGGGCGTCTTCGTATTCTATACCTCTGAAGACGGGCTCTTCGCCTATGATCTGGACGGCGAAATAGAAGTCGCGCTGCATTCGGGCTCGGCGATGGAGGCCGTCGGCACTGACGGCATCGATATATACGCGGGCGGCATGGCTGACGAGCTTTACGCCATAACTCTGCTCAGGCTCGACTACCCGGCAGGCGAGATACAGGAGATCGGGCAGCTCGAACACGGCATAAACGGCAGGGACAGGGCCCATTACCTAATAAAGGACCCGTCTGAGAACACTGCAATCGGCGCCGGCGGCTACATCTCACTTGGATACGATTCCTCGGCATTCGACGCTGAGGCTGTCCTTAAGGCCAGGGGGGCGGGAAGCCTGGCCGGCATGGGGCCGGGTAAGGCGGATTCTGCTTCTGCGTCCTTGAAGCTCGTATGGAAGCCGACGGGGACCCTTTCGGTCAATTTCCTGGAAATCTTGGAATTGAATAAGCTCTTCAGTTACGTCAAAACAGAGGAGCCGATGGTGCTTTCCAACACAGTGCAAGCTGGCCTTGGCTGGAACGGGCCCGTCACGCTTAACCTGCTTACCAGCTATATAGTGAGCAAGGGCTTCGGAGAATTCGCCCTGCCATTGAACCAGACTGTGAGCGGCAGCGCCAATCTGCAGTACAGTATAGGCCCGTTGAGGCTTGCCGGCTCACTAAGCGCCTCATACAGGCTTGCCGAAGGTTTCGATCCCTATGCCTCGGCAGGGGCGACGGCTGCGCTCTATTTGCAGGCAGGAAAGAATACGTCGATTAGCCTAAGCTATGGTGAACCCAAACCGTTCGGATCCCTGCTTGCGCCGTCCGGCAATTACAGGTCGCTTGCAGGCAACATACGATATTCGGCATACATGACCTACGGCAGCCTTACGGCATCTGCCAGGGGAAGCTACAAGTGGGACGTCAGGAACGTCGCGGATACCGCGGATTTAAGCGCAAGCCTCATCTATGCTGCAAGGCAGATAAAGCTGTTCGGCGCAAGCTTCATTCCCAGGACCGAGCTGACCCTCTCCTACCTGATGCCATTGGGGGCGGACAGCAGGATATCGGCCTTTACGAAGCTGTCGGCAGGTACTAGCATCGGAATCTTCGGCATGGACGCAAGCTATTGGCACAAACTGACCTATATGATCGAATCCGGAAGGCTGACCAACGCAGGCGAGGCGTCGATTACGGGCTATCTCAGCAAGGCCGGCTGGAAGCTCAGGCCCTCATTGCAGCTGGGGGCGGCTTATACTCTGGAAACTCCGAACATGGGGGAGACGGCGGGTACTTGGAAGGCAAGCGCGAAGTTTTCCCTGTCCAGCGCGGGCACCGTTCCCAACCTGGCGTCGGCGAGCTACGCATACAGCAGCTTAAAAGGCGGCAGGCACGATATCGGCCTGTCCGATTCATTTAGTTTCAGCATGCTGGAGGGAAGGCTCGGCTTCGGCGCTGGGGTAAACGCCAATATGGGGCTTCTGCCACTTAGCCTCGCCTCATCCTCATACAAGGCGGCAATTAACGCCAGCATAAGCTACAAGTTCGACAAGAGCTGGTCGGGAAGCCTGCTGGGCGAAGTCGGGCTGGGTTCATCTGCCCTTTATGATGATCCTAAGCTGCTGTACGGCTTTGAGTTGAAAATTACACTGAAGTTCTAGCTGAGGGCAAGGCGGGCAGTAGCGCCCGCCTTGATATTGGCATATAATCTTATTGCTTCCGCGCGCCTATAGCTCAGTGGATAGAGCATCGGCCTCCGGAGCCGGGAGCGCAGGTTCGATCCCTGCTAGGCGCGCCATTTAACCAACAGACTATCCAATTATGCCCATTCTTTTTTCCCTTGCTCATTTTTCGTAGTGTGAGTATCATATACCTTGGTATTCTTTGCGCACAATTATTCTGGAGGTGTGCAATTTGCTTAAGCAAGCCCTTGACGTACTGAAAAAAGCGGAAACCGATGCAGAACTTACGGTAGCTTCCGCTAAGAAACGTTCCACCGAGATTCGCAACTAAGGCCGAAGAGGAAAAGGCGGAGTTAATCAGCAAATCGATAGCAGCCGCAAAGGCAGAAGCCCTCGCGGTCGCATCAAGATATGAGGCCGAGGCGGATTCGATCAAGGCCGATTCGGAACGCAAGTCGGTTGAGGAGGCAAAGCTTATCGAAAAGGCAGCTGCCGCCAACCGGACGAAAGCGCTCAATAAGGCAGTCGAGAGGATAGTGAGACGTAATGGCCATCGCTGAGATGCTCAGAGTGGCCGTTGTAGGCCTCACCGATGACGCCGATAAAACTTCCGAGATTCTGCAAAAGCATGGCTGTGTCCAGATCGAGGCGATAACCGAGGAGGGCCATACAAAAAGGCTGTCCGACGGCACCAACCTCCAGGACAGGGCGATGAAGGCGGAGGAGCTGGCAATTGACCTGAAGGCTGCGCTTGACTTTATGGACAGGCAGAAGCAGGTCAAGAAGGGAATGCTCGATACCTTCATTGGATGGCATTACAGAATTGGCGAGGATGAGTACCTTAAACACGTAGCAGGCGGCGAGACGCGCGCCCGCGAGATTTCGGAGCTGGCCAGGCAGTCCGAGGGCCTTCTCAATAATATTGCCAATGAAATCAAAGCCATCGATTCCAAAGTCGAGGCTTTGCGTCCATGGACTTCCATAGAGATCCCCACGGCGGATTTCCTGCGGCTTAAGCACCACTCCTTCTATTTCCTTTCGGCAGACGCAGTGAAGGGCCTGAAAAGCCTCGATGAAGCGCTCAAAGGGCTTGAAGAACCGGCTGCCTACCAGGAGCTTTCAAGAGACGACAGGAAGGTATATGGCATAATCGCCGTAAACAAGGCCGACGCCCAGAAGTGCCTGCAGCTGCTCGCCCAGGAGGGCTATGACGCCGCGGAGATGATGGATTCGACGCTTCCGCCTGCAATGGAGATAAAGAAGCTTGAAGGCAGGAAGGCGGAGCTTCTAAAAGCCCAGGAGACGGCGAAGCAGGGTGCTCTGAAGCTTTGCGACCTGAGGCCGGAGGCGTTCAGCCTATATGATCATTACGCCAATGAAAAGACCCGCTACGAGACCGCGGGCGGCTTTCTTGCCACAGAAACATCCTTCGCGCTAGAAGGATGGGTGAGGAAGGACCTTCTCCAGGGGCTCCAGAAGGAACTTGGCCAGAAAGTGGCCTCCGCCGTTGTAATCAGCCGCAAGCCTGAAGAAGGCGAGGACGTCCCGGTAGACCTCATCAACAAAGGGATCTTCAGCCCGTTCGAGTCGGTTACAAGGATCATGGGCCTTCCCAGGCAGGGAAGCGTAGATCCGACGCCTCTTCTTGCGGTTTTCTTCTTCATTTACTTCGGCACATGCATGGGCGATGCGATTTATGGGATTATAATGACGGCGCTGGGCTCTATACCTGCTCAAGAAGATCAAGACCGCAGGCATGGGAACGCAGCTGCTGCAGCTCTTAGTCGTGGGCGGCATCGCGACCATTTTGATGGGAGTGCTGTTCGGCGGCTACTTCGGAGACCTGTTCATAAAGTATCTGAAGCCGTTGTGGTTCGACCCGATGAGCCCCAATGGCCCGCTACTCTTCCTGGGCTTCTCCTTTGGAATGGGCGTAGTGCAGATATTCTTCGGAATGGGCATCAAGGCCTGGGACAACGCACGCAACGGCAGATGGCTCTCCGCAATATACGACCAGGGCTTCTGGGTGGTGCTTCTGCTGGGAGTTGGGCTTCTAATCGGCGGAGGGGCTCTTGGTCCCGGATACTCAACAATAGGCAAATGGTTGTCAATAGCGGGCGCCGCAGGGCTGGTGCTGACTCAGGGCAGGCACCATAAGAACCCGGTCATGAAGCTGGGCGGCGGAATTGTAGGCTTATACAACATCACTTCCTACATGAGCGACGTCGTGTCCTATTCGAGGCTTTTCGGCCTCGGTTTCACAAGTATCGTTATCGGCATGGTCATCAACTACATGGCCAAGATGGTGCTCGAAATACCCATCGTGGGATACGTCCTGTTCGTTGTGATACTCGTATTCGGGCACATGTTCAACCTCTTCATCAACATAACCGGCGCTTTCATACACTCCTCAAGGCTTCAGTATGTTGAGTTCTTCGGCAAGTTCGCCGATTTCGGCGGCACGAAGTACTCGCCGTTCCGAAAGTTCAACAAGTATGTAGATATAGACTTCAAGGAGGCAAAATAAGATGACTGACGGAACCGTTCTCACACTTCTGGCGATCGCTATCGCAGTAGGCCTTCCGGGCTGCGGATCTTCCTATCGGAGTTGGCCTTGTGGGCCAGGCAGGCTCGGGCGTCGTATCTGAGGACCCAGACAAATTCGGACAGATCCTGCTTCTGCAAATCGTCCCGGGAACACAGGGTATCTACGGAGTACTGGCGGGCCTCATGATCATGCTGCAGAGCAGGCTTCCTCGCAGGCAACATCCCCGCGTTCACGTTGCTTGAAGGCTGGGCCTATGTAATGGCGGCCCTGCCGATAGGTCTCGTCGGCCTCGTGTCGGCAATCTATCAGGGCAAAGTCGCGGCATCCGGCGTCGGCATCATCGCGAAGAAACCCGGCGAGATGGGCAAGGCGATCCTGTTCGCCGCCATGGTCGAGACCTATGCAATCCTTTCGCTCTTGGTAAGCCTGCTGCTGATCATCAGGCTATAGAAATCTACGGAGGCGTACCATGGACAACCTCTCACCTTTGGTGAAGAAGATCATGCAAAAAGCTGAGGAAGAGGCAGCGGCCATCTTGGCTGAGGCTGAGGCTTCTGGCAAAGAAGACGGCCGAGGCCGCATCTTCGGAAGCCGGGCTGAAAGCGAAAGAGATATTGGCCAACGCCGAAGCTCTGGGCAAAGAGGCCGTAAGGCGCGCGAATGTGCAGGCGTCTATTGGCCGTCAGGAATGCCAGCCTTGCCGAGAAGGGCAAAAGGGTGCAGATGAATACTCGAGAGCCTTCCGGCGAAGCTCCATTCCCTGAACGACAAGGACTACGCGACCATGATGAGAGGCTTCGTGCTTTCGGTGGCGCCTCTGGGCCTGGTGCACGTGCTGCCGGCCCCCAAGGATAAGGAGGTCTTCAACTCGGCCTTCGTTAGCGGGATGAATGAGGTATTGCAGGGCAGGGGCCAGGATACCACTCTCATACTCACGGGCGACGACGCCGATATCGAAGGCGGGCTCCTCCTCAAGGGGGATAACGTCTCCGTGGACTGCTCATTGCTTTCGATATGCGAGTATTACGGCGAAGAGCTTGAGCCTATAGTCTCGGCCGCACTTTTCTCGGACGAACCGAACCGTTAAGGGGTTTTGCAGATGGAGAACATCGGAACCTATGCATATGCAGTAGGAAGGGTGAAAGCCCTCGAGTCCAGGCTGCTCGACTCCTCAAGCATGCAGAGGATGATCGACGCGCCCAACTTCGACGAGGCCATGCGGTTCCTTGCGGATAGCGAATACTCCGGAAGGATACAGAAGCTGAGCTTCGAGGGGGCATTGAACGCGTCAGTGAAGCAGGTAAATGAGATCATGGCGTCATTCTCGCCGATCCGTACTTCACGGGCATGTTCTATGCCGAGTACGATTTCATAAGGCTGAAGGCATTCCTTAAGGCTGCTTTCATGAAGTCGGCAGGGCTGCAGGCCGTTCTAGGGGAGGCGCCGGAGCTTGGTTTCTTGCCGGTAAGCCGGATCGAGGAGATAGCCATTCGGGCATCATCGGCCGGCGAGGGCAAAGATCCATTCGGGAGGCGCCATGCCGGGGGCTGAGGAGAAGAAGCTAAAGGATGAAGAGGCGCTCATTTCGGCATTGGTCAAGGCCGCAAGCCTTGCTTGTGCGAACTTCAGGAAGTCAGGGGACGATCCTCTTGAGATCGATTCGGCAGTGGACGCCGCCTTCTTCTCATACATCTCCGAGATAGCGTCGTCCAGGTCGGCCCAGTGGGCGCAGAGTATAGTCGCCGCCAAGGCTGACATGGCCAACATGCTCTGGTGATGAGGGCGCCGCCGCAGGCAAGGATGCGCTTTTCGTGAAGTCCTCCCTTGTAAGCGGGGGACGTATGGAGAAAGCCGCTTTCCTGGAGGCTGCAAAAGAGGGCGAGGGCAGGCTGAGGCGAGCCCTTGAGGCCAGCCCATACTGCAGGGCGATTGGGGCCGCTTTCGAGCTTTGGGCGAAGGACGGGGCGCTGAGGCCTTTCGAGATGGCAGCCGACGCATACGTCTACTCGCTGGCAAAAGAGGCGAAGTCGATGACCGACGGCTATGCCCCTGTGATGGGATATCTTCTTATGAAGCAGCAGGAGGCATCTATGCTGAGGCGGATCCTGGCTGGCAAGGCCAAGGCGCTGGCGCCGTCTTTCATACGCGAGAGGTTGAGTGACGGGAATGCATAAGATGGCAGTAATCGGAGACGCGTCGTCTATTGCAGGCTTCGTGGCCTTGGGGCTTACGGTAATGCCTGCAGCGGATGCTGCCGAGGCGACCTCCCTTCTAAAGAAGGCCGCCGACACAGGACACGCAGTGATTTTCATAACGGAGGGATACGCGGCGGGCATGCTGGATGCTATTGCAGCATATGCCAAGAAACCGCTGCCTATAGTGCTCTCCATTCCGGACAATGAAGGAAATGCCGGAGCGGCTTTGGCAAAGCTGAGGCGCACGGTTGAGAAGGCGCTCGGCGCCGATATACTCTTCGGGAAAGAAGGTACTGGCCAGTGAGCACTGACATGCTAGTAGGCAGGATAACCAAGGTAAGCGGCCCCCTCGTAGTTGCGGAGGGCATGGCCGGAGCCAAGATGTACGACGTCGTAAGGGTCTCGGACAAGAGGCTTGTCGGCGAGATCATCGAGATGAGGGCGGACAAGGCCTCCATACAGGTCTATGAGGAGACCTTCGGCCTGGGCCCCGGAGAGCCGGTATTCTCGACAGGAGAGCCCCTTTCGGTAGAGCTGGGCCCCGGGCTTATCAGCTCGATCTACGACGGCATCCAGCGTCCGCTGCAGAAGATATACGAGAAGGAAGGGGACAGGATCACGCGCGGCGTCGAGGCCAACGGCCTTGACCACGAGCACAAGTGGGCCTTCTCCCCGGCAGTCAAGCCCGGCGACTTCGTCAAGGGCGGAGATATCATCGGCAAGGTGGAGGAGACCAAAGTAGTCGAGCACAGGGTCATGGTGCCTCACGGGCTTGCGGGCACTGTTGTCTCGGTCGAAAACGGCGAATTCACAATCGATGAGACGGTGGCCGTCATAAAAGACGATGCAGGGTGAGCTGCATAACGTGGCTATGCTGCAGCGCTGGCCCGTACGAAAAGGCAGGCCCGTACGGGCAGAAGCTCTCGCCTGACCAGCCTATGACCTCCGGCCAGAGGGTAATCGATACCTTCTTCCCGGTTGCAAAGGGCGGCACCGCATGCGTTCCCGGACCTTTCGGCTCGGGCAAGACGGTAGTGCAGCATCAGCTGGCCAAGTGGGCGGACGCGGACATAATAGTCTACGTCGGCTGCGGTGAGCGCGGCAATGAGATGACGGACGTGCTCATGGAGTTCCCGCACCTTATGGACCCGAAGAGCGGCGAGTCCCTGATGAAGAGGACAGTGCTTATTGCCAACACTTCGGACATGCCTGTTGCGGCAAGGGAATCTTCCGTTTACACAGGAATAACAATAGCCGAGTACTTCCGCGACATGGGCTACTCCGTTGCCCTTATGGCGGACTCGACGAGCCGCTGGGCTGAGGCCCTGAGGGAGATGTCAGGAAGGTTGGAGGAGATGCCCGGCGAAGAGGGCTACCCCGCCTACCTGGGCAGCAGGGCTGGCGGAGTTCTATGAGAGGGCAGGCAGGGTCAAGTGCCTCTGCAGCGGCGATCGTGAAGGCTTCCTCACAGTTATAGGAGCGGTAAGCCCCGCAGGCGGCGACCTATCTGAGCCTGTCACCCAGGCGACACTAGGATAGTGAAGGTCTTCTGGAGCCTCGAGGCAAGCCTGGCATATGCCAGACACTTCCCGGCGATAAGCTGGCTTACCAGCTATTCGCTGTATGAGGACCAGATTGCTGGATATCTCGAGAAGAGGATCGGCAAGGACTTCCTGGACATGAAGAAGGAAGCCATGAGGATACTTCAGGAGGAGGCCGAGCTATCTGAGATAGTCAGGCTGGTCGGCGTCGACTCCCTTGGTCCCATGGACAGGATAACGCTGGAGACCGCGAAGACCATAAGGGAAGACTATCTGCATCAGAACGCATTCCACGAAGTGGACACATATACATCCCTCGACAAGCAGAAGGCGATGCTTTCCGTAATCCTGGGCCAGGACAAGCAGATGAGGCGCGGCGCCGACGCGGGCGTTGAGCTGGAGAGGCTGCTGTCCATAAAGACCCGCGAGAAGGTCGGCCGCATGAAGTACATCGAGGAGAAGGATATCAACAAGATCAGCGCCATTGAGGAAGAGACGGCCGCACAGGTGGCAGCCCTTATGGCCGAGGGTGGTGAGCAGAATGCTTAAAGAATACAGGACCATTAAGGAGATCGTCGGCCCGCTGATGCTCGTAGAGATGGTCGAAGGCGTCAAGTACGGCGAACTGGTGGAAATCAGGCAGGCAGGGCGGAGAAGTCCGCCGCGGGCGCGTGCTGGAGAGCAACGGGGACAATGCATTGGTGCAGCTGTTTGAAGGCTCATCGGGCATAGACCTCACAAGCGCGACCGTAAGGTTCCTCGGCCACGGCATTGAGCTTGGCGTGTCGATGGACATGCTCGGCAGGATATTCAGCGGCATGGGCAAGCCCAGGGACAACGGCCCGCATATCATCCCCGAGAAGCGCATGGACATCAACGGGCTGCCGATGAACCCCTACGCCAGGGACTACCCATCGGAGTTCATCCAGACAGGTATTTCCGCGATTGACGGCCTGAATACGCTCGTGCGCGGCCAGAAGCTCCCCATATTCTCGGGCTCCGGCCTTCCGCACTCGCAGCTCGCGGCCCAGATCGCAAGGCAGGCGAAGGTTTTGAGCTCCGGCGAGAACTTCGCCGTCGTGTTTGCCGCCATGGGCATCACGTTCGAAGAGGCCGACTTCTTCATCAAGGACTTCCAGAGAACGGGCGCCATCGAAAGGGCGGTCCTGTTCATCAACCTCGCCAACGACCCGGCCATCGAGAGGATCGCAACGCCCAGGATGGCGCTGACAGCCGCCGAGTATCTGGCATATGAGAAGGACATGCACGTGCTGGTCATAATGACTGACATGACCAACTACTGCCGAAGCCCTGCGAGAAATATCCGCCGCCAGGAAAGAGGTCCCCGGCAGGCGCGGCTATCCCGGCTATCTGTACACCGACCTTGCGACACTGTATGAGCGGGCCGGCAGGATTAAGGGCCGCAAAGGCTCAATAACCCAGATACCGATACTATCGATGCCCGAAGACGACAAGACCCATCCGATACCGGACCTTACCGGCTATATCACGGAAGGCCAGATAGTCCTGTCCCGCGAGCTTCACAGGAAGGGCATCTATCCGCCTGTGGATACGTCTGCCGTCGCTTTCCAGGCTTAAGGACAAGGGCATAGGCAAGGGCAAGACGCGCGAAGACCACGCCGACACGATGAACCAGCTTTACGCGGCATATGCTCGCGGCAAAGAGGCCAAGGAGCTGGCAGTAATCCTAGGCGAGGCTGCGCTGTCCCCGGCAGACAGGGTATTTGCGAAGTTCGCGGACGAATTCGAGCGCAGATACGTCGCCCAGGGAGTCTATGAGGACCGCACCGTATTCGAGACCCTTAGCATCGGCTGGGAGCTTCTCTCGATGCTTCCAAAATCCGAGCTCAAGAGGGTTCGCGAGGAATATATCGCGAAGTACATGCCGACTTCGGGCGGAGGCTCGAACTAGCTGTTAGGAGGTGGCATCCTTGCTTAGCAATGTAAGCCCGACAAGGATGCAGCTCCAGAGGCTCAAGAAGCGTTATGTAGTTGCCAAGAGGGGCCACAAGCTGCTCAAGGATAAACTGGACGAACTGCTTAAGAACTTCCTGGAGCTGGTCAAGAAGAACAGGGACCTGAGGACCAAGGTTGACTCGGCGCTGGCGGAGGCCTTTACCGGCTTTGCCGTAGCGCGCGCAGTCATGTCCTCTTACGCAGTAGACGAAGCCCTGATGTTCCCGAAGGAGAGGGCATCTGTCACCGCCTCCTCCAGAAACCTCATGAGCGTACAGGTGCCGGTGCTCAAATGGAGCTTCGAGGAGCAGTCCGACCGCAGCCGCATCTACCCTTACGGCTTCGCCGCCACAAGCGCCGAGCTGGACAGGGCGATTAAGCTTCTTTCCGACACGATGCCGCTTCTAATCGAGCTGGCAGAGGTCGAAAAATCGGTAGAGCTGCTGGCAGAGGCCATAGAGACCACAAGGCGCCGCGTTAATGCGCTGGAGCATGTGCTAATACCCCAGCTTGAGGAGAGCATCAAGTACATAAAGATGAAGCTTGAGGAGCTCGAGAGGGGCAACCTGTCCCGCCTTATGAAGATCAAGGAGATCGTAAGGGCTAAAGGGGCATAGCAATAGACTAGTTAAAACTAGAAGGCGCAGCTCGCATTTAATTGCGAGCTGCGCCTTTTCGATTCCTGTGGGAAGGTTATCTTAAGGACGCGCCGGTCTGCTTGTCGAACAGGTGGAACTTGGGCTTATCCACTTGAAGGACCACCTGCCTGCCAAACGCTGCTTTTGTCTTCGGGTCGACTTTCGCTGTGATCTGCCTTCCTTCTTCGGAGTAAGATAGAGCATGGTCTCAGAGCCCATCGGTTCCACTACATCGGCCGTAGCCCTGATCTGAAGCGACTTGTCCGGCACCGGGACGAATTCGGCGTCTTCTATGTCCTCGGGCCTAATTCCGAGCACTACTTCTTTTCCTGTTGCCCTGTCCAGCCCTCTGAAGCGCTCAGTAGATATGGGAAGGGTGAACCCTTTTCCCAGGTCCACATATGCGGCGCCGCCGGTTACAGTAAGTTCGCAGTCGAGAAGGTTCATGGACGGAGAGCCGATGAACCCTGCGACATATGAGCTGACAGGGTTTTCGTAAAGGTCCATCGGGGCGCCCTGCTGCTGGATGACGCCGCCTTTCATGAGGACGATGCGCTCTCCCATGGTCATCGCCTCCGTCTGGTCGTGCGTCACATATATTATCGTCGTGCCGATGCGTTTGTGGATGCGGGAGAGCTCGGCCCTCATCTGTATCCTCAGCTTGGCATCCAGATTTGATAGGGGCTCGTCCATCAGGAATGCCTGAGGCTTCCTGACGATGGCCCTGCCAAGAGCCACCCTCTGCCGCTGCCCTCCGGAAAGGGCCTTGGGCTTCCTTTCAAGCAGATCCTCGATGCCCAGGATCTTCGCCGCCTCTTTGACCCTCTCATCGATCTCGGCCGTTGGGACTTTCTTCATCTTCAGCCCGAATGCCATGTTGTTGTAGACGTCCATATGAGGGTAGAGGGCGTAGTTCTGGAAGACCATCGCTATGTCGCGGTCTTTAGGCTGCACGCCGGTCATGGGCCTGCCGCCTATGAATATCTCGCCCTTATCCTGGTCCTCAAGGCCTGCGATCATCCTGAGGGTTGTCGTCTTGCCGCAGCCCGAAGGGCCTACAAGGACAAGGAACTCGCCGTCTTTTACCTCAAGGTTAAGTTCGCTGACAGCAGTAACCTTGCCGAACTTCTTGCTTATTCCTTCCAACCTTACTTCTGCCATTAAAACCTCCGCGGAATGTTATATGCCTAGCCTGAAAAGTATGGCCTGCCTGCTTGTCTCCGCTTCCTCTTCTACGCTGCCCTCCATGTTCAGGGCAACGACTCCCATAAGAAGGTCGACTACTGCGAGGCCGACTACCCTGGGAATCGCCCACATGCCGATGTCCATGGGGCTTTGGCCGATCTCAGGGGATATTACGAAGTTGCACAGCTGACCCAGAGGCATAGCCGGGTAGTTGGTAATAGCAAGGGTTGTAGCCCCCATCTCCTTGGCGAGGGTGATGGAATCGACAATCTCCTTGGTCGTGCCCGAGAATGAGATGCCGATCGCCATGTCCTCGGGAGTAAGCTTCGACGCCTGCATATACTGCGCATAGGAGGATGATTCGAACTGCGTATCCAGACGAAGCCTCATCAGCCTGTTATTAAGCTCCGAGGCCACCACGGATGATAGCCCCGTGGCGAATATCGCTATCTTCCTGCTCTTTACTATCTTCTTCGCCGCGCTTTCCACCTGCGCCAGGTTCACCTGCGCAAACGAGGCCTTCAAATATGAGGTGTGGGCTTCCAGTATCTTGTCGGAGAGCCTGCGAAGGTCGTCGTTTCCTTCCAGCATGTCCTCCATCTTCTTCGGGACGGAGAAGGGCATGGAGCCCAGCTCCTGGACCATGGCTACTTTGAACTGCTTGAAGCCCGTGAAGCCGGCCTTCTTGCAGAATCTGACGACTGCGGCCTCCGACGAGCCGCTGAACTTGGCAAGCTCTGTGATTCCCATCTCCAGTATCATCGGAGGGTCTTTGAGAATCGACATTGCGACTTTCTGTTCGCTAGGGGCAAGCTTGGTAAAAAGGCTTTCAACCCGCACCAGATGGCCCTTCCTGAAAACCCCCATGAAAACCCTCCCTTCAAGTGTATATTTACATTATACATTCCAGGCTTGTTCCACTTGACAAGGATTTATGGTAAAAAATTCCGCCGGTCGTGTTTCATACCGGCGGAAATGAGCTAGCTGGTTATTTGCCCAGAAGCTCCTTTATGATAACATTCGAATCCTCGACCGCCTTATCAAGGGTGGCGGTGGGGTCTTTCGTGTATTCTATCAGGACCTTCTCTCCTATGGAGTTGATGAGGTTTGATACTCTGGAGTATGAAAGGACGTTGGGCCTCGGCCTTGCGTAATCAAGCTGAGATACGACCGTCGCTACCAACGGATCCGTCGAAATCACTTTCTTGTATGCTGCTGAGGAAAGGGCCGATTTCCTGGTCGGCGTGTAGCCCGTAGCAGTTGCCCATCTGACGGACACATCGGCGCTGGTGATCCACTTCACGAATGAGAAGGCGAGGTCCTCGCGCTCCTTCGTGGACTTGAACATGCCGACGCTGTTGCCGCCGACGCCCGTCACTTTCTTTACGCCCGAAGGCAAGTGTGCGATGCCCATTTCGAAGGTGGCAGCGGACTTGTAATAGCCGAGCGATGAAGTGCTCGCAAGCACCATGGCCGCCCTTGCGTTAAGGAATGCGTCGGTTATGTTGGCCGCGGGCATCACCTGGTTGGTGATGAGCTTCTGCAGGTACTGCACCGCCTTTACAGCTTCAGCCGAATTGAATGCAGCTGCACGTGAAGTCCTTGTTGTAGAGCTCGGCTCCCGCCTGCCAGAGGAAAGTCACGAAGTAATAGACCATGCCCGTGTTTGCCGTTGTGGGCATCCAGAGGCCGAACTGGTCCACCTTGCCGTCCTTGTTCGTGTCCTTGGACAGCTTAAGGCCCATCTGGTAGAGCTCTTCCCAGGTGGAAGGCGGATCATTGGGATCAAGCCCTGCCTGCTTGAACAGGTCCTTGTTGTAGAAGAGCGCCTGGTTCGACATGCCAAAGGGCATGGTCCAGAGGCTGCCGGCATAGCTTGCCGCCTGCCTGGCACCCGCCAGGAAATCGGCCTCGTCGGCTTCGCTAAGCCTGCCATCCAGGTTGACAAGCGCGCCGGAATTGGCAAGCTCAGGCACCCAGAACTGGTCCATGAGGGCGATGTCCGGGGCGGATTTGGCTACGATGGATGCCAATATCTTATCCTGCATTGTCCTGTTGTTGCCGCCGTATGAGAGCTCAATGAAGACGTCCGGATTGCTTGCGTTCCACTCATCTACGAGGCCCTTCAGGATCCCGCTGGTGTCGCTGCCGAGGTAGTGCCAGAAAGTAAGCGTGTTCTTGGGCGCCGCTATGCCTGTTGCGGCGAAGGCCGCTATAAGGGCTGTTGCTAGATATTACTGTCAGTATCTTTCTCATCTTTTTCTCACTCCTGTTATGAATTAATGCCGCTCATCGCGATGCTCCTTGTGAACTTCTCCTGAGCGAAAAGGAACGCCACGATGACCGGAAGGGTTACCAGAACCGAAGCTGCCATTATTATCGGCCAGTCAGAGCCCGCCTCCCATTTGAGCATGTCCAGGCCGACTTGGAGCGTGAACATCTGCTTGCTGCTGGTCACCATCAAAGGCCACAGGAACTCGTTCCAGCTGGTCATGAAGCTGAACAGGGCAAGCGTTGCCAGTGCGGGCTTGGCAAGAGGCATGAATATCCTGAAGAGTATCCCGAAGCTGCTGCAGCCGTCCAGGGCCGCGGCCTCCTCCAGCTCTTTGGGCAGCGCCATGAAGAACTGCCTCATCAGGAACGCGCCGAAGGGCGCCGCCGCGAAGGGGAGGATTAGTGCCGAGTATGTGTCCATGAGCCCCATGCGCTGGATTAGCATGAAGGCGGGTATTAGCGTTGCCTGCTGGGGTATCATCATCAGGGCTGCATACGCCCAGAAGAGCCTGTCCCTGCCCGGGAAGTTAAGCCTGGAGAAGGCGTATCCCGCGAGGGAGCTTGTGATAAGCTGCAGTGCCGTCACAAGTGTCGCTACTATCAGGCTGTTTATGAACATCCTTGCAAAAGGTATCCTCGTCCATATCTCCTTGTAGGCTTCAAACAGCGGTCCGTACAGCGCCCCTGTTGAAAAAGCCCTTACAACCAGCGCGGCCCATGCGATGAGGCTGAGACCGGCAAGCGCCAGTGAAGCCGCCCTGCCGCGCCTCCTGCAGACGGCCCACGCGACGGTAAGCGCAACGGCCGCCACTAAAAGGAGGATCAGCAGCATGTCGGACGCCTTAGACGCGTCAAATGCGAGCTTGGGAAGGAAATTGGACTCCGAGAAGACCTGGCGCCTGCCCTTCAAGGATACTGTCAGCATCCATGAGAAGGGCACAACCATGAGTGCGCTTGCCAGAAGCAGCGCGGCATTGGCGAAAGAGGAGCCTATGGCGCGCTTTGCGCGCTCTTTGCCTGTTGCGGCGACGCTCACTGCTCTAGCCTCCTTACGAAGCGCAGCTGCAGCAGTGAAAGGGCCCCTATAGTTAGGAAGATGACCCAAGCGGCCGCAGATGCGTAGCCGAACCTGTAGGGAGACTCGAATGCCTGCTTATAAAGGTAATATACTGCCACGAGGGTCGAGTCGGTAGGCCCGCCCCCGGTCATTATCCTGATCTGGCCGAAAGCCTGGAACGACCTCACCGTGCTCATAATCAAGGTAAAAGAAATTACCCTGCTCATCATCGGCAGCGTAATAGCCTTCGTAAGGCGCCAGCCCGACGCGCCGTCGAGGGAGGCCGCGTCGTACAGGTCCTGCGGTATGTCCTGCAGCCCCGCAAGGTAAATCACCATGCTGTAGCCGAGGTTCTTCCATATGGACATGATTACGATGGACAGAAGGGCCCAGCGCGGGTCCGAAAGCCATGCAGGGCCGGATATGCCCAATTTGTAGAGGAGGCTGTTCAGGCCGCCGTAATATGGGTCGTAGAATAGGAACCAAACGGTTGCCACTGACGCTGTCGATGCCACGACCGGCATGAAGAACGCTGCGCGGTATAGCGAAGTAAGCCTCAGCTTGCGATTTAGAGCCATTGCCAGGAAGAAGGAGAGGAGGTTGCTGACAGGGACCACTCCTATGGTGTATAGCAGGGTGTTTATCATCGACTTCCTGAATGTCTCATCCTTGAGCAATGTGACGTAATTGGCGAAGCCCACGAAGGAGGAGGTCTGCTTTAGAAGCCCCGCGTCCGTGAAGCTCATGTAAAGCGAGTAGGCGAGGGGGTAGAGGGTGAATGCGGCGAAAACGGCAAAAGAGGGCAGAAGCGCAATTAGCGCCGTCCTCCTCTGATCATTCCCGTAGAGCGTTGAAACCCTCATGAAACTTTCCTCGTATTTTCAAAATAAATCTGCGTTATGGCCGTTTACTTGGTATTACTAGTCTGAAAATATTTACTATTGGTATTCTACCACTTCATGACGTACATGTTAAGAGGAAAGTTCGAGGTGTACGAAAAGAAGCGCCGCCCCCAATATTGGAGGCGGCGCTGTTGCGGTTGGAACTGCGTATTACTTTGCTTCCGATTTCCTTCTTACGACTGCGACTGCGGTCCCCATCACAATCATAATGGCACCGATCCACAGGAGCCACACGAAGGGCTTGCGGCTAATCTCGACCAGCAGCGAGCTTCCGCCCTCCAGAGCCTCCTCGCTTGCCTTGGCGAAGTCCATGAAGACAAGGCCGGAGCTTGCGTCGATGCTTTCCAATGTGAGCTTGTACTTGCCGCCCGAGCCTTCGAAAACAGTGTATGAATTGCTGCCGCCGGAGCCGGATACCGAGTAGTACAGGATGCCTTCGAAGAGCGTGACATTGCCTTCTGATGCTTTGAGCGCAGCGCCGACTTTCCCGGAGTTCATGGCAGTAAGGTCGAACGATGAGAAGGAGATCTCAAAGCCTCCCGATGAGACGGCCTCGCCCTTTTTGATCTCAAGGTGGTCGCCGTGCAGCGCAGAAACGCCGCCCGCCGAATCTTGTATAACGAGCGGGGAAATGTATATGTCCTGGGTAAGCGTCGAATAGATCATAGGATGCCTCATGGTGCTGCCCATGTTAGTTATCTGCATGGAAGGGGTCCCTTCGGCGATGAGCTTCCCGTCTTTGGAAAGCTTTATAGGCACAGTTGTGATTGTCCCGTCTGCCGACACTTCGACCTGGGAGGCTTCGATAGTAAAGCCAACTGCGTCAACGCCCCCGCCGATCGGCACCATGGCCCTCTCGGTGACTGCCCAGCCGCCTGTCGCGATAATGCCGGCGAATACAAGAGCAACTCCCAGATGGGTCATGTAGCTTCCTATGAACTTGACGCCGTGCCTTATAGTCTTCAAGAACATGTAAAGGTTCGCGAACAGGCCGAAGAAGGAAGCGAACATGAAGATCAGGTAATAGACGCCCCTTGCGCCTGTGGCGAATACAACTGCTGTCCCTACCAGGGCGAGCACTAGGGAGGCAGCAATAGCAGTCTTTGCCGATTTAAGCTCGTCAGTGCCCCACCTGAACAGCGGGAAGAGCCCCATAAGCAGAGCTATAAGGACTCCGAGCGGGTAGTTGGTGATGTTGTAGAAGCTCGTATCGACCGCCTGGGCCTCGCCCACGATTTTAGTTAGTATGGGCGCCGATGTCCCAAGAAGCGTAATTACGGCGGAGGCAAGAAGCACTGAGGCTCCGGCGAATATGCCGAAATCGCGGCTTGTGAACCTCTCATAAACCTCCTGGTACTTCCTCGAGGAGGTCATGCTCTTGAACCTGGCTACGAATAGGTAGAGGGCCGGCAAGCCTATGGCCAGCATGAAGAGTATGAGATATGAGGATATTCCCAGATCCGAGAAGGAGTGCACCGAGAAGTCGGAAAGCACGCCCGACCTGGTCAAAAACGCCCCATAACCGATCAGCAGATAGGTCAATACGGCCAGCGCGATGTTCGTGCGCACCATCTTGCCCCTGGCCTTCTGGCTTAGGAATGTGTGAAGCAGCACTGCCCCGAATAGCCAGGGAACTAGCGATGCGTTCTCAACGGGGTCCCATCCCCAGTAACCGCCCCAGCCGAGCACCGCGTATGCCCACCTTGCGCCTATCATGATGCCGGAGCCCAACAACAGCCACGCAAGGAGGTTCCACCAGGTGGCGATTGGCGCCCAGCTCTGGTATTCCTTCCTCGTAAGCGCGCTCATTGCGAGCGCGTAGGGGACGGCAATCGCGGCATAGCCTGCGAATACGATTGGCGGATGTATCGCCATCCAGGGGTTCATGAGAAGAGGGTTCAGCCCAAGGCCGTCTGCGACGGGCTCCGCAAGCATGGCAAATGGAGTCATCCTTAGGGCGACTACCAAGAGCATAGTCTGCGAGAGCGCATACCAGGGCATGGCAGTCTGCTCATGCTTCTTTGCTGTAAGCATCAGCAGGCATCCGAACATGGCGGAGAAGAGCGCCCATAGAAGCAGGCTGCCCTCCTGCCCGGCCCAGAAAGCCGAGACTATATATAGGTTCTCAAGCCCGCGGCTCGAGTTGTGGGCAACGTACTCATAGCTGAAATCATGGCCCAGGAACTTCGAAAGCAGGCCTGCAGATGCGATCAGAAGGAAGAGGAGCGAGCCTGCCATTAGCAGCCTGCCCGCCTTGAGGGCCTTCGAATGCTCCTTGCCTTTAGACTTCGAAAGGGAGGAAGCGTCGTTTGAGCCGGCCATCCTCGCTGCTAAAGCATATGCTATGCCCGATCCTGCGGTGGCGATCAATGCCGCAAGGATCATCAGGTTCCAAATGTTCATTATCTGCCACCTCCGCCCGCCTGATACTTAGACGGGCACTTGACCAGCATCTTCTTTGCGACGAACTCATCGCCTGTGTATTTGCCGATGACCACCACATTCGTGGCGTCGTCGAAATTGGAAGGCTTGGCTCCCTTGAACCTCACGGTCACGGACTCCCCGACATGGTCGGTCATCTCGAACATGAAGTCGTTGGAACCCTCCTCATACCTTGCGCTGTCGAAATCGGGGACGCCTGCGACCTGCACGGTCGTTCCCTTCTGCCTAGCCTCTGAAAGCGTCACATAAGGGGTGAGGGAGCCCGAGAACGAGATCAGGACCACCACCGCCATCGCCGCAATTATTACCATGCCCGCTATAAGGCTTAATGTCTTCTTCTTGATTGCCACCTTTGAGAACTAACCTCCTCGCGCGAAGCGCGTAAAATATTATAAAAGCAAAACCTAACGATCCTTGTGCTTCAGGCCTGATCAGGCCCCTCTTTTCCTGCGCTTCTCGCCCTTTGAAAGGTCCCTGTCAACCTTCAGCATGTAGAAGAAGACGAAGGCCCAGGTAATGACGGCTACCGCGCCTGTTATCCAAAGAGAGCTTGATGATGCGTAATCCATGTTATTTCCTCCTTGATTGGGCCGCGTCGGCGAGTTTTATTGAAATCTGCCTCATCTTGAGGCTGAACATCCAAAATGAAACCCCTGTGAAACCTATAAGAGATGCTATGAATACGAGAAGCATCTTCACATCCATGTTAAGATCCTTGGAGATTATGGCGTCGTCCGGATGCAGGCCCTGTATGCCGGGAAGCCTGGGAATGACGAAGACCAGAAGCGGCACCGTCACGAAGGCGATGACCGCATATACCGAGGAGAGCGAAGCCCGCCTCTCGGGGTCGTCCACAGCGCTTCTGAGAGCAAGGTATGCCATGTAGATCAGAAACAGCACGAAGATGGAAGTCTGCCTGGGATCCCAGCTCCAGTAGGCGCCCCAGGTGGCCTTGGCGAAAATCGCGCCGCTTACGGTCGCAACTACTATGAACAGCAGGCCTATCTCTGCCCAGACGGCGGCCGCCATATCATCCTTCGGGTCCCTCTTCATGAGATACTTGATGCCGTACACCATGCAGCCTAAGAATCCCAGCACGGCAACCCATGCCGTCGGGATGTGGAAGAAAATTATCCTGGATATCTCCCCCAGGTTCGCATCGGCAGGCGCCCATACGAAAGCGGCAAGAGATACTACCGCCATCCAAATTCCCAGCAAATACTTAAGAACCATCGAAACCTCCCAAAGAATAGATGACTGCGCTTCGCCGCTATTCGTTCCAGACGAACTCGAACAGCATTGAAGACAGCGTCGTTATTATCACTGTGAACGCCGCAATCCCGCCCATCTCGGCTCTTACTGAGGAGAAGCCCATCCCCGAAAGAGACGATGCTGTCATCCTCACTGCCATTATGAGCCCGGGCATGCATATGGGAAACGAAAGGACTGCGAACAGCGTGCCCTTGGAGTTGGCCTTCGAGATTATTGCCGCCACGATCGTGCTTGAGGCCGCAAGGTAGAGCGTCCCCAAGAAGCACGGATGCTGCAAATACCAGGGGAGAGCTGAGGCTGATGTCCATGAATAGCAGGAACATCGGCACGACTATAGCTTCCACGCCCAGCATCAGGACCAGGTTGAAGAGCAGCTTGCCGAAATAGATCGCTAGAGGCGGCGCCGAAAGCTTCAGGGCGAGGGCTGTCTTCGTCTCCTCCTCCTTGACGAAGGAGCGGGAAAGGCCGGACATTGCCGAGAAGAAGAGCACTATCCAAAGGAATGCCGACTGAGTATCTGCCTCCAGCGCATAGGGGCTCACGGCAAAGCTTGCGACCACAAGCGACGTCACGGCGAAAAGGGCCACCGAGCCTATCCCATAGCGGGTCTTGAGCTCGGATCTGACATCTTTCATGAAGACTTGTGCAGCCTTATGGATTAAGGAGGATGATTTCATCGCCCAACGGCACCTCCTCCTTCTCATTTGTTGCCAGTATTACAGTAAGCGACTTCCTGGCTTCAGATATGATGGAATAGGCAAGCAGCTTGCCAGGTTCGTCCAGATTGGCAGTGGGCTCGTCTATGATCAGCACTTCAGGGTCGCCGATCAGGGCGAAGCAGTACTTGAGCCTCTGCTTCATGCCGGAAGAATAGCCAGATACTGCATCATCGGCGCGGTCCAGCAGGCCAACTTTTTTCAATAGCGATTCGGCCTTGGCTTCGACATCTATTACTCCTTTAAGGCCTCCGAAGAAAGTAAGGTTCTCTATTGCGGAAAGCTCGTCATAGAGCATCAGCTCGGGTGAGACGAAACCTATCTTATCGGAGAAGGAGGCGGCGGGACCTTGTGTCGTGCCGTCGCCATAGAGGACAGAACCGGAACTCGGCCGAAGAAGGCCTGCCGCGATTTTAAGCATGGTCGATTTACCCGACCCGTTCGGGCCGGTTACGACTAGCACCTTGCCAGGGATTGCCGTAGCGCTTATCTCCTGCAGTGCGCTGCGCTCCCCGAAGTGCCTGGATATGCCATTCATGCTGACTGTTATCGACATATAAGCTTTCCTTTTCAATTTGCTGCTCTAAGAAACCCGATTATTTATTATACTAATATAATGATGCTTAGTAAAACCGGCGGAGGCTACGGCCTGCGGGCCGGCTCGGAGGTAGAACGGATGCCCGTCCAGGAATACATCAATATATCAGCTCATATGAGGGATACGATAACTGAAGCGGTCAAGGGCGCCATCGAGGAGATGGGCCTTACCGGGGCGCTGGCAGAGGGCCCCGGCATTACGATAGAAGTCCCCAAGGACCCCAAGTTCGGCGACTATTCGACGCCATTGGCCCTTACGCTGGCAAAGGCGGCGGGCAGGAAGCCTCGTGAGATCGCCGATGAGATATCTCGCCTCGTGGCTAAAAGATCATATCGCCTCATAGACAGGACCGAGGTAGCCGGCCCGGGCTTCATCAACTTCTACCTTTCGGACGCATGGATGGACTATGCGATAAAGGCCATCAGGAAAGCCAAGTGCGATTACGGCAGGAGCGCAGTAGGGCAGGGCGTGAAGGTGAACGTAGAATTCGTCTCCGCAAATCCTGTGGGACCTCTAAATATCGTAAACGCAAGGGCTGCCGCTGTTGGTGATTTACTGACAAGGATGATGAGCTTCGCAGGATATGACGCGAAGAGCGAGTTCTATGTTAACGATGCCGGCAACCAGGTGGACATACTCGCCGAATCGGTATACGCAAGGTACAGGCAGTCTCTGGGGGAGGAGTACGCATTCCCCGAGGAGGGCTACAGGGGCCTCTATGTGCAGGATATCGCCAGCAAAGCCGCGGAGAAGCTGGGATCCGCCCTTTCGGCATTGCCACCGGCCGAGGCCAAGGCGCAGCTCAAGCGCTTCGCACTTGACAACATGCTGGAGTGGCAGAAAGAATCCTTGAAGGCCTACAATGTCGAGTTCGACGCCTGGACCTCCGAGAAGTCGCTAAGAGACGCAGGCGCCGTGGAGCAAACAATCGAGCGCATGAGGGCTAAAGGGGATTTGTACGAGTCAGAGGGCGCGCTCTGGTTCAGGTCCACGTCCTACGGCGACGACAAGGACCGGGTGCTTATAAAAGGCGACGGCGAGTATACATATGTGACCCCGGACTTCGCATACCACCTCGACAAGCTGGGAAGGGGCTTCACAAGGCTTATAGACATACTCGGCCCCGACCATCACGGCTATCAGGGCAGGATGCAGGCGGGTATTAAATCTTTCGGCTTCCCCGAGGATACGCTGCATGTGCTGATACTACAGCTCGTGACGCTTCTTAGAGGCGGAGAGGCCGTGAAGATGTCCAAGAGGGCAGGCGAGTTCATCACGATGGACGATCTTCTGGATGAGGTCCCCAAGGATGCCGCCCGCTACTTCTTCATAATGAGGAATACCAACTCCCACCTGGAGTTCGACATGGAAGTCGCGGCGAAAAACACGCCGGACAACCCGGTCTGGTACATTCAGTACGCGCATGCCAGGTGCTGCTCGATATTCGAGAAGGCTGCAAGGGAGGGCACCAACCTTTCAGTCATGGAAGAGGCGGACGCATCCCTTCTCAAGCATCCTACCGAAGTGGCCCTTGTGCGCAGGATGGCGGCCTTCCCGGACGAGCTTGCGGCAGCCGTTACCGAGATGCAGCCCTCCAGGATGGCAAGGTACGCCTACGAGCTCGCAGCTGAATTCCACAGGTTCTATACCGAATGCAAGGTAGTAAGCGAGGAGCCCGGCATGACAGCCGCGAGGCTCGCACTGGTTGATTCCGTAAGGATTACTCTTTCCAACCTGCTGCCTTTGATGGGCATAGACGCACCCGAGAGGATGTGAGCCTATGGAGATGAAGGCCGTCGGGAAGGCCCCGACCGCGCTTCACGCCTTCGCCGACCTGGGCAGGGCGTTCAAGCTTTGGTATGAAAGGCTCGTGCTGTCCTTCGTCTTCGCAAGCAGCTGGTGGGCCATGGGTTTCATCGCCGCCCAGCTGGTGCTGTTGGTTGCAACTCCGCTTATGTTGATTCCCGCGTCCTTAATATGGGCGCTGGCTGCGCTCTTCGAGATGTCAATGGCAAACAGGGCCGTGCATCTTGAGGATTTCGACATCAGGCTGCTCTTCTCGTCCATGGGAAGGCTGGCCTTCCGCTTCATCGGGCTGTTTCTGCTCTCAATAGGAGCGTTCCTCCTCTATCTGCCGGTGCTGCTCTACCTGCCCAGCGTGGGTTCCCTGATAGCTTATGTCGGCTTCGGGCTCGTAACATGGGTTGGGCTGTTCTCCTTTGTGAGCGTGGTATACGCGGCAGGGATTATGGTGGAGAACGACGAAAGGCTCTTCAGGGCGATATACAAAGGGTTCCTGCTCATGTTGGACAATCCGGCCTACAGCCTTACAAATGGCATGCTGCTGTTAGTTTTGGGCGTCGCGGGCTACATCCTTCCCATTGCGTCAATGACCTGGTCCTCATGGGCATACCTTGTGCTAGTAGTCCTGGGCGTGTTCCTGTACGGCTCGGTGAACGCATATTTCATAAGCTTCTCGGTCAAGAGGCTCCTTTCCAGGTACGGCCTTGCCAGGAAGAGCGGCAGGGAGGCAATGCAAGACGAGCTTCTGAGGAAATAGCCTGCAAGATGGAATAGGGGGGAATTTCGATGGCTTTGGGAATCAACTGGCTGGGGCACTCATGTTTCCTGATAAGGGCATCAAACGGCAAGAGGATAGTCATGGACCCTTACGACCCTTCCATTGGAGTGTTGCCTGCGGAGCTGACGGCTGATATCGTGACCATGAGCCACCAGCATTTCGACCATAATTACCTGAAGGGCGTCAAGGGAAGGTACTCTGCGGTGCAGTCAGGCGGGATGCATGAGTTCGAGGATCTAAGGATAACCGGCATTCCCAGCTGGCATGACGAGCAGATGGGCGCGCAGCGCGGCCCCAACATGATATACATCCTGGAGTCTGAGGGCGTCAAAGTCTGCCATCTTGGGCGATCTCGGGGTGATTCCGAGCAAGGACGAGCTTTTAAGGCTCGAGGGCATAGACATGCTGCTCATACCCATAGGCGGGACCTACACGATAGACCCCAAAGGCGCCGACAAGCTAATATCCATAATCAAGCCCCGCATCGTCATGCCCATGCACTACAGCATGCAGCCGGGAATAAAAAGGTTGTTGCCCCTGTCGGATTTCCTCGAAGGGAAAGAAAACGTCCATTATGCCAAGCCTGGCGAATACATGCTGGATAAGGCCGAATTGAATGGGCCTTACCCAAAATATCTCGTCCTTACGCCCAATCTGATGATTTGAAAATGACCGTTTGTAACATCACGAACGCATGATGTAGAATGTAAAGGTATTTGGAGCGGAATTTCCGGGAGGAATGAAATGGCAAGGTTGATTATTGTGACGGGCGGAGTCGTATCCGGCCTAGGGAAAGGCATTACGGCCGCATCCCTGGGAAGGCTCCTGAAAGCGAGGGGCTACACGCTTAGCATCCTCAAATTCGACCCCTACATCAACGTCGATCCGGGAACCATGAGCCCCTATCAGCACGGGGAGGTATTCGTAACCGAGGACGGCGCTGAGACTGACCTCGACCTCGGCCACTACGAAAGGTTCATCGACATCAACGTAAAGCGCAACAACAACATCACCACCGGAATGATCTACTCACAAGTCCTGGCCAACGAGAGGCGCGGCGACTATCTAGGCGGCACCGTGCAGGTAATCCCCCACATAACAAACGAAATCAAAAGAAGGATCAAAGCACTTGAGGCCGACAGGCCCGATTTCATCATAGTGGAGATCGGCGGCACGGTCGGAGATATAGAAAGCCAGCCCTATCTTGAGGCCGTAAGGCAGCTGAGAAGGGAAATCGGCAAGGAGAACACCTTCTTTGTGCATGTCACGCTAGTGCCCTACCTGAAGATGTCGGGCGAGTTCAAGACGAAGCCTACCCAGCATTCACGTAAAGGAGCTTAGATCTGAGGGCATCCAGCCGGATGCCATAGTCTGCCGCTCCGAGGTGCCCCTACCGAAGGACATCAAGAACAAGATCGCCCTCTTCTGCGACATAGACGCGGATGCCGTGATATTCAACCCCGATTTGCAGTCCCTTTATGAAGTGCCCTTGCAGATGGAGAAGGAGGGCCTTGCGAAGATCGTCCTATCGAGGCTTGGCATGGAGGACCGTAAACCTGACCTTGCCGGCTGGGTCGAGATGGTCGAAAGGTCCAAGAGGCACGACAAGACCATAAAAATCGCGCTTGTGGGCAAATATGTGGCGCTGCCTGACGCTTACTTGAGCGTGGCCGAAGCCCTTAAGCATGCTGCCATCAACAACGGAGTATGCGTGAAGATTGAGTGGATCTATTCAGGATCCCTTGAAAGCGACGCGGATTTGGATTCCGCGCTTAAAGACGCAGATGGCATTCTAGTGCCCGGAGGCTTTGGGGACAGGGGCATCGAAGGGAAGATCAAATCAGTAAATTATGCCAGGGAGCATAATATTCCGTTCCTCGGCCTTTGCCTTGGAATGCAGATGGCAGTGATTGAGTACGCAAGGAACGTCTGCGGCATGCCTGAGGCGCACTCGACCGAGTTCAGACCCGATACCAAGTATCCTGTTATCGACTTGATGTATGACCAGAAGAATATCGACAACAAGGGCGGCACCATGAGGCTTGGCATCTATGAATGCAAGTTCACCGAGGGCACTATCGCCCAGAGGATATATTCCGGCGCCGAATCGGTGCAGGAGAGGCACAGGCACAGATATGAGGTCAATAATTCGTTGAAGAACAGGCTTGAGGAGTGCGGCATGGTGTTCTCCGGGCGCAATCCCGAGAGGGACCTGGTTGAGATTTGCGAGCTTCCAACGCATCCTTTCTTCGTTGGAGTGCAGTTCCACCCCGAGTTCAAGTCGAGGCCCAACAGGCCCCATCCGCTTTTTGATGCATTCATCAAGGCGGCAAGCGCGAATCGCGGGTGATTTTTGTCTTCGCACGAAGGAAAAGGCGAACGGATATCGAATGTTACCTCGATAAGTTTAAAACCACTTTAAGTACTTTCAAATCATAATCAGCATATAATCCCGGGTGACTGCCAGATTGCAGGACGCACCATTGTTACAGGTGCGCTTCCCCCTATTCTATACCAGGGCATAAAATGCCCATACGGAGGAGACAAATGGAAATAAGGCTGTCGGATCTTGCCAACATGGGCGTGCTTGATCTCAAAGAGGAGGCCAGGAAGCTTAAAGTACCGGGCTTCAGGACATTGAGGAAGGCCGAGCTCATCGAGGCATTGGAGCGCCTGTTAGGGGAGGCTGGCAAGAATGCGAAAGCATCTGCCGATCCGGATAAACAGGCAGAGAAAAGGGGAAAGAGGGCCAAGCCGGCATCAGCCGAGGAGGTTAAGATAATCGAGCCCAGCTACTTCAAGATAATCAGCGTAGAGGAGCCCGGAAACGGCACTCACACGTCAGAAGGCGTAGATGCCGTAAAGAAGCTGCTCAAAGAGGCGGGCATCAAGACCCCGCAGAGGAAGAAGAGGGCCCCCAAGAAGATTGCGGAAGAGATAATACCTGAAGATTTGGGCATTGTACCGGCCGATCTTGCGATTGCATTGCCGGAGGAAGAACCGTCCCTGCTTATACCCGAAGGGCTGCCAGAGCTGACATCTGAAGCGCTTCCAGGGGACGATCTGCCGCCCGAGCTGCTGCCAGAACCCATCAAGGAGCTACCGGCGCCTGTTCATATGAAAGAGGGCGCAATGTCCGCGAAGGGGACACTGGTCATTAAGCCAGAGGGCTACGGCTTCCTGAGGGCCAACCAGCCTCACATCCAGGGATATGACGACATATACATCTCACCCTCCCAGATAAAAAGGTTCAGGCTTAGAAACGGCGATGAAGTATCCGGCTACGTAAGGCCGCCGAACGAGGGCGAGAAGAACTCCGCGCTCATCAGGGTAGAGGCAGTCAACGACGATCCGCCAGAATATGCCGAGACCAGAAGGGCCTTCGAGGACCTGACGCCGATATTCCCCAAGGGCAGGATAAGGCTTGAGACGGGCACGCATGACTTCACAGGCAGGGTCATAGACCTGATGGTGCCCATCGGCATGGGACAGAGGGGAATGATAGTTGCTCAGCCCAAAGTCGGCAAGACAACCGTCTTGAAGACCATAGCCAAGGCCATAATGGAAAACTCGCCCGAAATAAAGCTTATAGTCCTGCTCGTGGACGAAAGGCCGGAGGAAGTAACCGACTGGATACAGTGGATAGGCAACAGGGGCCAGGTATATTCCTCGACTTTCGACCAGCCGGCGGACAATCATATAAAGGTCGCCGAAATTGTCCTTGAGATCGCAAAAAGGCAGGTGGAGCACAAGAAGGACGTATGCATACTGCTCGACTCGCTGACGAGGCTTACAAGGGCTTATAACACGACAACGCCTTCTTCGGGCAGGACCCTGTCAGGAGGCCTGGACCCTGCGGCGCTGCATCCGGCAAAGAGGTTCTTCGGGGCAGCCAGGAACATACAAGACGGCGCTTCTCTCACCATACTGGCCACAGTCCTGGTGGACACCGGAAGCAGGATGGACGATATGATCTACGAGGAGTTCAAAGGAACAGGAAACATGGAAATCCATCTTGAGAGGGATCTTGCCGAGCGCAGGATATTCCCGGCGGTGGACATCAAGGCGTCCTCCACAAGGCGCGACGAGCTGCTTTACTCAACCAAGGAGAAGGAGGCGGCATGGGTGCTAAGAGTGGCGATGGCTTCGATGTCACCCATAGACCAGGCCGAATTCCTCTTCACAAGGATAAAGCAATCACCAAGCAACGACGTCATGATAGACACGGTGGTCAACTCAAAATACGCCAGCAACATGAAAGACAAGGGGAACGCCTACCTATGATGATTCGTTAATATTCATGTGGTTCGCGAACCCTAATCTAGCACCTCGTTTGCCAAGAGGGGCGCGAGGATGTAAAATATATTAGTTATATTTCTGATCGAAAGGGGACAGCAATTGAGGAACAGACAGGATATCCCGAAAATGCCAAGGTCCGTGGCGGTGACGTTCACGCTCCTTGTCCTGTCCATACTGTTTCTTGTACTGACCCCCTCCTCAGCGAACATAGGCACCCTCTATTCGAATGATGACCCCATTGCGGGCTCCGGCCTTGCAAGGATAGCCAACGACGTATTCAACATGATCGTGGAACCCTTCTCGGTAGATCCGGGAGGCCACGGCTACGACGAAGGAATACTGGCAATAGGCGATGAAGTCATCATGACGGGCTCGCCTCTTGAGAGCCTCAGGAAGATCGTAGAGAAGAAACCCTACATAATCGAGCATGTTGTGGAGCCGGGCGACACCATCTGGGCCATAATGAAGGCCTATAATGTCGACGAGGCCACTATAGTAAACGCCAACAGCCTGATAAATCCGAACAAGCTAAAGGTCGGGCAGAAGCTCACCTTCCCGTCGGTCACGGGGCTCACCCACACGGTGAAAAACGGCGACACGGTATATGACCTTGCGAAGAAATACCAGGTCAACCAGCAGATAATCATCGAAACGAATGAGCTGCAAAGCGGCGCCATCAAAATAGGCCAGGTATTGGTCATCCCCGGCGGCAAGATGCCGAAGGTGGCGACTGCGAAATCCTCCTCTTCTGGCGGTACCGTATCGGCCGGCATAAGCTTCATACACCCGCTCTGGAAAGGTGTAAGGATCACTCAGTACTTCAACACCAGCGCCTATCCTCGCCATGAAGGCATCGACTGGGGCATATCGACAGGCACAAGCATAAAAGCGGCTGCCGCCGGCGTAGTAAGCAGCTCCGGCTGGGGCACCGGATATGGCCTTCTCGTAATCATAGACCACGGCAACGGGGTTAAGACATATTACGCTCACAACTCCAAACTCCTGGTATCCAAGGGCGACAGGGTCAGCCAGGGGCAGGTAATCTCATATTCCGGCAACACCGGCAGGTCGACAGGGCCTCACCTTCACTTCGAAATCCGCGTCAACAACAAACCTCAGAATCCTCTCAACTACATAAGCAGATAGCGCCGGTCCCGGCTCCTTTGGATGCCTGCCGGCGGCAGGAGGTTGATCAAGTGGACTTCAAAGGGATCATGACGGACGCAATTTCAACATTCAAGGACAAAGCCGAATACATGGAGATTAGAATCGAGCAGCGGGAAACCGTATCGCTTCTGTTCAGGCTCGCTAATGTCGACCAGGTTTCCGCAAGGATTGACCTAGGCGGCAACGTCAGGGCCATCGTCAACGGTGGCTGGGGCTTCGCCGCGTTCAATGACATCACCGCGATAAAGAAGGCGTGCGAAGATGCGATAACGGCCGCGCGATACGTAGGCTCCTTAATCCCGGATGACGAGAAGGTAAGGCTAGCCAAGGTTGTGCCTGCAAACGATGAGGTCAGCCTCGGTATAAAGCGTGGCTCCAAGGACGTAAGCTTGAATCAGAAGATGAAGCTGATGGGCGACTACGCTGCCATCCTTTCGAAAGCGGACGCAAGGATAGTCAACTCCATGGTCAGATACGCCGATTTCCATGTGAAGAAGTATTTCGCAAACTCCGACGGCGCGTTCATCGTATCCGAAGGGTCCGACATGAATGCCGCCTTCTCGGCCACATCCCTGAAGGAAGGGCGGCCGGTGGAAGCTTTTGAAGGCATCGGGACCACTCTCGACTTCACGGACCTCGAGGGACAGGAAGCCAAGGCGCGCAAGGTAGTGGAGACCTGTATAGACACCCTGAACGCCGAGCCGGTCAAGGCGGGCTGCTACACGATAGTGTGCGACCCGTTGCTGGCAGGTGTGTTCGTCCATGAGGCATTCGGGCACCTTTCGGAGTCCGACTTCATCGCCGAAAACGAGGACGCCAGGAAGATGATGACACTGGGGCGCCGCTTCGGGCAGGACTTCCTGAATATTGCGGACGAGCCGGTCCCGCAGGGGCTAAGAGGCTCATTCAAATACGACGACGAGGGAACGCCCGCAGTCACCTCGCCGCTTATCACCAACGGCCTTCTGGTAGGGCGCCTTCATTCGAAGGAGACGGCAGCCAGGATGGGCGAGATGCCCACCGGCAACGCCAGGGCTATCAACTACAAGTTCGCGCCGATCGTGCGCATGAGAAACACCGTGATAAGGCCCGGCAAGCAGAGCTTCGAGGATCTCATCGGAGACATCAAGCTCGGCATATACGCAAAGGCCGCATACGGCGGCCAGACAGTCATAGAGCAGTTCTCCTTCTCCGCAAGGGAGGCGTTCATGATCCGCGACGGGAAGCTTGCCGAGCGCGTAAGAGACGTGGTAATGGCCGGCAACCTTTTCGAAACGCTCATGAACATAGAGGGGATCGGATCCGACTTCAGATGGACTGGGCATAACGGCGGCTGCGGAAAAGGCGGCCAGGCACCGCTGCCCGTGATGATGGGTTCGCCTTCCATCAGGATCAAGAACGTTGTGGTCGGAGGAAGATAAGATGGAGAAGATACTCAAACAGGCATTGAACAAGGCCGGCTCCGCGGAGGTCTTCTATCAGGACGCCCGCAAGGTCGAAGTGCAGTATGAATCGGGCAAGCTGAAGGTGGTCAACTCCGTAAGGCACACCGGGGCAGCCTTGAGGGTAATCAAGACGGGCAGGCTGGGCTTCGCATCTACCACCGACTTCTCCGAGGCCGACAGGCTGGTAAGCCTTGCCATGGATACGGCTTCCGCAGGCCCCTCCGCCAAATTCCCATTCCCCGGCAAAACCGCCGGCGTGGCTCATATAGACACTGTGAAGCCCTCCGCGACTAAGATGGGCGTGAGCGAAATTGTGGAGATGGGATCGCGATTTGTGGAAAGGCTTAAGAAGCTGTCCCCGGACTGCTATCCGGAAACCAACATTTCGGTCGAGCAGGAGAAGGTCAGGATACTAAACTCGTCCGGCCTTGATTATGAGTCGGAGGCGGCTTTGTACAGCGTGTTCTATGGGGCAACCGTGGTTAAGGGCTCCGACGTGCTAATGATACCCTCGTTTAGCATACCTCTGGAGGATGAATATGATCCGATCAGGGCCGCCGAGGAGGTCGCCGAGAAGATAAGCCGCGCATCCGTAATTGCCGAAGCTGCGACAGGACCAACGACTGTGCTGTTCTCGCCCATGGGGCTGGACAGTATGCTCCTTCCCATAAGGGCCGGCTTCAACGGAAAGGCAGTGGAGATGGGAGTCTCCCCGATCAAGGGGCTGATGGGCAAGAAGGCCCTTTCAGATGCCATCACCGTATGGAACGACCCGACGCTTAGGTACTGGTTCCGCTCCGGCGGGCTGGACAACGAGGGCGTGCCCACGGCAAAGACCGCTCTCATCAACAAGGGCGTGATCGGTTCTCCCTACTACGACCTGCTCACAGCCGATATGTACGGCAAAGTAAGCACGGGTTCCGGCTACAGGGACAGCTTCGAGACGGCGCCGTCGCCATCACCTTCCCTTATATCGATTGAGGCAGGGAAAGACAAGCATGGAGAAGTTGCTCGCGTCCATAGAAGACGGCTTGTACATCGACTTCTGCCTTGGCGTTGGCCAGGGTAACTACATGGCGGGCGAGTTCTCCAATAACGTCGGCTTGGGCTACAAGGTGAAAAACGGCAAGATTACTGGACGTGTGAAGAACCTTATGATAGCCGGCAACGCATACGACATTCTGCTCAACAACATAGCAGCGCTCAGCGCCGAGAGGGGCTTCAGCATGACGATGTGCCTTAGCCCTTATATGCTGGTCAATTCGGTAAGCGTGACCGCAAAGTCGTAGACCCGGCAGCTTGGATTATCTATGGCCCCGGGCGGCGGATGCGTTCGTCCGGGGCCTTCTCAGCTGATAGGAGGTGGGAAATTGCCTCTTTTCCTGTGCATAATTACGTCGGCCTTCGTGCTGGGCATAGCGGCCTTGCAGCTGTTTATCTCCGCCCAAGGAGCCATCTGCGCGCTTTGGTTACCGGAGCACGTTATCTATGATGAACCCGGCCACATGGTCCGAGGCCCAGAGGATTTCGGGGAAAGCGATGGCAGCGGCGGGCCTCACCGGCCTGGCTTTATCCTTGCTCCTTTACTTCCTCGTTCAAGGCAAAGCCGCATATATGTGGTCCATGATAATAAGCTCGGCCTTTGCCGCTCTGACGGTGCCGTACACCGAGATGCGACTGAGTGCGATCTTCGACGAGAAGGGCAAGAGAAAGCATGAAGGAGTACTAGGCATATGAAGAAGGCAAGGAGCAAGTTCGTCTGCCAGCAGTGCGGAGGCGAGTTCGCCAATTGGTTCGGCAAATGCCCTTCGTGCTCAAGCTGGAACAGCATTGTCGAGGAGATAGTGAAGCCCGAGGATTTTGCTGCCTCACAAAGGGCATCCCGGGCATCCGGGCCTATCACGGAGCCGGTAAGGCTATCCGAGGTGCCGGCTTCCGGCGATAAAAGAAGGTCCACCGGCATAGATGAGCTGGACAGGGTGTTGGGCGGGGGCATAGTCCCGGGTTCCGCGGTTCTGGTTTCTGGGGAACCTGGCATCGGCAAATCGACTTTGCTGCTGCAAGCCGCCTACAGGCTGGCCCAGGAGGGAAGCGTCCTTTACGCCTCGGGTGAGGAATCAGTACAGCAGATTGGCATTAGGGCAAGGCGCATCAAAGCGGCATCCGATGCCATCTACGTGATGCCCGAGACCGATGTCGCGAATATCCTGGACATGGCATTCAGGATGAAGCCAGCCGTCCTGATCATTGACTCCATACAGACCATGCAGGATTCGTCCCTGTCTTCTGCTGCCGGCAGCGTCGGGCAGGTAAGGCAGTGCGCGTCGCTTTTGATCGAGGCGAGCAAGGCCTCAGGCATGTCCGTATTCATGGTGGGGCACGTGACGAAGACGGGAGCCGTGGCAGGGCCGAAAGTGCTTGAGCATATGGTAGACACGGTAGTTCAGTTCGAAGGCGGCATGCATCAGGCATACAGGGTCGTGCGCACCTTGAAGAACAGGTTCGGCTCCACCGATGAGGTGGGCGTCTTCGAGATGGGGGAGGCCGGCCTTATAGAGGTGAGGAACCCATCCGAGGCCTTCCTTAAGGAGAGGGTCGCAGGGATGGCAGGCTCCATTGTAGTCCCCTGCATGGAGGGGACAAGGCCATTCCTGGTGGAAGTGCAGGCTCTAGTGGGCTCTCCCGCCGCAAGCTTCCCTAGGAGGACGTCGTCCGGCGTGGACCAGGGCAGGGTGGCCATAATGCTTGCGGTGCTTGGCAGGCGCGTCGGGATGGCCGTTGAGGCCAACGACACATTCCTGAACGTGGCAGGCGGCATTGCAGTAGATGAACCGGCTGCTGACCTTGCGATTGCGACGGCTCTCGCCTCAAGCTTCAGGAACAGGGCTGTTAGCCCGAGGACTGCGGTTTTCGGAGAAGTCGGGCTCTCGGGAGAGCTCAGGTCCGTGTCCAGGGCGGAAGCGAGGGTGGCTGAGGCCGTAAGGCTGGGATTTACGGGGATAGTCATGCCAAAGGCCAACCTTACCAGGCTTAAGGCGGGGAAGCTGCTGACGGGGGAGGCGGACATCGTAGGCGTCAGCACCTTGGCGGAGGCCCTTGATTATTTGGTCGGATGACGCAGTCATAGAGGATTCTGGATACAGAGCTTAGAATTAATAAATGTGGTCTCTTAGAATGAGGGAGGTGATCTGGTTTGATACCTAAGTCGATTAGGCATGTTGTGGCCCAGCTTGCTCCCGGGACGCCTATGCACGAGGGTATAGAATTCATCCAAAGGGCCAGGACTGGCGCGCTTATTGTCATGGGCGACAGCCCTGAGGTAATGGAAATCGCCAAGGGGGGCTTCAAAATCGATGCCCCATACCTTCCCAACAGCATATATGAGTTGGCCAAGATGGATGGAGCCATCATACTTTCATCTTCCCTGGACAGGATATTGTACGCGGGCGTGCACCTCTTCCCGGATTCAGCGCTCCCCACTAACGAGACAGGAACCAGGCATGCGTCGGCCGAAAGGACCTCAAGGGCCACGGGTAAGCCCGTCATAGCCATTTCGAGCAGGCGCAATGTGATTACGATATATTACAACAAGATCAAGTACATAATGCGAGACATAGACTACATACTAAACATGGCAAACCAGGCACTGCAGACGCTTGCCCGCTACCGCGAGGTCCTCGACAAGGCCTTGAACATGCTCAACACCTTCGAATTCGAGGACGATGTGACAATAGCGGATGTTGCCGAGTGCATCAGGCGCTGGGAGCTTACCAGGAGGGTCGCAGACGAGGTCAACAGCTACATAATCGAGCTGGGGTCCGAAGGCCGCCTGATCAGGATGCAGATGCAAGAGCTCATAAGAGGCCGCCGCGAGGAGGCTGTGTACCTGCTGAAAGACTATATGGACGATTCGGAGTACAAGAACCCGGAGAAGCTTCTGGAGGCTATGGAACAGTGGGACCTGGACGATGTTATAGAAAACGGGATCATCGAGAGGGCCATCAGGAAGCTGGGTGAGGAAGGGGCTGACTCCGAGGTAAGCGCCAGGGGCTACAGGACGCTTTCTAGGCTTGCTGCCAGGATGCCCGAACAGGTTGTCGAGAATCTCATAAACGCCTTCGGAAGGCTGCCGGTGCTTCTGAGAGCAAGTGTGGACGAGCTTGACGAGGTTGAAGGCATAGGTAAAAGCAGGGCAATCACCCTTTATGAGGGGCTTAGAAGGATAAGAGACCAGGTGAGCAGCTCTTAATGGCCTAGCGCATGCTGAACTTCCCTAAAGCGCTGATCTTGCCCCTCTCGGAGGCGACTATGTCCTCCACCTGCATGCCAAGGGTATCGCACAGCGCGGTAAGATAGAACGCGACGCGGCCGGCCTCTTCCTCTACGTGCTCGCGGCACTCGGGGCAGAGCTGACCCTGAAGGTGGGTAGAAAGCTGGTCTTTTATTTGCTCGAACGGAAGGTCCTCGGGAAAACGCTGCCTTTCGACCGCATTTATCTTCAGGCATCCGCAAACGGTGACTGCCTTGGTAACAGCCCTGTTCAGGCGGGCCGAGGACTCATTTAGCTTCGACATGGTGTCAAGGATGCTCTTATGGCGGAATAGGCTCTCATGGACTTCGTCCTGGAATGTGCGCTCCATGGATTTGTTCAACCGGGGCACCCCCTTAAGCAGGCTTCGATACCCTAATTATCGTAGTAGATGCGTTTATTGTCAAACTTGAAAGTGACCTGCTTCACAATAGATAAGGATGTAGGTGTGCTAATGCAGAAGCTGCTGAAGACTTTGCTGATTATTATCGGGGCCGCGATCGGATATCTGGTCTATATGCTGCTGATATCGGGCAACACCCTCATGGCGGGGCTCGACGCGCAGGATCGAAACCGGCTGATGCTGATGACGGTGCTTTGCGGTGCCCTTGTGGGGATACTGCTGGCAATCCTTGGGTCGGGCATGGTAAAAGGGCTCACAAAGAGGATCTACGGCGCCATGCAGAGGATGAACCTGTACGACTTTTTCATCGCGGCAGTGGGCCTGATACTGGGCCTTGTGGTGGCCAACCTGATAGCGCTTCCCGTGATGGAGGTGCCGGTCGTAGGCAACTATATTGCGCTCATATTGAATGCATTGCTAGGCGCCCTGGGCCTAATTCTGGCCGTATCCCTTAAAGATGACATCAACGATAGGATAAGCGGCACAATAGCGGGGGGCGGGCCGGGCCGGCACGGTGGGTTCAAGGCCTTCAGCAGGGTGAGCGCCAAAGTCATCGATACGAGCGCGATAATCGACGGCAGGATCCTGGACATCGCAAGAAGCGGCTTTTTGGACGGCACCCTGATAATCCCCGAATTCGTGATTAACGAGCTGCAGAAGGTAGCCGACAATCCCGACCAGTTTAAAAGGGCGAGGGGCAGGAGGGGCCTAGATGTGCTCAAGCGCATGCAAGATGATGCCAGCATCGACTTGAGGGTGATGGCCTACCCGCCCGAGGATGCCGAAACGGACTCCAGCCTGGTGAAACTGGCAAGAAGCATTGGAGCTGCCATAGTAACCAACGACTACAACCTCAACAAAGCCGCTACCCTGCAGGGAGTGGCAGTGCTGAACGTCAATGAGCTTTCCAACTCGGTAAAACCCATGGTGCTCCCGGGGGAGGATATGAGGGTATTCGTCCTTAAGGAGGGCAAGGAGTACGGCCAGGGCGTGGGATACCTTGACGACGGAACCATGATAGTCGTGGAAGGGGCGAAGAAGCTCTTAGGAACAGAAGTACAAGTTACCGTAACCAGCGTCCTGCAGACCTCAGCGGGCAGGATGGTATTCACTAAGCTAAAGGAAGGATTGAGTTCAAATGGATCGTGAGACTAATCCTCTTGGCCTCAAGTGCGGAGCTATCGTAGTTGCCGGCGGCGCCGGCCTAAGGATGGGCTCGAATGTTCCGAAGCAGTTTCTGAAGATTGCAGACAAGCCGATAATGTGGTGGACCCTGCAAAGGCTCGCCGAAAGCGGCCTTTTCGAGGAAATTGTCCTTGTGCTGCCGCAAGGGTGGCTATCCAGGGCAGATGAGCTGCTTTCGGGCCTAGCGCTTGAGGCCAGGGTCGCCGAGGGCGGCCCGAGACGCCAGATTTCCGTGAACAATGGGCTGATGCAAATAGACGAGGATGTAGATATCGTGCTTGTCCATGATGCGGTCCGGCCCTTCGTTAAGAAGGAGACCCTCAGGGCAGTCATAGAGGCTGCGAATAGATACGGCGCCGCTACGGCAGCGATGCCCGCCAAGGAGACTATAGGCGTTTCTTCAGATGGAGAGCTCCTATCGGAGATCCCCGACCGCTCGAAGCTGTGGCATATACAGACGCCCCAGGCCTTCAGGCGTTCATTGCTTGCGAAAGCTCATGAGGAGGGCAGGGATGCCTGCTCTTATGCCACCGATGATTGCGCGCTTGTCATGAGAAGCGGCATCAAACCCGCAATCGTGCACGGTTCTGAGGCCAACATCAAGATCACAAGCCCGCTCGATCTGGTAATCGCAGAGCATCTGGCAAGGATGAAGGACACAGAGGACGCGGACTATGAATAAGTCCGAAATGCCGCCTGAGGGTGTCATTCGGATATGATTCCCACAGGACGGCCGAAGGAAGGCCTCTCATACTCGCAGGGGTGGCCATTGCCGGTTCAATGGGCCTATTGGGGCATTCGGATGCCGATGTTATAACCCATGCGGTCATAGATGCCCTTGTGTCGGGCTCGAGGCTTGGAGATATCGGCAGGATGTTTCCCGATGACGATGAGAGATTTGCGGGGGCTGACAGCATTAAGCTTCTCGAGAATGCTTCCGTCCTTTCCAGGGCAAAAGGATACAGCGTTGTGAACTGCGATTGCACGCTGGTTGCCGAAAGGCCGAAGATTGCGCCCCTGAGCTCGGCCATGGAGAAGAATATTGCCTCTGCGCTGGGCATAGCGGCCGATATGGTTACGGTCAAAGCGAAGACCAACGAGGGATTGGACAGCATCGGCAGGGGAGAGGCAATGGCCGCTTACGCTGTGATGCTTTTAGAAGTTCCCGCATAGCAATGTCCAAATTTATGGACTGTCCCAAACAGAAGGGACAGTCCTTTTGTTTTATAAGGAGGAACTAGATATTCATAAAGAGAATATTGTAAATATCAAATAAAATTGATGTTAACAAAAAGGGGGTGGTTCTATGGGGATTGCTAGAAGGTTTCTTTTACTATTGATGCTCTCTTTGATGATAATATTCGCACAGAGTGGGTGCTCAGGCAGGATGAGAATCCTATATTACAACGACACGAATTGGGATTATGCAGGTCAGGCTTTGGATTTACTCGGATATGACTACGAAGAGGCGATAACCGCCCAGCAGTTCTACGACACATTCAGGTCGAAGGCTTGGGACCTTGTCATCTTCGACAACAGCCTTACTGATTCCGAAATCAACCCGTACATTGAGGCATGCCTGCTCAACATCGCATATTTCGCGATGAGCGGGGCCAAAGTAATAATAACCACGCCTGTGCTAGGAAAAGAAAGTGCCGATAGCTTTTGGGAGCTGTTCGGCTACGAGTATGCGGGGCTATCATATGACGAGCCGTGGTCGGTTTACAGGTTGATACCGGAAGCGGAATTATGGAACTCTCCTAACGTTGCCCCTGACCTAAACCCGTTTTATGCAGAGGATTCCCCGGCACATGAAATCAACGCATTCAGAGGTAATCCCGTTGGGACGGGCCAGATGATTGCATCGTTCAACGCATTTGTCATGGAAGACATGGGAGCTGTTTTCAAGGCTAATAGCAACAGGACGATTATAAACGCTTTCTACATGGACGACTTCACAAAAGCGGACTATGAACCAGTAGACATGGATGAAGATGGAATAGGTGACAGCATTGAATGGTATATGAACGAGATCGCATACCTTGATAAGACAAATGGCTTGAGGGTGAAGCCAGAAGTGCCCAGCGGAGGAGACCCGATTCCCATGTCAATTTGGTAATGGGTGAAGGCATTTTAGGTAATCTGGGAAAGAAATCCATGCAATTAGGCTGAAGAGCTTGACGTCCTCAAATGCCAGATAGCTTGCAGATGGCAACCTTACATGAGTTGTTCGAACTGGCAAGAACCAACGGAAACCGGTTGCTCAGGGGAGCCTCCTTTCGAGAGCTTGGCCGTCGATACTGAATGTGTAGTGCTCCCTCCTGGACAGTGGAGGGAGCATATCATTGCAATACCTATTTAAGTCAATTTTCCGTCTATGGAAATCTGATTTCTCAAACCAAATCGGATAGCCCCATTTTCTCGTATCACTGGGCATCTCTTACAAGGCGCAGGCCGATTATATGTGATGTTGTTGAAGGAGGTGCGCACATCCGATTGGCGGACCGGAAGGCAGGGGGCGAGTTGTTCCATGAGCCGCCCCTGTAGACCTTCTGCATGCCTGAAGAGGGGCCTGAGAAGTCAACCGCCTTGTCCGGGCTGAAAGGAAAATGGTACCAGTCGGCGCACCACTCCGCCACGTTGCCCTGGATATCGAAGAGGCCCCATGCGTTAGGCTTCTTCCTACCGACAGGCTGCGTCTTAAACTGCGCGTTATTAGGATACCAGGCGTAGTCCCCCAATTTGAGATGATTGGTGTCCTCGCCCCAGTAGAATGCGGTTGTGGTACCTGCCCTGCACGAGTACTCCCATTCTACTTCCGTAGGCAGTCTGAAATTGCCCAGTTCCATTTTGTTCAGCCTCTCGATAAACTCCTGACAGTCAACCCAGCTGACCTTCTCTACAGGGTTATTCGGATTATCGGAGAATCTCGATGGGGAAGTGCCCATTACAGCGGACCACTGTGCCTGCGTAACTTCGTAGATTCCCAAATAAAAGGGTTTACTTATCTCCATTTTGTGCTGGCTTCCTTCGTTTTCCCCTCTGTCTGGTTCATTGATGGGCGAACCCATGATGAAAACACCTGCCGGAATCAGCCTCATTTTCAGCTGTACCTTGCTTGGACCAGGGATTATGAGGGTTATTTGCTCCGGCAAAGCTGTAATATTGTTCCCCCACGCAGTTTGCATACAGCAGAGAAGGGCGCCCAGTGCGATTAGGATTGTCAGCCTTTTCACGTTGTCACCTCCATTCGCGTCGCTTGTCCCAAAGCTTCTGTACCATAATAGTTCTATTCACGACCTATATTCCCTTCCACCAACTGGAATTTTCCACGGTTTCAATGACCAATGATTTATTTTTTGGTCAATGATTGCGTACTTTGCCTTCGGGCAATGTGCCTGAATAGTAGATTCCATATGGAACTGCAATGATTATTTCACGTTATGGCTCTAGCACTGATTCGGCACGCAATTGCCCAGGAAAAATATTAAACTCCACTACAAAGAGATATAATATATAGCAACAGAATGAATAGAACACCTGACAATTGCCAGCTTAATCCCTATATATTAGGAGAAGTTAATGGTATTATAGGCATAGTCAGTCAGTGAGGTGTATAGATGAATAAATACAGGATTGCCATATTGGCTACGGCTATATTGCTGGTTTTCGGCTTGGCAACGCTCGCCGCAGAGAAGTACGCCCAAGGGATGATAGTCGGTTTCGGCGAGAAGATGAGCGGCCCTCAGCAGGCGATAATGAAAGTCCAGCTGGGAGCGTCAACCCAGAGCGGACACGAGGAGCTCGGGGAGGCCGTAGAGACAATCACGATATCTGCAGCTGAAGAGAAGGCCGCATACAAGGGCCTTTTAGGCGAGGACGAGATGGGGCCCGTCGGAGTATCCGGTACTTTCATCAGGAAATCGGAAGCAAACGGCGGAATTTGGGTGGCATCATCCAATAACGACTATTCGCCATTGGTATATGCAAATGCATTCTATACCGCGGGCATCCGCGACGTGATCATGAGCGTGAGCTCGGTGGAGCCCGTGCCCGGGATGATGGTACTCGGAGTTGTAGCAGGCGCTTATGAGAAGCTGACAGGGTCATCGCTTGATGATGATGCGCTGAAGCTCGCTGCCGAGGAGATGCTCCTTACAGCAAAGTTGGGCAAGTCGCTTGGACACTATGAAATGGGCGCAGAAGTCGCAGCATATGCCAAAGAGTACGCTACGACGAACAAGGATGCATCGGCTTCGGATATAGCCAATGTAATGGGCGAAAGGATAGCCCTGTATGAAAGGGAAATCGCCGACACCGAGCTTACAGAGCTTGCCGGATGCATAAGCAGGTATGCCGCGAGAGGGGATGCTCATGCGGACATGGGGGCCCAGCTTGCGACTTTAAGAGCCGAGCAGCTTTGGCTTGTCGAACCCAAGGAGCGGATGATGGACGAAGAGGAGCTCGCCCAGGCCGACGAAGAGCTGCAGGAGATAATTCAGTACCTGGACGAGGAAGAGAAGGAGCCTAGCTTCTTCCAGAAGAATTCGGGATGGATAATGCCGCTGGGTTTAGTCCTTATCGCCGCACTGCTTGCCATCGCCATTGCCTATTTCCAGACCAGGCAAAGGGAATAAGGGCGGCAAGAACGGCAGATCCTAATTGACCCAAGGGGGAATTGGAATGAGCATCAGGATATTCAACACACTGACAAGGCGCAAGGAGGACTTTACCCCTTATACTGAGGGCAAAGTGGGTATGTACTGCTGCGGGCCTACGGTGTACGATTATTTCCACATAGGAAATGCCAGGGCATTCGTAATTCCGGACATGGTCAGGAATTACCTTAGGTATCGTGGCTTCGAGGTCAAATACGTACAGAACATCACTGACATCGAGGATAAGATCATAAGGCGCGCGCAGGAGCGCGGTGTTCCCACATCTGCCATAGTCGACCAGTATGTGAAGGCCTTCTATGACGACAGGGCATCTTTAGGCGTGGGTGCGCCAGACTATCAGCCGAGGGCGACAGAACACGTCCTGGAGATAGTAGCGATGGTCAAAGAGCTCATCGAGAAGGGCCATGCATATGAAAGCAAAGGAGACGTCTACTTCGACGTTTCGAGCTTCGAAGGTTACGGCAAGCTCTCAGGGCAGAATGTAGACGACTTGCAGGCGGGCGCAAGGGTGGAACTATCGGAGCAGAAGCAGGATCCGCTGGACTTCGTGCTTTGGAAGGCGGCAAAGCCCGGGGAGCCGTCATGGGACAGCCCCTGGGGGCCCGGAAGGCCCGGATGGCATATTGAGTGCTCAGTGATGTCGGCGGGTTTCCTTGGGGGCTCAGTAGATATCCATCTTGGAGGAACCGACCTCATATTCCCACATCACGAAAACGAGATTGCGCAGAGCGAGAGCCTTGGAAAAGGCGAATTCGTGAAGTACTGGATGCACAACGCGATGGTCAACATCGACGGAGAGCGCATGGGAAAATCCATGGGCAACTTCTTCACAGTGCGGGACATCCTCAAGAAATATCAGGGAAAGACCATACGCTACTATCTTGTGGCAAGCCATTACCGCCAGCCGATTAGCTTTGGCGTCGATGAGCTGGACATGTGCGGCAAGGCGCTTTCCAGGCTGGAAGATGCTATAGCCAATACCATGGGCGCCTTCGGCTTGAAACCGGAAGATGTGCTCCAATATGATAGGGAATATAAGGGTGAGCAGCAGTCTTCAGGCCCTGCCTTGAAGGGCAATGGCGAGGAAGTTGCGGCGGCTCAGGCGCTTATTGGGCTTGCAGTATCAGCTACAGGCTCTTTCGTAGAGTTCATGGACGACGACTTCAACACTTCCGGCGCGATGTCTACGCTTCATGAGCTTGCAAAAGGGATAAACGCCTTCACAAGCTCAGGCGGCAGGGGGCAAGCAGCCTCCGATGCCGCGGCATTTGCATTGTACAAGCTTTGGAAGATGGGATCTGTCCTTGGCTTCATGGACGCCGCCACTTTAGATACTGGAAAAGAGGCCCTCGGCGACAAAGGCGGGCTGACAGAGGAGCTTATGGGGCTGATTTTGAAAATCAGGGCTGAGGCCAGGGCGAAGAAGGACTGGTCCATATCCGATTTCATAAGGGATGGGCTGAAGAGCCTGGGCATCACAGTAGAAGACACGTTGGACGGGGCGAGGTGGAAGATTGAGCGCAGGTGAGTTCAAGCCTTCCGAGCTGCCTGCCCTGGTTCTCGCCTACCTGGGCGATGTGATCTGGGAAGCATACGTAAGGCGGAGGCTGGTTTTGGAGCAGGGCATCGGATCGACCGCTAAAGGCCTGCATACTGCTGCACTCAAGCTTGTCAGCGCAGGCGCACAGGCTTCGATGCTCGTAAACTTCGAGGCACTGCTTACAGAGGAAGAACTTGCCGTCCTGAAAAGGGGCCGAAGGGCCAGGGCAAGGAGGGCTAACAGGCCTTCCACCATGTCCGAATACAGGAAAAGCACTGGATTTGAGGCCCTGCTTGGTTACCTCGATTTGTCATGCAGGAAGGAAAGGCTCGAGGAGCTGATGGCATCGGCATACGAGCTTGAGAGGGAAAATGAGTAAGATAGAAAAGGAAAGGGCAACGTTTCTGAAGGCGCAGGCAGCGGCAGGCCCGGCTCAGCAGGAGAGCGATTACCTGCTCGGCCCCAGGGCCATTATGGAGGCGATTGCGGCCGGGCGAGAGTTCAACAGGATAATGATAGCCAAGGGCTCCGAAAACGCAAGGGAGGCGTCGGAGGTCTGGAATGCTGCAAGGTCCAAGGGCATCATAGTCCAATTGGTGGACAGGGCGGCTTTGGATAAGGTCTCGATGGGCGCCAACCACCAGGGGATTGCAGCGATGGTGGCACCGTTCGCATACGCGGAGCTGGACGATTTGCTGAACCTGTCCCTTGGAAGGAGCAGGCCGCTGTTTCTCGTGCTTCTAGACGGGATAATGGATCCGGGCAACCTGGGTTCGATAATAAGGACCGCCAATGCCGCAGGTGCGGATGGCGTGGTCATTACGAATAGAAGATGTGCTCCAGTAACTTCGGCCGTAGTTAGATCCAGCGCAGGGGCTGTAGAGCACACTCCGGTAGCGAGGGTCAGCAATCTCAGCTACGCCATAGACAAGGTTAAGGCGGCAGGCGTGTGGGTGGCAGGGCTTGATATGGATGGCAAGCAGACGATATGGGAGGCCGACTTGAAGATGCCTCTTGCAGTGGTAATAGGGTCCGAGGGCGAAGGGATGTCGAGGCTCGTGGGGGAGAAGTGCGATTTTATGTTGAGGATACCTATGATGGGCAAGATCGGATCCCTTAACGCGTCTGTCTCATTCTCTGTGGTTGCTTATGAAGTGTTGAGGCAAAGAGGCGCATAGGCGCCTTTAAATGGGTTATCTCGTTGACTAGACATCATTGCGATTATATAATTCTTTCATCCAGCCTTTTTAATCAATGATCCGAAGGACAGCCGTCCGAGGAGGTGCTTCATTGGACGAACTTAAAGAAGAAGCCGCTCAGAGCTTCAATGAACTAACGGATGAAGCAATAGTCGAGTATGCGCGCGACGGTAATACCGAAGCCGCCGAGTACTTGATTCATAAATACAAGAACTTCGTCAGATCCAAGGCGAGGTCCTATTTCCTTGTCGGCGCCGATCGCGAGGACATCATTCAGGAGGGCATGATCGGCCTTTATAAGGCGATAAGGGATTTCAGGCAGGACAAGCAGGTATACTTCAGGTCGTTTGCGGAGCTGTGCGTAACAAGGCAGATAATCACTGCGATAAAGACGGCCACGCGACAGAAGCACATCCCTTTGAACTCCTATGTATCTCTCAACAAGCCGATATACGACGAGGAATCGGACAGGACCCTGATGGATGTTCTCACCGGCAACCATGTAGCCGACCCGGAGGAGATGATAATCAGCCGGGAGGAGATGGAGGACATGGAATCCGAGATGACAGGCGCGCTGTCAGAGCTTGAGATGCAAGTCCTTGTTTCATACCTTGACGGCAGGTCTTATCAGGAGATAGCTGACGACCTGGACAGGCACATCAAGTCGGTGGACAATGCGCTGCAAAGGATAAAAAGGAAGATAGAGAAGTACCTGGAGAAAAGGACTAAATAACTGGCTAAATACGCTGTCCGGTTCCCTGATTCGAACCGGCGGCGATTTTTTTGGAGTATATGATGGGATTGCCGAAATTTCTGGTGCTGGACCTGGACAATACGCTTTACCCAAAGTCAAGCGGACTTGACGAAGCGATGAGGCTGAGGATACTTTCATACCTTGTTGTTAGGCACGGGCTTACTGAAAAGCAGGCAAGCGATGCAAGGGAACGCTATGTCAAGATGTACGGTTTGTCGCTTCCCGGCATAATGAACGATTTCGACGTGGATATTGTGGACTATCAGGAATACATCCACGATGTTGACATTAAATCCTTCATCAAGCCCAATGCAGCTTTGAACCTCATCTTGAAGAGCGTCCCGGCCGAGAAAGTGATATATACGAACTCCTCTTTGCCTCATGTGGAGAGAGTCCTTTCTGCGCTTGGGGTAGAAAGCGGGATGTTCAGCCATATCGTCGACTACAGGGCCACAGGCTGCATCGCAAAGCCGCAGGCGGAGTCCTTCGCCTCGATGCTGGGGATCATCGGCGCAGCGGGAGAGGATTGCATAATGGTGGATGATATGCCCAAAACAGTCTGTGTCGCCAAGAAGCAATTCGGCATGAAGGGCGTCCTGGTAGATGAAGACGAAAAGGGCGGCTGCCCGGAGGCGGATTGGACGATTACCAACATTAACGATATTAAGGCAGTACTGAGTTCGATTTACGGCATTGTGAATTAAAATCATTTGCTTCCGTTTCCAGCAATTGAAGAAGATTGCAGAATGCAGGATTTCTCAAGAGAGCTGCTCGACAACCAGAGATCATCGTCAGCATGCAACAATCGAAAAAGATCGGGATTTGCCATCATTCCCCCCTTGTTTTATTAAGGGCCAAAGCTTAACCTAAGTGGCCAAACTTGATAAAAAATGCAGTGACTTTGGCCACTGCATTTCCACTCTAGATGATGTTAATTGGCGCGCCTGGTAAGAATTGAACTTACGGCCCACTGCTTAGAAGGCAGTTGCTCTATCCACTGAGCTACAGGCGCATTAAAACGCTTTCTATATCTGCCGCTATGTTGCAGACAATAAACATTATATCCAGATAGCCCTCTGCATTCAATCATTCTTGACCTACATTCTACCAAAAACCGCAATGCATCAAGGACTTTGACTGCCCATGGCATTAATTGGGGTCTTGTGAGTGCAGATCGACAAGTGAATGAAGCATAAAAAACAGAGCCTTCAGCAAACATGGTACTTTAAGATGCTCCATATTTGGTTTGTTAGCAGCAATATGTGTGGTGCTTTTTGAAAGGGCTCACGATCCTCGCTATTCTTTACTTTCGCCAAAAAGATGAACAATCTGCCTTGTCCGCTATATTGAACTCGATAATCCTCTCTAGTAAAGCGTAATCAACTTGGCTTTCCCACGGTATGCGCATAAGCATCTTACCGTGGTCATACCCCGCCTTTATTATCTCATCCGAAAAACGAATTATCCCCGCTCTTTCGGGGGCAATTGCCAGATGATGCTGTGCAACGCTGAAGCCGATAATATAAGTGCCGTGGTCTGTAAACATTGGCTGGTTCCAAGCTATTCTCTGTTTAAGATTGGGATATCTCTTGGTCACCCAATTTAAAACCTCTTCTGTCCGTGCCCGGTTCTGCGGATTTTCGATACTGGCCAGATATTCTGCAAAAACCTCCATAATGCCCTCCTTAGAACCACTGCTAACTCAGGCACAAATATGTGCCTGTTAGGGGGATATCGAACAAGTAGCCGAAATTTACTTTCGGTTCGCATCAAGGATTCTCCTTCATTTATTGGCAGTTGGTTACCGGATATGAAGTCCAGGTCCAAAACCCCGGAAAAATGATTCGAGATGTGCGAAACTCCCTCAAACCGATTATAATGTAAGGAATATTTTGACCAGTCTTAAAACGAATAAGTAGACGGCCAGGCAGGGAATATTTATAGGGAGATTGCAGAAACGGCCTGGATCGACTGAAAGAAGGTGGATTAATGAGAGACAGAGCATTAGCAGTCCTGAGGCAATATAACAAGAGCGAATCGCTTATAAAGCACGCTTTTGCGGTAGAGGCCGTAATGCGGCATTTTGCCAAGAAGGCAGGCGAGGACGTCGAGTATTGGGGTGATGTAGGCCTCCTTCACGATGTGGATTACGAAATGTACCCCGATGAGCATTGCAAAAAGACACCTGAGTTGCTGAAATCGGCCGGTTATGACGATGCATTCATACATTCGGTAATCAGCCATGGACATGGCATTGTCGTAGATGCCAAGCCAGAGCTCTACATGGAAAAGGTGCTGTTTGCCGCCGATGAACTGACCGGCTTGATTGGAGCTGCGGCCCTTATGCGTCCCTCGAGGTCCGTAATGGATATGGAAGCCAAAAGCGTAAAGAAGAAGTTCAAGGATAAGAGCTTTGCTGCCAGCGTTAATAGGGAAGTTATACTGCAAGGGTGCGAAGACCTTGGAATTGAACTGGATTCACTGATCGAGGAATGTATTATCGGGATGAGAACCGTAGCCGTTGCGATAGGACTCTAAGGCGCCTTAGTATAGTAAAAATACGATGGTTTCGCCGATATGCCCCCTTAACCAGGCAGCAGAACAAACTGGCTGATCTAGGGGGCATTGTTATTGAAAAACTAATGCTGAGCATGCGTTATTCAAAGCTGGTCGTATGCGCGATGTTGAGCAGCGTCTTTTAATAATGCTCCACGAGTGTAAAGATAGCAGCAAATGTCTTTGTACTGTCCGGAAAAGGCCAATTCGACTTCAATCGGCAACTGCCGATGTCATAAGGCGATTTAAGTTGTAGGGAATTCTCCGATCTCCAGCCCGGACAGAAGGGCTAATGCTGCGACAATTATAAAGACAGCAACAAGGACAATCTTGGCAATTTTCAAGCTTCCTTCCCCCTAAATATTCGTATCTAGAAAGCAGACCGGCAATAAGGATGGAATGGAGCGAATATCTCATTATTCCCTCACGCATGACAGCTAGAATACAGCAGCATCATCCGCTTTGGAATGAAAGCACGTCCGCCCCTATCTTTCCTTCTGACAGCATGTATTTGATGTAGCACAGCTGCCTGCTCAGATTGATACCAAATAGCTAAATGGTCAACAGCTTCTGGTCCTCTTTCAGGATTTTCGTTAAGCCTTCGCCCCAGTACTTAAGCTCTATTCCGAGGCTTTCCAAGATATTCGATACACCCAGGCCGTCCGCGCATGCCTTACATGCGGAAATTTCCACTCCTGCTTCCTGCAGCTCCCTTATGCCCTCCTGCACCATGCCTGACTCGGCCGTCAAAGAAGCTGTACGCCCCCAGATGATAATCGTCACTTTTCCCCACCAGTTTTTCCGGAGCGAATTTACGGCATACATTCTAACCATCTTGTCGAAAGTGACTTCATCTGCGTTTGTCCAAAGGATTACCAACTCATTGCTCATGTTGCCTCCTATTTTTAACTACTCCGTTTGGTATGATTCTTCCCATTGTAGTTCCAGGTGTCAAGCGGCGTTCACTAATCGATACTCATTTAAGCAAGATATTTCAAGAAACGACAGTCAGCCCAATAAAGGATAAGAGCGCTTGCTCTTGAAAGAGTAAGTATTATCGGTGAAGGGGTGAGCTTATGAGGATATCCAGGTTTATGCTTATTGTTGTGTTAATCTGCTTCTCGCTTTTGCTAACCGGATGCATGAAGACATGGTCGGTAGACTTCACTCGTGTTGCTGACATCGATGACTGGTACTATAACGACTTCGGAACCAAGACCCTAATAGAAGACGAAGGACTGCGAATATTTGGAAATGGCAGCGTAGGGACCCCATTCGCCTTTAGCGGGGACTTCGAGGCCACGTTAACATTCACGCTAAACACTGATTTGGAGAATACTGCCTGGTTGTTCCTATATCCAGGAGACAGCAACATATGGGATCCCGACAACCACCTTTATATAGAATTCGATGGAATTGGGGATATGGGATCCGAAGGCATCGATATTGCGGATGTCGGCGAATTTACGTACATTGATGCAATAAATCTTGACGATACAACGATACCGCATATTCAGCGTATCGGGGAGAACAAGCTAATAATCAGGAAGACCGGCAGCCTTATGGAGATCTTGATCAACGACGGCCTGATTGTCGACTTCACCCTGGTTAAATGCGAAGCGCAGCACTTCTATCATCAATTTTGGCACAAAGCTTTACAACTCAGCGGATTTCGTTTTTACGAGCATCAAGGTCAAATATTCTGGGGAGAAAATTGGGAACCTTTAGTCGCGGCCTGATGATTGAAAGGATAGACTGGTCCCATAAAGCAGGCTAGCTGAACAATTCGACAACGAAAGTGGTAAAATACAGGCATGTTGGCTTTTCGGGCTGCACAATGGCTTATTGACTAGAAAGGTAATCACAATGAACGAAATTGATAGGGCGAAGCTGATAAAAAGGGCATTTGATACTGGATTTGATTATGAGAAGAATTACAGAGGATGCGCACAATGCACGTTGGCCACATTCTTCGACATTACCGGGCACACCGAACCTGCGCTTTTCCAGGCCGCCAGCGGATTGTCGGCCGGTATTGGAATTAATGGGGACGGATCCTGCGGCGGATATACGGGAGGCGTGCTCTTCATGAGTTCGCTCATCGGGAGAAGGCTTGATCGTATACCAATAGACAAGGACAGGCCCGCCCAGCTTAAATCATATGAAATGGCGCAGAAGCTGCATGACAGGTTCGTTGAGACATATGGAAGCGTCACTTGTGCTGACATCCATAAAAAGATTTTCGGCAGGTCCTATTGCCTGAGGGAGCCCGGTGTATCGGAGGCATTCGAAGAGGCCGGCGCACATGTCGATAAGTGCACAACTGTAGTGGGGAATGCATGTTCATGGGTCGCTGAAATACTGATTGATGAGGGATTGCTCTAGGGTTCACACGATAACCAATCTTGGGGCTTCCGGATGTCGGTTTGCGCATATATCCAAATGGGAAGTCAGAGGCTGGCAGATTGGCGAGGTATATCGTCAATACTGCCAGCTTCTACTTTGCTCCTAATATGTTTTGCGAGGCATCCTTAGTCTTGTCCGGAACTTAGATCTTCTTCAGCAACATCCGCCTGCACATGGACTTTATCAGCATCAATAGGGGAATAGCCCCGATATAGGCTGCAAGCGCCAAGTTGCTTGGTATGAGGATTAACCCCTCATCCAGGAATGTTCTCGCCGCCTCTACGCTATAAAACTGCCGTCTGAGCACTTCCATAAGGAAAATATACGCAATGCCGAACGCAAGAGGCAGAAGAAAAGCCCAGTTCCTCTTCGAAGTAGTCAGGGACTTGGCTAGAGGAATGAGCAAGAAGGAGATGAGCAGGAAAAGCACTATCATGCTGATTTCGATCTTCACGTTGAAGAACCCGTTTTCCGTGTTTTCAAGCCAAATCGCGAGGTTCGTAAACAAGACGAACACTGAAAGGAATACTCCGCTGTCGAAGAGGTTCAGCAGAAAGAAGCTTGATGGCTTAGCGAATGAGCTGATTATTTCATCTGCAAATGACTGGGGGTTAATGATCACATCAGCAACGGATCTGCCCGCTTTCTGGGCCGTTATCAGCATCTCGAGGACATCATCAGTTACGTCTTTTTTTAAGCCGGATGGAAGCTGCGATAGCGCTATGGCATCCTTGACTAACTCGTATTCCCGATAGAAATCTAAGTCAAGTAATCTTTCGTCCCTGTTCTTTCGCACTTTCATGAAGTACACGTATAGTATCGAGGCAAGGCTAATGAGAATCGCCGAGATAGTCACTATTAGACCCGAAATCTGTGCAGAGCCCTTTGAACTCAGCGCCCAGATTAATGAGGTGGCAGTAACGCAAAGACCGAGCAGGATTGCACTGAAGAAGACAACTTTACTCCGATAAGTCATTTATTTCTGCCTCCATCACGTTATTTACGATGATCCTGAACCTAAGCCAGCTTTCTTTGAACTCTGCCAGGCTCTTCTCTCCTTCTTTGGTGAGCGAGAAGTACTTCCTGTCCGGGCCAAGCGGCGAGGGCCTTCTTTCTGCTTTGAGAAGCCCCTTATTCTGAAGGCGCAGCAGGATGGGGTAGACGGTGGCTTCATTTACATCGAATCCCAGCTCCCTGATAATTTCAACGGCCCTGTAACCGTACATTTCCGAGCTGCTTAGCACTTTTAAGATGCAACCTTCAAGTATGCCCTTCATAAACTGCGTATCGTTGTACATCCGACCAACTCCTATGTATTGCATAGTAGACGACTTAATAATAGCACTCTACTATGTAATGTCAAGTAGCGGATCAAAAGAAACCAATAACCAATTAGAATCAAGCTCACACGCATAAAAAAGGCGGACACTGCCAAGGTCGAGTATTGCGCAAAGATACGCCTTGTTGTTGCCATACGCAAGCTCAGTGACATCACAAAGCCATTTCTCATTGCTCCTCTGGTTTTGAACCTCCTGTCCTAGATGTTCTCGGCCAAGACTTGCGGAGTGAGAGTAAGCGTAGATCTTGCGTTTGATACGGATCACGGCCTTGATGCCAACATACGCGCATCAACCTTCTGATGCGTTTGGGATTGTATCGCTTTGCTCCTTTGCGGTTGAGTAGCCATCGTGATACGACGGTATCCGTAGATGCCGTTAACGGAGTGATAGATTGCTAAAATGCTGGGGATAAGCTTCTCGTTCTCTAGCTCAAGCCTGCTGGGCTTGCGCTTGGCCCAATGATAGTAGCCGGAGCGAGATATGTTCAACAGCTGGCACAGACATGATTACAGGATATCCCTTTTGGGTGATTGAGCTCCTTTATCGCTTTGTATTGTCCTTCAAGCCGGACAGCGCTGAGCCATACCCCCTTTCTATTTCGCGGACTTTTTTTAGCAGGTCATTCTCCATCTGTAAGCGGTAATTCTTGGCTTCAAGTATCTTGTTCTCGGCCTTGAGCTTCTCAAGCTCTGTCATGTCCTCAATTGCCTTGCCTTTGCCTCTCGTATCCTTAAGCCCGGCCAAGCCTCTTGCTTCGTACTTCCTTACCCAGCTGTAGATCTGGGCGTAGGATACTTTGAATTCCTTGGCCGTAAGTATGTAGTTATGGTCGTTCTCAAGGCAAAAGGCTACAATCCCGACCCTTTCCTCCAAGGTCGTCTTTCTTCCTTCGGTCATGTGGACGCTACCTCCCGGACATACTTTGCGTGCGCCTCTATGACCATTATTGTATTCTATGACCCATCTTGAAACTATTGATCTTTCGAAGCAATGCTGTACTTTATTGCAAGGTCGGCTGAAGAGCCTTCACCTGCCAGGTACTCCCTTAACTACCTTGTCCTTGAATTCTCTTGTGTACCTCTGATGAGTTATCCTCCTTAAGATAGAAAACCTCACCTTTGGCATAGTAACACTGCATAAGCGCTCGTAAAGTACTACAATTTATACCATGAGTCTCTCGAAATGCTTTCTCCTAGATTCCCCTTCTAAACATCTATTGATGATATCCAATCTTGCTTCGTTAGATAGCTTTCCGAGCTTTGACATAAGAATACTCCCCCCTGGACAGTTTGTTTATTTCACTGTCCACTTCGGGGGGAGCATATCATGAAGTGCCGCCCATTAAGAATCTATTCGCTGTTTTAATTTCTCGGAAGCTTGACTGTGCCACCTCCAGGAGGAAGGAACTGGCCGCCTCCGGCTTTTCCGCCCGGGCCTCCCCTGGCTGATGACACCTGTTTCCGATATGGCGCTTACCATGCCGGCGATCGATACATCGACGATTTTATTACTGCCTGCATAAAGCGTATATGAAGACCCAATGGCCAAATCCTTGGTTGAAATAACTACAGATGAGTAGCTTTTCGAGGGTGTAAAGCTTGCGATCTGCTTGCCTGTGGAGTCCTTTAAGTAAAGAGTAGTGCCGGCCGACTGGGAAGTGCCATAGTACATCAATATCGATGGTTGAGTAGAGCCTGAGCTGGGCGCCTGTGCCATTCCGGAACTTCCCGAAGCGATTAATATCCCGCCGCTTATCATAAACTTCCCGTTGTAGTCCACGCTGCCGTTCATATTTGCCGTTGGCCCATCAACATATACCACGCCGCCCGTCATTTCAATGTTTCCATTAGAGTCAAGGCCATCCCCGTCTGCCACTATGGAAACGCTCCCTTTGCTTATTGCCAGCAGGCCGCTATTCTGGTTGACGTTGATCCCATCATCCGATGAGACAATGCTGACTTCTCCTCCATTGATGTTTATATGGGCTGCCTCAAGGCCCTCATAGGAGTTTTCGATGTCTATTTGTCCGGCATTTATCGTAATGCTATTGTCGGCATGCATGGCATCATCACCGCTTTGAATGCTCAAATCGCCTCCGTTAATAATGATCTCGTCATTGCTATGTATTGCATCGTCATATGAAGATAGCTTAAAGACACCTCCTGCGATGATCACTTTTCCGGTAGATTTAATGCCCTTCTTGCTCTCTTCAACCGCCTGAGCGTTGGACTGCGCTGTACCGAATGCCTGGCCGGCAACCCTGCCGAAGCCTTCGTTTCCGCTGCTGATGCTCCTTCCGGGGTAGCCGCCCCCTGTTGCGATGTCGAACTTGCCATCTTCTATGCTGAGCACGTTGTACGCCTGTATGCCGTCATTGGCCGCTTTTATCGTGAAAGCGCCATTATGTATTGTTACATTCCCCTTTCCTTCTTCCGTATCATTGGTAGCGCGAATTCCATCCTTGCCGGCGGTAATTGTTAACGTGCCATCCATGATTTCTACTTTGTCCTTGCCTACTATTGCATCCGAGGCCGCGTCGATTGTAATATTGCCCCCGGTTATCATTAAATCGTCTCTGCTCGTTATACCGTCATTGTAAGAGGTCTTCACCATCAGGGATCCGCCTCCGCCGATAGTCAGGTCCGCTTTGCTGAAGATTGCCGCAGTGGGTTCTTCATCTTCGTTTATTTTCACCCTGCTGCCCTGTGTAATGCTGTTTTCGGAGGCGTCGGCAAGCACGAGCATGACTTCTTTGGCCTCAGATATGTATATTGGGGAGCTGGTTTCGCTATTAATCTGAACTCCGTTTAATACGACTTTGACGAGACCCTTATCAACCGATTTATCCACATTAATAAGAATGCTGCCATCTGTAAGGGCGCCAGTAATCTCGTATTCGCCGGAAGCTGCAATCGTTATGATTGAACCCCTTATAGTTACTCCGGGTCCGTTTGAGCTTGCTGTATCCCCGCTCAGCTTGATTGCTACGCTACCTATGCCATGTGAGCTGATTGCATCTGCTCCTGATCCGTTGCTTTCGACATTACCGAGATCTGCGGTAGTATCAATGTCAGCTGTAGAGGTTTCGTTTCTACGAAAATCTGGCCATCGGCCATACCTGTGGCAGATGTACAGCCGGTTAGCAGGCTCGCGCCTAATAGTGCTATCATTGCGACTGTGACTGGTCTGTTCTTTTGCATCCGTTCAAAAGCTAAAAATCCGAAAATATCCATTCGTTTGTCTTCCTTTCAGATCTGATCCATGCCTTGCTTCAGGCTTTCAAAATCATAGTAATAAACGGATGTTACAGCAGTGTTACAGGAATGTTAACTCCTGTTGAGACTCGGTTATTTTGCTCTAGCTGACAACTGACATGGCATCTGACAATAGCGGTACATTTTATTGCAAATACTCAATAAGAAGTCCTGTCAAGCTGGGTGGTTGTGCCAAGCCAAAGGCAAATCTTGCTGGCTCTTACTGTCGAAAAAGAAGGAATTGCGAGAAGGGTGTATAATTACCTATATACAGGGAAATCCAGTTAACGAGCTTGCCGTGTATTCAGACGGGTGCAGTGTTGTGATTGCCCCAAAATTGGGATAAGCTTGCTATTAAGAAAAGAAGGAGGGGATATTTGATGAAAAGAAACTCCATAGTCCTTGCAGGAATCGCGATAATGCTAATGTTTGCGAGCATTGGAGTTGCTTCCTCCGGAATGACACTAGTGCACAACCTGGGTGAAACACTTCCCGACATCAACCTGACTGACGGTCAGACTTTGACGATAAAATTCATCGCCGACCCAGGTTCCGTAATAACTTATGGTGCATTGCCGGAGGGCGCAACTTTCGACCAGGCGACTCATACTTTTACTTGGACCGCCGAAATTGAGCAAAAAGGAATATACCCACTCAGTTTCTCCGGGTTCTTAGGCAGTCTGGCAGTAACGTCCACAGTATCGGTCGAGATTTTGGACTGCCGGGTACAGGTAGTCGCAACCGGGCTTGATTATATCTGGTCGCCAAATAATAAGCTTGTTGAAGTGGAAATAATTCTTTTGGATTCTGCCGGGAACCGGGCCGATATCGAGATCCTTAGCGTAGAGGTTGTAGACACTCTCAGGAAGAGCCTGGCAGAGGAAAAGGAATCAAACGGCAAGGGAAAGGGCCTTCTTAAAGAGGTCCATGTGCCAAGCGCGCTTTTGAACGGAAAGAAGGACGGGGAATTCCAGGACGTTGAAGGATCGTATTTCCTCAGGGCGACAAGGCTTGGCCTTATTGAGGAGAGGACGTATGTAATCTCTTTCAGGGCGACTTATCCTCTAACCGGCGTGGTTGAGGAAGCCACGATCAGCATCTCGATACCTCACGATATGTCAGAGATCAAACCTGATGTAGAAGAGGAAGATGAAGAAACCGAGGAAGAGATCGAAGAAGAGGAAGAGACTGAAGGCGAAGAAGAGGGACCGAAAAAGGAAAAGAAAGAAAAGTAGACTTAAAACCTGCTTAATCTCTCCCCTTTGGGTATCATGCCCAAAGGGGTTTTTTATTTACTGCCCAAAGGAAGCAGCCCAGCCAGCAAAGCAATTGGGTGTTCTACCAACGCTTTAGAAGTTTAATCTAGCTGAAAAGCAGTCGGCATGAAATCATGATCTCCAACTAATGATTAAGGGATTAGCCCCTTTTAAAATCATGACCCGGCAAATTAGCGTAAGCCTTTGTGATTATCGCCTTGTTCTTTAGAGCAAGGCTTTTTCTTCCTGCGCCGGCTTCACCTGTTTTTTAATCCCGATGGTAGCGATCGCCTTGAAAATTACTACTTAAAGGCGCTACATACAGCAAGCAAGCGTGACTATACTACCAAATTAGCTGTAAGTCTGCCCTTAAGGAGGTTCAACAGGCGAGATGAAAATATGGCGTACTCCATTGGTTTCGCTTCTTCTAATCTTCGCAATGTCCGCATCGGCCTTTTGCTCGAATGGCATGAAGCCAGAAGACTCGTTAACTTTGCCCTGGATTATCTTTGAGGCCTTGAATTTGCCCTTTAGCCAACCGCCGGTGGGCAATGCGGGCAAGCAACAAGATATACGCGTTCTCATTATCGAGGATTTTGAAGGGAGGTTGCTTACAGAAGCGACTTGGGATGGCTCTGCGCCTCGTGTGTCAGCGGGTGGCAAGGAGTGGGCTTTTAAACTTTCCGCGCTGTTAGAAGGACGTCAAGTCGAGTATGAGCTTTGCATCAGTATCGAGGACAAGGCGAAATTACCTGGAGGTTCCGCCGTCCTTACCTTAAAAGACCTGAGCGGACTTGAGCTTGGCTCAAGCTTTACGCATGTTTTGAATTTGCATGGATTTGAAGGTCTTGCTTCGGATGACGGCAGGTCGGCGGCGCTCTCGCCAAATGGGGCTCAATCAAACGGGCTTTCCCAATTCATTGCAATGGTTGCTCGGATGGGAACGTGCCTTTTCCGGTTTGAGCAGGCCGGAGGGATGGATGAGGAGCCGAGCATTATCATCGCCGAATCCGAAAACAAAGTCGGAAAAGGGCGTGATGGCACGGCCTTGATGGAAATCCTCTTCGCTTCGGCACAATCCTGGGCTCCGGGACATGTATTAGATTTTGCAAACGCCATTGATGGGGGAGAAAGAAAGCCTGACATAAGGGTCCTGGGAGTCTCGGACAAGGCGGCAGTTAACCCAGGAGAGGCCATTGGGTATACTTACTTCCTTTTCAACGCCGGAACAGGAAGCGCGGTTGATGTTGAGTTCACTATCCCGATCTCGGCTGAAGTCCAGCTGATTCCTGCATCCCTTAGCTGCAGCAAGGGAGAGCTGAAGCTTATCCAGCAGGAGTACGGTATCCCGGGGTCGGGAAGCATTGAAGAGGCGAAAGGTGCCGGCTATGAGGAGAGGACCATTAGGCTGCTGCTTACCGAAGAAATCATCCCGGGCGAAGCGATATATATCGAATTTGAAGTCTCAGTATGATAGGAGGTTATCATTTTGTATAAGAAGCTTATTAGGACCTATTTGCTCGCTTTGATAATTGTCGGCATAGCAGCCGCGGCCGCCAACGCATCGGGGACATTAGCAGGTACAATGATAAGAAACAGCGCTACAGTAAGCTACAAGGACGCGAATAGCAACCCGATGACGTCCGTAACATCCAATGAAGTGATTACCGAGGTGGACAGTGTGTTCGGCGTCGATATTTCGCCGAACGGATACCCTGTTGCCGGATTCAGCGAGAGCAAGACAAGGGATTTCGTGTTTACCGTAACAAATACTGGAAATGACCTGGACATGTTTGCCCTTGCTGTTACAGGAATCCCCGCCGGTTGGGGCGCTGTCATATACCACGATGCCGATGGCGATGGCATCTTGGATGCCGGCGAGCCGACTACTAGCAATACAGGCTCCCTTGATCCTAACCCTCCCACATTGCCTGCCTCTACCAATTACGAATACTTCATAATAGTACGGGTCACGGCTCCCGCGGCGCCTGTGGTAGTAAACAATATTGCGACTTTTACGCTTACTGCAATATCGGCGGGGTCGGCTTCCGTTACTGATACAGCAAGCTTCAGCATGGAAGTAGAACAGGCGGAAATCGCAGTATCAAAGACGGCGGAACTTGCAAACCCGATGCCCCTGGAGCCTTTCGACTATACGATTTCTGTTACCAATTCGGGGACTGTTCAGGCATATGATGTAGTAGTGAGCGACGTTCTCCCAAGCGGTATTTCATTTAGAGGTCCGGTGCTGTACGACGCCGATGGGGCGGGGGCACTGTTCTCACCAGTCATTTTAGCTGGTGCTTACTCCATGGGCACGGTAACAGTGAACATCGGCAGCCTTGGAGCTGGGATTACGGCTACGATTTCGTTTGAAGCTGAAGTGACCGCCGAAATTCCTGCCGGGACCGGCATTCTTAACTCTGCCGGCGTAACGTATGACGACTGGAATGATTATCATTTCATCTCAGCAAATTCCAGCACCGTGACAGTAAAAATCCGCGGCGGCGTCAATATTGAAAGCAGCCGCAATGCATATGTCGATCCGGGGGACGTGCTGCAAATCCCATTCACCATTGAGAACACCGGCAACGGAACCGATGACATGATAATTTCCGCAACGCACAATGATTGTAATCTCAGCCTTACTTGGACTATCCTTTGGGACTCTGATGAGGACGGCACATATGAAACTACAGTGGGTACCACCTCAGGTTCGGATAACATGGTAGGGAATACCGGACCCATCGCAAAAGATGATGTTTACAGTTATGTCGCAACGGCCAGTATTCCGGTGGGAACCGCCGACACCCTGTTCAACAAGGTTGTCATTTGGGCCAGCAGCACAAAGGGCCCTATACCTTTTATGTCAGACGGCATAACTTTGATAAATACTGTGAAGTCGCCTACGCTAACGCTAGTCAAGCAGGTTGATAAGCAGAACTCTGTTCCTGGCGAGATCCTAACTTATACGTTGACTGTCACGAATACCGGGACTGGAGATGCCTTAACGGTCCTTATACAAGATAGTATCGACCTGATGAAGGATTCTATAGACTTTATAGCAAGTTCGATAAGGGTTGATAACGTGCCTCAGACCGATGCCCTGGATTCCGATTATGCGGATTTCGCTGCCAATGTGGTAACAGTCAGAATTCCTCAGATCGGCGGGACTCTCACACTACCGCTGAAGACCTCATACGTGATAACTTTCCAGGTAAGGGTAAAATAGCAGAAGGATCTTGTGTATAGCGGAAAGAGGGCTTGGCTTCGCGCAATAGGCGATGCCAAGCTCCTTGCCTGCTTGTGCTTATTGAAAGAGGAAGACGCCTAAGTATTGCCCTGCAGCGCACAGGGCTATAGGATGCTCTAGATCGAAGATAAGCAGCCCTTTAGATATTCGATACCCTTACGGGCATACATGTCCTGCTCTGCCTTACAGATCGCCGTTTCTCTTGTACAGCCCTCTTCGCACGGAGTATATTCCATGGTTAGAGCTCCCTCATATCCGATGCTACGAAGTGCGCGAAGTATCGATATCAGGCTCATTTTTGTTAGGGATGGGCACTTCCTGTCGGCATCTGCTATATGGAAACATGCCAGGCGCCCTGCAGAGCGCACGATCGCTGCTTCGATATCTTCACATTCCCTCAGCATATGAAAAGTATCAAGGTTTGCCATGACGCGCGGCGAGCCTACTTCATCAAGGAATTGCAGAAGGGCATCGGTATTATTGATGCTATCTGAATCGAAACGGCATATAGCCTCAATAGCCAGTGTGCTGCCGATTTCCTCTGCGAATCGGGCAAGCCTGCTTACCAATTCCGTCAGTCTCTTGTATGAGTCGCCACGTGTGGCGTGCCCCCTCTTTGCCGAGGCTTCCGCGCGCAATGCCAATGATGACCACAGCCCCATATTTGCAGCTGTCTTGCATCACTGAGCTTATTGCAGCTTCCGCCCGCGAAACAATCTCCTTGTTGGCATGAGAAAGCGAAAGGCCGTCCCTGGCATAGATATTGCCTGTGGCAACCGCTGCAAGCTTGATTCCCGCAGGATCGAGAATTCTGCCTATGCCCTTCAACGAAATGTCCGACTTCCCGGAGAGGTGAAGGTCAATGCATGAATAGCCGATATCAGCTGCTCTACGCACGGATTCGGAAAGGGGGCCTCGAAAAAGAATAGGAGAGGATGTGGCTGGATTCTCGGCAACCGAGGCTGAAATCGGAGGATCCCATTTATTTGGCTTGTTCATTTTTAACCTGCTTCTTTCTGTCGCATTATAGGTTCATTATACTCAAAGGCCGCATTATTGCCCGAATTCTGCTTGGTTTTGTCCCTTGGCAATTAACCTTGCATCAGATCGCTTTTTGGAATGTAGTCACTGGGCGCCCATTGGTGGCATTGGATTTTACATGGCCGATCCTACGGGCAGCTATGGTAAGCGCACATGTTCAACCCTTCGTAGAAAGCCCATACAATAAGATGTTTGCCGGAAGAAAGAATAACACATAATTGCAGACTCAAATGATTCCTAGTTGGCTCATTGCCACAAGGGAATTGGCAGTCCGTTCTCGCCTTTTTAAACTCGCCGTATGCCTGGCTGCTATAATTGACTCAGCCAAAATCATGTGTCATTGCGAGGTGGTCATTATGTCTGTCGAAGCGAAGGCAAGCTGGTTTCGAAGCCTTGATTCAGTTAGGCAAGCCGGGACCGGTTATCCGGCGTTTGACGTATCAGAAAGCCTGATTTCTGAGGTCATTCGCTTCCACAGGGGTTTCCCGAAGTATGAAGCGACGCCTCTTCACTCACTAGACTGCAAGGCGGAAAAGCTGGGGCTTGGTGGTATTTTATTAAAGGATGAGTCAAAAAGGTTTGGTCTGAATGCCTTTAAGGCTCTCGGAGGCACGTATGCTATCGGAAGATGGCTTGGCAATCAACTGGGAATGAACTCGCACGAAGTCTCATATCTTGCCCTTGTGGAGGCGCTGAAGGATAGCGGGCGCGAACCATATTCGTTCGTGACCGCCACCGACGGAAATCACGGCAGGGGAGTGGCGTGGGCTTCAAGGATGCTCGGGTGCAAGGCGACTGTATTCATGCCGCGGGCAAGCGCGGTTTCGCGCGTCAAGGCAATAGAGGCGGAGGGCGCTGAGGTCTTCGTAACCAAGTCCAATTACGATGATGCAGTTAGGGAAGCGTCCGATTACGCCAGAGCCCATGGCGCTGTAATGCTGCAAGATACATCTTGGGAAGGGTATGAGGATGTCCCCAGGTGGATCATGAAGGGCTACCTGAGCATAATCAGCGAGGCAATTAGCCAGATACGCCTATCAGGCCACAAAGCCCCAACGCACGTGTTCCTGCAAGCCGGCGTAGGCTCTTTCGCCGCAAGCATGCTGGCAGGGCTTGAGTGCCTGCTAGGTAAAGATATGCCCATTGCACTCATCGTAGAACCCAGGAATGCGGCATGCATATACGAATCTGCCAGGAGCGAGGGCGGCAGGCTGGTTAAGGTAGGCGGAGAGCTTAATACTATTATGGCCGGGCTGGCCTGTGGAGAGCCGAACCCGATTGCGCTGGGAAGGATATTGAAAAATGCCAGCTATTTCGCCTCCTGCGCAGACAGTGTGGCCGAATTGGGTATGCGCGCGCTTTACAACCCTGAGGGCACGGACGCGAAGGTGGTCTCCGGCGAATCGGGCGCCGTCGGAATGGGGCTCCTCCAATCGATCATGAAAGACAGCGAACTAGAAGGCCTCAGGGAAAGCATGGGGCTTGATGGCGCCTCTAAAGTGCTTCTTATAAGCACGGAAGGTGCGACCGACCCTGATGGGTTCAGGAGGATAGTTGGTTGCCAAGCATAGAACCCCTAGATATTGGCGAGAAAGATTTGGCCGGATCTGCAGTATGCAATCCGGCCAAAATCCTTGCTTATAGAGTTAACGCAGGACTCTAGGCAATCATATTGTTGTAATACACTACCTTGATGCTCCTGAACGCGAGGAAGCCATCACCTGTGAAGTCGCCGTGGATATTAATCATAAACTGCGAAGCGGCGTAATGCTCGATGTCGAATGAAGCGACCAAAGTATCTCCGTTCATGGTAATAGTTATGTGCTCGCCCTTTTTAACAAGCTTCCAAGTATTGCGCCCCTGCCTGATTAGCCCCGGGAAGGCTGCGTCTTCATCCACGATATATCGGTCAGTAAGCTCCGATTCGGTATAGTCGCGCACGGCGTACTCCTCATCAGGAGGGTTTCCCAATCCCCTTCCAACACAATTAATGTAGTTATTCGGCGAAATCGAAGGCCCGTCAGACAACCATATAGCGAAGTTTGCCCTATTCAAAAGGGTGTTTAGGTCCAAATCGAAGATTACGGTAACCGTGAAGTCTCCGTCAAATTCAACTGGGGATGAGATAAAGCCTCCTTCCATGATTATGCCGTCAGGTCCTGTTTCAACCGGCCCTTCTTCATACCAGTCATCGATTGGACTGGGATCCGTGAAATCTACGGACCAAATTCTTGCGCAGCCTGCAAGCGTAATGCAAGCTAATATTAAGGTTGCTGCCAGTGCCACCCGCATCTTCATTGATATCACCTCCAAAGATACAATTTCGACAGTAGTGGATAATATCCTACAAAATATGAATAATTGGCACGGCGAAACAACATTTCCTTGGCTTCTAGCCCTTATTGCTGCTCACGGGTTGGAGGTGAATGGCCGGTAGTATTAGAATGTATATATGAAACAATAGGAGAAGGGGAGGCCGCCATGACACATCCTGATCCAAAGAACTTCTTTATAGGCAGGGCCTATGACCTCAAACAGGGCAAGATTAAAGATGGAGAAGATAAAGAAGACATAATGTTAAACCCGTCCGATCTGACGACACATGCAGTCGTAACGGGGATGACAGGCTCCGGTAAAACCGGACTTTGTATAGGGCTTTTGGAGGAAGCGGCATTAAAGGGCCTTCCTGCGATTATCATAGATCCAAAAGGGGATCTGACAAATCTCATCCTTCATTTTCCAGAGCTTGCTCCCGCCGATTTCGAGCCATGGATCGATGAGGACTCTGCAAGGCTGAAGGGCAAGTCCAAGCGGGAAGCAGCTCAGGAGGCTGCGACCAGCTGGGGTACTAGTATTGACCAATGGGAGCTTGACAGGGCAACGCTTACTATGCTTAAGAAATTCAGTTTTGCGATCTATTCTCCCGGATCGGCCGCAGGTATTCCTGTCAATATTCTCTCCTCTTTCGAAGCACCTGCCATACCGTGGGAGGGCAATGAGGAGTCCCTTAGGGAACGGATATCCAGCACGATCACCGCAGTGCTCGGCCTCGTAGGGATGAACGACATCGACCCTCTCAGGTCAAGAGAGCATATACTCCTCTGCAACATCCTTGAGAGCTCCTGGAGCGCAGGCAGGGGGCTGACTTTGACCGATCTGATTATGCAGGTCCAGAAGCCTCCGATGGACAGGCTCGGCGCCTTCCCGATGGACAAGTTCTTCCCCGAGAAGGACCGCTTCGAGCTTGCCATGCTGCTGAACAACTTCCTGGCGTCGCCCTCGTTCCAGGTCTGGCAGCAGGGCCAGCCGCTAGACATAGAAAAGCTCCTTTATACTGTCGACGGCAAGCCAAGGCACAGCATATTCTATCTTTCACATTTGAGCGAGAACGAGAGGATGTTCTTTGTGACACTCCTCTTCTCGGCAATTAAATCCTGGATGCGCAAGCAAAGGGGCACCAGCGGGCTTCGCGCTCTTGTCTACTTCGACGAGATCCTCGGTTACCTGCCGCCTGTGGCGAACCCCCCTTCAAGGGGAGTAATGCTAAGGATGATCAAACAGGCAAGGGCGTTTGGCGTAGGGCTATTGCTGGCCACGCAGAACCCAGTCGACCTGGACTACAAGGCGCTGTCCAACATCGGCACATGGTTCATCGGCAGGCTTCAGACCGAAAGGGACAAGATGCGGCTCATGGACGGATTGGAAACCCTGACGGGAGGAATGGATGCTTCCGCAATCAGCGATATAATCTCCAGCCTGGGCAAAAGGGTGTTCCTTATGAACAATGTGAACAGGCCCGGCCCGAAGGTGTTCCACGCCAGGCAGGTTCTAAACTACTTGGCCGGGCCGCTGTCGAGGGACCTGCTGCCCGAATTGAACAGGCTTGCCGGCGCCTCACAGGCAATAATTTCCGGGCCCGCCAATAAAGCCAAGGAAGACGAGAAGGAGTCGGTCGGTTCAGCAGAGGGCTTTGCCAAAATGAGGCCTGCGGTACCGTCCAAAATCGACGAGTTCTTCCTGCCTGCCCAGCTTGCGATAACCAGGGCGATTTCCGCCTCAGGCGCTAATATCCCGGTGCCGGAAGTGTACTCGACATGCTATAAGCCCTCATTCATAGCCCAAGCGGAGATCAGGTATACAGCTTCGAAATTCGGCGTGAATAAAGCCCAGCTAATGACCGGGATCTTGGAAGAGGGCGGCACAAACAGGCCGGATTGGGAGGAGAGCCTTGCCCAGGGCATGGACTCAAGGGGTTTCGACAGGGGGCCTGAGCCCGATGCTCTGTTTGCACCGCTTCCGGGCTGGCTTTCGGATCCCAAGTCCATCAAAGAGAACGCCGACGATTTTTCGGACTGGCTTTACAGAAACTCAAGAATATCGATATTGGCCAACGAGAACCTGAAGCTGTACGCCGCCATCGATGAGGGGGAGGACAGCTTCCTTGAGAGGTGCCGTCAGCAGGCGAAGGAAATGATGGAAGGCGAGCTGGACAAGCTGGAGGACTCTTATAAGAAGAAGATGGACGCCCTTGAGGACAAAGTGCGCAAGCAGGAGGGCGAAGTCGAGCTAAGGGAACAGAAGGTAAGCCAGCACACAATGGATGCGATAGGCACCGCCGGCTCTACTATCATCGGCATGCTCATGGGCAGGAAGAGAAGCCTCGGCTCGTCCATAACCAAGACGAGGATGACCTCAGAGGCGAAAAGCATGCTCTCCCGCGAGAAGAAGGAACTTGAAGACATGAAAGACGAGCTTGAGGACTTGGAGAAGGAATTTGGCGACAAGCAAGAAGAGCTTGCCGCGGATTTCGAGAAGCTCGCCCGGGATATTACTAAAGTGCCATACTCGCCGAAGAAGTCGGACATATTCCTATCCTTCTACGGCGTGGCATGGCTTCCTTACTACATCTTCAAGGACGGCAACTATACCAGGCAGGTAAGGGCATTCTCCTTGAAGGAGCAATAGCGCAGTCATTTAAATGGGGCGGGCTCCCCGGGGCTCCGGGCAAGCCCACCCTTTTTCATCTATATGCCGAAATCCGGCAAAGATTATGATCGGGGCAGTGAAGAATGGACAAAATTCTGCTAATCGAGGACGACAGACAGATAAGAGAACTGTTGCCTCGCTATTTCGTGCGCGAAGGTTTCAAGATGGAGACCGCGGCCAATGGGTACGAGGGCATGGACCTAATCCTCAGAGAGGCTCCTGCGCTGGTGCTTCTGGATGTGAACCTTCCCGATATAGACGGTTGGTCGGTGCTGAGTAGATTGAGGCTGGGCGACAACGAAGGCCCTTCTGTGATAATGCTTACAGGCAGGAGCGACGTTCCGGACAGGCTGATGGGCCTGAATCTAGGAGCGGATGATTACATCATCAAGCCCTTCGAGCCGCTTGAAGTAGTCGCCAGGGTCAAAGCGGTGCTCAGAAGGTCGGGCAGGGGGCCCGCCGAAGTCAAGGAGCTCTCCTACGAAGGGCTTTCGATCGGGCTTGAAGGCAGGACGGTTACAAGGGAAGGCAAGCAGGTGCGCCTTACTACAAAGGAATTCGATATACTAACAGCCCTTGCTTTAAGGCCCGGAAAAGTCATCGCGCGCGTTGATTTGCATGAGCTTGTATGGGGTGATGAGCTCATGGAGGGCGACCACGCCCTTGATGTCCACATCAACAAGATAAGGACCAAGCTGCAAGGCTTAGACAATAAGAGCTACATTACTACGCTTCGCGGCGTCGGCTACAAATTCGAGGTGTCCTGAGATGAACAAGGACAAGGGCCGCAAGCCCACCCTGTTGGCCCGCTTCATAACGCAAAACAGCATGGCGGCGGCAGTCGCCCTGCTCATTATGCTGGCCCTTGCGCTGTTGCTGGCCGATAGGGCGGCACTTGCAGTTGCAGCAAGGTCTCTGTCTTCCGATCTAAACCAGGTCGAAAGCGTGGAGCAGTTCGCGGAGAGGTTCAAGGGGAGAGGAAGCCGCATACTCCTGGACTCTTCCGGCAAGCCTGTTACCGACGTGCAAGGGGCGGGCAACGGGGGCGGTAAAGGGCCGGGCGCGCAGGAACACTGGGTTTTGATAGACCCTCTTCTGATATGGGAAAAGGCCTCCGAGGCATACGAAGCAGGGACTATGTCAGGCTATGGTGGATTGCCATGGGTTGATGGAAATGTGCTCTGGGCCTCCAGGGTGCTGCTGCAGGACGACCAAACGGCCCGTATAATGGTCATATGGGAAAAAGTCGGCTCTGTGAGGGCGGAAGGCTGGCCGATCTATGCCATAGGTATCTTCGGCATAATAATATCCTTCGTCCTCAACCTTTTCTTCTCCCACAGAGCCGCGAGGAAGATATCCGCCGGATTGCGGGAAGTAGCAGACGCAGGACGGATGATGGCCGCCGGCGATTACAATGTCAGCCTGCCGGAACAGGAGATTTCGGAGCTTGATCAGATAGGCAAGGCTTTTAACGAGCTTGCGGCAAACCTGAAAATGGCGACTGAAGAATTGAAAGATGAGGCAAAGCGGCTTGTAAGGCTGGAAGACACCCAGAAAAGGTTCATAGCCGATGCATCGCATGAGATAAGGGCGCCGCTGGCAACGATGGCAATAACGCTGGATGCATGGAAGGACGGGCTGCTCTCAGAGGAGGAGAAGGCCGACGCCCTAGGACATGTCAGATCGGAGCTTACCAGGCTGAGCAAACTTGCGGAACAGCTGCTCGATCTATCCAGGATAGAGTCCGGCAGGCTTCAGATAGAACTGGCGCCCGTGGATGTCGAAGCCGTCATATGCAGTGTGTTGGAATCATACAGGAACATTGAAGGCGCAAAGGTTTCATTCACGGTGCAACCGGGGCTTAATCCTGCCCTTGCCGACGAGCAGAGCCTTCACAGGATGATCAGGAACCTGGTAGACAACTCCCTCAGGTTCACACCTTCTGACGGGAATATTGAGGTACTGGCCTTTGAATCGGAAGGTCAAGTAATTATTGAAGTGAAGGATGACGGCCCCGGGATACCTGCGGGTGAGCTTGAACACATGTGGGACAGGTTCGCAAGGGCGGGCCGTGACAGGGCGGCAGGAAAGGCCGGCACGGGCTTGGGCCTTGCGATTGTGAAGGCATTGGCAGATGCTATGTCGGCTGAAGTAGGCATTTCAAGCGTTGAGGGCGAGGGGACTACAGTAAGCATAGGATTAAAAGGCTTCCGCTGATTATTGGGCGGCCGGTGAGGCAGCCTTGAGCTCCTCTTGAGGTTCGTATGTTAGCTTTGAGTTGCATGGTAACATGCGAATTTAAATCAGGAGGAAAGAATATGAAGAGGAATTTGGGAAAAGCAACACTGGCGCTTGCGATGGCATTAGTCGCGATTGCGGGCATGACAATAGCAGTAGGCGCACAGATGAACGGCAAGGTCCGCGGCAACAACCAGATGCAGGGAACCGGCGTTGCCACAACAGCGGTAACAGCGATGGCGGATGCCGAGAAGGCAAGCCTGATCTACATGAGGGAAGAAGAGAAGCTGGCACACGACGTGTACCTGGCACTATCCGAGAAATGGGGAACTTCGGTGTTCGCCCAGATTGCAGGAAGCGAACAGAGGCATACTGACAGCATAGCGGCATTGCTTGAGAAGTACGGCATCGCAGACCCGGCGGTTGGCGCAAAGGCCGGCGTATTCACAAACAAACAGCTGCAGGGGCTGTATGACTCTCTAGTAGCCGAAGGCAGCAAGTCCCTGGTCGCAGCCCTAGCCGTGGGCGCAACTATCGAGGATCTGGATATAGCAGACCTGGACGCGGCGCTGAAGACAGCAAAGAACGCAGATCTGATAAGGGTATATGAGAACCTGAGGGCCGGATCGGTCAACCACATGAAGGCATTCTATTCGCAGTTGAAGACGGCCGGCGGAGACTATACCCCGAAACATATCAGCGCAGAGCTTTTCAATCAGATAATTTCTGAACCTGCCGGCCAGGCTCGCATGAATAACGGCGGCGGCGGAATGGGTAAAGGCAAAGGCGGCAACAGAGCCGGTGCCAATGGGGCCGACTGCGAATGCGACGAAACGACAGTTAAGGGAAGCGGGACGCCTCAGGGTGGCATGTTCCGCAATGGTAAGTAGCGCAATACAGCTCCCGGTAAAACAAAAAGCTAAACGCAACTGATAGTGGATATAAGAGCCGGCCGCAAGGCCGGCTTATCTTATGATTCCTCCGCAGGCGATTATATTCGCCTGATAGCAAACAAGGCTCTGCCCCGCGGCAGGGGCCCAGGTTGGGCTGCCAAACTGGGCTGTAAGCATATCGCCGTCAAGGGAAACTCGTGCAGGGACCGGCGCCATAGACGAGCGCGTCCTGACAAGCAAGCTCCATTCCGGCTTGCAGCTTTTCGCGCCTGGCTGCGCCGAGCACCACGTCGCTTGCCGTTACTCTGTCGACCAGGCACTGCTGCTTGGCTCCAAGGTAGATGGAATTGGTCTTATGATCGATCCTTACAATGTAGGCCCTCTCGCCAGTCGCCACGCCGTGGCCTTTCCTTTGCCCTATGGTAAAACCCAGGGATCCGGGGTGCTGCCCCAGAAGCTTGCCGCTCGACGCATCATATGCCATGCCTGGAACAAGCAGCCCCGGCCTTTTGCAATCTAGCCATGCGCGCATGTCGCCTTCGATGAAGCAGACATCCTGCGAGGATTTCACGCTCGAGTAACCCAGCCCCAGCCTGCAGGCTTCGGCTATTACATCGTCTTTGGACATGCTCCCAGAGGGAATACCAGCATGCGCCGTAATTGCTTCATTGAGCCTGTAAAGGAAGTAGGATTGGTCATTCTTTAAGGAAGCCGCCCTTGCGATATAGCGGGCATCGCCGTCTTCCTCGATTCTTGCGTAGTGCCCTGTAGCAATATGGGCAATTCCAAGCTTTGTGGCCTCATCCGAAAGCGTCGCGAACTTGAACAAGGGGTTGCAAATCACGCAAGGATTTGGCGTAATGCCTGCAGCATATGCGTTTATGAAAGGATTTATCACGGTTTCGTCGAATTTTGCCGACAAATCCTTTATAATCAACTTTATATTGAGCCTGTCTGCCGCCGATTTCGCCCTTTCAATGGCGGCAGGGGGCATAGTGCCGGTCACAAGCATCATTCCGGTGACTTCGAAGCCGCGGTCTTTCAGCACTTGTACTGCAACGGAGCTGTCGACTCCGCCGGACATCCCAAGCAATACTCTATTTGCGTTATGATCAATGGGCATAGGCTTACCTCCTTTAGAGATTATACTATTTATCCGGCATCTGGAGGGCAACGGCATGGATTACCAGCTAAAACTGCCAATGAAGATCTTTTGGGCAATGATGTCCCCATTTACCAAGGCATGGATGCAAATATCGATGCACCCTGTCATCGAAAACAGGCTTCCGGTGGATCTGAAGCCCCCGTACCTTTTAATTTCCAATCATGTGACAGTCTACGATGGCCTTATAGTGGTGCTTTACTCGAAGCACCTTCCGGTGTCCGTTTTCGACGATATCCAGAGGACGGACATTTTCAAACGCTTGATTTTCCAAAACGCGGGAGTGATTTTCAAACCTGTCGGGGTGGCCGATCCGCTTGTTGTAAGGAAGATGATCAAAGCCAGGGATGAAGGCAGGTCCATCTTGCTATATCCGGAAGGGGCGATTACGTGGGACGGTGATTTATTACCCCTTGAGATGAACTTCGCCAGGTTGGTAAGGCTTCTGGGAATTCCCGTCGTACTGGCAAAGTTTAAGGGCGGATATGTCAAGCAGCCCAACTGGTCAAACATCAACAGGAGCGGAGGGTGCAAAGTAGAGTTTAGCCTGTTGGCAACCCGTGAGCAGATAAAAGGGATGAACGACGAACAACTGCTCTCCTACCTGAGGCAGGGGCATGCCCATAGCGAAATTGACTGGCTCGGAAGCCCTGAGGGAAGCAGGTTCAAGTATTCGACGAAAAGCCCATCAAAAGGGCTGGAACATCTGCTCTATCTGCTGCCCTTCATGCCACGCATGCAACAGCATGACGACTTTCGACCCGGATGCGATTTCGTGCAGCTGCTGCGGCTACACGGCGGGGGTAGATGCCAGGCTAAGGCTGTCGGCAACTGAAGGCAAACTCGTTTTCGATGACATTAGAAGCTGGTACAAATGGCAGAAGCAGTTCTGGTTTGATGAGATAGTCAAAAGGGCCGCCCAAGGCGGAGATATCCTTAAGGCCGAGTGCCCGAAAGTCAGTGAAGCAAAGATCAACGGCAGCAAGATGGTCAAGATCGGGCACGGGCCGGCGTATCTTAGGAACGATGGCGTCCATTTCAGCATGGATGATGGCAAAGAGGGCATGATTACCCCTTGAAGGGATACTTGCCTGCCACAGCACGAAATTCTCGGCCAATAGGGATTACCAGCTCACAATAAGGACAAAGGAAAGCTTCATACTGCTCCAGCTAACGGAGCCCAACCTGCCGGTCCTTGCATGGGAGCAGGCCATAAAGGCGCTGCAGGCCCAAAAGAGGCAGTAGCGAAACGCCGGGATTGGGCAGGAGCAGGCAGCTTGAAGGGCCCTGGCCCAAAAAGGGCGAACCTCACTTCAGTACATCAGCTTTTGCAGCGGCTTTGAAAAACAATGGCTTGGCCCTATTGATTTAGGAGCCAAGCCATTTGCTTTATCGAAGTTGTGATACACATATTCCTTATGAGGTTAGCGCAACTGTTAACCTATCATCACGTGCTCTTCCGGGAATGTCACCTTCACCTTGCTCATGCTCTTCTTGTAGTTCAGGGCTACGGCAAAAGTAAGAGGGCCCAGCCTGCCCATGAGCATGATCACAATGATGATGAACCTGCTGATCGGCCCCAGGTTCGGAGTGATCCCTCTAGAAAGGCCGACTGTCGCGAAAGCCGAAATTACCTCGAACATAATATCGAGGAAAGACGCGCTCTCCACAAGGGAGACGATCAAAGTGCCGATAAGCACAACGAATGCCGCAAGCAACACGACTGCGGTGGCCCTTAGCACCTGGTCCCTGGGTATCCTGCGCTCGTGGTATTCCACTACATCGTCGCCTTTAATCGTAGAAACCAGGCTCATCATCAGCACTCCTGCGGTAACCGTTTTAATACCGCCTCCGGTAGAGCTAGGTGAGGCGCCGATGAACATCAGCATCATGATAATCAAAGCGGTGGATTCCCTGAGCCCGCCCGTTGGAATCGTATTATAACCTGCTGTCCTTGGCGTGATGGAAGTAAAGAACGAGTTGATGATCTTATGCACGAAGGGCAGGTCCCTTAGAGTTTCAGGGTTCGTATACTCGAGTATCAGGATAGCGATGGTTCCGAAAATGAGCAGAGCCGCCGTAATCTTAATGACGAGCCTGGTATGTAGGGATACATGGGTATTCCTGTTGGAGCCATAAGAGATTACCTCGGCAAGCACAGGAAAACCTAGGCCTCCGACAATTATGAGAAGCCCTATGACAATCGGGATGTATCCGTCCGTCGTATATGCGGCAAGGCTCGAGAACTGGCCGTTCAGCCTGCCGAATATGTCGAAACCGGCGTTGCAGAATGCCGAAATTGAATGGAAGACCCCCGCGAAAACGGCTTCGCCCATGGGCATGAAATTCTTGAGCCTTAAGAAAAGGAATAGCGCACCCAGGCCTTCTATAAAGAAAGTAAGCCCCATGACCATCTTAGTTAGCCTGACAAGGCCGCTCAGGCTGAACTTATTGAATGATTTCCTGCAGTAACAGCCTGCTTCTCAGACCTATTCGCCTTCCGAGAATCAAGAATATCATGGTTGCCATGGCCATGAAACCAAGGCCGCCGACTTGTATCAGTATCAATATCACTACCTGACCGAAACGGGTGAAATTCGTGGCAGTGTCCACAACGACGAGACCTGTCACACAAGTTGCAGAAGTTGCTGTAAAGAGGGCATCCAGGTATTTCATATATGCCCGCCGACATTTGAGATGGGCAGGGACAAGATGAGGCCACCTAGCAGGACTATGACTATAAACCCAAGTACAAGCACCTGGGAGGGGGACATATTTGTAAAGAAGGAGCTGAGCTTCTTGATTTTGCTCTTGCCATTATCCTTGGCGATATTACTGACCATATAAATTGCCCCTGAAGCTTCGGCATAATGCATCCGCGCAACTACATCAAGCGTTAATGCCCGGCGCTGACCGCCTAACTGCCAAAAATGCTTCCTATCACCGGAGCTTCCGATTTCCGCTCGAAACCACCTCTCCGGATTCCTTCATTATTCAACACTACATAAGAGGATAAGTCAAGGCATATTGCATTTAATGAAGAATATCGGGGCCATTGTATGATTCCTGTCGCACTTACTTATTGCCTCTGGCGTGCACTTCATTGTATAATTCCTTTTGCGGCTTTTGCCGTTGAACGTGGTGGGTGTAGCTCAGGTGGCTAGAGCATCAGATTGTGGCTCTGAGGGCCGTGGGTTCAAGTCCCATCATCCACCCCATTTTCAACAAAGCCGCGATGGGAAATTGCGGAAATAGCTCAGTGGTAGAGCATCACCTTGCCAAGGTGGGGGTCGCGGGTTCGAATCCCGTTTTCCGCTCCATTAAAGTCATCTAGCATCGGCGGCGGACTAGTATCGCCGCCGTTTATAGTTTATCAGGGCCAGAAGGCCGGATTAAGAGGTGTAAAAATGATAAAAGTCAATTTCGTAGGCAAGGCGGCAAGCGTCGCAACTGTAGAGGTAGTAATCGACCAGGAGAGCGCAAAGCAGGAGATCGAGGCGGCTATCGCAAGAATTGGCAAGAGGGTCACGGATTCCCGGCTTCAGGCAGGGCAAGGCTCCAAAGGCAATGGTTGAGCGCTATGCAGGCAAAGAGGCCATGATGCAGGAAGCAATGGAACAGATCGTCAACGATTCATATAAGCGCGCCGTAACAGAGAACAATCTGATGCCCATAGCCGACCCCAATTTCGAGGGCCTTGACGATCTAAATCTGGAATCGGGCAAGGAAGTCTCATTCAAGATGATGATTACGCTAGATCCGGAAGTAAAGCTTTCGGACTATAAGGCATATAAGATGAAGAAGGACCTCAAAGCGGTAACCGACGAGGATGTGTCCAAGGAAATCGACAAGTATGCCGACCAGCTGGCCGAATACATTCCCTCCAACCGCAAAAAGGTGAAGGATGGCGACATGGTCACCATCAACTTCAAGGGCATAATCAATGAGGGCACCCCGAGGAGGAGGCTTTCGAGGGAGGCACCGCCGAGGGCGTGGACCTTCATATCGGCTCCGGTCAATTCATTCCGGGCTTCGAGGAACAGCTGGTAGGAGCCAAGAAGGGCGAAGCCGTCGACGTCAAGGTCGCCTTCCCCTCCGATTACAGGGCGACACACCTGGCTGGCAAGCCCGCCGTCTTCAAGTGCACGGTCACTGAGATAAAGGACAAGGCCGTCGCCGCAAAAGACGACGAGCTTGCCAAGAAGCTCGGATTCGAGAAGCTTGATGAGATGAATAGCGCAATCAAGCATAGCCTGGAGCACAGGAATTACGACAGCGCGGTAAGAGGGCTCGGCATAGACGCACTTAAGAAGCTGACTGATGAATCCGAGTCGGAGATGCCCCTTGAGATGGTTGAATCGGAAGCAGCCGACATGATAAACGACCTTGCAAGGCGCGTTGAGGAACAGGGGCTTAAGTGGGAAGAGTATCTGAGCTCTCGTTCTACTACGCAGGATGCAATGCTCGAAGAGATGAAGCCCAAGGCGGAAGCCGCCGTCAAGCAGCAGCTTGTGGTGCGCGCACTGCTTCGTGAAAATGACATGAGGGTGACTGCGGCAGAAGTTGACAGGGCGATTGAGATGATGGCAGGAAGCCCGGCGAAGTAAAGCCAGCAGAGATCAAGCGCCTGAAGGACAACGAAAACGTGAGGATGTCGGTAAGCAGGCTGGTGGCGCAGGACAAGGCGATGAGGCTGCTTTCCACCCTATGTGATGAGAACCCTGAGGAGGGAAAGTGCGCAGTGGACCACGAACATGAGCATGAGCACAACCATGAGCATGACCACGATCACGGACATGACCATGGGCACGATCACGAGCATGCCTCTGAGGACCACAAACAGGACTAATGCATCTCAAAAAGCGGAAGGGGGCGCGGTTATGAGCTTCATACCTTATGTCGTAGAGCAGTCCAATAAGGGCGAGAGGGTATACGATATCTATTCGCGCCTTTTAAAAGACAGGATCATCTTCCTCAACGGGGAGATAGACATGCACACTTCCGACCTTATAATTGCCCAGTTCCTGTTCTTGCAGGCGGAAGATCCGGAGAAGGAGATCAACCTCTACATAAACAGCCCGGGAGGCTCGGTATACGCCGGCATGGCGATATATGATACCATGCAGTTCATAAAGCCACCTGTTGCCACGTTCTGCGTCGGGATCGCAGCCAGCATGGCCTCGATAATCCTTATGGGAGGCTCACCCGGCAAAAGATATGCGCTTGCCAACTCAAGGGTGCTGATACATCAGCCCTTGGGCTCGGCCTCAGGGCAGGCCACCGACATACAGATACACGCCAAGGAGATCCTTAAGCTGAAGGACCTTGTGAAGGACATCATAGTGAAGCATACGGGGCAGAGACCATCAAAAGTCGGTTCGGACATCGAAAGGGATCTTTACATGACGGCCCAGGAGGCGATCGATTACGGGATAATCGATAACATCCTGGAGGGCAATAAACAAGAAACACCCAGGAGGGCAACGAAGAAGTAATGCCAAGGAAGAGCTCCAAAGAGAATAAGGGTAAAGTGGCTGAATGTTCCTTCTGCGGAAGGAACGAAAAGGACGCGGGCGGGATGATAGCAGGCCCCGATGTGTCCATATGCAGCGATTGCGTGAAACTCTGCACCATGATATTCGAAAAAGAGGCGAAAGAGGGCAAGGGGGATTTCCAGCCGGCGCTGAGAAAGCCCAGCGAAATCAAGAAGGCCCTGGACCAGTACGTAATCGGCCAGGAGGACGCGAAGAAAGTCCTATCGGTCGCCGTTTATAACCATTATAAGAGAGTCCTCGCCAAGTCGAGCGGCTTCGATGAGGATGTTGAGCTGCAGAAGAGCAATATACTCATGCTGGGCCCCACCGGAAGCGGCAAAACACTGCTGGCGCAAACTCTTGCCAAGGTTCTGGACGTGCCGTTTGCTATAGCCGATGCGACTTCACTTACCGAGGCGGGATATGTGGGCGAGGATGTCGAGAACATCCTTCTGAGGCTTATACAGGCGAGCGACTGGGATGTGAACAAGGCGAAGTTCGGAATCGTCTATATCGACGAGATCGACAAGATAGCCAGGAAATCCGAGAACCCGTCGATAACCAGGGACGTATCGGGAGAAGGAGTCCAGCAGGCGCTTCTTAAGATACTTGAAGGAACGCTTGCCAATGTACCCCCTCAGGGAGGCAGGAAGCACCCCCAGCAGGAGTACATCCAGATAGATACTACCGATATACTCTTCATATGCGGCGGGGCTTTCGACGGGCTTGAGAAGATAATCGAGCGCAGGACCGGCGCGAAGACGCTGGGCTTCACAGCTGTGCCTAGGCCTGTGGGCAAGGCAGCCTCCTCGGAGGCTCTCAAAAGGCTTATGCCTGAGGACTTGCTGAAGTTCGGGCTCATTCCCGAGTTCGTAGGCCGTATGCCGGTAATTGTGACTCTTGAGGAGCTGGGAATAGCGGCGCTCGTCGAGGTCCTGACAAAGCCCAAGAACGCGCTCACAAGGCAATACCAGACGTTGATGTCGATGGAAGGCGTTGAGCTTGAATTCACCGAAGGTGCCATAGCTGCAGTGGCCAACAAGGCCATGAGGCTTGGAACAGGGGCGAGGGGCCTGAGGTCTATAATGGAGAAGCTCATGCTGGACATCATGTTCTCGGTGCCGGATAAGCCCGAGATGAAAAAGATACATATCGATGAGGACGCCGTCGAGAAGGCATCGGAGGCCATCAAGAAAAGGCCCCCGGCCAAATCGGAAACGGCATAAGGCTTCACCCGGCGTCTTCTCGGTTGGCGAGTTGCGCCGGGTTTTCCGTCTTTTGGAAGCCCGCTGAAAACGGAGCCGAGACTAGAGTATAATGTAAGTGGAACTATGGCGCATTTGTCTGCGTTATGTAAACCAGGAGGTGCACTCGAATGACGCACAGGACAATAGATGAAAAAGGTCAGATGGTAGAGATGCGCCTGCTCCCAGTAGTCCCGTTAAGGGGAGTAGTATTCTTCCCGGGCATGTTCACGCCTTTAGAGGTTGGAAGGGCCAAATCGGTAAACGCGGTGGAGAAGGCGTCTTTGGACGATTCTATGGTATTGCTAGTATCCCAGAAGGACCCGGCGGTAGAGGAACCTACTTCCGCCGATCTATTCGAAATGGGCTGCTTGGCCGAGATCAAGCAGTCAGTTAAGGGCCAGGATGGAACATTAAGAGTTCTTATGCAGGGAGTTAACCGCGGGCATGTAGTCAGCTACATCGACAAGGACGATGTGCTGATGGCAGAGGCCAGGATTATTACCGACCCTGTTGTCCATAGCGCAAAGACTGAGACCCTCATGAGGATGGCGCTGAGCAGCTTCGAATCGCTGCTGCAGTCAGCTCGCAACATACCCAGCGAGGTCGCATTAGGCATAAGCCGCATCGATAGCCCTGCAAAACTTGCGGACGAAATAGCTCCGAGGTTGCCGCTCAGGCTGACACAAAGGCAGAGCCTTCTGGACGCCGCCGATGTCGATGAGAGGCTTGAGAAGCTTATCGCCATCATGGAGACCGAGAAGCAGGTGCTGGAGATTGAGCAGGACCTGCAGGCCAAGGTGAGAAGGCAGATCGACAAGTCCCAGAAGGAATACTACCTGCGCGAGCAGATGAGAGTCATCCAAAAGGAGCTTGGCGAGGAGGAAGACAAGGAGGCCGATGCCGAAGCCTGGCGCAAGAAGCTGGATGACAACAAGGCTCCGGAAGAGGTAAAAGCCAAAGCTGAAGCCGAGATCAAAAGGCTCAAGCTCATGGGGTCCATGGCCCCGGAGGCAACGGTCTCGCGCACTTATATCGAATGGTTAGCTGCCATGCCCTGGGGCAATTACACAGAGGATGTAATGGACCTGAAACAGGCTAAAAGGGTTCTCGACGAGGATCATTGGGGCCTTGAGAAGGTAAAGGAGAGGATACTCGAATTCCTGGCAGTCAGGAAGCTCTCTTCTTTGAATAAGGGCCCGATACTTTGCCTTGTTGGCCCTCCCGGCGTCGGCAAGACATCATTGGCGAAGTCCATAGCCCGCTCCCTGAACAGGAAGTTCGTAAGGTTCTCGCTGGGCGGCCTTAGGGATGAAGCTGAAATCAGGGGACACAGGCGCACTTACATAGGGGCACTGCCTGGCAAATTGGCGCATGCTCTTAAGCAGGCGGGGTCCGGCAATCCGGTGATATTGCTGGACGAAATCGACAAGCTGGGATCCGACTGGAGGGGAGACCCTTCCTCGGCAATGCTTGAAGTGCTCGACCCCGAGCAGAACAAGGCGTTTCTGGACCACTATATGGAAGTGCCGCTCGACTTGTCCAAAGTGATGTTCATCACTACGGCCAACTCGCTGCATAATGTACCTAAACCGTTGGCCGACAGGATGGAGATCATCGAGCTGTCCGGCTACACTGAGGATGAGAAGCTAGGCATCGCCAAGCAGTTTCTGATCCCCAAACAGAAGTCAGAGAACGGGCTTTCCGATACGGGCCTGGATTTCGTAGATGAAGCCGTGCTCGAGATTACGAGGCGCTACACTCGCGAGGCAGGTGTACGTGAGCTCGAAAGGCAGATAGGCAACATCATGCGCAAGATGGCATGGCGCAAAGTGGCGGGGGAGAAGACCCTCGAAAGCCCGATAGGGGCGGCCGACTTGCACGAGCTTCTTGGCGTCGAGAGATACCGCTACGGGGTCAGCGACAAGGAGAACAAAGTGGGATTGTCGACGGGCCTTGCCTGGACTGAAACCGGAGGAGACATCCTCTTCATAGAAACCACGGTCACAAAAGGCACCGGCAAGCTTACCCTTACCGGGCAGATGGGCGACGTTATGAAGGAAAGCGCCCAGGCTGCGTACACTTATGTGCGCTCAAGGGCCAAGGAACTGGGGATAGACCCCTCGTTCTATGAGTCAACCGATGTGCACATCCACGTTCCGGAGGGCGCGATACCTAAAGACGGACCATCTGCCGGAATTGCGATGGCTACGTCTTTGGCTTCAGCCCTGTCCAACAGGCCCGTAAGGGCGGATCTGGCCATGACGGGGGAGATTACTTTAAGAGGCAGGGTGCTGCCCATCGGAGGGCTCAAGGAGAAGTCGCTGGCAGCGCTGAGAGCTGGCATAAAGACTGTGATCATTCCGGCAGACAACCATAAGGACCTGGAGAATATCCCGGCCAAAGTGAAGGAGCAAGTGCTATTCATAGAGACCGACCAGATGGACAAGGTTCTTGAGACTGCCATGGCGATTGGGACCCCTGTTGGGCTTGAAGCAGTTGACAAGGCGGAATCCCGGTAATCGGGCAGGAACCGCGGGCAGGAAAGACCAAGCGCATAAGCCAATAATTCAGGATGAACCGAGTGCCGCCCGGGATGCTGCTCATGCGAATCCCAGGCGGCGCTTTTTCGTACTTGAAGTCAGAATAAAAGGGACACTGAAGCTACTCGGACTTGGCATGCAGTAAATAATTACTTGACATCACAGCTAATGGCCTTAATAGGTCTCTATTCTCGTAGAATTGTTAGATTGCTTGTGGACATTGATACCCCATGCATGTTTCGGTTAAGTAAACAAATGCTTTACATTGCAGCTTAAATACGATTAGGGCTAGCTCAATGCACAGATGGGCAGGATTGTAGAGGCACACAAGCTTCATCGCAACCGGCAATTAGTAAACAAATACTTTACAATGGATATTCAGCCAAGTCTTAAATGTCCGTGGAAGCCAACTTCTTCAAACCAAAGTGCGAATTCTGCCGGCTACATGCTGATTCTTGCTAAAATCCCGCGGTTCTGATTCTGATTTTCCCGGAATCCTTGCCTATGCCACTTTGCTAATGTAAAATTAACTATTGCATTGCGAATTACGCCGACGGCCATGGCATCGCGCAAATTCCGCGATTTACGGGCCGGTGCGGTTTACAGGAGGAGATCTCTGTTGAAGAAATATGGCCCTGAAAATCTCCGGGACATAGCTGTAATAGCCCACGGCGGCGCAGGGAAGACCACACTGACCGAGGCTATGCTCTATCTCAGCGGAGGAACGGACCGTTTCGGCCGTGTAGAAGACGGCACTGCGACCACTGACTTCGATGACGACGAGAAGAAGCGCAAGATTTCTATAAGCATGGCTTTTGCCCCTATAGAATGGAAGAATACGAAGATTAACATCATAGACATCCCGGGCTTCCTTGACTTCGTGGGTGAAGTGCACGCAGGCCTCAGAGTAGCCGACGGGGCCGTCGTGATGGTGGATGCCGTATCGGGCGTTGAAGTAGGAACAGAGATAGTCTGGAGGATCGCAGACGACAAGCTAGTCCCCAGGCTCATCACGATAAGCCGTATGGACAGGGAGAACGCCAACTTCAAACAGGCGCTGGGGAGCATCAATGAATCATTCGGCCCCAAATGCTGTCCCGTCAGCCTGCCGATCGGCTTCGGAGAGCACTTGAAGGGAATCGTCGATATCATCTCCAACAAAGCCTATATGTATGCCGACCACAGCGGAAAGACAATGACGGAAGCCCCTGTACCTGAGGATATGGCCTCAGATGTGGAGGAATACAGAGGAAAGCTCATGGAGTTCGCGGCCGAGACCGACGAAGAACTTCTCGCCAAGTATTTCGATACGATGGAGCTCAACCAGGAGGAATTCGAAAAGGGCCTGGTAGCTGCCGTATCCGGTTGCAGCTTGTATCCTGTCACAGCAGTATCAGGAGGCAAGCTCGTCGGAGTCCAGCAGCTGTTGGACAACATAGTAAGGCTCATGCCGCCCAGCGGATCCGGCAAGCCCGCGAAGGGCCTAGGCCACGGCAATGAAGAAGTAGTCAGGAAGCCTATGGAGTCGGAGCCGCTGTCAGCATTCGTATTCAAGACGACCGCCGACCCGTTTGTTGGCAAGATCAACGTACTCAGGGTCATGAGCGGGGTTTTGAAGCCCGATGCCACATATTACAACGCCACCAAGGACAAGATGGAGAGGTTCGGCTCGATATTCTTCCTCAAGGGCAAGCAGCAGATCCAGGCGACCGAGGCGGGCCCAGGCGAAATCGTTGCCATTGCGAAACTTGCGGATACCACGACAAATGATACTTTCAGCGACAAAGATAAGCCGGTAAGATATCCTGCAACCATATTCCCGAAACCGGTCCTTTCCTTCGCCATGAAGCCAAAGGCCAAGGGCGATGAGGAGAAGATAGGTTCAGGACTTGCAAGGCTCTCCGAAGAGGATCCGACGATATTACACTATAAGCACCCTGAGACCAGCGAGCTGCTAGTGTCAGGCATGGGCGATTCCCATATCGACGTCATCGCCGAGCGCCTGAAGAGGAAGTTCGGAGTTGAAGTCACCCTTGATACGCCTACCATTCCTTACCGCGAAACCATTACCAAGCAGGTGAGGGTCCAGGGAAGGCACAAGAAGCAGACGGGCGGCCGCGGCCAGTTCGGCGACATTTGGGTGAGGTTCGCACCCCTTGAAAGAGGAGCGGGCTTCCAGTTCATAGATGAAGTATTCGGAGGCTCAGTGCCAAGAAACTTCATACCTGCGGTAGAGAAGGGCCTTAGAGAAGAGCTTTCGCACGGAAGGCTGGCAGGCTACCCTATGGTGGACTTCAGCGCAACCCTGGATGACGGTTCGTACCATCCTGTGGACAGCTCTGAAATGGCCTTCAAACTGGCTGCCAGACTTGCGGTCGAGAAGGCTTGGGAAGAGTCCGGGCCCATACTTCTGGAGCCCATCGTTAGAGCAGAAGTGCTCGTACCCGAGGAGTACATGGGAGATGTCATGGGCGACTTCAACAAGAAGCGCGGCAAGATACTCGGAATGGAATCCCAGGGCAGGTACCAGATAGTCAGGGCGCTTGCGCCTCAGTCAGAGATGTTCAAGTACTCCATAGACCTTCGTTCGATGACTGGCGGCAGGGGCACATTCACAATGGAATTCGACCACTATGAAGAGGTTCCGGCGCAGATATCGGCCCATATCGTGGAGGCCGCGAAGAAGGCCAAGGAAGCCGCAAGGGACAACTAGTCAGCTTGCCTCATTAAAGAGGCTGAGATATTCAGAATAAGGCAATGAGGAAGAGGAGTACGCAAAGACCGCGCTTGGCAGAGAAGCGGCCCTTAGGCTGGAAGGCCGCGAAGCGTTTTGGTGGCGGAAGTCGCTTCTGAGCCCCGCAGGCGAGCGCAAAACGGTCCTGGAGATTGGACAGTATTGCGCCAGACGCGGAGGGTGCGCCCTATAAAGCGCTTAGAGTGCGGAAGGGCTTCATTGATTCAGCCCCGATGCGACAAAGGTGGTACCGCGAAGAGCCCCTTCGCCCTTTGATGGGTAGGGGCTCTTCTTATTTCTCATTCTGGCAGGAGGGATGATCATGAGCACCAAACAATTAGCGCCGGCATATGAGCCGTCAACAGTAGAGGATAGGATATATGGTTTCTGGGAGGAGGGCGGCTACTTCCACGCAGAGCCCGACAAGAGCAAGGAGCCTTTCGTAATAGTCATGCCCCCGCCCAACATCACAGGCACGCTGCATATAGGACACGCACTGATGTCGACCATAGAGGACATACTTGTGCGTATAAGGCGCATGCAAGGCTACAACACAGAATGGTGGCCGGGAACCGATCATGCATCCATAGCCACAGAGGCTAAAGTGGTCGCCTCCCTTGCGAAGGAGGGCATCACAAAGGCTGACCTGGGCCGCGAGGAGTTTCTTAAAAGGTGCTGGCAGTGGAAGGAGAACTACGGCGGCGCCATAGTGAACCAGCAGAAGAAGCTGGGCTGCTCGGCGGACTGGCAGAGGAGCCGCTTCACTATGGACGAAGTCTGCTCCAGGGCTGTCAGGGAAGTGTTCGTAAGGCTCTACGACGAAGGGCTTATATACCGCGGAAACCGCATGGTTAACTGGTGCACCAGCTGCAACACGTCCATATCCGACATTGAGGTGGAGCACGAGGACGTTACCGGAACCCTCTGGTACATCTCCTATCCGCTATCAGATGGAACGGGAAGCATAACCATAGCGACTACAAGGCCTGAGACTATGCTCGGAGATACTGCAGTTGCCGTACATCCGGAGGACGACAGGTACAAGGCGGCAATAGGCAAGACCGTGAGGCTGCCCTTGGTCGGAAGGCTTATTCCCGTAATCGCCGACGAGTACGTAGACAGGCAGTTCGGCACGGGAGCCCTGAAAGTTACGCCCTCACATGACGTCAACGACTATGAGCTGGGCAAGAAGCACAAGCTCGAAAGCGTACAAGTAGTAGGGCAGGATGGACTTATGACGGAGGATGCTGGTAAATTTGCCGGCATGAAGGCGGAGCTTGCCAGAAAGGCCGTGCTCGCGGAGCTGGAGGCGCTAGGTCTCATCAGCAAGACCGAGCCGCTTACCCACGCCGTCGGTCATTGCCAGAGGTGCGGCACCGTGGTAGAGCCGCTGCCCTCTCTGCAGTGGTTCGTGAAGATGGAGCCATTGGCAAAGCCGGCGGTAGAAGCCGCAAAATCAGGCGACATCAAGTTCGTGCCGGACCGCTTCACGAAGACATACCTCAATTGGATGGAAAACTGCAAGGACTGGTGCATATCCAGGCAGTTATGGTGGGGCCACAGGATACCGGTGTGGTACTGCCAGTCCTGCGGGAAGCTCACTGCCTCCCGGGTAGACTTGGATAAATGCCCTGACTGCGGCGGGCCCGTAAACCAGGATGAGGATGTGCTCGATACATGGTTCTCGTCCGCCCTCTGGCCATTCTCCATAATGGGCTGGCCCGATATGACGCCTGAGCTGGAGCACTGGTACCCCGGTACGGTGCTTGAGACCGGCTATGACATCATCTTCTTCTGGGTGGCAAGGATGATCTTCTCGGGGCTGAAGTTCATGGGGCAGAAGCCCTTCTCGTATGTGCTCCTGCACGGACTGGTAAGGAATGCGGACGGCAGCAAGATGAGCAGGTCCAAAGGCCAGGGCGTGGACCCTCTGGAGATCATCTCCCAATATGGGGCGGATGCTCTCAGGATGACCGTGATTTCGGGCAATACGCCCGGCAACGACATACGCTGGAACCCGGAGAAGGTGGAGGCTAACCGCAATTTCGCGAACAAGGTCTGGAACGCTTCCAGGTTCGTACTTATGAACCTTAGAAGGGTTTGACCCGGATGCGGTGGAGCCGGAGAAGCTGGAGATGACGCTGCCTGACAGGTGGATTATCTCAAGGCTTGCGGCCGCTTCGGCCGAGGTGCAGAGGTTCACCGACAGGTTCGAAATAGGAGAGGCTGCCCGCATAGTGCAGGAATTCATATGGGGGGAGTACTGCGACTGGTATATCGAGGCGGCAAAGCCAAGGCTATATGGCAAAGAGGGGGAGGATGCGAAGAAGACCGCACAGTTTATCCTCTGGAAGGGGCTCGACGGCGCCTTGAGGCTGCTGCACCCATTCATGCCCTTCATCACCGAGGAGATCTGGCAGATGCTTCCAGGATCCGTAGGGGCGCTGATCAATTCCCATCTGCCGGCATCCGCCGAAGCATTGAGGGATATGGCCGCCGAGGCTGAGATGGGCTCGATGATGGAGCTCATCAGGACGATCAGGAATATCAAGGCGGAGTTCGGCGTGGCAAGCAACAAGAAGGTCGATGCGGTGTTCCAGGGTGGCGACGGCGAGCTTGCCCTTGTAAACAGGAACATGGGCCTGATAAGGACCCTTGCCGGCGTTGAGAACGCAAGCACGATAACGCCTGAAGCAGGCAAACCCGCCAAAGCCGCAGCAGGCGTGGCCTCCGGGATGGGAGTGTTCCTCCCTCTTGAGGGAATGATCGACATCGGCAAGGAGATTGAAAGGCTCAAAAAGGAAGTAGCTGGCATCGAGAAAGAGCTTGCAGGCGTAATGGGCAAGCTGTCGAACGAATCATTCGTAAGCCGTGCCCCCGAGTCAGTAGTTGAGCGCGAAAGGAACAAGGCCTCAGAGCTCGAAGCTGCCTCCATCAAATTCAAGGCAAGGATAGAGGAGCTGAGCTAGTTGAGGCGTACTAACGCTGCGGTTGCCAGGAAGGAAGCTTCCCTGACTGACAAGCTGCTGGAGCTGGACCGGATGCTACTTGACGCTTATGGCCCCAAGTCCAACGATAGGGGCGAAGACGCCGTAACTTCCTTGGTGCATACGATACTGTCGCAGAACACGACGGACAGGACCAGCGACAGGGCCTTCGAAAACTTGATGAAGACGTTCGGCAGCTGGGATTCAATTCTCGAAGCCGATGTAAAGCTGGTAGCCGATTCCATCAGGCAAGGGGGTCTTGCCGACCAAAAGGCAGCCTCTATTCAGGCGGTCCTTCAAAGGATCAAGGATGACAAAGGGAAGATCAGCCTGGAGTTTCTAAAGAAGCTTCCTGAAGACGAAGTCCTGTCGTACTTGACATCCATGAAGGGTGTCGGTCCGAAGACTGCGGCATGCACTATGCTTTTTGCGCTGGGGAAGAAGGCTTTCCCTGTAGATACTCACATACACAGGGTCGCCAATAGGCTGGGGATTGTAACGACCAAGGGAGCCGAGGAGAGCCAGAAGGCGCTGACCGAGGCTGCGCCGTTCGATATCTGTTACAGCCTGCACTTGAACATGATACAGCACGGAAGGCAGCGCTGCCACGCCAGAAAGCCGGTCTGCGCAGGCTGCCCGCTGTTAGGATCCTGCAAGTCGGCGGAGGTAAGCTGATGAAATATGAGGAGGCCATGTCCTACCTTTCCTCTGCATCCAGGTTCGGGATAAAGCCGGGGCTTGCCAGGACTTCGGCTTTGGCTGCCGCCCTGGGGCATCCGGAGCGGCACATGAGGTTCGTCCACATCGCGGGAACCAATGGAAAAGGGTCGGTTTCCGTGATGGTCGAATCTGCGATAAGGAAGGCCGGCATAAGGACCGGGCTATTTACCTCTCCTCACCTCAGCTCATATACGGAGCGGATTAAGGTGGCCGGCAGGGACATCTCTCAAGAAGACCTGTCAGTTATGGTTGAATCGGTTAAGGTTGCGGCCGAAGGTTTGACAGGAGAGGGCATTGATGCGCCGACAGAATTCGAGTTGTGCACTGCCTTCTGCCTGGAGCATTTCAGAAGGCAGGAAGTCAGGCTTGCAGTAATGGAAGTAGGCCTTGGCGGAAGATACGATTCGACGAACATCATCGCACCCGACGTAGCTGTGATAACGCATATAGCATACGATCATATGGAGCGGTTGGGCAGGACTTTGGGGAGGATAGCGTTCGACAAGTGCGGCATAATAAAGCCCGGGGTTGAAGTCGTATCTGCCTCACAGTGCGAAGAAGCGGCCTCGATGATAAGGCGGGAAGCCAAGGCAAAAGGCGCGCCGCTCTACGAACCGGGCTGCGGATATGAATACGCGATGACGGGCTTGAGCATTGAGGGCACTCAGGTGGAGTTTTCGGGGCAAAGCCTGTCAGGAAGGTTTACGACCTCGCTTGTGGGCATACACCAGGCGGACAACATGGCGGCGGCGCTTGCGGCGCTCGACTGCCTTATCGAATCCGGCTGGCAGATTTCGGAGCAGGACATATCGGAGGGGTTGAAGCAGGCGGTCCATCCCGGAAGGTTCGAAGTGATTCCGGGCGACCCGATGGTAATCCTCGACGGCGCGCACAACCCGGACGGTGCCAAGGCGCTTTCCGAGACGCTCGGACATGTCATGGGCGGCAAGAAGCCCGTAGCTATAATGGGCTTTTCGGCAGATAAGCCGTACGCTAGTATGATTGAGACGCTTGCAGGCAGGATATCGTACCTTATCGGAACGGACATTGCCCACACAAGGTCAGGCTGCGTAAAGTGCAGTGACATCGCAGCAAGTGGCAACGGTTTAGGGATCAAGTCGATTTGCATCGAAAACCACGAGGAGGCGCTTCATAAGGGCCAGGAGCTGGCTCGTTTAGCGGGAGTGCCACTTCTGGTCTGCGGGTCGTTATACCTCATCGGAGAAATCAGGGGGCTTGTGCTGGACAGGAGGCAATAACCTATGGAAGATGCCGGCATGGAATTTGAAAGGATTGATTACGGGCTTTTCGCCCCGAAAAGGCTAACAGTCCTTTTCGGCGCTTTCGGAAGCGGCAAGACGGAGCTTGCTGTCAATATCGCGATAGGCCTTGCAGGATCGTACAAGGACGTATCCCTTATCGACATCGACATAGTAAAACCCATGTTCAGATCCAGGGAGCTCAGGAAGCAAGTGCAGGCAGCCGGCGTCAGGATGGTAGACACTATGGCAGGTCTGGAGAATGCCGATTTACCCATCGTCACCGGAGAGGTGGACGCGCTGGTAGGTTCCAAAGGCGGCAGAGTGGTCGTAGATGTAGGAGGCGACCACCTCGGGGCAAGGGCACTGGGAAGGTACGCAGGCAGGGTGAGCCGGGACTATGACGCGCTATACGTAATTAATACTAGACGGCCATTCGCCTCGAGCAAAGAAGAAATTATGAAGATGATGGCAATGGTCGAGGAGGCCTCGCGCCTTAAGACGACAGGGCTTGTGGCAAACACCAACCTGGGGATAGAAAGCGACATCGAGCTGGCATATGAAGGGCTTGGCATCATCAAAGAGGTGTCTGAGGAGACAGGATTGCCGATACGCTTCGTCGCCCTGCATGACAGCCTGATCCGAAAGGATCCGAAGAGGGCCGCTGAACTTGGGCTAAGCACCGGGCTGCCGATCCTTCCGCTGAAGAGGTATCTGTTAAAACCGTGGGAAGCATAGCAGGAGAAAGCGCCCGGCAGATGAATATGTTATCCGGAGGAAAGATGGATGGATAGTAGAGGCGGTACGAACAGCAGGAGAGTATTATCATGGATCGCGGCGGTGATCTTGATCGCAGCAGGCGCTGTTGCGATAGGATGGTTCGCCGGGGCCGCCCTTATAGATTTCTGGGCACCTGCCAGCGAGGATTACCCGATAGAAGAAGAGGGTACAGAGGGCACCGATCCTGATGCAGCAGCAGATGGAGAAACCGCTATTGATTTGGAAGTGCAGGATGATGCCGAACCCGCGTCGCAAGGCGCCGAGGGTTCCGGTGCAGAAGCAGACGCAACAGATGCGGGAACTTCGCCTTTCGCCAGCCCGCCGTGGGCGAACAATCTGGTAATCAAACCTCTGGACGAGGAGCCGGAAGCAGCCTCTGAAGTGGCTTCCGATCTGATCGATATCGAGGTTTCGACAGACGAACAAACGGCAGATACAGCTGCAGTAGTTGACCTCCCGCAGGCAGATCAGGCAGCAGCTGCCGACCAAGTGCCGTCAGTGCCGGCTTCCTACGGCGGGGACAGCCGCTGAGCAGCAAAGCGCATCGCCGCTTTATAAAGTAAGGGTCGGCCCGTATCCCAATAAAGAAGAGGCAACCGCAGCCGCAGCGAAACTGACTGAGCTGCAATATCCGACAATTGTGATTTCAAGCGGGCCTTTCTATGTGCAAATCGGCGCATTTACAGTCTGGGCCAATGCCGAAAATCTCCTGAAAAAGGTTCAGGCCTCCGGTTTTACGGCTGCTATAGTCAATTAGGCAGGGAGGCGGCAATGAAGATAGACGAGGTGGCCTCGCTACTTGAGGCAGAGGTAATGGCCTGTGGGATGGATTCGCTCTCCGAAGAGGCGGATTTCGCCTTCGCGGCCGATCTTCTCAGCGATGTCCTTGCCTTCGGAAGGCCGGGTTATCTTCTGCTGACCGGCCTTATGGGAGGGCAGCTGATCAGGACTGCCGAGATTTCGGGCGTTGCGGCGATAATTTTCGTAAGGGGCAAAAGGCCAACCCACGATATGACAGAGCTTGCGACAAAGACAGGAATGCCTTTGCTTACTACCAGGATGACGATGTACGAGGCCTGCGGAAAGCTCTATGAGGCAGGGGTCAGCCCCGCCGACTGCACTTCGGTAAGGGGGTCGTAATATGTCTTCTGCCGACAACACAAAGCTGCATTTTGAGATCATCTCCCGCGATTTTCTAAGGGCGGGGGATGCGGCGTCGACCATCAAGCGCTACCTGAGCCAGAACGGCTTCGATCCCGAGCTGGTCAGAAGGGCGGCTGTGGCGGCATACGAGGCCGAGATGAACATAGTCATCCACTCCCTTGGAGGTATGCTCACAGCGCAGGTTGAACCAGACCTGATTCTGATAACAGCTGTAGATGTAGGGCCCGGGATACCCGACATACCGTTGGCAATGACCGAGGGCTGGTCGACTGCGGACGAAGAGGCGAGGCGGATGGGCTTCGGAGCAGGCATGGGACTGCCGAATATGCAGAAGTGCTCAGACAAGTTCGAGATCACTTCAAGCCCCGGTACAGGCACGATGGTGAGGATGACCTTGAACAGGCACAAGTAGTGTATTTTTAAAGATACAATCGATATTTAACCTGTTGAGGGTGGGGGAAAGGGCCTTACCCTCAATTTTCTTTGCTTTAGCAGGCAATTCATGCTCATAGGTGTGTCCCCTCCCCCTTATGCGCCGATTATGCGGATATTCAGGCGAAAGTGAAGAACTTTGTGAAAAGTTGTTGTATAATTCATATTGGATTTGGGCGCACTTGCGGACAATAAGCCGTTGAAGTGCAAGAATAGTGAACGGAGAGGTAAGATGCAGCAGACCGGAAAGGTTTTGGCCGTAGAGAAGGGTTGGGCGGTCCTGGAGATAATCAGGCCCCATGCATGCGCAGGTTGCGGCATGTGCAAGCCTTCAGATAACGCCAAAAAAGTTAAAGCAATCTGCGAAATTGACGTAACACCGGGAGATTTCGTGACCGTTGAGATAAAAGACGGAGACCTCGTCAAGGTTGCCGGCATAGCATACGGGGTTCCTCTATTGGGTTTCCTTGCAGGCATGATCGCCGGGAACGGTGTCGCGAAGTATTTCAAGATGGCTGACAAGGCGAACGGTTTCGCCGCTATAGGAGGCTTCCTGTTCCTTGCTCTGGCATATTTCGCTGTTAGGAAATATGACATGGGCCTGGATAAGAGGAAGTACTGTCCGACGGTTTCAGGTAAAGCAGATCCCGGGGAAGATTCGTGCCCGGGCAGGGGCAATGCCTCTTGATTCTAAAAACAGGGGGGTTAAAGCATGAGCGAGCAGAAAGTACCTGATGTAGTAATCAGAAGGCTTCCTATGTACCTTAGGGCTTTGGACAACCTGGAAAGCGCCGGCTTGACCATCGTCTCATCAAAGGAGATGGGTGATGTAACGGGCATCTCTCCTACTCAGGTTCGTAAGGACCTGACAATATTCGGAGGCTTCGGCAAGCAGGGGGTAGGCTACAAGATCAGCACCCTGAAGAAACAGCTCATGACCATCCTGAAGCTCGACAAGGACGTTAAGATCGCGATAATCGGGCTCGGCAGGATGGGCAAGGCGATCATTCATTACAATGCATACAGGCGCGGCACGGGGCAGAGGACCAGCGGCTCTGAGAAGCTCGTGATAGAGGCCGGATTCGATGTCGATGAGGCCGTACTCAAGGAAGGCCCGTTCGATACTGTGCCCGCATACAATATAAGCATGCTCAAGGACGTAATTGCGCAGAATGAGATTAAGATCGCAGTCCTTACTGTACCTGCGGAATCGGCCCAGAAGGTGGCGGACATCTGTGTACAAGCGGGCATAAAGGCGATACTCAACTTCACTCCCGCGACGCTTTCTGTGCCCGAGCATGTGAAAGTAAGCAATGCCGATGTGACGGTATCGCTCCAGAGCCTTTCATTCTACGCTTGATCTCTAACCTATCGAATCAAGGAGGTAAATCCCTATGTCCGGCAAGGCATCGATTTTTACGCGCGGCAAGGTCCAGGGAATAATCCTTCTGGTGCTGATAATCGTCATCGGGGCGACTATCGCAGCAGCAAGCTACACCGAGACTGACAAGTATTGCAGTTCCTGCCATTCAATGAAGCCCCTGGCCGATACATGGTCTGAAAGCAACCATGCACAGGTTGGATGCGCCGAATGCCATATGAAGCCCGGTTTCACGGGCTGGTTTGAGAACCGCTTCGCCATAGCCCGTATGAGGGGCGTAGAGAAGAAGGGCGGAACCACAAGTTTCGCCGAAATGCAGATAGAGGACCAGTTCTGCGTGCGCTGCCATGCCAATGCGAGCACTTCCAAAGGATCGGAAGAGGTGGCGGCTCCGCACACCATACATGTTGGCGGAATGGGCATCGCCTGCTATGAGTGCCACGAGGGCCAGGTTCACGGGCTGGATGGCAACATGCCAGAGGGTATAAGCCATGACAAGTGCAACACCTGCCATTACGACTGGTTCGCAGAAGGCACCGCCGACTGCGCCAAGTGCCACATAAAAGCCGACATCGAAGCCACCGACAAGCTTATTATCCCTCACGAGACCCACAACTTCTTCGGGTGCGAATCCTGCCATGTCGAGTACGTGATAGGCGCTGAGGGCGAGCTGGGGCATCCGACCTGCACGCAATGCCATGAGGATTGGTTCAATGCGGCGGCCCCAAGCTGCGGAAGCTGCCATATCAATTTGGAGTTCACAGAGACCGAGGAATATACAATCCCCCATGGCGCACACATCGGCTTCGGGTGCGAGACCTGCCACAGCGACCAGGTTACACCCGCAGGAGAGGGCCTGAGCCATGCATCCTGCGAAGGCTGCCACGGCGACTGGTTCGAAGAAGAGTGCACCAAGTGCCATAAGTGGTAGGAAGGCGGGAAAGTATGCACAAGATCCTTGAGAAAAGGCCTCTGGCCCAATCTGTCTACATGTTCGTGCTGGAAGCCCCGCTGGTGGCAAGGGCCGCCAAACCGGGCAACTTCGTTATGGTAAGGGCTGATGAGGCCGGCGAGAGGATACCTCTTACCATCGTAGATAACGACCCTGCAAAAGGGACGATAACCATCGTAGTCCAGGAAATCGGCGCATCAACCATGAAGATGTGCGCATTTCCGGAAGGCGCATCATTCTCGGATGTTTTGGGCCCCTGCGGCACGCCCACCAAGATCGAGAAGGTCGGCACCGTCATTGCCGTTGCAGGGGGCATCGGGATAGCACCCCTCATCCCGCAGATAAGGGAACACATGAGAGTAGGCAACAAGGTAGTAACAATCCTCGGCGCAAGGACTGAGGACCTCTATGTGCTAAGGGATACGGCGACTATGGTTTCAAGCGAGATGATACTTTGCACAGATGACGGAAGCTGCGGCTTCCACGGTTTCGTTACGCAGGCCCTTGAAGAGTATATAAAGGCGGGCAAGCCTGCGGATGAGGTTGTGGCGATAGGTCCGGTCAGGATGATGAAGGCCTGCGCCGATGTGACAAGGAAGTATGGAATCAAGACGACGGTCAGCCTCAACGCCACCATGCTTGACGGCACCGGAATGTGCGGCTGCTGCAGGGTCAGCATCGACGGCGTGACGAAGTTCTCGTGCGTTGACGGGCCCGAGTTCGATGCCCACAAAGTGGATTTCGACGAGCTGATAAAAAGGCAGACTTTCTTCCGCGAAGAGGAGAAGCTCGCAGTTGAAAAGCACAGGGCGGGGGAGGGCTGCAAATGCCAGTAAAGGATCTTTTCGCGCGGCCTGAGATGCCCAAACAGGACCCGGGCGTGCGCAGTACGAATTTCAATGAAGTGGCCCTGGGCCTGGCCGAAGAAACCGCAATGCTTGAAGCCCAGAGGTGCATACAGTGCAAGAACAAGCCTTGCGTTGCCGGCTGCCCCGTCGAAGTGCCAATACCGGAATTCCTGGCCCTTTCGGCCCAGGGCAAGTTCACCGAAGCTTCTTTGAAAATCAAGGAGAAGAACAGCCTTCCTGCGGTATGCGGCAGGGTGTGCCCTCAGGAGAGCCAGTGCGAACAGGTATGCACGCTCGCCAAGAAGTTCAAGCCTGTGGCGATAGGCATGATGGAGCGTTTCGTTTCCGACTATGAAAGGGCTAATTCCTCTGAGGATACGAAGAGAAGGACCAAGGATGGCGCAAAGAAAGTCGCAGTCATCGGATCCGGCCCGTCGGGGCTCACCTGCGCCGCGGACCTTGCGCTGATGGGCTATAACGTTGACATCTACGAGTCTTTGCACGAGACAGGTGGCGTCTTGAGGTACGGCATCCCTGAGTTCAGGCTTCCCAAGGACATCGTCGACAAGGAAGTGCAGTACGTAAGGGAGCTTGGCGTAAGGATCATCACCAATGCCGTGATCGGCATGAGCCTGACTTTAGAGGAGCTTCTGAGCACAGAGGGCTACAGCGCCGTCTTCATAGGCACGGGCGCAGGCCTTCCTTATTTCCTCGGCATACCGGGCGAGAACCTCAACGGCGTATATTCTGCCAATGAGTTTCTCACCAGGGTGAACCTTATGAAAGCCTACAAATTCCCCTGCTACGGGACGCCTGTGAAGATTGGCGAGAAGGTAGCGGTAGTCGGAGCGGGCAATGTGGCGATGGACTCGGCGAGGACCGCGCTCAGGCTGGGTGCCAAGGAAGTAAGCATAGTATACAGGAGGTCCCGCCAGGAGATGCCGGCGAGGATCGAGGAGATCGAAAACGCCGAGGAAGAGGGAGTCAAGCTTAACCTACTGACGAACCCGCTGGAGATCGTCGGCGACTCTAATGGCGCAGTAATGAAGATGATCTGCCAGAGGATGGAGCTTGGTGAACCGGATGCCTCCGGGAGGCGCAGACCGGTTCCTGTGGCAGGCTCTGAGTTCGATGTTGAAGCACAGACGGTCGTTGTGGCGATAGGACAGGGGCCCAACCCCGTTCTGACGAGGAACACCAAGGGACTTGAGCTGAATAAGTATGGCAATATTGTGTCAAGGGACGAGTATGGTCAGACCAGCATGCCCGGTGTATTCGCCGGTGGCGACATAGTCACGGGCGCGGCTACAGTCATAGCCGCCATGGGAGCAGGCAAGTTAGCAGCCAAAGGTATAGATATCTACATTAAATCGAAAGTATAAGTGGAGGTGCCAAGATGCCCATACCAAGCGACATCCAGATAGCACAGGCAACAGAGTTGAGACCGATATCGGAAGTGGCGGCAAGCATCGGCCTTTCCGAGGAAGACCTCGAGCATTACGGCAAATACAAGGCAAAGCTCCCCTTAAGCCTGCTTGAAAGGCTCAAGGACAGGAAAGACGGCAAGCTGATCTACACAACTGCAATCACCGCGACGCCAGCTGGCGAGGGTAAGACCTGCACCGCGATAGGCGTGACCCAGGCGCTGGGCAAGCTCGGCAAGAAAGTGGCCGTAGCCCTCAGGGAACCTTCCCTGGGCCCTGTTTTCGGAGTAAAAGGCGGAGCCACCGGCGGGGGCTACTCCCAGGTCCTTCCGATGGAGGACATCAACCTCCACTTCACAGGCGATATTCACGCCGTCACAACGGCGCATAACCTGATGGTAGCGCTTCTGGACAACCATATTTTCCAGGGCAACGTCCTTAACATCGACCCGAGAAGGGTTACCGTTAAGCGCGTTATGGACATGAATGACAGGCAGCTGAGGAACATCGTATGCGGGCTTGGCGGCACAAACAACGGAGTGCCCAGGGAGAGCGGCTTCGATATCAGCGTCGCATCAGAAGTGATGGCGATACTTTGCCTGGCATCGGGCACCGAGGACCTGAAGGCCAGATTGGGAAGGATAATCGTCGCTTATACCCACGACAGGAAGCCTGTGACTGCAGCCGACATCAAAGCAGTAGGCTCCATGGCAGTGCTGCTCAAGGACGCCATTAAACCGAACCTTGTACAGACAGTCGAAGGGCAGCCCGCGCTGATACACGGCGGCCCGTTCGCCAATATCGCCCACGGCAACAACTCGATAATCGCAACCCGGCTGGCTCTTAAGTTAGCCGACTATGTAGTAACCGAGGGCGGCTTCGCTTCAGACCTGGGAGCGGAGAAGTTCTTCGACATAGTACACAGGCAGACCGGCCTCAAGCCGGACGTGGCAGTCCTGGTGGCATCGGTAAGGGCCTTGAACATGCACGGCGGAGTAGCGAAGGACAAGGTCTCGGAGACCAACCTCGAAGCGCTTGCCAAAGGCTGCGAGAACCTGGAAGCCCACATCGACAACCTGAAGAACAACTTCGGCCTTCCTGTGGTAGTCGCGATAAACAGGTTCCCGTCCGACAGCCCGGAGGAGCTGGAGCTTGTTAAGGACCGCTGCGAGAAGCGCGGCGTCCGTTACGCGGTTTCCGAAGTCGTCGCCAAGGGCGGAGATGGCGGCGCAGAGCTTGCAAAGCAGGTCCTGGAAGCGCTCGAGAACGACAAGAACGACTTCAGGATGCTGTACAGCCTCGATATACCGGCTGAGGAGAAGATAAAGAAGCTGGCCAAGGAAGTATATGGCGCTGACGATGTGATATTCTCCGAGTCCGCCAAGAATATGCTCGGTACAGTCAGGAAGATCGGCTATGGCAATCTGCCCATATGCATGGCGAAGACGCAGCATTCCCTCTCGGACAACCCTGATATGAAGGGAAGGCCCAGAGGATGGAAGCTGAGCGTAAGGGAAATCAGGATATCGGCTGGCGCTGGCTTCATAGTTGCGATAACAGGCGAAGTAATGACCATGCCTGGGCTTCCGAAGGTGCCCGCTGCGGACAGCATCGATATTCTTGAGGATGGCACTATACTAAATCTGTTCTAAGTAGTTAAATAGATAGGGTTTCCAAATCGTCTAAGGAGTGAGATAGATGGCTGTGAGGACATTCATCGGTGGAATCCACCCGGTATCGTGCAAATTCACCGGGGATTTGCCGATAGTAGCCGGCAAGCTGCCAGCTAAGCTGACGGTGCCGGTCGGTCCCTCTTGGGTCGGCTACACCGTTCTGGCGCCCAGGGGCACCGAAGTAAAAGTGGGCCAGAAGCTAGCCGACAATGAGGGCTTTATGTGCGTTCCTACGCACTCCCCCGTATCAGGGAAAGTGGTTGACGTAAAACCTTACAGGGGGCCCAACGGCCTCGAGTACCTCGGGATCACGATCGAAACTGACGGCAGGCAGGACATACACGAGAGCGTGCAGCCCCTGCCAGCTTTGGAGACGATGAGCCCCGAGGACATCAGGAAGGCCATTAGGGAGGCCGGCATGCTGGGACAGGGCGGGGCTGAGTTCCCGACACACGTCAAGCTATCTCTCCCCCAGGGCTGCAAAGTGGACACTTTGGTTGTAAATGGCGGTGAATGCGAACCGTACCTGACAGCCGACCACAGGATTATGCTAGAGCACGCGGAGAAAGTCGTTCACGGGACTTCCATCCTGATGAGGAGCATCGGCGTAGACCGGGCGATCATCGGCGTAGAGGACAACAAGATGGATGCCGTGATGGCATTGAACAGCGCAGCGCTTTCCTATAAGGGAATAGAGATTGCGGCGTGCAAGGCAAATTATCCGCAAGGATATGAGAAGTCGATGATCAAAGCGACGCTAGGGCGCGAAGTGCCCCCAGGCGGGCTGCCTAGGGATGTCGGCGTGGTAGTCGTCAATGTCGGCACCGCCGCATCAATATCCGAGAGATTCCGCACAGGCATGCCCCTTATAAAAAGGATTGTGACCGTAGGCGGCTCAGCCGTGCAGAATCCGTCGAACATCGAAGCCCTTATCGGGACCTACGCCCAGGACCTTGTGGAACAGTGCGGCGGCACTAAAGGCGAGGTGGGGAAGGTCATCTTCGGCGGCCCCATGATGGGAGTCGCCGCATCAGGCCTTAACTTCCCGGTCTCGAAGGGAACGTCCGGGATAATCCTGTTCGACCGCAAGGAGACGCTCTTCTGGAAAGAGATGCCTTGCATAAGATGCGGCAGGTGCAATGAAGTCTGCCCGATGTTCATTGAGCCTTCTGAGATACACAAGTACGCCCTTGCAGGCGATATGCAAAGGGCTGAAAAGCTAAACGCCGTAGATTGCATGGAGTGCGGGAGCTGTTCATACGTGTGCCCGTCAAAGAGGCCTATAGTGCAGTCTATCAAGCTGGCCAAGCAGTACGTGCAGGCCAAGCGCGGCAAGAAGTGACGGGGTGATGGACATGTCAGATAACGGCCTAATAATCACTGCGGCTCCGCACATAAGAGAAAGGGTGGCGACACCCAGAATCATGAGGGCGGTATTCGCGGCCCTAGTGCCGGCTCCGCCTGCGGAATATATTTCTTCGGGCCCTGGGCTGCGATCAATATCGTAGTCGGCGTGGCGTCTGCAGTCATCTTGGAGTACCTGATACAGAAGATATGGAAGCTCGAGATAACCATTAGCGACGGTTCGGCTGCCCTTGACAGGGCTTTTCATAGCGATGAGTCATGCCTCCGGCAGTAGAACCATGGGTGACCGCACTTGCGTGCCTTATAGCCATAGGGCCCGGCAAAATGGTGTTCGGCGGCTGGGCTTCAACATATTCAATCCCGCGCTAATCGGAAGGACCTTTGCGGCGCTCGCTTGGCCTGGCGGTCGTAGGCGCAGGTTATGTGGCGCCCGGCGGCATAGAGGCCTGGATAGCGAGGTTTCGACGTAGTTTCGACAGCGACTCCGCTCACACTGCTGAAGACGGAGAGATCGGAGGCACAACGCTTTCAAAGTACTATTGCCCGCTCTTCTTTGGCAATGTTGCAGGGTCGCTCGGGGAGACTTCGGCGGTTGCGCTTCTTATCGGGGCGCTATTCCTGCTCTTTGCAGGCATCATTACACTGAGGATACCGCTGGTCTACATATTGACTACAGTAGGCCTTGCCATGGCTTTCAATCAGGATCCGATCTTCCATCTGCTGTCGGGAGGCCTGATTCTTGGAGCATTCTTCATGGCCACAGACTATGTGACAAGCCCGATAAAGCCTACCGCGCAGATAGTATATGCGGTGGGGTTAGGGGTATTCACGTTCCTTATAAGGATGTTCGGCAGCTATCCTGAGGGCGTGGCGTTCTCGATACTTCTTATGAACTGCTTCGTGCCGCTCATTGAGAGGTTCGGCAAGCCGAGGCGTTTCGGGGAGGTGCGCAACCATGCGTGATCTAGTTAAGTACGGAGCGATACTGACGATAATATGCATAGTTTCCGGCGTTTCATTGGCCTTCGTTTACAGCAAGACCAGCGTGATAATCGCCGACAGGCAGGCAAAAGAAGCGATGAAGGCAATGGCAGTAGTGCTTCCCGCAGCGACGGATTTCGTAGAGATTCCGGCGGACGAGCTTTCGCAGCGGCGGGAGAGGCTACAGGAATTCTGCAGGCATACCTCGGAAAGCCGCGGATGAGACCGTAGGGGCGATTGTAAAAGTGGAAAGCCCGGGTTACGGCGGCATGATATCATGCTAATTGGCATGGATAGCTGCGGAGTATGCCAGGGCATGCAGGTCATAAGCCAGAGCGAGACGCCCGGGCCTCGGGGCCAATGTCAAGGAAGAGGCCTTCTATGGCCAGTTCGCTGGACAAGCAGGGACGTATTGTCCCTGAAGAAAGCGGGCGGCAGACATCGACGCGATATCGGGCGCCACGATTTCGTCCAAGGCGTGCGGTTGCCGGGGTCAATAAGGCCCTTGATGTGGCAAGAGCGCTCCTTGGGCTGTAGGGAGGAATCGAAGATGAGCGCAATCAAGGAATTCAAGAAGGGTTTATGGGCGGAGAGCCCGACCTTCGTACTGCTCATTGGCATGTGCCCTACAATGGTGTCTTCGACATGCGGTGTCAAATGCGCTGGGAATGGGGCTTGCCGCAACATTCGTTTTGGTCTTCAGCAACCTGTTCATAGCGGCCCTTAGGAGCATAATACCTGACAAGATAAGGATCCCCTGCTTCATCGTTGTAATTGCGACCTTCGTTACGATAGTAGACCTCGTCATGGCGGCATATGTGCCGGACCTCCACAAGGTGCTCGGAGTCTTCGTCCCCTGATAGTGGTCAACTGCATAATACTAGCCAGGGCAGAGGCATTCGCCTATAAGAACAGCGTAGTCGACTCGATAGCGGACGGGCTCGGGATGGGCCTCGGCTTTACTATTGGCGTACTGATTATCTCGCTATAATCAGGGAGCCCCTTGCTACCGGTAAGATAATGGCTACGCCAAGGACTTCAACTTCGAAGGCTTAAGGCTTCTGCCGGTAAAATTCGCAGCGCACTCTCATAGACAAGCCTGTCGGCGGCTTCATGACCCTCGGCTTCGTGCTTGCGGCGATAAATGCGCTCACAAGCAAGAAGAAGAAGGCGCAGCAGGCCAATTGCGGCTGCGTCCCGAAGGAGGTATAGCCTATGAAAGAACTATTCGTAATCCTTCTTAGCACAATCCTGGTCAACAATTATATGCTGGCCAGAATAATGGGTACTTGCCCGTTCATCGGCGTCTCGAACCAGTTCGATACCGCCATGGGCATGGCTGCGGCCGTAGTCTTCGTTATGAGCCTTGCGGCTGCGGTGACGTGGCTTGTGCAGTACTATCTGCTCGTTCCCCTGGGATTGGGCTTCCTCCAGACGGTAGCCTTCATCCTGGTAATAGCAGCGCTGGTGCAGCTCATCGAGATGATCATCCTGAAGATGAGCCCCACCCTTTACAGGGCGCTTGGGAATATACCTTCCGCTGATCACGACCAACTGCGCAGTCCTCGGCGTCGCAGTTATCAACGTGCGCGATGGATACAACTTCATAGAAGCTGTCATATCCGGCACAGGCGGAGGCATCGGCTTCTCCCTGGTGCTGATTGCAATGGCGGCTCTTCGCGAAAAGCTCAATACGGCGCCGATTGCGAAGTCCTTCAAGGGCTTCCCGCTGACGCTGATCATAACTGCCCAGATGGCGATGGCTTTCCTGGGCTTCTCCGGTTTCAACCTCGAGAAGCTCTTCGGCCTGCGCTAGCCGGCCGATGGAGGTGTAAGAAAGATGGTACTCAACAGCTTATTCGTCCTGGGCGGCATGGGATTGGCCTTCGGAGTGGCGCTTGCCATAGCGGCAAGGTTGCTTGCGGTCGAAAGGGATCCCAGGATGGAGCTCGTACAGGCGGCTCTTCCCGGAGCCAACTGCGGAGCTTGCGGCTTCCCCGGTTGCGGCGGCCTGGCAACGGCCATCGTAGAGGGCAAGGCCCCGTGCGACCAGTGCCCCGTCGGCGGAGCCAAAGTGGCGGCCAAGGTGGCCGAGATAATGTGCGTCGTGGTAGATACAAGCAAAGGCCCCAATTTCGCAAGGCTGATGTGCGCAGGCGGCAAGGGGATCGCGAGGGACGTGGCCGAATATCAGGGGATTATGGACTGCACTGCAGCACATGCAGTAAGCGGCGGGTTCAAGGCGTGCTCCTACGGCTGCCTCGGCCTTGCCACATGCGTCAGGGAATGCCCGTTCGACGCAATGTACATGGGAGAGGACAACCTTCCCAAAATAGACGATTCAAAGTGCACAGGCTGCGGAAAGTGCGTTACCGCCTGCCCTAGGGCATTGCTTGCCCTCAGGTCGGCGGATGAGCCGGTGAACGTGGTCTGCACATCTAAAGCCCCGCTTCCAAAGAGCAAGCTGGATTGCTCGGCGGTATGCATCGGCTGTCAGATCTGCGTTAAGAACTGCCCTACTCAGGCCATACGCATGGAAGGCACAGTAGCGGTAATCGACAACAGCAAATGCACCAAGTGCGGCATATGCATACAGAAATGCCCGGTCAAGTGCATACATAACCTCTTCGGGGCGGACTCGGACCTGATAGTCCAGGCCTGACAGGAGAATACCTGAAGATACCGTGGTGCCCGGGGCGCGTGCTAACGCGACGCGGGCACCATTTTTTTGTTTGAGGGACCCTAAAAACCATCAAAGCCGATTTCAGGGCAAAGCCCGTGTACAGCCGCGTTTCCAAGTTTAGCCCCGAATGGTGTATAATATCGGACTGTGTTTTATGTTAGATTATATTGTAGGGGAGACGGATCTCAACCTTCGGCATGAGATCCGGTGTTTATATGGGAAAGATAGTGCTTGCCTCGGCGTCTCCGAGGAGAATAGAGCTTCTAGGTGCGCTAGGGCTGAAATTCGATGTTGTGCCCAGCAATGAGGAAGAAGTAGTGGACGATTGCCTGTCTCCGGACGAATTGGTGAATGTCTTTGGCCAGGCTAAAGGCTGCGGCGGTGGCAAAGCTGAGGCCGTCCGACACAATCATCGGGGCGGATACAGTAGTCGTGCTTAACGGAATAATCCTCGGCAAACCGGCAGACAACAAGGACGCATGCGCGATGCTCAGCATGCTTGAAGGCAAAGAGCATGAGGTATTCACCGGCGTCTGTGTCATCTGCAGGGAAAAGGGAATAGAGGACTGCCGCCACGAGGTGACCAAGGTGCGCTTCTGTTCCATGAGCAGGGCTGATATCGAAAGTTACGTTGCCACAGGGGAACCCATGGACAAGGCCGGAGCATATGCCATTCAGGGTTTGGGATCATTATTCGTGTCAGGAATAACCGGGGATTACTTCAATGTTGTCGGGCTTCCGCTAAGGCTGACCGCCTCGATGCTCATTGAAGCCGGCACGCACATAATCTAGCCCTCGAGGGCGCCGCCTGTAATATTGCAGGAGGTGCCTTTAATGGATATCAGGTATTCGCGCGGCATGAAGGACATGCCGATGGCCGAAAGGCCAACGGAAAGGCTTTACGCACTTGGCCCGGGAGCGCTAACAAACGCCGAACTCATTGCCGTCGTAATAAGGTGCGGCACGAGAAGCGAGAGCGCGCTTGAGGCCGGTATGAGGGTTTTAAGCGAGAACGGCGGCCCCGGATGCCTTGCCGCGATGAGCGCCGAAGAGCTTGCCAAGTCCGGCAAGTTCGGAAGGGCGCGTGCGGCTCAGCTGAAGGCGGCAGTCGAGCTAGGAATGAGGCTTGCCAGCAGGGATCTTGCGGAAAGGCCGCTTATCGCGAACGCCAACGATGCGGCCGAGATCCTAAGACCGGCGATGAGGCACCTGCAATGCGAGGAATTCAGGGCGATACTGCTCAATTCCAAGCACCGGGCGCTTGATGTCGCTACCATCTCGACAGGTACCCTCACATCCTCGCTTGTACATCCCAGGGAAGTTTTCAGAGAGGCGATGTTTAGAAACAGCGCCGCGCTGATTGTGGCCCATAATCACCCCAGCGGAGACCCGGCGCCCAGCAAAGAGGATATTTCGATAACTCAAAGGCTGGTAGAAGCCGGCAAGCTGTTGGGAATTGAGGTCATCGATCACATAATCATCGGGGGCAATGCTTTCGTTAGTTTAATGGAGACTGGAATTCTTGGCAGCACCGGCTGAACCCGGCTGCCGAAAGGGGTTTTAACATATGGGTTTGTTCGACGCGTTTTCCAGGGACATCGGCATTGACCTTGGAACTGCCAATACTTTGGTGTTCCTCAAGGGCAAAGGGGTAGTAGTGCAGGAGCCTTCGGTCGTCGCGATGGATATGGATACCGGCAAGGTGCTTTCCGTCGGCAACGATGCAAAGAAGATGCTTGGGCGCACTCCGGCCAATGTCAAAGCGGTGAGGCCATTAAGAGACGGCGTTATCGCGGACTTCGACGTTACCGAGGAAATGCTGCGCTATTTTATGCGGAAGGTCCACAACAGCATGGGCCTGATCAAACCGAGGGTAGTCGTAGGCTGCCCCTCAGGCGTAACGGAAGTTGAGAGGCGGGCGATCATCGAAGCAGTGATGCACGCAGGCGCCAGGGAAGCTCATCTTATCGAGGAGCCCAAGGCAGCGGCGATCGGCGCGAACCTTCCCGTATCCGAGCCAACCGGATCGATGATAGTGGACATCGGGGGCGGCACCACCGAGGTGGCCGTGCTATCCTTAGGCGGCATTGTATCATCCGTATCGTCAAGGACCGCGGGAGACGAGATGGACGATGCGATAATCCAGCACATGAAGAAGGTCTACAATCTTCTTATCGGCGAGAGGACCGCCGAAGAGGTTAAGAAGAAGATCGGCTCGGCCTACGTTGTCGGACCCGAGACCTATGAGGAAGTCAGGGGCAGGGACCTGGTAACGGGCCTTCCCAAGACGGTCAAGGTGGACAGCACCGAGATCAGGGAGGCCTTGGCGGAGCCCGTAAGCACGATAATAAATGCCGTTAAAGAGTGCCTTGAGAAGACGCCGCCGGAGCTTTCCGCAGACGTGATGGACCGCGGAATTGTACTCGCCGGTGGAGGCGCGCTTTTAGTGGGCCTGGACAAGCTGCTGTCAAGGGAGACGGGCATCTCGGTGTTCGTATGCGACGATCCGCTTACAGCGGTTGCAAGGGGTACGGGAAAAGTCCTGGACCATATGGAATATCTTAAGGGGCTTTCGGCTTCATCAAAGCGCGAAATGCACAGTTAGGGCGTAAAACAGCATGAGGCGCGCTTCAAAGGGCATAAAGGCCCTTCTGATAATACTTGCGGTGATAATTGCCCTGTCCGTACTGATATCCGCAACCTTGGGGGATAGGGCCAGTTTGACTTTGCCGGAGCGTGCCTTGCGCGCGGTATTCGAACCTATCGGGGGCTTCTTCTGGAATATCGGCAGAGGGGTGTCGAACTTCTTCGGAGGGCTGTTCAGGCTCGGGAGCGTCATGGATGAGAACATCCGCCTTAAAGAAGAAGTGGAGGCGCTTACAGCCGAAGTGGCGCAGCTGACAGGGCTGGAGTCCGAGAACGCGCGCCTCACCGAGCTTCTCAACCTAAAGAGGTCCGTCAAGGGCAAGACGGTCGCCGGGAAAGTAGTTTACAGGGATGCCGGCAATTGGCTTGGCACGCTTGTAATAGACAAAGGCACGGACAACGGCGTGCAAGTGGGTATGGCCGTAATCAACAGTATGGGCATCGTAGGCCGGGTGGTCACTACTTCCGGAAGCACGGCAAGCGTGCTGCTTGCAAATGACCCCAGGAATGCTATCGGGGCCGTTACAGTGCGCTCGAGGGATTTCGCCATAGCCGAGGGCGTAGGCGACGGAACCGGTGTGCTGAAGCTTAAGCCTCTTGGCGATGCGCCTGACCTGGTGCCAGGCGACCTGGTTATCTCCAGCGGGCTTGGCGGCATTTATCCTGCCGGGCACATAATCGGCGAGATCGTGGATGTCGACGAGGGGGCCTACGGCATAGCCAAATCTGCCTATGTCAGGTCATCAGTCGATTTCAACCGGATAGAAGAGGTCCTTGTGCTGCTTGAAAGCCAGAAGGGCGCAGTGAAGTGAGGACTTTTGCCAGGAGGCTGAGCATAGATCCCTGGGCCGCTACATTGGCAGGGCTGGTCATAGGGCTGCTATTTCAGACCGCGTTCATTCCCGGGCTGCTTCCGGGTGTGCCGAAGTTCGACCCGATATTCGCGCTTATGATGACAATGGCGGTATTGGGGCACAAGGCACAATCGTACTTTCTGGCAATAGCGGGCGGTTTGGTGCTCGACGCGCTTACCGGCCAGTACATAGGCTTGAATGCGCTATCTTATCTTGCAGTTGCGATAATTGCATCGGGCGTGCAGGGAAACCTGGTAAAGGATACCCTGATCACCCCGGCTACTGCGATGTTCTCGGGCTATTTCCTGAAGGAACTCATCTACCTGTTCGTGCTGGTATCTGTCGGGCTCAAGTTCATGCCTGCGAGGGTTGCGGCTCAGCTTGTAATATCCTCGGCGCTGAACTCGCTCATAGGTATCGGGCTGTACTGGCTGCTCCACTTCAGATTGGGGCTGGTCGTGAAGGTGGACAAGGGTTTCTAGGAAGGCCCCGGAGGTTTTATGGGTATTAGGTTCATTAACAGGAATACGCTGGAGGACAGGACTCGGGCCGTCATGGCCATCGCAGGCCTTGTCTTTCTTATCCTGTTGTCGCGCCTATGGTACCTGCAGGTCATTAAGGGCGACTATTACAAGGAGCGCGCCGAACAGAACAGGCTGGCGAAAGTATATATAACGGCCCCCAGGGGCGAGATACTCGACCGCAACGGCGTAGTGATGGCCACAAACCGGACAGCGTACAGCATCAGCATAGTGCCCAAGGACGTCAAGGACAAGGACAGGACCCTGGCATTGCTGGCCAAGCTGACTGGAATGGACCTTACAGAGCTGAAGAAGAAGTACGACGAGCATACCAAGGGCACATTCAGGCAGCCTTACAGGCCCCTGAAGCTGATCGCGGATGCTGATGTCAAGGTGCTGGCAAGCGTAGCGGAAAGGCGTTATGAACTGGAAGGGGTCCTCATTGAAGAGGAGCCGTACAGGATGTACCCGCTCGCCGCCGTCGCAGGAAACGTAATCGGCTATATGGGCCAGGTTAATGCTGAGGAACTTCGCGAGCTTGGTTCATCCGGCTACAGGAACTCAAGCCAGATAGGCAAGTCCGGAATAGAACGCCAATTGGAGGAATACCTTCACGGCAGGGACGGAATCAACCGCATTGAGGTAGATTCCGCTTCAAGCCCGGTCTCAACTCTTTCTGCCATCGACCCTGTCCCGGGAAGCTCGGTCATACTGACCATAAATTCCAAGCTGCAGCAAGAGGCGGAGAAGCTGCTCAAGAACATGATAGATTCGCTCAGAAGCTCGGGCAGGTCGCCTCAGCTTAAGAGCGGTGCGCTTGTGGCGATGGACCCCAGGAACGGGGAAGTGCTCGCTTTGGCATCATACCCGGACTATGATCCGAGCTCATTTATCCCTAGCGTGTCCGAAAGCGACTGGAAGAAGCTCAGCAGCGAGCCGTCCGCGCTCTTCAACAGGGCAATAAGCGGAGCCTACCCTCCCGGGTCTACTTTCAAGGCCATCGTATCGGCCGCAGCCCTTGAAGCCGGAGTATTGGACCCCAATGAGAAATTCCTCTGTCTGCCCAGCGTGGCTGCGAACTATTACGGCATGCGCTGCATGTCATGGGAGTTCGGCCAATCGCACGGTTATGTCGACCTATACACCGCAATAGCCACATCGTGCAATATTTACTTCTATGAGCTGGGGAAAAGGTTGACGGTGGACCAGCTCTCCGGGATGGCGAAGAGGTTCGGTTTGGGAAGCAAGAGCGGAATCGAGCTGGCGCTGATAGAAAGCGCGGGAAAGGTGCTTCAAAGCTCGGACAGGAAGATAATGCCGGGCGAAAAGCTCTCCTACACCATCGGCCAGATGGTAACCGTGACGCCGCTTCAGCTTGCCAGGCTGTATTCAGCCGTCGCGAACAGGGGTACGTTGTATGAACCCACGATAATAAAGGGCATCGTCGGCCCCGACGGCAAGGAGATAGAGCAGGAGCAGCCGCGGCCTGAAACTCTGATCCAACTGAAAAGCTCGACATGGGATGCTATACATAAGGGCATGAGGATGACAGTCACGCAAGGTACCGGCAGGCGGCAGTTCGAGGGCTTTCCGCTGGAAGTTTCCGGCAAGACCGGCACTGCCCAGGCTCCGCCAAAAGACGAGCATGCGTGGTTCGTCTGCTGGGCGCCCTCAAAGGCGCCTGAGATCGTTGTCGCCGTCCTGCTTGAAAACGGCATTACCTCGGCGGCATACATAGCGCGCGACATGATGGACTGCTATTTCGGATTGGATGAATACGCGCCTGTAAAGGCGGAAGAGGCGCAGCCGGCGCAATAGGAATTTCTAAGGGGGGATTGCTCTGAAACCGAAGGACGTAATATTCAAGGGTACGGGAAGGACTCTCAAAGTGGTCCTCTCAGAGGATGCGGTAATGGAGGATGCCCTGCTGAGCATCGAGGAGAAGCTATCAGCCAATCCCTCTTTCTATGCAGGGCAGAGGATAACCGTGGAGAGCAAGTCCGGCCCCATTCCTGATGCGGCGTCGGATGCAATAAGGGCAGTTTTCGGCAGGTATGGGCTGACGTGCTCGGTGTTGGACAGAAGAAGCGCGGCGGAAAAGGCATCGGCCCTTCTGACCCAGACGGTCCTGATGGACGAGGCTCCATATATCATGGGCTTGCGCGGCAGCGAATCCCCAAATGAGTACGATGCCCGCTCCGAGGCCACGATATACAGGGGCGATGTTGTTCCGGGCAGAAGCTTGTGCTTCGAGGGAAGCGCGTTAATAATCGGCGACGTGCTTTCTGGCGGCAGGGTGCAGGCGGCGGGTGACGTAATCGTAACCGGAATAGCCGGAGGAAGCATCCACGCCGGCTGGCCTACTGACAGGTCGTCTTGCATTATCGCTGGAGGGTTTACGGCAGGTACATACCGGATCGGGGATTTGAGGATGGAACTAGCAGAATCGGTAGGATCCCAGGTGATCATGCACTCCATAGAGAACGGTCCCGAAGGCTTGGGCATAAGGGTCGGGGACGCCGGATTTCTGGCTAGGAAAGGCGGAGGCAATTGAGCCCTGTTAACAGGAAAATGATAAGGGACCTGGATGGGTTGCTGCTTGTAGCGTCAATCGCAGCGTTCATTTTCGGCTGCATTGTGCTGTACAGCGCTACCTTCGCCCAGCCATCCCTAACCGGGCCTGATCCTTTCGCGCTGGTAAAGAAACAGGCAATAGCCGCCGGAATTGGCCTTGTGATGGGCATATCCGCAATGGCGCTGGGCCACAACTTCCTGAAGAAGGCCTACTGGCTCGTGTACATAGCATCGATATTGCTGCTGGCGGCCGTGACCGTAATAGGTGTAAGGGTAAGGGGTACATACGGTTGGGTCAGGATCGCGGGATTATCGCTGCAGCCGGTGGAGTTCGTAAAAATTGGTGTAGCCCTTGCACTGGCGGGCAGGATAGCAAGGTCCGAGGCCATAACCGGCATAAAGGACATGATAGTGCCGCTCATCATGGCTGCGATCCCGACGGGCATAGTCATCATCCAAAAAGACCTGGGGTCCGCGTTGGTGTTCATTCCGCTCGTGCTCGCGATGCTCTGGGCGGCTGGCGCCAATACGAAGCTGGTGCTGGGCATGGTCGGAAGCGGCCTTCTTGTAGTGGCGCCTCTTGGATACTTCTTCTTCCTGGATACGTACCAGCAAGAGAGGATACTGACGTTTCTAAATCCGGGGCGTGACCCGTACGGCGCCGGCTACAATGTGATACAGTCGGTTATCGGAATCGGATCAGGGGGCCTGCTGGGCAAGGGTTACGCTGCCGGAACGCAGGTGCAGCTCGGCTTCGTGCCCGAGCACCACTCCGATTTCATATTCACCGTAATCGGCGAGGAGCTTGGATTTGTAGGCGCGGCCCTGGCGCTGGCCGTGATGTTCATAATCATCTGGAGGTGCCTGGCGGTAGGCATGTCAACAGAGGACAGGTTCGGCAACCTCCTCGGAGTCGGCATCGCGACTATACTTCTTACCCATGTCCTGATAAACATAGGCATGGGAATTGCAATAATGCCGTGTACTGGGATCCCGCTTCCTTTCTTCAGTGCGGGTGGTTCATCGATAATGGCGACGATATTGGGGCTTTCGCTGGTGCAAAGCGTAAGCATGCGAAGAAAGAAGATCCTATTCTAGACTGGAGGGCCGATGGCCGTAACAATGGATAACATACCTGTCACGGATATTATGGGTGCAGAGCTAAGGGCAATTGTTGAAGAGAAGATACTTCCCCTAGTTCAGAAGCCCGCAAGATATGTCGGAGGCGAGCCCGGCACGATAAGCGGGGCTTTCACGGATGTGAGGGCTTCAATGCTGCTTGCCTTCCCCGATGCTTATGAGGTGGGAATGTCCTTCCTTGGCTTCAAGATCCTTTACGACATAATCAACAGGCATGAAGGATGGCGCGCCGAGAGGGCCTACTCACCCTGGAGCGACATGGAACGGGCCATGAGGGCCGTCAGGCGTCCCGCTATATGGGCTGGAGAGCTTCACGCCAGCTAGGCAGTTCGATGCCATCGGCATTACGCTGCAGTACGAGCTGTCCTACACCAACGTGCTCCAAATAATCGACCTTTCGGGGCTGAAGCTGCTCTCATCGGAAAGGGCGGAGGATGACCCGATAATAATAGCCGGAGGGACCTGCGTGCTGAATCCGGAGCCTCTGGCTGACTTCATCGATTGCTTCCTATTGGGCGACGGTGAAGAGGCGATAACCGAGATAATGCAGGCGCTCGAGGACAGGCGGGCAAGAGGCCTGTCGAAGGCGGAGTGCCTGATGGCATTATCGGAGATCAAGGGGATGTATGTCCCTCTTCAGCATGACCCTCTGAAGGCGAAGATAAGAAGGAGGGTGCTTGCCGATCTGGAGCGCTTCCCGGCCGGTTTCGCTAACGACATAGTGCCGCTTCTGGAGTGCGTCCACGACAGGGCGGTAGTCGAAGTAATGAGAGGCTGCGACAGAGGCTGCAGGTTCTGCCAGGCCGGATATGCCACCAGGCCGGTCAGGGAGAGGCGTGTAAAGAGCATCATGTCGGCGGCCGAGGGCGCTGCAAGGATTGGCGGCTATGACGAAGTCTCGCTGCTTTCCCTGTCGACGGCTGACTATTCAGGAATTGTTCCCCTGGTCGACGGGCTTGCGCCGTCGCTGGCGGAACACGGGGTGGCATTATCCCTGCCTTCTCTTAGAATCGATGCCTTCTCCATCAATCTTGCGGAGAAGGTCAGGACCCACAGGAGGACCGGCCTTACATTTGCACCTGAGGCCGGGACGCAGAGGATGAGGGATATCATCAACAAGGGAGTAACGGAAGAAGACCTCATGTCGGCAGCGAAAGCCGCTTTTGAGGCCGGATGGGAGCAGGTCAAGCTGTATTTCATGATCGGGCTCCCCTTCGAGGAGATGGAAGACGTCGAGGGCATAGCGGCCCTTGCGCTCAAGGTGCTCGCCCTGGGAAGGTCGGTGGCAGCGCCAAAAGGCAGGGCATCCAGGATCAGGCTGAGCATAGGCGTGAGCACTCTAGTACCCAAGCCGCACACGCCGTACCAATGGCTCGGCCAGGAGCCGCAAGATGTCACAGAGAAGAAGAAGGCCAGGCTTAAGGGGCTTCTTGGCAGGAAAGACGTGGCGTTGTCCTTCTCTGACGGCTTCTCCAGCGGGCTGGAGGCGGCGCTGTGCCGCGGGGGCAGGAACCTGGGCAAGGTGATCCTAAGCGCCTATAAGCTGGGCGCAAGGTTCGACGGCTGGGGCGAGTGCATCATGCCGGGCTTCTGGTTCAAGGCATTCGAGTCCGAGGGCCTGGACATGTACATCGAGGCCTCGAGGGGATATGCCGTAGGCGACAGGCTTCCCTGGGGGCACATGGACGTAGGAGTCGATGAAGCTTTCCTGGTAGAGGAGTTCGAAAGGTCCAAAAGGGCGGAACTTACGCCTGACTGCAGGTTCGACGGGTGCACGTCCTGCGGAGTGTGCGTAGCCGGAATTGAAAATTCGCTAAGAGGTTCGGAGGCATAATGGGACACGGCGGGCATGTGATTAGGATAAGGTATGGCAAGCAGGGCGCCGGGAAGTACATATCCCACCTGGATACCATACGTGCGGCAGAAAGGGCGCTCAGGCGCCTCGGCCTGCCCCTACTCTACTCGGAGGGCTTCAACCCCCGCCCGAGGATGAGCTTCGCCGCGGCATTGCAAGTGGGTGTGCGTTCCGTTGCGGAATACATGGATGTTTTCCTGACGGAGCCGATTGATCCAGAGGGTGTAGTAGAAAGAGGTTCCGAAGCGTTTCCGGAGGCCATGCCGATAATCGCGGCAGGGGCTTTCGACGGATCCTATACCTTGCCGTCAAAGGTTGTACAGGCCACATATTCCATACGCCCATATGGGATTTGTGGACAGTGCTGGTCCGAAACGGAACTCGAAGCGGCCCTGTCAAGGCTGATGGCCATGGAAAACGTGGCCATCGCGGACAAGGACGGCAAAGAGAAGCAGGTAAGAGCATTGATAAACGAGGTCAGGGCAATGCCCGGCGAGCTGATAGTCAAGTTGGCTTGCGGCAACAGTAACCTGAGGCCTCAGGGGTTCATGGCGGCGCTCAAACAAGCGTCGGGCGCGGATTACGGCGTGTCGCAGGATATATGCAGGGTGGGACTCGAGCTGGAGCTCGGAGCCGGCCCGCAGGATCCTTTGGCCGGCTGCGCCGGAAATTACTATTCAAATAAGTTTAGGAGCTGAGAATGTGGCAAGGAAGATAGTAATAGATAACAGCAACGGCGAGGTAAGAGCCGCCGTCATAGAGGATGGCAAGCTGGCCGACCTGTTCATAGAAAGAAGCAGGCACCCTTCGGTGCTGGGCAACATCTACAAGGGCAAAGTCGAAAACGTATTGCCCGGAATGCAGGCGGCATTCGTGGACATCGGCCTGGAGAAGAACGCCTTCCTCTACGTGGATGATGCCATGGCAAGCCTGCCGGACATCGTCAAGTCGACGAGGAACGGCGACGAAGTCGAGCTGCCCAAATCCCGGGGCAAGAGCATAAAAGAGCTGCTCAAGCCGGGGCAAGAGGTGCTCGTACAGGTTACAAAAGAGGCTATCGGCACAAAAGGGGCCAGAGTCGTTACAGATGTTACGCTCGCAGGCCGCTATGTAGTGCTTATCCCTTCCGTTAACTACGTCGGGGTCAGCCGCAAGATCCAGGAGGATTCCGTTAGGGACAGGCTGCGCGATCTGGCCCACAAGGTAAAGCCGAGGGGCATGGGCCTTATCGTAAGGACGGTGGCGGAGGAGCAGCCCGACGAGGAAGTGGTCAGGGACATAGAGTTCCTGAACAGGGCATGGAAGAAGATCAGGGCGAAGTCTGCAAGGTCAAAAGCCCCGTATCTGCTGCATTACGACGCGGACCTCGTATATAGGATGGCAAGGGACTACTTCGGGGACGATGTAACGGAATTCACGGTTAACACGCCGGTGGACTACAACAAAGTATCCGACCTCCTGCACATAGACGAAGGGAGAGAAGGATCCCAGAATCAGGCTGTACGCAGATAAAAAGCCTGTATTCGAGGCATACGGCATAGAAGAGGAGATCTGGAAGGCAACCAGACGCAAGGTGTGGCTCAACAGCGGCGGATATCTAATATTCGATACGACAGAGGCATTGACCGTCATAGACGTCAACACCGGCAAGTTCACGGGCAGCAAGGACCTCGCGGATACTGCTTTCAGGAACAACCTTGAAGCCGCCGCAGAGCTTGCAAGGCAGATAAGGCTCAGGAACATCGGCGGCATCCTCATCGCCGACTTCATAGACATGGAATCGGATGATCACAAGAAGAGGGTGCTTGAGGAGCTCGAAAAGCACTTGACCAAGGATAAGGCCAGGACCTCGGTCCTCGGGATAACGAAACTGGGCCTCATAGAGATGACGAGGAAGAAGTCCCAGCAGGGTCTCGTCGAGCTTACCCACAGGGTGTGCGATGTCTGCGACGGCAGGGGAAAAGTAATATCCGAGGAGACGCTTGCATTGAGGGCGGAAAGGCTCATAAAGCGCGAAGCGGCGGCCACAGATATGCAGGCCCTGTTGATCGGGCTTAACCCATATGTCGCAGGCGAGCTGTCGCTAGACTCGAGCTCAGCCATAAAAGAGCTGGAAGAGCAGACTATGAGGGACATCTTCATCAAGGCGGATGCAACGCTTGGCCGTGACGATGTCAAAGTCATCGCGGCAGGCAGCCTCGAGGAGATTTTGGCCCTTGTGCACCCGGTGAAAAAAGGCGAGACGATCGAAGTCCATATAGGACAGCCCAACCAGGAAAGGCCCGATCAGGGCATCGCGCTGTACAAAGGCCTGCCGATACACATAGAAGACGGGGCCACGCTAGTAGGAAAGACCCTTAAGGTCAAGATAAGCAGGGTCTTCAAAGGATATGCCAAGGCCAGGGTAGAAGGGCGCCACGAAACAAGGATTGAGCAAAGGCGCGATGAGCCCGAGGAAGACGGGATAATAATCGAGATGAGGGAGCCCAGAAGGCAGCAGAATATTCCTGTCGCCAGCCCTCCTGCCCCGGTTAGGGTTGAAATTCCCGAAGCTCGACGATGTTCCGGAAACCGAAGTTCTAGCTGGCGACGCAGTGCCGGGCCAGGAGGCAAAGAAGAAGCGCAGGAGACGCCGCCACCGCAAGAACGCGAAGGAGAGGGCCGCAATGCAAGCCGGCCTTGAGGCTGAAGCGCCTGTCGAAAAACGACGACTTGCCTCAGGCCTCGCCTGAAAAGGCCGAGGCGCCTGCCGAGCCTGCCATTATTGAGGCAAAGCCGGATACTTCAGCTCTTATAGCGTCAGAAGCGGGAGCAGACCCAGCCGCAATGACCGCCTCAAAGAAGAGGCGCCGCAGAAGGCATCGCAGCCGCAAGCCGGCCCAGGCCATCGAGGGAACCTCTATGTCCGGCAGTGAGGCAGTCATGGACGAAGCAGTCCCGGGCAAAACCATGATGCCTGCCAATCAGCTGCCTGTTGCCACGCCTACAGCACAAAAGGCCGCAACAACGCAAACGCACCCGGTCATAACGGCCGAAACCGGAAAGGCGGCGGCAAATACTGCGTCCGGCCCGACGGAAGGAACCCGTAAGGCCTCCTCACAGCAGACCCGAAGGCCTCGGGCAGGATCGCAAAATGCGGCAAAGAAAGCGCAGAAACCTGCGGATACGGCCGGCCTCAAGCAGGAAGCGCCCGATTCCAAGCCCCAGTAAGCGGAAGCTGCCGCCGCGCCGACACAGCAGAAATTAGGCGGAGACTGTGGCCGAGGCGAAGCCTAAGCGCCAGTATAACCGCAGGAAGAAGACACCGGATGCGGCAAGCAAGGCAAATTCCGCAGTTGACACCAAGGCGGAGTGATTATATACTTTTTATCTGTGGCAGCCTGTCTGCCATACTGCCGCTCGGAGAAGGCCAGTAAAGGTCAGAAGTGACCTGCCTTGAGCCGGCGAGCCTGTATAAGGAGAAATGCTGATGTACGCAGTAATCGAGACCGGCGGTAAGCAGTACCGCGTAGAGCCGGGCCAGATTTTAAGAGTTGAGAAGCTCGAAGCCCAGAAGGGCGAAGAAGTCATCTTTGACAGAGTCCTGATGTTGGTGGACGGCGAGTCCGTCAAAATAGGCTCTCCCGTGGTCGAAGGCGCCAAGGTTAAGGCAACGGTCCTGGTCCAGGACAAGTCCAAGAAGGTAATAGTCTTCAAGTACAAGCCCAAGAAGAGGATAAGGACCAAGACAGGCCATAGGCAGCCCTTTACTGAAGTAAGGATAGAGGCCTTGGAGGCATAGCATGATCGAAGTCTGGGTGCGCAGGGAGGGCGGCAAGATTACCGCTTACCGCGTCGAAGGACATGCCGGTTGGGCGCAGGCAGGCCGAGATATAGTATGCGCTGCGGTCTCTGCCCTGGTTATTGGGACAGAGAACGGATTGGATGAAGTCGCCGGTGCGGTTAAGGTATCGCGAAGCTCCGATGGTAAGCTTGAAGTAGAGCTTAAGAAGGAGCTGGGCGAGGAGGCCAGGATAATGGCGGACGCCATACTGGAAACCATGCTAAACGCCCTGCGCAAGATAGAAAACCAGCATCCAAGGACAATCAGGATTCACGATTGAAATTCGGCATGGAGGTGCCTTTCATGATTAAGATGAATTTACAGCTCTTCGCACATAAGAAGGGTGTCGGCAGCTCAAGAAACGGCAGAGATTCACACTCTCAGAGGCTCGGCATCAAGAAGTTCGGCGGCGAGGTAGTAAGAGCAGGCAACATTATCGTCAGGCAGAACGGAACCAAGGTCCATCCGGGCGCCGGAGTGGGCATGGGCAGTGATTACACCCTGTTCGCCCTCGTTGACGGAAATGTCAAGTTCGAGAGGGTCGGCAAGGACGGCAAGAGGGTCACCATAGTAGCGGCAGCCGTAGAGGCCTAAAACAAAATATTACATCCTTTGCCGGGCGGAAGCTTAAGCTTTCGTCCGGCTTTTCTCTTTCACAGGAGGCGCGCACGGTTTAGAATTGGTGTAGCGCACGAAACCGGAGGTGGCTGGCTTGACAAAGAAGGGCGTCCTGGAAAAGGGCTTTGCGGTATTGGCGGTAGCCGCCGCAGCCCTGGTTTTCATATTCGCAGTAGTGATGCCGATACTAAGCTCATTCTTGACGGAGCTATGGTGGTTTGAGGACATCGGTCAGAAGGCGGTATTTGTAAAGAGAATCTTTACCGCCGTATCCACCGGCGCAGTCGCTTTCGCAGCGGCATGCGCCATCATGCTGTTGAATGCCCTGATAATCAGGAGGACAATGGCATCAGAACGCAAAGCGGGCCGACGGAAATACCCGGATTATTTCAACGCTGACGATTGCGGCATCTCTGATTGCGGGTGCCACTGCAGGCCTTTCTGTGGGCGCAAACTGGATGAAAGTGCAGCAGTTCCTGCATTACTCCGAATTCGGGAAGTCCGACCCGATTTTCGGCCTTGATGCGGCTTTCTACGTATTCAGGCTGCCGATATTCCAATTTCTGTACAGCGGACTAATGCAGCTGCTAGTCGCCGCTGCCGCAATGGCAGGGCTTGCGTACCTTTTCGAAGCGCTGCGCACCGAACCTTATGACATGGAGTTTACCGGGCCTTTCGGCACCCGGAGGCGCAGCTCCGTTAAGATGAAATTCGATCAGATCGGAGCGGGTGCCAGGAACCATCTGATCGCTTTGGTATCCCTGATCTTCGCCTTGAAGGCGGTAGGGTACCTTCTCTCGATATACAACCTGGTCTATTCGCCGAGGGGAGTAGCATTCGGCGCAAGCTATGCCGACCTGCATGGCACTCTTCCCGGCCTTAAAGTGATGATCGCCCTATGCTTCATTTCGGCGGGGCTCATCATCTATGCGCTTCTGAGCAAACGTGGAATGAAGCCGGTGATTGCCGCGGGCATTCTCATGATTGCGGGCTCTTTCGTTACCGGTACCGTAATACCCGGGCTCGTGCAGCAATGGTATGTGGAACCAAACGAGCTTGAGGCTGAGAAGAGCTACATCGAATACAACATAGACTTCACAAGGGCGGCCTACGACCTGGACAAGATCGAGGACAGGGATTTCGTCTCCAACGGGGACATCTCCAAGGAGGACCTGGCCGCAAACGCCAAGACCGTCGAAAACATTAGGCTCTGGGACTGGGAGCCGCTTCTTTCGACGCTGTCGCAGCTACAGGAGATGCGCCTTTATTACAACTTCAACGATGTGGACATCGATAGGTATATGGTTGACGGAAAATCAAGGCAAGTAATGCTCACCGCAAGGGAGATGGACGTAGACAGCCTTCCTACACAGGCGCAGACATGGATCAACAGGCACCTTAAGTATACGCATGGATACGGGCTTGTAATCAGCCCGGTCAATGAGGCTACGACGGAAGGCCTGCCAACATACCTCATGAAGGACATCCCTCCTCAGGGAAACGCGTCGTTTACGATTGACAGGCCTGAAATCTACTTCGGCGAGCTCACCGACGACTATGTACTGGTGGACACATCAGTCGACGAGTTCGACTACCCGCTTGGCGAGCAGAATGCCGAGACAAGGTGGACAGGAGACGGTGGCGTCTCATTGTCCGGCTTCTTCAGGAAGCTAATGTATGCCTACAGGTTCGGCACCGTGAAGATCTTCCTTTCTGGGGACATCACGGCGGACAGCAGGGCCCTGTACAAGAGGTCGATTATCGATAGGCTAAACAGCATAGCCCCATTCCTATGGTATGATGCGGATCCTTACATAGTAATGGCCGATGGCAGGCTGAAGTGGGTGGCGGACGCCTATACCTACACCGAGAACTACCCCTACTCGGAGCCGATACAGAACTACTCTTCGTGGGGAAGGGGCCCGAATTACATCAGGAACAGCGTTAAAGCGGTAGTTGATGCATACACGGGCGAGACGGACTTCTATATTGTGGATACAACAGACCCGCTGGCCCAGACATACTCAGGGATCTTTCCCGGCCTTTTCAAACCGGGCGATCAGATGCCCCAGAGCATAAGGGACCACTTCCGCTATCCTGAGGACCTGTTTATGATACAGGCGCGTATGTATGCCATTTACCATATGCAAAGCGCATCGCAGTTTTATAACAAGGAGGACCTCTGGAGCATCCCCAACGAAGTCTACGGTTCGAGCACGTGCCGAGTTAAAACCGTATTTCGTCAATATGTCGCTGCCGGACGATGACCAAAAGGGACAGAGCTTCCTGACCATGATGCCCTTTACGCCTTCCAAGAAGAACAACATGGTATCCTGGATGGCCGGCCTTTGTGACGGTGAGGACTACGGCAGGATAATCGTCTACAAGTTCTCCAAACAGAGGATCTTCTACGGCCCAATGCAGATAGAATTGCAGATCGACCAGGATTTGGAGATATCCAAGCTGTTCGCGCTCTGGAATCAGAAGGGGTCGAGCGTGATTAGGGGCAACCTGCTCGTATACCCCATAGATCACTCAGTGCTCTATATTGAGCCCATATTCCTTGCTGCAGAGAGAAGCCAGTTGCCGCAGCTGAAATTGGTGCTTGCCTCAGACGGCACAAGAATTGCCATGGGCAGCACATTGTCGGCGGCCCTTGCGATGCTTTTGGGGGAGAGCGAGGCCGAACTGGGCAGGAGCGGGACGATAGATGACGCACCCAGCTCGCTGGCGGCAGAGGCGGACCGCCTGTTCAAGAAGGCTCAGGACAGCCTGAAAGCATCCGATTGGACAGGTTACGGCGCGGCGCAGGACGAGCTGGGCCGGGTCATCGGTCTTTTGATCGAAAGGCTTGGCAATGAGCAATAATGTGACGCCTGTACCGGACTACGGCATTAGAGAGCATAAGCAAGGGTTCCTGCTGCAAAGCAGGGGCCCTTGTGACCTTGAAAAGAGCCTGCACAGCGGGCAGGCCTTCAGGTGGCGAAGGTCCGAGGGCCATCACGAAGGAGTCGTCAGGGGAAAGTTTCTGATGCTAGAACAGAAGAGTCCCTCCGAAGTGCTGCTTCTTAAGCCGGGCACCATCGACGATGCAAAGCTCGCCCACGATTACCTCGCATTGGATGTTGATCAGAAGGGAATAGAACGCTCCTTGTCCCTGGATGGCGGGCACATGTCCGAGGCTGTGAAACTTTCGACCGGGCTGAGGACGCTAAGACAGGAGCCCTGGGAGACACTGATCGCTTTCATAATCTCGGCAAATAACGGAGTGACCAACATAACCAGGGTCATTGATAATCTCGCATTGCTTTACGGAGACGCGGTGGAAGGCCCCAGGGGCCCCTATCATGTATTCCCGAGGCCAGGACAGCTGATAGATGCCGGCCACGACGGAATTTGGGCATGCAAGGCTGGCTTTAGGACCAGGGGCATCTGTGAGGCGGCGGCAGGGGTTGCTTCGGGGAGCATCGACCTTGAGGAAATTGCGTCCTCCTCTTACCCCAAAGCGAAGGAGAAGCTCATCAAGCTGCACGGAATTGGGGAGAAAGTGGCTGATTGCATAATGCTCTTTTCCATGGACAAGCCCGAAGCCTTTCCTGTAGATGTGTGGATTGAGCGCATAGTCAGGCTTCTTTACTTCGAGGGCAAAAAAGTGAACCACTCAGCTATCAGGAAATGGGCGTCGCTGAGGTACGGAAACCTTGCGGGATACGCCAACCAGTTCCTGTTCAACTACGGCAGGAAGTTTGCGGCCTCCGAGCTAAGGAGCATGGATAAGGCCTCCAAGCAGGAAAATGCCCCGATTGAAACATAGAACAAACATATTGCATCTGTGCTTATACGCAGGTTATAATGATAAAGCATCGTTTAGCAACCCGGGGCGAATAGCTCAGCTGGGAGAGCACCTGCTTTACAAGCAGGGGGTCACAGGTTCGAGTCCTGTTTCGCCCACCAGGAAGCAAAACGGTTACGCGGAGGCGTGGTGTAGTGGTCTAACATGCCTGCCTGTCACGCAGGAGATCGCGGGTTCGACTCCCGTCGCTTCCGCCAATAATGCCGAGGTAGCTCAGTTGGTAGAGCAGCGGACTGAAAATCCGCGTGTCGCCAGTTCGATTCTGCCCCTCGGCACCATCTCTTTTTATATGCGGAAATAGCTCAGTGGTAGAGCATCACCTTGCCAAGGCGGGGGTCGCGGGTTCGAATCCCGTTTTCCGCTCCATATTTCGGAGGCCCGACTAATCTGGGAACCTGGGCGACATAGCCAAGTGGTAAGGCAGAGGTCTGCAAAACCTCTATTCCCCGGTTCAAATCCGGGTGTCGCCTCCAGAAGGGGCGCTAGCTCAGTTGGTTAGAGCGCAACGTTGACATCGTTGAGGTCAGTGGTTCGACCCCACTGCGTCCCACCATTTTAGCAGGCCAGACGGCCTGCTTTCTTTTTTTATGGCACGGCCTTCGGCCTAAAAGCCAACCAGATCGGCCAACGCCCATTCAGGAGCCTCCCTAAAATAAGAGCTCTAATCGGCCGGTTTAACGTGGATTTATCTTCGGTTCATCACAATCGCGAATGAAAAACTTGACTTGGAGCCGATTACGCAATAGCATTCTAATAAGATACAGACGCGATGATGGGGAAATATACCGAAGTTGCGCAAAAGAGACGCCAGGGCCTATAGGCTGAGAGCCCGGCGGGCGCAAGCGGAGTAAGACCACCCCGGAGCACGCCTTGTAAGAGCAAAGCTTCAAGAGGCGCGGTGGGCACCGTTAAAAGCCGATCGAGAGGGCATGCCAGGCGCTTGCCAATTCGGGTGGAACCGCGGATTATATCCGTCCCGTATCAGGGGCGGATTTTATTTTTTAGAGGAGGTGTCGAAATGTCAGAGAGTTATATCGAATGTACACGCCAAGGCCAATAGCCAGGAGTCTCTGGAGATGCTAAGGCATACAAGCTCGCATGTTCTGGCGCACGCCGTAAAGAGGCTGTTCCCTGGCGTCAAGCTTGGAATCGGTCCGGCTATTTCAAACGGCTTCTATTATGATTTCCAGAGGGAAGTACCGTTTACTCCGGACGATCTGGAGCATATCGAAGCCGAGATGAGGAAGATCATCAAGGAGGACCTTCCCATCGTAAGAAGTGAGATGGGCAAGGCCGAGGCAGCAGAGATGCTAGCCGGCATGGGCGAGGATTTCAAAGTGGAGCTTGCCAAGGAGTTGGAGGGCGATGTAGCCTCCTTCTTCAGGCAGGGGGAATTCATTGACCTCTGCCGCGGCCCGCACCTTGAGGCCACGGGTATGATCCCGGCTTTCAAGCTTACCCAGGTTGCCGGCGCGTATTGGAGAGGCGACGAGAAGCGCCCCATGCTGTCCAGGATATATGGGACGGCCTTCTTCAGCAAGAAGGAGCTCGATGATTACCTTGAGGCTGTTGAAGAGGCCAAGAAGCGCGACCATAACAAGATCGGAAGGGAACTCGGCTACTTCACCACCAGCGAGCTTGTAGGCCAGGGACTGCCGCTTCTGATGCCCAAAGGCGCGAAAGTAATACAGATACTCCAGCGCTTCGTCGAGGACGAGGAGGAAAGGCGCGGCTACGTAAGCACCAAGACGCCCTATATGGCAAAGAGCGACCTCTACAAGTTGTCGGGCCACTGGGCGCACTACAAAGAAGGCATGTTCATAATGGGCGACGAGGCGAAAGGCGAGGAAGTCTACGCCCTGAGGCCCATGACCTGCCCGTTCCAGTTCATTATCTTCAACAGCGCATTGAGAAGCTACAGGGAGATGCCCATCAGGTATTCTGAGACTTCTACCCTGTTCAGAAACGAATCGTCAGGCGAGATGCATGGGCTGATCAGGGTCAGGCAGTTTACGATATCCGAGGGGCATCTTGTGGTAAGGCCAGACCAGCTGGCCGACGAGTTCAGAGGGGTAGTCGACCTCGCCCATTTCATGATGAAGTCGGTCGGGCTCGAAAACGACCTCGTCTACAGGTTCTCCAAGTGGGATCCGAAGAACAAGGAGAAGTACATCGACAATCCCGCAGCATGGGAGGACAGCCAGGCACGCATGAAGGTCATCCTGGATGGGCTTGGCATAGACTATTACGAAGCCGACGGCGAAGCTGCATTCTATGGCCCCAAGCTGGATATACAGATCAGAAACGTTTATGGCAAGGAAGATACCCTCATTACAGTGCAGATCGACTTCGTGCAGGCGGACAGGTTCGATATGAGCTACGTCGACAGCGACGGGGCTAAGAAACGCCCGTATGTAATCCACAGGACATCCATAGGCTGCTACGAGAGGACTCTTGCAATACTCCTCGAAAAGCATGCCGGCGCCCTCCCGTCGTGGATCGCCCCGGTCCAGGTAAAGCTGTTGCCGATATCTGATGCACAGATAGGATACGCCGAAGGGGTGGCAGCAAGCCTAAGGGAGGCCGGTTTTAGAGCAGAGATCGACAGAAGCGGCGAGAAGATCGGCTATAAGATCAGGTCGGCCCAGATGGACAAGGTACCCTATATGCTGATCATGGGCGGCAAGGAGCAGGAGGCGTCAAGCGTCGCCGTAAGGTGCAGGAAGCGCGGGGACCTGGGTCCGATGCCCCTGGACGCATTCGTAGCGATGCTGTCGGAGGAGACCAGGCTGAGAAAGTAGCGCACATGGTTGATTTGACATCCACGGTAAGGGCGTGTTAATATACCTTGGAATTGAAACAAGAAGAAGCATCCGCTTCTCACCGTACGGCTAATGCCAGTCCGGTTACCGTAAAGAGCCAAGAGGCCGGGCGGATGCATATGCCCGGCCTTTATATTTTATTCGGGGGTGAATAGCTATCGGCAAAGAACTCTACATTAACGACGAGATCCGCGCTAAGGAAGTGCGCGTGGTCACGGAGGAAGGCGAACAGCTAGGGATCATGAGCACTAGGGACGCTGTAAAGGCCGCATCCGACCGCAACCTCGACCTAGTTGAAGTGGCTCCCGCCGCCAAGCCTCCTGTCTGCAAGATCATGGACTACGGAAAGTTCAAGTACGAGCAGGCCAAGAAGGATCGCGAGGCGCGCAAGAAGCAGCATGTGGTCGATTTGAAGGAAATAAGGATGAGCGTCAAGATCGGAGAGCACGACTTCAACGTCTGGTTCAAGGCGGCGGAGACCTGGCTCAAAGAGGGTGACAAGGTCAAGGCGACCATAAGGTTCAGAGGGCGCGAGATCGCGCATCCGGAACTTGGGCAGAAACATCTGATCAAGCTGACCAACCTCCTTAGCGAAGTGGCGGTTGTAGAGAGGCCTCCGGTGATCGAAGGCCGCAATATGTTTACGATACTGGCCCCTAAACAGCAGAACTAACCAGAACGATACTAGCGTCGGGGAGGAACACAATAATGCCTAAGATGAAGACCCACAAGGGTGCCTCAAAGAGAATGTCCATCACGAGCTCCGGCAAGGTGAAGTTCCAGAAGACAGGCAAGAGGCACAAGCTCGAGCACAAGTCCCCTAAATCCAGGCGACTCAAGAGGGGTACCGAGATTGCAGCCAGCGGAGCCGCCGCGAATATCCACCGCATGTTGCCCTACTCCTAAGTAGAGGCAAGAACTTTTATTACGAGGGAGTGACTTAAATGGCTAGGGTAAAAGGCGGTTTCACAAGTAAGAGAAGGCATAATAAGACTTTTAAATATGTAAAGGGCTTTACTGGCGCCAAGAGCAAGATATGGAGACGCGCCCATGAGGCGATGCTCCATTCGATGGCATATTCATACCGCGACAGGCACAACCGCAAGCGCGACTTCAGAAGACTCTGGATCGCCAGGATCAACGCTGCTTCAAGGATCAACGGCCTTTCATACAGCAGATTCATAGCGGGGCTCAAGGCCACCGGCGTAGAGGTCAACCGCAAGGTGTTGGCCGATATCGCGATATGCGATGCGGCAGCTTTTGCGGAGTTGGCCGCAAAGGCAAAGCTCGGTCTTGCAAGCAAGTAAAGAAGAATACGGGAATATTATTGGCGGCTCCGAAAGGGCCGCCATATTTTCGGGGCATCCAATGATAACTTCCAGGGCCAATGACAATATCAGGAGATACAGAGGGCTTCTGTCAAAGCCGGAGCCCGGTTTTGTATGCCTTGAAGGGCCAAAGCTGATCGCAGACTGCATCGAAGCCGGCGCAAAGCTGGTCGACATGTTCATATCCCCGAGGGGGATTGCAGCGAGGGGCAGCGGGTCCGTCAGAAGGGCAGTTATGGCTGCCGGCGGCAACGTCTGGGAAGTGTCGGATCCGATAATCGATTACATGTGCGACACGGAACACCCCCAAGGCATGGCCGCGGTCGCGGCGTGGAGCTACAGCTCGGAAATACCGGACAAGGCGCCGGTAATCGCCCTTGACGGGGTCCAGGATCCGGGAAATGTCGGCGCTATCATCAGGACGGCTGCGGCATTCGGCTTCGGCGCTGTAGTCCTGGGCGGCGATACGGCAGCTGCCTCCTCTCCAAAGGCCGCAAGGGCGAGCATGGGCTCAATCTTCAGAATCAGGATCCTTCAGGTGAGAAACCTCAAAGGGGCGCTTGAGGGCATGAAGGAGTGCGGTTTCGCAATCGTTGGCCTGGATATGGCCGGAGAAGTGCTTTCAAAGGCATCCTTGCATGGGGATTGCTGCTTAGTCGTAGGCTCCGAGGGCAACGGCCTTTCAGATGGGGTGAAGGCCGCAACAGACAGGCTCATGTCGATACCGATGCGATGCGGTGTCGAGTCTCTCAATGCCTCGGTAGCCGCATCTGTGGCCATGTGGGAGCTGTCGGGAAGACCGTAATATTTGTTTATTGACGAGTCATATGCGGTAATGATAATATAACAAATGCCTCGCCGACGTAGCTCAACGGTAGAGCAGCTGATTTGTAATCAGCAGGTTGCGGGTTCGATTCCCATCGTCGGCTCCAGTGGATAAGAAGGTATTCGTGGAGAGATGGCCGAGCGGCTAAAGGCGGCAGACTGTAAATCTGCTCACGGACGTGTACGGTGGTTCGAATCCACCTCTCTCCACCACCGTTTGGCAATATGGGTAGGATAAAACCCTTAGGTTTTCCGGTGATAATGGCGGAGGGGCCACACCTGTTCCCATTCCGAACACAGTAGTTAAGCCCTCCAGCGCCGATGGTACTCGGCTGGCAACGGCCCGGGAGAGTAGGACATCGCCGGAATTATTCTTAGTAGACATGCGGGTATAGCTCAGTTGGTAGAGCGTCAGCCTTCCAAGCTGAATGTCGCGGGTCCGAATCCCGTTGCCCGCTCCAAAGTTCGTCGCGGGGTGGAGCAGTCCGGTAGCTCGTCGGGCTCATAACCCGGAGGCCGCAGGTTCAAATCCTGCCCCCGCAACCAAAATTACCGGCCCGCGTAGCTCAGTAGGTAGCAGCGCATCCATGGTAAGGATGAGGTCATCGGTTCAATTCCGATCGCGGGCTCCATATCAAACGGCCGCAGCATCTTGCTGCGGCACTTTGGTATTTATAGGACTTGAAGGTGGTGATGCGCATGGACTTCGTCGAAAAGGCAACGCTGATGGATGATGCCGCCATATCAAGGGCCCTTGCAAGGATCGCCCATGAGATAGTAGAGCGCAACAAAGGCTTGGAAGGCGTAGTAGTCGTCGGTATCAGGACGAGGGGCGTCCCGCTCGCAAGGCGGCTGGTAGGACTGCTTGAGCAGATCGAAGGCATCGAGGTGCCCTGCGGATCGCTTGACATCAGCCACTACAGGGACGACCTGTCCACAATCACCGAAAGGCCCAGCGTATCATCAAGCGTGCTTGATTTCAGCGTCGATGCCAGGCGCATACTCCTGGTGGACGATGTAGTATTCACCGGTCGGACCGTAAGGGCCGCCCTGGACGCATTAACGGATATGGGAAGGCCTTCATCTGTACAATTGGCCGTCCTTGTTGACCGGGGGCACAGGGAGCTTCCCATAAGGCCCGATTACGTGGGCAAGAACCTTCCTACCTCGATAAGGGAGCATATCAGGGTGAAGGTCAAGGAGACGGACGGGGAGGACAGGGTAGTATTGCTGGAGCGCCAGTAACGCTTTTTAAAAGCCGCCGGGAAGCCCGGAAAGTATATTGATTATGAAAACGGCCTGTGGTAAACTTCGTATTGCGACCCCACGGGGGGTCTTAATTATTGTTAGTTTGTAGGGGCCTTTAAGGCGCAGCTCCGAGGCAGGAGAAAGAAAGTGCGCGTCAAAGGTACCTATAAAGCCTTGCAAGGAGGGAAATCCAATGCGGGAGGGCATCACGCTCCAGTGTACTGAGTGCAAGAACAAGAACTATCAGACCAACAAGAACAAGCGCAACGACCCTGACAGGATAGAGCTCAGCAAGTACTGCAAGTTCTGCAGGAAGCATACCGCTCACAAGGAGACCAGGTAAGCGCAAACGACTAGGGGGTATAAGCGATGTCCGAGAACAATCCCGGATTTACCCAGCGGATAGCGAGCTTTTTCGGCAGGATTGGGAGGTTCTTCCGGGAAGTGCGCGCGGAGTTCAAGAAGGTACAGTGGCCCAACAGGAAGGAACTTACCGCCTACACGCTGGTTGTCGTAGGGACCGTCGCGGTAGTGGCAGCATTCCTCGGCTTGATAGACTATGGCCTATCGGCAGTCATACAAGCTGTAGTGAAGTAGGAAGCCTCCCGAAACTAGGGGGTCAAAATGAGCGAGACTGAAAACAATGTAAAGCCTCTGTGGTATGTGATACACACCTACTCAGGCTATGAGAACAAGGTAAAGATGAACCTCGAGAACCGGGTCAAGAACCTGGGGATGGAGGAAAAGATCTTCCGCGTTCTTGTGCCCACAGAGGAGAGCACCGAAGTTAAGGACGGCAAGAAGAAGGTAACCCAGAGGAAAATCTTCCCCAGCTATGTACTAGTAGAGATGATCATGCAGGACGACTCCTGGTACGTAGTAAGGAACACCCCCGGAGTTACAAGCTTCGTGGGCTCCGGAAACAAACCGATATCGCTCGGTGATGACGAAGCCTATAAGATACTGAGGATGATGGGCATTGTAGACCCGTCGAGGCCCAAGGTCAATTTCGCTGTTGGCGAGACTTTGAAGGTAATACTCGGTCCGTCTATGATCTACACCGGCGTCGTGCAGGAAATCATGCAGGACAAAGGAAAAATGAGGGTCATGGTCTCGATGTTCGGCAGGGACACATTAGTCGAGCTCGATACGGATCAGGCCGAGAAGATATAGCTTTTAAAGAGCTAGTTTGAGAGGGGATTTCGCAAAATGGCCAAGAAAGTCACAGCTATAGTAAAGCTACAGTTGAATGCAGGCAAGGCAACCCCGGCGCCTCCTGTAGGCCCCGTGCTTGCGCCCACCGGCATTAATATTGTAGGTTTCACGAAGGACTTCAATGCCAGGACCGCCGACCAGGTAGGGACAATCATCCCGGTCGTCGTGACGGTATATGAAGACAGATCATACACAATGGTGCTCAAGACTCCTCCGGTATCATTCCTGATTAAGAAGTACGCCGGAATTGAGAAGGGCAGCGGAGTGCCGCAGACCGATAAGGTCGGCAAGCTCACTTCCGCAAAGGTCAAGGAGATCGCGCAGATCAAGATGCCTGACCTCAATGCGGCATCTATTGAGTCCGCGATGAGCATGGTAGCAGGTTCTGCGAGGTCAATGGGCGTAACCGTTAGCGAAGAGTAGCACTTATATAAAGTGGGAGGGCCCAAAGCCCGCCTGCACCACAGGAGGTTTGCAAATGGCTAAGAAGACAATCGAAGCATCAAAGAAGATCGACCGCAGCAAGCTTTATGATCCCGAAGAAGCCATAGGCCTGCTCAAGGAAGTGGCGTTCGCCAAATTCGACGAGACTGTCGAACTGCATGTAAGGCTGGGAATCGACTCCAGGCAGTCCGACCAGCAGGTACGCGGCGCAGTTGTCCTGCCTTTCGGTACAGGAAAGACGAAGCGCGTGGCCGTTTTCGCCAAAGGCGAGAAGGCTAAGGAAGCCGAAGCAGCCGGCGCTGATATCGTCGGAGCCGAGGACCTAGCGGCCCGCATCCAGCAGGAGAACTTCCTTGATTTCGACGTAATAGTAGCAACGCCCGATATGATGGGTGCGCTTGGTAAGCTAGGTAAGATATTGGGTCCTAAAGGCCTGATGCCGAACCCCAAGACCGGCACCGTCACATTCGATATCGAGCGCGCCATCCGCGAAATCAAGGCCGGTAAAGTAGAGTACAGAGTGGACAAGACCTCTATAGTCCATGTCCCGCTCGGTAAGGTCTCCTTCGACAAGGAAAAGATATTGGCAAACTTCGCGACTTTGATGGATGCCCTTGTAAAGGCCAAGCCGGCCGCAGCCAAGGGAACTTATCTCAAGAGCGTGGCAGTTGCATCTACAATGGGCCCAGGCATCAAGATCAACCCCCAGACGGCCACGGGCGTATCATTGGAGAAGTAAGGGCCTGGATAAATAGAAGCTTCCAAACGGCCATTGACAGCAGGAGCCCCATTCGGGGAGCAAACGGCGAAAGCAGTCCTGCCGAGGTCGGAGAACCGCAAGAACCATCCGGTTCAATTTGGGCCTCCGGCACAAGCCGCCGGGGGCCCGTTATTTATTAACGCTACTTTAAGGCGAAATGGAGGTGTGAACTTGCCTACAGTAGAAAAAGAGAAGAAGATAGCCGAGCTATCTGAGAAGATCGCCGGTTCCAAGACTATAGTGTTCGCGGACTTCCGCGGGCTTACGGTCGGACAGGATACGAAGCTCCGCTCCAAATTGAGAGGGGCTGGAGTCGAGTATAAGGTCGCAAAGAATACGCTAATCGAGAAGGCGGCCGGACTCAAGGGTATCACGGGACTGCACGAGTATCTCCACGGACCGACTGCGGTCGCATTCAGCGGGGATGACCTTACAGCGCCTGCAAGGATACTTGTGGAAGCTGCCAAGGAGACAAAGATCCTTCAGATAAAAGGCGGCATGCTGATTTCCAAGCCGATATCCAGGGAAGCCGTTCTGAAGCTGGCCGAACTGCCAAGCAGACAGGTACTGCTAGCGATGCTATGCGGAACATTGAATGCTCCTATTGCGAACTTCGCAAGGGCGCTTGATCAGATCAGGGAACAGAAGGCAGCAGTAGCTGCAAACTAATATGAAATCGATAAGGAGGATATTAATATGACAAGGGAAGAAATCATCTCTGCAGTTGAGCAGATGAATGTTCTCGAGCTCTCAGAGCTCGTAAAGGCGATCGAAGAGAAGTTCGGCGTGAGCGCCGCAATGCCAGTCGGCGCCGCCGCCGGCGCAGCACCCGTAGCAGCAGCAGCAGAGGTCGAAGAGCAGACAGAGTTCGACGTAATCCTCACCAGCCCCGGCGAGAAGAAGATCCAGGTCCTGAAGGTTATCCGTGAGATCACCGGACTCGGCCTCAAGGAAGCCAAGGACCTCGTAGACAACGCTCCTAAGCCGATCAAGGAAGGCGTCAAGAAGGAAGAGGCAGAGGAGATCAAGAAGAAGATCGAGGCCGAGGGCGGAGCAACGCAGATCAAGTAGTAATCCCGAAATAATTCATGCCCCTCTTAACGAGGGGCATTTCTTTTTTCCTAATGCAGTTTACAATCTTGCAAAGATATAGTAACATTATTTATTGCCCATAAATTTGGGCAACGGAAGTTTACAAGGGAGAGGTAATTGCGATATACTACGTTACCTGTCTTCTAGTATAGTGCGCACGGGCTCAGTTGGCAATCGCCGACCGGTGTTAGGTCCGTGTAGTTAACTATTTACCGCGCAAGCACCTCGCAGTGCATCTTTGCCGTCGCGTCATAACAGACTGCGGCCGCATGAGGAGGTAGGCAAGCAAGTGGCGTCAGAAGAAAAGAAGGCTACTTTGAAAAAAGCAGGCAAACCCGCAGCCAACGAGGCTAAGGAGCCGTCGCAGGCCGTGCAGGAGGTCGAAATAGTGACGCAGGCAAAAGCCAAAAAGCCGTCCAAAGCCAAGAAACAGGAGCCTCAGAAGGCGGCAGTGATGCCGGTTTCGAAGCGGAGGATCCGCAAGAGCTTCTCGAAGATCAAGGATATCGAGGAAGTTCCGAACCTTCTGGACATACAGAAACAGTCCTACGAGTGGTTCATAAGCAAGGGTCTGGCCGAAACCTACAGGGAGATATCCCCGGTAGAAGCCTTTACCCATAACCTCGTCCTCGAGTTCATCGATCACAGGTTCGAGGAGCCTACATATTCAGTGGAGGAGTGCAAGAGGCGAGATGTAACATACTCGGCCAGACTGCACATCAACGTGAACCTTCACAACAAGAACACGGGAGAAATCGTCCAGCAGGAGGTCTTCGTAGGGGATTTCCCGATGATGACCGATCGCGGCACATTCATAATAAACGGAACGGAAAGAGTCATCGTAACGCAGCTCGTCCGCTCCCCCGGGGTCTATTTCAGCGAGGAGAACAAGGAAGGCATCAACATTTTCAACGCGAGCATCATCCCCAACAGGGGTGCATGGCTCGAGCTTGATGCAAGCCCTTTAAGAGGTATCGGCGTCAAACTGGACAGAAACCACAAGTTCCCCGTAACCGTGCTTTTAAGAGCCCTCGGCTTTGGCACGGACGAGGAGATAATGGACCTGTTCCACAAGGATGAGCTAATACTGACCACACTCAAGAGGGACCCTTCCAAGAACCAGCAGGAGGCCATGGTCGAGATTTACAAGACCATGAGGCCTGACGACTTCACCTCCACCTCCGGTGCGAAAGAGCTCTCAAAGAAGAGCCTGGACCCTGGTGACAAGGCGAGGATCGTAAACGAAATATCGAAATACGGCAGCACGCTACTCGACCAGCTCTACTTCCAGGACAAGAAGTACGACCTGGCGGAAGTAGGGCGCTATAAGGTAAATAAGAAGCTCAATATCTGGGAGAGGCTCATCGACAGGACCCTGACCAGGGATCTGTTCATGCCCAGCGAGATAGATACGACGACCGGCGAGATAACCGACGGTGAAGTGCTCGTCCCGGCAGGCACGCTTATTGACCGCAGGAAGGCTCAGGAGCTCAAGCGCGACCCCAAGGCCTCCCACATCGCAGAGGCGTGGATCCAGTCGCCCGACGGCAGCGGCAAAGAGCTCAAAGTTATGGGCAACGGCAACATCCCCGAGGGCAAGAAGATCATTACCCGCGAGGACATGCTCACCACAGTCAACTATCTCATCAACCTGCATTATGGCGTCGGTGGGACGGATGACATCGACCATTTGGGCAACAGAAGGCTCAAGACGGTAGGTGAGCTGCTGCAGAACCAGTTCAGGATCGGCCTCTCAAGGATGGAGAGGCTTATAAGGGAGCGCATGACCCTGCAGGATATAGAAGGGGTCAAGCCACAGACGCTCATCAACTTCAGGCCGGTTGTAGCCGCCCTGAAGGAGTTCTTCGGCTCATCCCAGCTCTCCCAGTTCATGGACCAGACCAATCCTCTAGCCGAGCTTACGCACAAGAGAAGGCTCTCAGCCCTGGGCCCCGGCGGCTTGAACAGAGAGCATGCGGGCTTCGAGGTAAGAGACGTACATCACAGCCATTACGGAAGGATATGTCCGATAGAAACGCCGGAAGGCCCGAACATCGGCCTCATCGGCGCGCTGTGCAACTACTCCAAGATCAACCCGTACGGCTTCATCCAGACCCCCTATATGAGGGTAATGGACGGCAAGGTGACCGGGGAGATCGAGTACCTGACGGCCGACGAAGAGGACATATTCATAATTGCGCAGGCGAACGAGGAGCTGAGCCCCGACGGCAAGTTCATGAGGAACAAGGTCGAGGCGAGGTACAAGGATAAGATCATCGTAAGCGAAGTAGCCCAGGTGGACTACATAGACGTATCGCCCAAGCAGATCGTCTCCATCGCTACCGCGCTCATCCCGTTCCTTGAGCACGACGACGCAGGCCGTGCCCTGATGGGAGCCAACATGCAGCGCCAGGCGGTTCCCCTAATCAAGGCAGAGGCGCCTTTGGTTGGAACCGGCATGGAATATAGGGCCGCAGTGGACTCCGGCATAGTTGTCACCTCCAGGAAAGCAGGCATGATCGACAAAGTCGACGCTCAGCAGATAACTATGGCTTATGAGGATGGCGGCTACGAAACCTATCCTCTCCTTAAGTTCAAGCGCTCGAACCAGGGCACTTGCATCAACCAGAAGCCCGTAGTCAACAAGGGCGACCTGGTGGCTGCAGGAGAAGTCCTCGCGGACGGGCCTGCGACCGACATGGGTGAGATGGCCCTTGGCAGAAACGTTCTAATCGCATTCCTGCCTTGGGAGGGCTATAACTACGAGGACGCCATACTCTTAAGCGAGAAGCTCGTAAAAGACGACGTCTTCACATCCATACACATTGAGGAGTACGAGTGCGAAGCCAGGCAGACGAAGCTGGGCGACGAAGAGATAACCCGCGACATACCCAACCAGGGCGAGGAAGCCCTAAAAGACCTCGACGACGAAGGCATCATCAGAGTAGGCGCCGAAGTCAGGGCGGGTGACATCCTCGTTGGTAAGGTAACCCCTAAGGGCGAAACCGAGCTGACGCCGGAGGAGAAGCTGCTAAGAGCCATATTCGGCGAGAAGGCAAGAGAAGTCAGGGATACGTCCCTGAAAGTGCCCCACGGCGAGTCCGGCAAAGTAGTCTCCGTAGACGTATTCACCAGGGAAAGAGGAGACGAACTGGGCCACGGCGTGATAAAGCTTGTCAGAGTCTATGTGGCGCAGAAGAGGAAGATATCGGTGGGCGACAAAATGGCAGGTCGCCACGGCAACAAGGGCGTCATAGCAAGGATACTCCCCGAGGAGGATATGCCCTTCCTGCCGGACGGCACGCCTATTGAAATCGTGCTCAACCCGCTGGGCGTACCTTCGCGCATGAACATCGGCCAGGTCCTTGAGACGCATCTGGGCAGGGCTGTCATTCCAAATAAGCTGAAGTACCCCGAGCGCGAGAAGACGTATGTCGCAACGCCGGTATTTGACGGCGCACATGAAGATGAAATCATGCAGATGCTGGAAGATGCCGGCTGGAACCGCAACGGCAAGACAGTCTTGTATGACGGAAGAACGGGAGATTCCTTCGCAAGCCCCGTTACCGTAGGATATGCATACTTCCTGAAACTGCTCCATCTTGTAGATGACAAGATCCATGCAAGGGCTACGGGACCCTACTCCCTGGTCACCCAGCAGCCGCTGGGAGGCAAGGCTCAGTTCGGCGGCCAGAGATTCGGCGAGATGGAAGTTTGGGCACTGGAAGCGTACGGGGCGGCAAACACACTGCAGGAGCTGCTGACCGTCAAATCGGACGATATAGTGGGCAGGGTTAACACATACGCTGCCATAGTCAAGGGGGAGAACGTTCCGGGACCGGGCATACCGGAAGCATTCAAGGTGCTAATCAAGGAACTTCAGTCGCTCAGCCTTGACGTCAGGATATTGACCAACGAGGACAGGGAAATCAGCATCAAGGACCTTGAAGAGGATGCAAGCGATTCGGCAAGGGACCTGGGCTTCGATCTGGGTGCAAGGCCCTATAGGATAGGCGGGGACCTGCATATCGAAGAGCGCAGGCCTGAGAGGGAACGCAGGCGTGAAGAGGATGATAAAGCAGAAGACCTTCTTCCGCTGGCAGACTTCAGGATAGGCAAGGAGGACGTAATCGCAATTGAAAGCGATTTGGAGTCCGAGGCGCCTGAAGGGGATCCAATGCCGAGCCTGGACGACCTCGACATCGTCGAAGAAAGCACAGATGTCAAAGAGGAAGAGTAGGCTGTTCCTGTTGTCAGCATCCGAAAGATAGGGGGCGAAGCCGATGTTGGACGTCAACGATTTCGATAAAATACAAATAGCCATGGCTTCTCCTGAGAAGATCAGAAGCTGGTCTTCCGGGGAAGTAAGGAAGCCTGAGACGATAAACTACAGGACTTTGAAGCCGGAAAAGGACGGGCTCTTCTGCGAGAAGATCTTCGGGCCGACGAAGGACTGGGAATGCAACTGCGGCAAGTACAAGAAGGTACGCCACAAGGGCATCATATGCGACAAGTGCGGAGTCGAGGTCACGAAGGCCAAGGTCCGCCGCGAGAGGATGGGCCACATAGAGCTTGCGGCCCCGGTCTCTCATATATGGTACTTCAAGGGGATCTCCAGCCGCATGGGGCTGCTTCTGGACATGACGCCGAAGCACCTGGAGAAAGTCATATACTTCGCATCCTACATAGTAGTCGACCCGGGAGACACGCCGCTTTCCAAGAAGCAGCTGCTCACCGAGTCGGAGTACCAGAACTATAACGATAAGTACCACAACCTGTTCAGGGCCGGCATGGGTGCCGAAGCCGTACAGGACCTTCTGAAGGAGATCGACATCCCCGCCCTGGGCGAAGAGCTCAGGGAGGAGATCAAGACATCGTCCGGGTCCAAGAGGGACAAGGCAAGAAGGCGCCTTGAGCTGGTAGAAGCGTTCAAGGAAGCCGGCAATAAGCCGGAGTGGATGATACTTGAGGTACTTCCGGTAATACCGCCGGATCTAAGGCCTATGGTACAGCTTGATGGCGGCAGGTTCGCCACCAGCGACCTAAATGACCTGTACCGCAGGGTGATTAACCGCAACAACAGGCTGAAGAAACTGCTTGAACTGCAGGCTCCCGACATCATCGTAAGAAATGAGAAGAGGATGCTGCAGGAGGCGGTCGACGCCCTCATAGACAACGGCAGACGCGGCAGGCCGGTAACCGGCCCCGGCAACAGGCCGTTGAAATCCCTGTCCGACCTTCTGAAGGGCAAGCAGGGACGCTTCCGTCAGAACCTTCTCGGCAAGCGCGTCGATTACTCGGGCAGGTCAGTCATCGTCGTAGGCCCCACCTTGAAGCTGCACCAGTGCGGCTTGCCCAAGGAGATGGCCCTTGAGCTTTTCAAGCCCTTCGTGATGAGAAGGCTCGTAGAGAAGAAATATACCGAGAATATGCGCAATGCCAATAAGATGGTACAGAGGCTGCGGCCTGAAGTATGGGACGTCCTTGAGGAAGTAATCCGCGAGCACCCTGTCCTTCTAAACCGCGCCCCGACCCTTCACAGGCTGGGCATACAGGCGTTCGAGCCAATTCTTGTGAACGGCAAGGCGATACAGATCCATCCTATGGTCTGCGCGGCCTACAACGCCGACTTCGACGGCGACCAGATGGCAGTCCACGTTCCGCTCTCACCTGAAGCCCAGGCGGAGGCCAGGCTTCTGATGCTCAGTGTGAACAATATTCTCTCGCCTGCTTCCGGCAACCCTATCACCGTCCCCAACCAGGACGTCGTAATAGGATGCTACTACCTAACGGCTGAAAGGCCTGACTCCAAGGGCGAGGGCAGGCTGTTCAAGGATATCCCGGAGGCTTTGATGGCCTTCCAGTACAACGAGCTCTCCTTGCAAGCGAGGATATTCGTAAGGATGCCCGAGAACAAATGCATACTTGGAAGCGAGACGAAGTACGGCAGGCTGTTCATGAGCACCGTAGGAAAGCTGATATTCAACAGCATATTCCCGGATGAGTTCCCGTTCATAAACAGCTGCATCAGCACCTTTGACGACAGCCTTACGGGCGGCGGGCTCGTAACCCAGGAGGATCTAAGGGCAGTAGAGCGCCTCAACCTCGACGAGGCGGGCAAAACGCTTGTGGATATCGTGTCCAAAAGGGCAGTCAACGAGCGAAAGGCCGCAACCAAGGGCTTCCTTTCCAAGCTGGTCGCGAAGTACCGCAACACATACGGCAACACGATGACGGCCGAGATGCTCGACAACATCAAGGGCCTGGGCTATAAATACGCTACCTACTCGGGAACGACGGTCGGAATCATGGACGCGGCCATCCCGCCTGAGAAGAAGCAGATACTAGAGAAGGCCGACCAGGAGATCGACAGGATAGAAAGGCAGTTCAAGAGAGGACTGCTGACCGAGATGGAAAAAGAGCAGAAGGAGCAGGACGTCTGGACCGACGCAAAGGAAAAAGTCCAGAAGGCCATGGAGGCGAACCTCGACAGGTTCAATCCGATATACATGATGGCCACCTCCGGCGCCAGAGGCAACCTCGGGCAGCTGGGCCAGCTGGCCGGAATGAGAGGCCTCGTCGCTGACCCGTCAGGCCGTACCATCAACGTCCCGATCAGGTCAAACTTCAGGGAAGGCCTGAACGTGCTCGAATACTTCATCTCTACGCACGGCACAAGGAAAGGCCTTGCCGACACGGCTTTGAGAACGGCCAAGTCGGGCTATCTGACCAGAAGGCTCGTTGACGTTGCACAGGATGCAATAGTCCGTACCTTCGACTGCGGCGCCGACATGGGCATAGAAGTCACAGCGCTGTTCGACGGCGAGGGCAAGAATATCATCGAGCCCCTCAGGGACAGGATAATCGGACGCATGGGCTTCGAGAACGTCAGCTATTCCGACCCTGTGACGGGCGAAGAGAAGACAATAGAGATAAAGAACAGGGTTATCAATGAGGAGACGGCCCTTCTAATGGATGCCGTCGGCATCAAGAAGCTTAAGGTTCGCTCCGTGCTGCAGTGCAAGGCGAAGTACGGTGTGTGCGCATGCTGCTACGGCAGGAACCTCGCCCTCGGCAGGCCTGTTAGAAGGCCCGGGGACATCGAGGAGTTCAACTACACCCTGGACGGAGTGCCTGTACTGAAGGGCGAGATCGTGGACATCGGCGAGGCGGTAGGCATAATCGCCGCCCAGTCGATCGGAGAGCCCGGCACCCAGCTTACGATGAGGACCTTCCATACCGGAGGCGTTGCCGGAGACGACATCACCTACGGCCTGCCTAGGGTCGAGCGCGACTTCGAGGCGAGGATCCCCAGCACCGATGCCCATAAGGCCGGCGTGGTAAGCATAAAGGACATCGGCGGCGTCACTAAGGTCATCATAAGGGCCACCAACGGCCAGGAGCACGACTACACAGTGCCTGCGGGCGCCAAGATGCTCGTAGTAGAAGGCCAGAAGATCGGAAAGAGCGACAGGCTGTACGAGCAGCCGCTGCACAGGAACGCGCAGGACGTGTTCCAGCAGGAGGGCATAGTCTCGGCTCTGCAGTTCATAGTCGGCGAAGTCCAGGAAGTGTACAGAAGGCAGGGCGTCGAGATCAACGACAAGCATATCGAGGTCATCGTCCGCCAGATGTCCAGGAAACTTAAGATCATGGACTCCGGCGATACCCACTTCAAGGAGAAGGCCGTCGTAGACCGCTTCGAGCTGGAGGCCATAAACAAGAAGCTGGTGGAAGAGGGCAAGAAGCCCGCACAGCCGTGGCTGCCCGGCATCAAGCTCGCCGCAGTCTCGATGGACAGCTTCCTTGCTGCAGCGTCATTCCAGGAGACGGCAACAGTGCTGACAGACGCCGCCATCAAGGGCAAGATAGACAGGCTCATAGGCCTGAAGGAGAACGTAATAATCGGAAAGCTGATACCGGCAGGGACCGGAATGAAAAAGTACAGGAACATAACGATGTACAATCCCGAAGATCTTATAGCCATGGTCGCGGCCCAAGCCGAAGCATCAGGGCTTACGGCAGAGGCGGACGGCGTTTTAGAGGCGCCTGTCGACGCGGCTTCTGCTACGGAAGGGTCGGTATAAGAAAATTGTGCACTCGTAGCTCGAATCTTATTGACAGTATGGGTGCGCAATGTTAACATTTTTAGGTGCCTGCCCATGTAATTTATTTTACTAGAAAGGGCGCGGTGCTCGTTGAAAGAGGAGCTCTCGGACCCTAAAGTCAGGGTCGTAGGAAGAAAGCAAGTATTGCGGGCCTTGTCCAGGGGCGAGGCCGTCGAAGTATTCCTTGCGAAAGACGGCAATTCATCCATAGTCAGAGAGCTGCGGGAAGCCGCGGCCAAGGCCGGAGTTCCTGTAAGGGATGTCGAAAGCAAGTCAGCTTTGGGAAGAACATGCGGCATTGAGGTTGGCGCCTCGGTCGCCGCGGTACTGAAGATAGAAGCTTAAGATCGTACTGGAAAGGAGGTGCAGCGAATGCCGACAATCAGCCAGCTGGTCAAGAATGGCAGGGAGAAGGTCGAGTACAAATCATCATCACCCGCCCTTCGTTTCCAGTATAACTCGCTAGAGCGCAGGACAAACTACGGAGAAGGATCGCCGCAGAGGCGCGGCGTTTGCACTGTAGTCAGGACAGCGACACCCAAGAAGCCGAATTCGGCTTTGAGGAAGATCGCAAGGGTGAGGCTTAGCAACGGAATTGAGGTAACAGCCTATATTCCCGGCGAGGGCCACAATCTCCAGGAGCACTCTGTAGTGCTAATAAGGGGAGGTCGCGTAAAGGACCTGCCAGGCGTAAGGTATCACATCATACGCGGTACATTAGACAGCGCCGGAGTATCCAACAGGCGCCAGGGAAGATCCAAGTACGGAGCCAAGAGGCCTAAGTAACAGCTAGCCACGAGGGAGGTTTACCCATGCCCAGGAAAGGCAATGTAACTAAGAGGGAGATCACTGCGGACCCGGTTTTCAACAGCGTCCTGGTCTCCGAGTTCATAAACAAGATCGTTATGAATGGCAAGAAGAGCATAGCCGAGGGAATATTCTACGGCGGCTGCGATATCATCAAGCAGAAGTCCGGAAGCGACCCGCTCGAAGTGCTCGACAAAGCCATGAAGAATGTCATGCCGCTTCTTGAGGTCAAACCCCGCAGAGTCGGCGGCGCGACCTATCAGGTCCCTATGGAAGTAAGGCCCGAGCGTCGCAAGGCATTGGCACTGAGATGGATCATAATCAATGCCAGAAAGCGCTCTGAGCGCACCATGGTTGAGCGTTTCGCAGGCGAGATCCTCGATGCGTCGAACAATGTGGGCGTTTCCATTAAGAAGCGCGAGGACATGCACAAGATGGCAGAGGCAAACAAAGCCTTCGCACATTACAGGTGGTAGCATCGTTTGATTTATAGTAATTGTACAGGAAAGGAGTGGTGGTCATGGCTGATTTAGGCAGGATACGCAACATAGGCATAATGGCACATATTGACGCAGGCAAGACCACTACTACCGAGCGTATTCTATTCTATACCGGCAGGCTTCACAGGATGGGCGAAGTCCACTCCGGCACGGCTACGATGGACTGGATGATACAGGAGCAGGAGAGGGGAATAACCATCACCTCCGCTGCTACTACATGTATATGGAACGATCACCAGATTAACATCATAGACACGCCCGGGCATGTTGACTTCACCGTAGAGGTCGAAAGGTCTCTGAGGGTGCTGGATGGAGCAGTGGCAGTCTTCTGTGCGGTCGATGGGGTGCAGCCCCAGTCGGAAACGGTATGGAGACAGGCAGACAGATACAACGTACCAAGGCTGGCCTTCGTGAATAAGATGGACCGCATGGGCGCAGATTTCAATGCGGCAGTCAAGAGCATGAAGGACAAGCTCGGCGCAAACCCCGTCCCGGTGCAGATGCCAATAGGCTCCGAGGAGAATTTCAAGGGGATAATCGACCTTATACACATGAACGCCAGGCTGTACAACGATGACCTTGGAGTAAGCGTGGAGGATGTCGAAATTCCCGAGGAGCTCAGGGCCGAAGCTGAAGTGCAAAGGGAGTACATGGTCGAGCAGATCTCCGGTTGCGACGACGAGCTCACAGAGTGCTACTTCGAAGGGCGCGAGATTACGCCCGAGATGCTTATCGCAGGAATAAGGCGCGCTACGCTTTCAGCGAAGCTTACGCCCGTCATCTGCGGCTCGGCTTTCAAGAACAAGGGCGTACAGCCACTTCTTGATGCAATAGTCGATTTCCTTCCCAGCCCGATAGACATGCCGCCAGTAGAGGGCATTGATCCCAGGGACGATGAGAAGGTCCAAAGGAAGGCCTCCGAGGACGAGGAATTCTGCGCATTGGTATTCAAAATCGCAACTGACCCCTTCGTCGGAAAGCTCACCTACATAAGGGTGTATTCCGGCAAGGCGGAAGCCGGCAAAGTATATTACAACGCCTCCAAGGGAAAGCGCGAGAGGATATCAAGGATCTTGCGCATGCATGCAAACCACAGGGAGGACCTCGACAGCATAAGCGCCGGCGAAATAGTCGGCATAGTAGGCCCCAAGGAAGTCACTACGGGGGATACGCTTTGCGACGAGAGGCATGCCCTGATATTGGAGCGCATGGTGTTCCCGGAACCGGTAATATCCCTGACTGTGGAGCCCAAGACCAAGACCGATGAGGATAAGCTTACCATGGCCCTCATGAAGCTGGCCGAGGAAGATCCTACTTTCAGGATGAGCACCGACCAGGACACCGGCCAGACGATCATCGCAGGCATGGGGGAGCTCCATCTGGAGATCATCGTTGACAGGCTTCTCAGGGAGTTCAAAGTCGGCGCCAATATAGGCAAACCTCAGGTTGCCTACAGGGAGACGATATCCAAGTCCGTAGAGAACGAGACGCGCTTCATAAGGCAGACCGGCGGAAGAGGCCAGTACGGCCACGTGGTCTTCGAAGTGGAGTCCGCCCCCGCGGGATCGGGCATCATCTTCGAGAACGCGACTGTGGGCGGCTCAATCCCGAGAGAATACATACCGGCAATAGAAGCCGGCGCGAGGGAAGCTTCAGGCGCGGGTCCTGTGGCAGGGTATCCGGTAGTAGACGTGAAGGTGAAGCTGACGGACGGGTCCTATCACGTAGTGGACTCATCAGAGCTTGCCTTCAAAATCGCAGCCTCCATATGCTTCAAGGAAGCTGTTGCGAAGGCGGCACCGATACTGCTGGAGCCTATCATGAAGGTCGAGATCACGACCCCTACAATGTATGTGGGCGATGTGATGTCCGATATTAGCGCTAGGCGCGGCAAAGTCACCGGCATGGAAAACCATGCGGCTGCCGAGATTGTGAAAGCTCAGGTGCCGATGGGGGATATGTTCGGTTACGCTACAACGGTCCGCTCCCTTACACAGGGAAGGGCGACCTACACGATGCAGTTCTTAAGATACGAGCAGGTCCCGAACTACGTCTCAGAGGAGATAATCAAGAACTACAAGGGCATATAGTCAGGACAAGAGCACTTTAAATATCCTTTAAGGAGGAAAGAGAAATGGCAAAGCAGAAGTTCGAGCGCAACAAGCCGCACGTAAACATCGGCACCATCGGTCATATCGACCATGGCAAGACCACACTTACAGCGGCAATTACCACAGTACTAGCCAAGTCAGGCCTTGCTACTGTCAAGAGGTTCGATGAGATCGACAACGCTCCCGAGGAAAAGGCCCGTGGAATCACCATCAACACCGCACACGTGGAGTATGCAACCGAGAAGAGGCATTACGCCCACGTCGACTGCCCCGGTCATGCCGACTATGTAAAGAACATGATCACCGGAGCCGCCCAGATGGACGGAGCCATCCTGGTAGTGTCGGCCGCAGACGGCCCGATGCCCCAGACCCGTGAGCACATCCTTCTCGCCCGCCAGGTCGGCGTGCCCAAGATAGTAGTAGCGCTCAACAAGTGCGACGCAGTTGACGATCCGGAGCTCCTCGAGCTGGTCGAGATGGAAGTAAGGGACCTCCTGAGCTTCTACGAGTTCCCCGGAGATGAGATCCCCGTAGTGCCCGTCAGCGCCCTTAAGGCCGGCGAGTGCGGTTGCGGCCAGCGCAGCTGCGAGTGGTGCGGCAAGGTATGGAACCTCATGGACGCAGTCGACACATACATCCCGACTCCTGATCGCGCAGTTGACAAGCCGTTCCTGATGCCTATCGAGGACGTCTTCACAATTACCGGGCGCGGCACGGTCGTTACCGGTCGTATCGAGCGCGGTAAGGTCAAGGTCGGCGAGGAAGTCGCAATAGTAGGGCTCATGCCCGAAATCAAGAAGAGCGTAGTAACCGGAGTCGAGATGTTCAGGAAATTGCTGGACGAAGGCTTCGCGGGCGATAACGTCGGTTGCCTGCTTCGCGGCATCGACAAGGACGAGGTCGAGCGCGGCCAGGTCCTCGCAAAGCCCGGCACGATCACTCCGCACACCAAGTTCCGCGGTCAGGTCTACGTCCTCACCCAGAACGAAGGCGGACGCCATACTCCGTTCTTTAACAACTACAGGCCTCAGTTCTTCATCAGGACAACCGACGTCACCGGAAGCATTTCCCTTGATGCCGGCACCGAGATGGTAATGCCCGGCGACCACGCCAACCTGACAATTCAGCTTATCACCCCCATCGCAATCGAAGTGGGAATGAGCTTCGCAATCCGTGAGGGCGGCCGTACGGTCGGAGCAGGGACTGTAACCTCGATAGAGCAGTAGGCGGCTGTTTGCCTTGAGGGGCGCCGCAAACGACGTCCCTCAAGGAATCAAGTAGGCGATGAAGCTGGATGTTGCCGGCGGGACCCGAACGACCGGGAGAACTCCAGCCGAGTAAGTCCGCGAAAGATCGGGCGATGGAGGGTAAAAACTAATGTCGAAGAGCAAAGTAAGAATAAAGCTCAGAGCATTCGACCACAAGCTTCTGGACCAGTCGTCACAGAAGATAGTGGAGACGGCCAAGGCTATGGGCGCTCTGGTATCGGGGCCGATACCGCTTCCGACGGAGAAGAATATCTACACGGTGCTCCGCTCCGTATTCGTGGAGAAGGACTGCCGCGAGCAGTTTGAAATGAGAACGCACAAGAGGCTTATCGATATAATCGAGCCTAACCAGAAGGTCATGGACGCTCTCATGAAACTGGATCTGCCCTCAGGGGTGGATATAGAGATAAAGCTCTAACGTGAGTCCAATGGCCATAAGCTAAGAAACACGTTTACGAGCAGGAGGTGTAATGGATGGCTAGAGCCATTCTCGGAAAGAAGCTGGGCATGACCCAGATTTTCGCAGCAGACGGAAAAGTGACACCGGTCACTGTCATCGAAGCCGGTCCTTGCGTGGTCATACAGAGGAAGAGCACCCCGCATGACGGCTATGAGGCAATCCAGGTAGGTTTTGGACAGAAGCGCGAGAGGCTGTTCTCGAAGGCTGAGAAGGGCCACTTCGCAAAGGCCAACATCAAGCCGATGCGCTACTTGAGGGAGTTTCGTGTGGAATCCTCTGAGCAGTTCGCAATAGGGCAGGAGATCAAAGCCGACTTGTTCGCAGTGGGCGACAAGATCGATGTGACAGGCAAATCGCGCGGCAAGGGCTTCGCAGGCGTTATCAAGCGCCACGGTTTTGCAAGGGGCGGAATGAGCCACGGCTCTACCTATAAGCGCAGAGTAGGTTCGTTGGGCGCCACCGACCCGGCCAGGGTCTTCAAGGGCAGGAAATTGCCCGGTAGGATGGGCGGGGACAAGATAACGATACAGGGCTTGACAGTAGCCGGCGTGGATCTGGACAGGAATTTGATCCTGATCCGCGGAGCAGTTCCCGGAACTCGTGGCGGCCTCGTGGTTGTCAGGGACTCTGTGAAGGCTTCCAAGAAGTAGCCACGAAGAGGGAAAGGAGGCAAAGTAAATGCCAAAGGCACCTTTTTTCAATATGAAAGGCGAGAGCCTGGGCACTGTGGACCTACCCGAAGAGATCTTCGGTATAGAGCCCAATGCCGATGTTCTCCACGAAGCTGTCGTAATGCAGCTGGCGAGCAGAAGGCTGGGTACTGCGAAAGTGAAGACCCGCTCTGAGGTATCAGGCGGCGGCAGGAAGCCTTACCGTCAGAAGGGGACCGGCCGCGCAAGGCAGGGCTCCATCAGGTCAGCGCAATGGGCAGGAGGCGGCAAGATATTCGGCCCGATACCCAGAAGCTACAGCTATAGGATAAACAGGAAGGTAAGAAGGCTCGCTCTGCTGTCGGCCCTCTCATCAAGGGCGCTTGAAGCCACCCTCGTAGTGGTCGATGCCCTGACGATAGAGAAGCCGAGCACTAAGGCGATGATTTCGGTGCTGAGCAACCTCAAGCTGGGCAAGACGCTTGTGGTAACCAGCGAGGCCGACAACAACGTGATGCTTTCCACCAGGAACATTCCGGATGCCATGTACCTAACGGTCGAGGGCCTGAACGTATATGACATCCTCAACCACAACAACCTTCTGTTCACCGCCTCGGCGGTCGAGAAGGCCAAGGAGGTGCTTGCCTGATGGAGCTCTTAGCACACGATATCCTAGTCAGGCCGATAATCACCGAGAAGACCACCCTTCTTGCTGAGCAGAACAAGTACGTCTTCGAAGTGGCGAAAGCCGCGACCAAGATAGACATTGCCAAGGCCGTCGCAGAAGTGTTCAAGGTGAAAGTAGTCGCCGTAAACACAGTATCGATGCCGGGCAAGCTCAAGAGAATGGGCAAAGGACAGGGTTACACATCAGACTGGAAGAAGGCTATAGTCACTTTGAAGGCTGGGGAGCGTATCCCGATCTTCGAGGGAGCATAAGCCGAGAGCGCAAGGAGGAAATAACCAATGGGTATCAAGCAGTACAAGCCCACATCTCCTGGGCGTCGGCAGATGTCGGTCTCTACTTTCGAGGAGATAACCGCCTCGAAGCCGGAGAAGTCGCTTACCGTATCGCTCAGGAAGACAGGCGGCCGCAACAATAATGGCCGCATTACCTCCCGCTTCCGCGGAGGCGGAGCGAAGAGGAGCTACAGGATCATCGACTTCAAGCGCGACAAGTTCGGCGTACCCGGCAAAGTCGCAACAGTCGAGTACGATCCCAACAGGTCCTCAAGGATATGCCTTATCAATTACCTCGACGGCGAGAAAAGGTACATCCTTCAGCCTGTAGGCCTGAAAGTCGGCGACATGATAGTCGCAGGGCCCGAAGCAGACATCAAGCCAGGAAACGCGCTTCCTATGACGAACATCCCGGTCGGCACAATGGTGCACTGCGTTGAGATGGTGCCCGGCAAGGGAGCTCAGATGGTTCGCACAGCAGGAGCATCGGCGCAGCTGATGGCAAAAGAAGGCGCCATGGCGACGTTGAGGCTTCCCTCCGGCGAGATGAGAATGGTCAGGGTAGGCTGCATGGCGACAATAGGCCAGGTTGGCAACATCGACCATGAGAACATCAGCTTCGGCAAGGCCGGACGCAAGCGTTACCTGGGCCGCAGGCCGCATAACCGCGGCGTGGTCATGAACCCAGTAGACCATCCGCACGGCGGCGGCGAAGGCAAATCGCCGATAGGACACCCGGGTCCGTTGACCCCTTGGGGCAAACCGACCCTCGGCTACAAGACCCGCAAGGCCAAGGCCTCTGACAAACTCATAGTCAGAAGGCGCAACGGCAAATAACCTGATATGAGTTAAGAGAGGAGGCGGACAAATGTCCCGGTCGCTCAAAAAGGGCCCGTATGTCTGCCCGAAGTTGATGAAAAAGGTAGACGCGATGAACTCCAAGGGAACCAAGGAGATAATCAAGACCTGGTCCAGGAGCTCCACTATCATGCCAGACATGCTAGGGCACACCATCGCGGTACATGACGGCAGAAAGCACGTGCCTGTATATATCATAGAGGACATGGTAGGGCACAAATTAGGCGAATTCGCGCCTACGAGGACCTATAGGGGTCACTCGAGAACTGATAAGGCAACAGAGCTTAAGTAGGAGGGTCAGCAGCTATGGAGGCAAAAGCAGTAGCAAAACATGTCAGGATCACGCCTCGCAAGGCCCGTGCCGTAGTTGACCTGATCCGCGGCAAGAGCGTCAATGAGGCGATGGCCATACTAAAGTTCTCACCTCGCGGGGCGAGTGAAGTGGTATACAAGGTGGTCAAGTCGGCGGCGGCTAACGCCGAGAACAACCTAAACCTCGACAAGGACTCCCTGTACGTTGCCAAAGCCTTTGTGGACGTGGGTCCCACCATGAAAAGGGTGTTGCCCAGGCTAAGAGGCATGGCTGACAGGCTTCTCAAGAGAAGCTGCCATGTGACAATTGTCGTTAAGGAAAGGGAGGGTTGATCGTGGGTCAAAAGGTTAACCCGATAGGCTTCAGGGTCGGAGTCATCAAGGGCTGGGATTCTGCATGGTACGCGGATAAGTCGTATGCGGATCAGCTCCACGAGGACCTAAAGCTCAAGAAGTACATCAAGGGATATGATTTCAACAGGAAAGACGGTTCGCCCGTGTCCAAGGACCCCTCCAAGAGGGAGAACAACCCGGGAAGCATTTCCAGGGTTCAGATCGAGCGTAAGGCGAACAACGTCATTAAGTTCATCATCAACACCGGCAAGCCCGGCGTTATCATCGGAAGCGGCGGAAAGAAGTCCGAGGAGCTCAGGAAGGAACTTGTGGCCCTCACAGGCAAGCAGGTGCTTCTTAGCATCAACGAGGTCAGGAATCCCGACCTCGACGCACAGCTGGTGGCGGAGAACATAGCAGGCCAGCTTGAGAAGAGGATAGCTTTCAGGCGCGCGATGAAGCAGTCAATGGCAAGGGCAGAGAAGCTCGGATGCCTCGGAATAAAGATGAGATGCTCCGGCAGGCTCGGCGGCGCCGAAATCGCCAGGACAGAGAGCTATTCCAACGGCAGGCTACCGCTTCATACGCTCAGAGCAGACATTGACTACGGTTTTGCCGAGGCGGCAACGACCTACGGTAGAATCGGAATCAAGGTCTGGATCTACAAGGGCGAGGTCCTTCCCAAGAGGGCACCCGGCCAGAACCAGGGAGGACACTAACCATGTTGATGCCAAAGAGGGTAAAGTTCAGAAAGGTACACCGCGGCCGCATGACAGGCAAGGCCACAAGGGGCAACTACATCGCTTTTGGCGAGTGGGGCCTCATGGCGACCGAGTGCGGATGGGTGACCGACAGGCAGATTGAAGCCGCGCGTATCGCAATGACTCGTTATACCAAGCGCGGAGGCAACGTCTGGATCAGGATATTCCCTGACAAGCCGGTAACCCAGAAGCCTGCCGAAACCCGTATGGGATCAGGCAAGGGCTCGCCGGAGTACTGGGTAGCGGTAATCAAGCCGGGCCGCGTAATGTTCGAGATCGGCGGAGTTCCCGACACCGATGCCAAGGAAGCCATGCGTCTTGCGATGCATAAGCTGCCGGTATTGTCGAAGATCGTGAACAAGGGCGATTTCGACCACATAGAGAAGCATATAACTGCAAAGAAGGAGGGTGAGGCAGATGAAGCCTAAGGAAGTACGCGAACTTACGGCCGAGGAATTGGCAAAGAAGCTCTCCACCCTCAAGGAGGAGCTGTTCAACCTGAGGTTCCAGCTCGCCACAAACCAGTTGGAGAACCCTAACAGGATAGGCGAAGTTAAGAAGAACTTAGCCCGTGTGAAGACCGTGATCCGCGAACGCGAGCTCAAGGCGGCGCGCGGATGATAGGGGAGGGAGCGAATATGGAGGATACCAGGAACGAGCGCAAAGAGAGGACCGGCGTGGTCGCGAGCGACAAGATGGACAAGACCCGCGTAGTGGTCATCGAGCGCACCTTCAGCCACCCTCTATACGGGAAGACCGTAAGAAGGTCGAGCAGGATAAAGGTGCACGATGAGAAGAACGAAAGCCACGTCGGCGACAAGGTCACAGTAATGGAGACCAGGCCGATTTCCAAAGAGAAGCGTTGGAGGCTCGTCGAGATAGTCGAGCGCGCGAAATAGCCGAGAGGAGGGGCAATAAATGATACAGGCCCAAACGATACTTAATGTTGCCGACAACTCCGGTGCGAAGAAGATCATGTGCTTCAGAGTGTCAGGCGGCTCCAGAAGAAGATACGCAAGCATAGGCGACATAATCGTCGCATCAGTTAAAGAAGCTACGCCCGGAGGCGTTGTGAAAAAGGGCGAGGTTGTCAAAGCCGTTGTGGTTCGTACTGCCAAGCAGATAAGGCGCCAGGATGGCTCCTACATCCGCTTCGACGAGAACGCCGCCGTCTTGATCAACGACCAGATGAACCCGAGGGGCACTCGCATCTTCGGGCCCGTTGCCAGGGAATTGAGGGATAAGAACTACATGAAGATCATCTCCCTCGCCCCTGAAGTCCTTTAGGACGGAGGAGCAGATATGAAGATAAAGAAGGGCGACAACGTCCAGATCATCTCCGGAAAGGACGCCGGCAGGAAGGGCAAGGTCCTCCATACGGTACCCTCGAACGAGAAGGTAGTAGTTGAGAACATGAACATGGCCAAGAAGCACACGAAGCCGTCGAAGACCGCTCCTCAAGGTGGCATCATCGATACCCCGATGGCGATGCCGGCCTCCAAGGTGATGGTAGTCTGCTCAAAGTGCAACAAGGCGACCCGGGTCAGAATGAAGGCTGACGGAGAAGGCAAGTTCTCACGCACATGCGCAAAGTGCGGGACCAGCCTCGACAAGTAAGACCGAGGAGGAGGATTTCTAAATGCCGCGTTTACAGGACAGATATAGAAACGACGTTATGCCGGCCCTCACCAAGAGGTTCGGGTACAAGAACGTCAACCAGCTGCCTAAGCTGGTCAAAGTTGTAGTCAACATGGGCGTCAGCGAGGCCACAGCGGATCCGAAGGCACTAGATGCCGCAGCCGCCGACCTTGCTACGATCACAGGCCAGAAGGCACTGATTACAAAGGCCAAGAGGTCGATAGCCAATTTCAAGCTCAGGGCAGGAGTGCCGATAGGCGCCAAGGTCACCCTTCGCGGGGAGAGGATGTTCTACTTCCTCGATAAGCTCTTCAACGTGAGCCTTCCGCGCATCAGGGACTTCAGGGGCATATCAACAAGCGGCTTTGACGGCCGCGGCAACTACACCCTGGGGCTGAAGGAACAGCTCATATTCCCCGAGATAGTCTACGACAAGGTGGACAAGGTCAGAGGGATGGACATAACAATAGTCACTTCGGCTAGGACGGACGAAGAGGGACTAGAGCTGCTCCGCGCATTGGGCATGCCGTTCAAGGCCCAGTAAGGAGGAAGCAAGATGGCACGTAAAGGATTGGTCGAATCTTGGAAGCGCGAACCCAAGTTCGGAGTAAGGGCATATAACCGTTGCCAGATCTGCGGCAGACCCCGCGGATACATGAGGAAGTTCAAGATGTGCAGGATCTGCTTCCGTAGCCTTGCCTCCCGCGGAGAGATTCCGGGAGTCACCAAGGCAAGCTGGTAAGGCGGACATGCCGTGAGAGGAGGTACAGCAGATGCCGGTTTCTGATCCCATAGCGGATATGTTGACAAGAATCCGCAACGCAAACATGGTTTACCATGACACGGTAGTGATGCCGTCTTCCAAGATGAAGGTGGAGATGGCCCTCATTCTGAAACAGGAGGGCTATATCAGGGACTTCGAGCAGGTAACTGACGAGAAGGGTTTCAAGAATTTGAAGCTTTTCATGAAGTACATGCCGGACAGGAAGAAGGTCATCAGCGGGCTAAGGCGCATTTCTAAGCCCGGGCTGAAGGTCTATACGACTAAAGACGAGCTTCCCAGGGTCCTCAATGGACTGGGGATAGCAATAATTTCGACATCTAGCGGACTAATGACAGACCGTAAGGCTCGTGAGACGGGCCTCGGCGGCGAAGTCGTCTGCTATGTCTGGTAGGGGGTGCTGAAATGTCAAGAATAGGTAGGAAGCCGATCAGCATACCCGCAGACGTAAAAGTAGAGCTGGAAGGCCACAGCATGAAGGTCACCGGCCCTAAAGGCAGTCTCGCTCGCGAGCTGCACAAGGATATGCAGATCAGCATAGAAGCAAATGTAATCAGCGTAGCCAGGCCTACAGAGAGCAAGACCCACAAGTCGCTCCATGGCCTTACCCGCACGCTCATAGACAATATGATCGTCGGCGTGACCAAGGGCTTCCAGACGGACCTTGAGATCGTAGGAACAGGTTACAAGGCCTCGGTACAGGGCAAGAAGCTTGTCCTTAACGTCGGCCATTCACATCCCGTGGAAATTGAACCTCCGGCGGGCATCAGCTTTGAAACAGCCACACCGATCAAAATAGCGGTCAAGGGCAGCAGCAAAGAGGATGTGGGCCAGATGGCAGCGGACATCCGCGCCAAGAGGCCGCCTGAGATCTACCACGGCACGGGCATTAGATACGCCGGAGAGGTGGTCCACCTCAAGGCCGGCAAGACCGGCAAGGTCGGCAAGTAACGCTGCGGCGAGAAGGAAAGGGGAAATGAGCTTTGTTTAACAGGAAAGACAGGAAAGAGGCCCTTACCCGCCGCCATAGCCGTGTGCGCGAGCACATCAACGGCACGACCGAAAGGCCGAGGCTTGCGGTTCACAGGAGCCTAGCGAACATCTACGCACAACTGATCGACGATACCACGGGCACAACGCTGGTATTCGCGTCCTCCACCGAGAAGGGGCTCGGCCTCGAATACGGCGGAAACGTTGAAGCCGCGAAGGTCCTTGGCAAGACGGTCGCCGAGCGCGCCCTGGCAAAGGGCATAAAAGCCGTGGTTTTCGACCGCGGTGGCCACATCTACCACGGCAGGGTGTCAGCCTTCGCCGAGGCTGCCCGCAATGCCGGGCTAGAGTTCTAGGGAAGGGGGCACGCATGGAATGAAGAGGTTCGTTCAGGAAGTAAGCGAGCTTTCCGAGAAAGTGGTCAGCATCAACCCCGTCGCTAAGACGACCAAGGGCGGAAGGACCAGGAGCTTCAGGGCACTCGTCGTCGTAGGCGATGCCAAAGGCAAAGTCGGCATCGGAATAGGCAAGGCCTACGAAGTCGCCGAAGCCATTAAGAAGGGCTCCTCTGCCGCCAAGAAGAGCATGGTGGCGATCCCGATGGTAGGGACGACAATACCGCACGAAGTCACATCGGATTACGGCGCGGGCAAAGTAGTCCTGAAGCCAGCAGCTCCCGGTACCGGCGTCATAGCAGGCGGTCCGGTTCGTGCCGTCCTCGAAGCGGCAGGCATCAAGGACATCCTCACGAAGTCGCTCGGCTCAAACAACCCGATAAACATGGTCAACGCTACCATGAAGGGCCTTTTGAGCATGAGGACGGCCGAGGAAGTCTCCAGGACGCGCGGCTTGGACGCCGAGGCGAAATAGGGGGGAAATTCGAATGGCCAAGTTCTTGAAGATAACTTATAAGAAGAGCTTCATAGGCGAGCCGGACAGGGTCAGGGCGACCGTAAGATCGCTCGGATTCCACAAGCTCGGTGAGGCAATAGTAAGACCTGACACACCCCAATTGAGGGCGATGTGCCAGAGCATCGACCACCTTTTGCAGGTAGTCGAGGTCGACGCAGAATAGTAGGAGTCGCTTCGGCTCCACAAGCGGAGGTGCATACATATGAAATTGCATGAACTACGCCCTCCAGAGGGTTCAAAGAAGGAACGCCACCGCGTAGGACGCGGCCACGGCTCGGGTTGGGAGAGGTCGGCCGGCAAAGGCCAGAAGGGCCAGAAGTCCCGTTCGGGCGGAGTCAAGGGTCCTGCTTTCGAGGGCGGCCAGACTCCTTTGGCAAGGCGCATACCCAAGAGAGGGTTCAACAACAAGTTCCGCATAGAGTATGCGGTAGTCAATATCTCTCAGCTCGAGGACAGGTTCGAGGCCGGCGCATCGGTCGGTCTTGAGGAATTCTACACTTCGGGCCTGGTAAAGGGCAAGTTCAATCTCGTGAAGGTCCTCGGCGACGGCGAGATCTCCAAGGCTCTTACCGTCCAGGCGCACAAGTTCAGCGAAACAGCTGCCGAGAAGATAAAAGCGGCAGGTGGGAGCGTGGAGGTTATCTAGATGATAGCTGCGATCATTAATGCCTTCAGGGTCCCGGAGATAAGGAAGAAGATAACGTTCACGGCGCTTATGCTGCTCGTGTACAGGCTCGGTTCCTTCATCCCGGTCCCGGGCGTGGACGCTACCAAGGTATTCGCGGAGTTCCAGAGCGCGGCGGGTTCCGGCGGGACCGGCATCCTGTCGCTTCTGGATATGTTCGCCGGCGGTTCTCTTTCGAGGATGACGCTATTTGCCCTCAACGTGGGCCCTTACATCACGGCGTCTATCGTCATGGAGCTGCTGAAAGTAGTAATACCTAAGTTCGAACAGCTGGCCAAGGAGGGCGACGAGGGCAGGAAGAAGCTTCAGGCCTATTCACGTTACCTTAGCTTGGGCCTTGCGGTCCTTCAGTCCATAAGCTACATGCTTCTTCTGAAGGGCGCGATGATGAGCGGCATATGGAACAACCTGCTCGTTATAGTAAGCATGACGGCCGGTGCTATGTTCACTGTGTGGCTCGGCGAGAAGATCTCCGAGAAGGGCATAGGCAACGGCATATCGCTAATCATATTCACAGGAATAGTATCGAGGCTTCCTATGGTCGCAAAGCAGCTGTTCACCCTCGTCCAAACGGGCGGGCTGAATGTACTGCTCCTTCTCATCTTCCTTGTTTCGCTGCTCGCAGTCGTAGTAGGCGTCGTGGCGATAGAGGAAGCCAACAGGAAGATACCCGTGCAGTACCCCAAAAGGGTTGTAGGCCGCAGGGTCTACGGAGGACAGAGCACGCATCTTCCCATCAAAGTGAACCAGGCGGGCGTAATACCCGTAATCTTCGCCTCTTCGCTGCTGGCCTTCCCCGCAACGCTGGGAAGCTTCTGGCCCGCGTTCGGCGAGCTGATGAACAAGTTCACTGCGAACGCATGGGCTTATAACTCGGTGCAGGTAGTGCTCATCATAGCGTTCACATATTTCTATACGGGCATCACATTCAACCCGATAGACATATCGAACAACATGAAGCAGTACGGCGGGTTCATCCCAGGCTATCGCCCGGGCAGATCCACAGCCGAGTACATCGACAGGGTAGTCACGAGAATCGCCCTGCCGGGCGCCATATTCCTCGGCGCTATGGCGGTGTTGCCCAGCGTAATGACGGCGATACTGGGGGTCAACATAGGCTTCGGAGGCACGAGCATAATCATCGCGGTAGGCGTTGCGCTCGACACGATGAAGCAGATAGAATCCCAGCTCATAATGAGGCAATACGAAGGCTTCATGCAGTAAAGGGGATAAGGGAATGAACTTGGTCATAATGGGGCCTCCCGGTGCGGGAAAAGGTACCGCCGCCGAGAGCATAAGGACGAGATACGGGCTTGCGCACATCTCCACCGGGGATCTTCTGCGCGCCGCCGTCAAGGCGGGCACCGACCTTGGGCTCAAGGCAGCTGGATATATGAACGCAGGAAAGCTGGTCCCTGATGACGTAGTTATAGGGCTTGTCGAGCGAAGGCTAGGCGAGCCCGATACCCTAAAAGGCTTTATGCTTGACGGCTTCCCCAGGACAATCCCCCAGGCAGAAGCGCTCGCTATCATGCTCGATGGCATAGGCAGGCATTTGGACCTGGTGCTGTCCATAGAAGTAGAGGACGAGGAGATAATCAAGCGCATAGCAGGCCGGCTCATTTGCCCGTCCTGCGGCGCAATATACAATGAGGATACCAACCCTCCGGAAAAAGGCGTCTGCAAGTGCGGCGGATCACCAGCTCGCCGCAAGGATGACGAGCCGGAGGCGGTGAAAACGAGGCTCATTGCCTACAAGGCTCAGACCGAACCTCTTATCCGCTGGTACACCGATAGGGGGCTGCTTAAGGGCGTTGACGGCCACGGCCTGCCGGCGGTGGTTTTCGGAAGGATTACCGGAATACTGTCCGGATACGAGGGCAGCTTAAGATGATAGTCCTCAAAACACCGCAGGATCTGCTCAAGATGAGAAAGTCCGGGCAGATAACGGCGGCGGTCCTGGCGATGATGAGTGTTCTTGCCAGACCCGGGGTTAAGACAGCAGAGCTGGACAGGAAGGCAGAAGATCTGATAGTCAGGATGGGCGGGAAACCGGCTTTCAAGGGATACATGGACTATCCGGCCACCCTCTGCACATCAGTCAACGACGAAGTCATCCACGGGATTCCCGGCGACAGGGTTCTTCGGGATGGGGACATCCTGAGCATAGATACCGGCGCATTCCTGGAAGGTTACTGTTCTGACTCGGCAATATACGCTGCCCATCGGGGATGTATCGGATGAAGCCGCAAGGCTGATCAGAGAGACCCGAAAAGCACTGGAAGCCGGCATAGCGATGGCGCAAAATGGCGGCAGGCTGGGCGACATAGGGCATGCTGTACAGACGTCGGCCGAGAAGGCAGGGTTTTCTGTGGTAAGGGAGTATGTAGGGCACGGGATAGGCAGAAAGATGCACGAAGCCCCCAATGTGCCCAACTACGGGGCGAAGGGGACCGGGGTCGGCCTTTCATCCGGTATGACGATAGCGATCGAGCCGATGATAAATCAGTTCGCCCGCGAAGTCAAAGTGGATGGGGACGGCTGGACGGTCAGGACGAAGGATGGCGGGCTTTCCGCTCACTTCGAACATACAATCGCCATAACCGATGAGGGACCTATAGTGCTTACCATGCTATAATAATAGATTGGAAGGTGCCAAGGCATTTGTCAGAATGCGGCGAAATCAGGCTGGGGCAGCTTGTGATATCCAAGATGGGAAGGGACAAGGGTCGTCTCTGCGTAGTGGTAAGGCGGCTGGACGATTGCGCAGTGCTCATCGCGGATGGTCAGATGCATAAGTTCTCTAGGCCCAAGAGAAAGAACATAAGGCATCTGATAAAGCTGAACAACATAGACGCCGTCCTGGAAGGTAAACTGGGGAAGGGAACCGAGATCACCGACCGGGAACTGGCAGAGGCGCTTGATGGCTATAGGGCCAGAGGTACTGAAAGGGGGCATTGACCCGATCATGAGCAAGGATGATTACATCGAGGCCGAAGGTACGGTAATGGAACCGCTGCCTAACGCCATGTTTAGGGTACAGCTGAGCAATGGGCATATGGTCCTTGCGCACGTATCCGGCAAGATGCGAATGAGGTTCATAAAGATCCTCGCCGGGGACAAGGTTAAGCTGGAATTATCGCAGTATGACCTTGAAAGAGGCAGGATCGTGTGGAGATACAAGTAGGCCCAGGCAAGGGCCAAGTCTGACAGGAGGGCTAGTTATGAAAGTTAAGCCTTCGGTGAAAAAGATCTGCGACAAGTGCAAGATCATCCGCAGGGACGGGGTCGTCCATGTAATATGCGAGAACCCCAAGCACAAGCAGAGACAGGGTTAGTCTTAAAGATTATTATGCTAAAATGCAACGGAGGTGTTCCGGAGAATGGCGCGTATCGCGGGCGTTGACCTCCCCAGGGACAAAAGAGTTGAAGTAGCCCTTTGCTATTTGTATGGCATCGGCCTCAGCACTTCCCAGGAGATATTGGCCAAAGTTGGCGTAAGTCCTGACACAAGGGTCAAGGATTTGACAGAGGACGAAGTAACCAAGCTTCGTGAGACAATAGACAAGGGCTATCCCGTAGAGGGCGACCTCAGGAGGGAAGAGGCCCAGAATATCAAGAGGCTGATCGAAATAGGCAGCTATCGCGGGCTCAGGCACCGCAGGGGCCTGCCCACAAGAGGTCAGCGCACTAAGACTAATGCACGCACCCGCAAAGGTCCCAAGAAGACCGTCGGCGGACGCGGCAAGAAGGCCTAAGGAGGGTTAAGGGATGGCAGCCAAGAAGCAGGCAAGAACTAGGAAACACGAGCGTAAAAACGTCGAAGCGGGCGTCGCTCATATTAAGTCGACGTTCAACAACACGCTCGTAACCATCACCGACCCGGTAGGAAACCTGATCTCATGGTCCTCATCGGGAGCCCAGGGATTCAGAGGCTCCAGGAAGGGCACTCCGTACGCGGCTCAGCAGGCTGCAGAGGTTGCGGCCAAGGCGGCAATGGAGCATGGAATGAAGAGCGTCGAGGTCCTGGTCAAGGGCCCCGGAGGCGGCAGGGAAGCGGCAGTCAGGTCGCTTCAGTCCACCGGACTCGAAGTGAGCATGATCAAAGACGTAACGCCCATACCGCACAACGGGTGCAGGCCGCCCAAGCGCAGACGCGTTTAAAAGGTAAGATGGAGGTGCCGAAATGGCAAGGATGACCGATTCAGTATGCAGTCAGTGCCGCCGCGAGAGGGTAAAGCTCTACCTCAAGGGCGACCGCTGCTATTCATCTAAGTGCGCCCTCACAAGAAGGAGCAAGAGATATGCTCCCGGCGTGCACGGCGACAGGCAGAAGAAACTCTCCGAATATGGCGTACAGCTTCGTGAGAAGCAGAAGCTGCGCAGGATCTACGGAGTCTTGGAGACGCAGTTCTCCAATACGTTCGTCAAAGCAGAGCGCGCAAAGGGCATCACAGGCGAGAATCTGTTGGCCCTCATGGAGCGCAGGCTTGACAATGTCGTGTACAGGTTGGGCTTCGCAAAGTCCAGGCCGCAGGCAAGGCAGATAGTGGCCCATGGCCATATCACCGTCAACGGCGGCAAGGTGGACATCCCATCCTATACCGTAAGCGTTAACGACATTGTATCAGTGAAGCCCAATTCCAAGGACGCCAAGTTCTTCAAGGAAGGTCTGGGCCTATCCAGCAAGGCTATGCCTCAGTGGCTTACAGTCGATCTGGACAACCTGACCGGATCCGTGATCGCTTTGCCGACGAGGGAAATGATAGACACCGACGTGAAAGAGCACCTAATCGTCGAGTTCTACTCCAGATAATGGCGAAAGACGCGATGCTTCGCTCACAAATCGCCGCTAAGCTGTACGAATGGAGGGTGCTTGTCTGATGTTGGATACGATTAAGCCCAAAATCGAATGGGTGGAAGAGAAAGAGGAATATGGCAAGCTGGTGGCCGAGCCGCTTGAACGCGGCTATGGCGTAACTCTTGGCAATTCCCTGAGAAGGATACTCCTGTCCTCGCTGCCTGGTGCCGCGATAACCTCAGTAAGGATAGAAGGGGTGCTTCATGAGTTCTCGACCATGCCTTATGTCAGGGAGGATGTCACCGACATCGTCCTGAACCTTAAGGACCTTTTAATAAGGATGAATGTCGAAGGGCCCAAGACGCTTAGGCTCATCGTCGAGAACAGGGGCGATTCGGAAATCGAAGTAACGGCTGGCCATATAGAGGGCACCGTTGACGTCGACATTCTGAACCCCGAACTGAAGATATGCACCCTTGAGCCCGCCAAGGACGGCAATATCCCCAGCATAGTCGCCGAGATAACGGTCGACGAAGGCAGGGGATACATCCAGGCGGACAAGAATAAGAAGGCTGACCATTCCATAGGAGTGATACCGGTGGACTCCATCTTCACCCCTGTTCAGAAGGTCAACTATGCAGTGGAGAACTCCCGCGTAGGGGATATTACGGACTACGATAAGCTCATACTTGAGATCTGGACTCACGGCAAGGCGTCGCCCAAAGAAGCTTTGAACCTTGCCGCAGCCATATTAAGAGAGCAGCTCAAGCTCTTCATCGCCAAAGAGGGCGAAGTGGAGGACCCGGCCAGCACATTAGACGGCAAGGACGAGGAGCATCTTAAGGTGCTCGAGACCCCCATCGATGAGCTGGAGCTTTCCGTCAGGGCATATAACTGCCTCAAGAGGGCCAATATCTCCAGCCTCGGCGAGCTGACGCGCAAGTCCGAGGAAGACCTCATGAAGGTTAGGAACTGCGGAAGGAAGACCCTGGACGAACTCAAGAAGAAGCTTGATGAGAAGGGTCTTCAGCTGAAGCTGCAAGCAGAGTAAGTAAGGAGGAGACTTAATTGAGGCAAGGCAAACTTGGGCGCGACGTAGGCGCGCGCCGCGCTCTGTTAAGGAGCCTGGTAACGAACCTTTTCCTATATAACCGCATAGAGACAACCGAAGCGAAGGCGAAGGCCATGAGGCCGGTTGCAGAGAGGCTCATCACTAAGGCGAAGAAGGGCGATCTGCACAACACGAGACTGGCCGCAGCTTATCTGACCAGCCCCGAGGCAGTCAAGAAGCTGTTCGGCGAGATCGGGCCGAAGTTCGCTGAGAGGCACGGCGGATATACAAGGATAATGAAGACCGATGTGCGCAGAGGAGACGCCGCCCAGATGGCCATAATCGAGATGCTGGGCTTTGAGCCTCTTGCTGCAGTCAAGGATGAGAAGAAGGCCAAGAAGGCTGAGGCCCCAAAGAAGGCCGAAGCGAAGAAGACAGCAGTAAAAAGGCAGCCCGCGGCTATGAAGCCCGAAGCGCCGAAGAAGACGGCCATCAAGAAAGCCGGCACGAAAGTGCCAGCAGCCAAGAAGGCCCCTGTCTCCGGAGAGAAATAGGCCTTTGCCGGGATCATGGTCCTTGGCAGCACGGGGGTAAATATGAAAGAGGTGGAAGTGCGCTTGGATTCGTTTAAGCGCACTTTTTACACATGGAGAGCGATTTTGTGGAACCAGTAATTCGTATTGAGGATCTGAAGTTCACATATGATGAGGGGAGCCCCGACGAAGTCGAGGCCCTTTCAGGCGTGGACATGGACATATATCCCGGCCAGTTCGTCGCGGTGATAGGCCGCAACGGTTCGGGCAAATCCACCCTTGCCAAGGCCATGAACGCCGTTATCATCCCCGATGAGGGAAAGGTGACGGTACATGGCATGGACACAAAGGATGAGGCAAAGCTCTGGGAGATAAGGCGCCTTGTCGGAATGGTCTTCCAGAACCCTGATAACCAGCTTGTGGCGACTACCGTTGAGGAGGATGTTGCTTTCGGCCCTGAGAACCTCGGGGTGCCGAGCAATGAGATCATGTCCAGGGTAGATGGGGCCCTCCGCCTTACGGGAATGGAAGGCTACCGCGAATTTCCGCCTCATATGCTCTCCGGAGGACAGAAGCAGAGAGTGGCCATCGCCGGCGTAATCGCGATGCGCCCCAAGTGCATAGTCCTTGACGAGTCCACAGCGATGCTTGACCCCGTTGGGCGCAAAGAGGTCCTCGAGGCCGCAGAACGGCTGGCAAAGGAGGGCATAGCAATTGTCCTCATCACACACTTCATGGATGAGGCAATGCTTGCCGACGCCGTCTATATTATGGACAAGGGCAGGATAGTCGCAAAAGGCACTGCCGCCGAAATCTTCTACGGGGACGCGGACTTGAAGGGATACGGGCTGGATATGCCGCAGGTAGTTGAGCTTGCGAAAATGCTCAAGGAAGGCGGCCTGGATACCGGAGAACAGGTTGTGGAGCTGGATGAGATGGCGGACAGCATTGCAGGCCTTCTGAAGGCATCGTAGGGCGATTAAGGCGGTGGCCCCGGTATGATAATCGAAATCAGGGACATCAGCTTTACATACAACGCCGGAAGCCCGCTGGCCCGCAAGGTATTGGACGGGGCCTCACTTGCCATAAACAAGGGCGAATTCGTGGGGATAATCGGAAGGACAGGATCCGGGAAATCCACTCTTGTGCAGCACCTGAACGGACTTTTGAAACCCGACTCGGGTACTGTAATCGTTGACGGCCAGGATATTTGGGCGAAAGGCACCAAGATAACCGAAGTCAGGAAGAAGGTAGGCCTGGTATTCCAATACCCGGAGCATCAGCTATTCGATGAGACCGTCATAGGGGATATCTCATTTGGCCCCAGGAACATGGGCTTCTCCGAGGAAGAGGTTCTGCTTAGGGTCAAAGAGGCGATGGACATCGTCGATCTTGACTTTGAGCTGTACAAGGACCGGTCACCGTTCGAGCTGTCGGGCGGCCAGAAGAGGCGCGCCGCGATTGCAGGCGTGCTCGCCATGCGGCCTGAGGCGATAATCCTTGACGAACCTGCGGCCGGCATGGACCCGGCGGGCAGGGATGAGATTTTGGGCGAGATCGACAAGATGCATCAAAGGGGAGGCTTCACCGTCATTCTTGTTTCGCATAGCATGGAGGATGTCGCAAAGCACGCCGACCGGCTCATTGTTATGGATAGGGGCAGGGTCGTGCTTTCGGGGGATCCAAGGCAGGTGTTCTCTGAGGAAGAGAGCCTGCTGGCAATGGGACTTGGAGTGCCGCAGACGGTGCGCCTGTACAATATGCTGGCGAAAAGGGGCATAGTTCTGCCCAGTAAATTGCCGCTTACGGTAGAGGAGCTTTCAAGGATGCTGCTCGAATACGGCGAGGGGAAGGTTAGTTCCGGGGAGGAGGTACGGCCGTGAAGATTGCAAGCCTTGCTATAGGCCAGTACATACCCGGCAGATCCCTTCTGCACAGGATGGATCCCAGGAGCAAGATCATCATGATGACCGTGATGGTAGCATGCCTGTTCATGATCAAGTCAGCATGGGGCTACGCTGCTATCGCAATGATCCTGATGGCGGGCATCATCAGCTCAAAAGTAGGGCTAAGGTTCATAATGCGGTCCATGCGCTCGCTGTTGGTAATAATGATATTCACATTCATCCTCCATGTTTTCATGACTGACGGAACGAGCATATTCAAGCTCGGCCCGCTCAATGCGACTTACGAAGGCGCAAGCCAAGGCGCGTTGATGGTTTCAAGGCTCATCCTTCTCGTAGTTGCGACATCCCTGGTGACTTTGACCACATCCCCGCTGACTTTAACAGACGGCCTTGAAAAGCTCATGAAGCCGCTGTCCGTTGTGGGTTTTCCGGCTCATGAGCTGGCAATGATGATGACAATAGCATTGAGGTTTATTCCGACACTTGTAGAAGAGACCGAGAAGATAATGAAAGCGCAGATGGCAAGGGGTGCTGATTTCAACAGCGGCAACCTCGTGAAGCGGGCGAAAGCCATGCTTCCTGTGCTTATTCCGCTTTTCGTATCGGCGTTTCGGAGGGCAGATGACCTGGCCCTGGCCATGGAGGCAAGATGCTACAGAGGCGGCCGCGGCAGGACGAGGCTGAGAAGCCTTGCGTTTAGCGCTTACGACCTGATTACTTTCCCGATCATCACTGCATCAGCGCTTCTGGCTGCATTCCTATGATGACCTTTGCCGTTAAAGTTCAATATGACGGATCCCGCTACTCCGGCTTTCAACGCCAGATCAAGGGCGCTACCATCCAGGGGGAGCTTGAGAGGGCGATATCCGAGCTGACAGGCGTTCATTCGGCAGTGACCGGCTCAGGAAGGACAGATGCCGGAGTACATGCGATAGGGCAGGTCATAAGCTTCAAATCCGAATCGAGCATCCCCGCCGACAGGTGGGCGCTTGCTATGAATACAAAGCTGCCGCAGGACATAAAAGCGATATCGTCATGCCTTGTAGACGACAATTTCAATGCGAGATTCGACGCGACATCCAAGACATATAGATACCTTATACTGCCATCAAGCTCAAGCAATCCCCTTATGGGGAAATACGCTTGGGTAATCGGAGGATAACCCTGACATAGAGGCGATGAGGGAAGCTGCCAAGGAACTAGCCGGTGAACATGACTTCAGCGCTTTTAGATCCGCCGGTTCGGTGAGACAGTGACCCGGTAAGGAACATTTCGGGGTTTTCTATAGAGGAAGGCTTCATCGAGCATCTGGGGGAACGGTCGATAATCGCTACGGTAAGCGCCAACGGGTTTCTGTACAAGATGGTAAGGAATATGGTAGGCGCGCTAATGGAGATAGGATTGGGGAGGGCCCCTCTGCAAGGTTACATGAAACCTTCAGGGGAAAGGACAGGACAGCTTGCCCCGCCTCCGGCGCCGGGTTCCGGCCTGTATCTCATGAAAGTGGAGTACGCCTGCAAGCTGTTTGAGCAATAATCGCTAAAAGCCGGCAAGACATGCTCTTGGATATCAGACTTATGGTGCGCAACATAAAAGGAAATGGCCCGGTTTTCGATGAACCGGGCCATTTCTCATTGGTTCGCCTTACTTCGTCGGGGCTACATACTGGCTCCAGCCGCGGATGTCGCTCGTCCCGAAGTTATACTTGAATAACTTGTCGATCCATTCCGCAGGATAGCCCTTGCCGTTGACCTTTCCGTTCTCGGTAACGAAGCCCATATCATACTTCCATACTAGGTAGTCGAGCAGTCTGCCAGACTGCGTCGCGGAAAGTATCCACGGTGTCGCTGCAGAATTCGGTCAGAATAGCTACGGCAGCTGCCTTATCCTTGTTGTAAAGCTCGACTACTGCCTTCTCGAAGGCCGCCTGGTTCCTTACCAGTTCGCCTTCGTACTTGTCGCGGATCTTGCTGACGTCGGCATACATATAGGACCACTTGAGGTTCATATATGTGGAGAGTGAACCGACTGCCCAGCTGTAGGAATCCCTGGTGAAGTCGAAACGGTCGCCGCACTTCTCTATTGTATATCGAGGGGTTAAGCTCCGTTACGCCTACATACAGAGGCAGGAACCAGCCTGCATCTGCGCTGAGGGGAGTCATCCAGACGACGCCGCCGATCTCATTGGGAAGGTTGGCCCTTGTCTGCACTATGGTTACATACTCAGCACGATGTACGTTGATCGTTCTCTGCGGGGTGTACGTAATTCCATCGGCCTTGAATGTCCCCCAGAAGCGGCGGGGGTTGTTCCAGGGTCCGGCACCCAGCCCCTGGGTCATATCGAATTCCGTGCCTTCATAATGGTCGCGCTGGATTTCCATGACCTTGGCCAACGTGACCTTCTCCTTAACCGGCGCCTGGAAGGGCAGGTTGGTGGGATCCAGCGTTGCCACCAGGTCAGGGTTGAGCAGCGTCATTATGCGCCATATGCGGCGGGCTGAGTAGTCGACCCTGAAGTTGTTCATGAAGTGCTTTCTCCAGCTGAAGGGCTCTCCGCTGTCGGCCTTGTACCAGCCCTGGAGGACTGCGTAATCCTTGATGCCGGGGGCGAACATGAACTCGTCAGCAGTTATTGAAATCTACTACGTCTGATTACCGGAGTGGTTGGTTGAGGCAGCCACATAGCCGTCTTTTACCCTCTGGGCGATCCAGAAGGCTCCGGGCTCGGCGTCTCCTACCTGCCAGAGAGGGCCTGGGCCGATTATCTCGAATACCCAGGCTTCCTTGCCGTCAACTACCGAAAGCTCCTCGCCGCCGTCGCTGTAGCCGTACTTCTCCGCCATTGAGCCCATGACCTTGATGGCCTCGCGGGCGGTTTTGCCGCGCTCCATAGCGAACATGGACAGGTTGGTGATGTCAAAATAGCCGTTCTGGTTGGCAAGCTCGCGGCGGCCGCCGATAGTGGTCTCTCCGATGCCGACCTGCCACTCATTGAGGTAGCCGAAGATCGCCGTCTTGATATAGGAATATGTCTGCTCGGCCTGGGGTATCAAGTTGCCGGTAGGCTTCAATGCGACTTCATGCGACTGGTGTCCGTTAGTGCCCTGCGGAATATAAAGCACGTCCATCATGGTACCGGGGGCGTATTTCGCAGCCGGGACCTTGTAGAACTCCCACGGGAGAAGCGCCCGAGTCGGCAGTGTGGGTAGCAATCGCAGAACCATCCGCGGTCGAACCCGGGGGCAGGGCTATTGAAGTGCATGCCATAGCACCGACGGCCGTCATAGTCATTACGAATACGACGGTTAGCGCTACAAGCATCGCTCTTGTATCTACTATTCATTGCAAATGCCTCCTTGTGCTTACTTTTGAGCTTAAACCGTCGTCTATCAATAGAACTCGCCGGGGCTGCCGGGCTTGTCCGCGGGTCCGACTATGCGCACATACGCCTCGGGCATCGCGGGCCTTACCCTCTTCATGGTGTCGGCTTCATATATCTGCATCATGTCGTATTTCCTGAGAAGCTCGTCGAAGAGGGCCCACCAGGCGTCACGCGCTTCTACTACGTTATCGCTGCAGTACTCGGTGAGGAATGCCCTTGCGGCTTTGGGATCCTTCTTGAAGAGCTCTACTGCCATTGCGTCTATTGCGCTCTGTTCGGCCATCCACTTGCCGGTAGTCTTGGCAATCTGCTTCTTCACGTCTACTGAAATATAGGACCACCAGTAGTCCGCGAAGGTGCTGACTGCGGATACCGCCCAGCGGAATGACTCGCGCGTGAATACCTGATGCGAACCCGCCTGTTCATAAAGCAGGGGAGAAGCCGTATCTACGCCCGCATATAGCGGTACATAGCAGGTAAGGTCGGGGTTTGTAGGTCCGTACCATACGACTCCGCCGACTTCGTCAGGAAGCCATCTGCGGCTTTGGGTTATGGTTACGTATTCGCACTGGACCTGCGAGATGCCGCGCTGCCAGCCGTAGCTCTTGTCGAGGTACTTGAATCCGTTGGGGCGATAGCGCCTGGGGTCGCTCCAAGGCCCTGCGGTCAGGCCCTTGGTGGTGTCGAACTCTGTGCCCTCATAGTGGTCTGCCTTTATGTTCATGATGTCCTGGAGGGTCAGCTTGTTCTTTACCGGTACGCTGAAAGGAAGGTCCGCCTCGTTGATCTTGCCGACGAGATCGGGGTTGCACAGCGTCATTACGCGCCATATCCTGCGCTCGCAGGTCTCGACGGACGCGGTGGCGGTGAAGTGCTTCTTCCAGCTGAAAGGCACCTTAGGATCCTCTACGTACCAGCCCTTTTCGATTGCGTACTCCTTGATGCCGGGTGCGAAGAGGAAGTTCTCGGGATCGTTGAAATTGATTACGCCGATTACGGGGATGTTCGCCGATGCGGCGACATGTCCGTCCGGCACTCTCTGGGCTACCCAGAATGCGCCCGGCGCGTCGTCACCGACCTGCCACAGTGGGCCGGGGCCGATGATTTCGAATATCCAGGCTTCGTAGGGGTCGGAAACGGAAAGCTCTTCGCCGCCGTCGCTGTAGCCGTACTTCTCAGCCATCTCTCCCATGACCAGTATGGCTTCGCGCGCAGTTGCGCCGCGCTCCATCGCCAGCTTGGACAGATTGGTAATATCGAAGTAGCCATTGCTGTTGGCAAGCTCGCGGCGGCCGCCTATAGTGGTCTCGCCCATGCCGACCTGCTTCTCGTTCATGTAGCCGAAGATCGAAGAAGTAAGATAGCCGAAGGTGTGCGGAACCTGCGGTATCTTGTTGCCGGTGGGTTTGCCTGCCACTACATTGAGCTGGTTGCCCGAAGTTGTCTGGGGGATGTAAAGTACATCTACCATAGAACCCTGAGGCCAGTTCTTTGCGGGCACTTTGAAGAACTCATAGGGTGAGCTTCCGGAGTCGGCAGTGTGCGTTACTGAAGAGAAACCTTCCACTGTCGAGCCCGGAGGAAGTACTACCGATGTGCATGCCAGGGTAGCCGCTGAGAACAGCGACACCATAGCTACCAGCACGAAGGCAGCGATTGTCAACCTCTTTGCCATGTTTCTACCTCCCAAGTTAGTGATTTCGAGAATACTTCAATACTTTTAGCTTCTACTTCGCTCAGAAACCGTATAAATGCATCGCATATGCATAACAGCCAAATAATGTAATGCAGTAAAGTGCAACAATGAGCCTAAGCGAATGCTATTTGAATAATTATAGCCGTACTGCTGCATACTATCAATGGTAATTATCAAATTATCGGAGAAAAACAAAAAGACCCGGCCCTCAACTAAGAGGGCCGGGCTTGACCATCACGCTATAGGGAAAGTCTACTTGGTCGGGGCCACATACTGGCTCCAGCCGCGGATGTCGCTCGTACCGAAGTTATACTTGAATAACTTGTCGATCCATTCCGCAGGATAACCCTTGCCGTTAACCTTGCCGTTTTCCGTAACGAAGCCCATGTCATACTTCCACACGAGGTAGTCGAGCGTCTGCCAGACGGCATCGCGGAAAGTGTCGATGGTGTCGCTGCAGTACTCCGTCAGGTACTTTACGGCTGCTGCCTTGTCCTTGTTGTAGAGCTCAAGCACTGACTTCTCGAAGGCAGCCTGATTCCTGATCAGTTCGCCTTCGTACTTGTCGCGGATCTTGCTTACGTCTGCATACATGTAGGACCACTTGAGGTTCATGTATGTGGACAATGACGAGATCGCCCAACGGTAGGAGTCCTTCCTGAACTCGAAGCGGTCGCCGCACTTCTCAATCGTTATCGACGGATTGAGCTCAGTGATGCCGCTGTATAGAGGAACGAACCAGCCTGCGTCTCCGCAGACGGGGGTCATCCATACCACGCCGCCAATTTCGTTGGGAAGGCTTGCTCTTGTCTGGACTATGGTCACATATTCGGCCCTCTGTACGTTGATCGTCCTCTGGGCTGTATATGTGATTCCATCGGCCTTATAGGCACCAAGGAACCTGCGGGGGTTGTTCCACGGGCCGGCGCCCAGTCCCTGGCTCAGGTCGAACTCTGTGCCTTCGTAATGATCGCCCTGAAGCTCCCTAACCTTTTGTAGTGTCACCTTATCCTTAACCGGCGCCTGGAAGGGCAGGTTAGCGGGATCAAGGGTGGCTAGCAGGTCGGGATTCAGCACTGTCATCACGCGCCATATGCGGCGTGCGGAGTAGTCGACCCTGGGGTTGTTCATGAAGTGCTTCCTCCAGCTGAAAGGCTCGCCGCTTTCAGGCTTATACCAGCCCTGAGCGATTGCGTATTCTTTTATGCCGGGGGCGAACATGAACTGGTCAGGGTTGTTGAAGTCTACTACGTCGATTACAGGATGGTTTGTCGAAATCGCTACGTTGCCGTCCAGTACCCTCTGGGCTACCCAGAAGGCGCCGGGCTCCTTGTCGCCGACCTGCCATAGTGGGCCAGGACCGATTATTTCGAAGATCCAGGCTTCCTTGGTGTCGATGACGCCGAATTCCTCACCGCCGTCGCTGTAGCCGTACTTCTGTGCCATAGCGCCCATGACCTGGATGGCCTCGCGAGCGGTCTTGCCGCGCTCCATTGCCAGCATGGAAAGGTGAGTCATGTCAAAATAGCCGTTCTGGTTGGCGAGTTCGCGGCGGCCTCCGATAGTGGTCTCTCCGATACCGACCTGCCACTCGTTGAGGTAGCCGAAAATCGCTGACTTGATATAGGAATAGGTGTGCTCTACCTGCGGTATCAGGTTGCCTGTAGGCTTCAGAGCCACCTCATGAAGCTGATAGCCGCTTGAATACTGGGGAAGGGTTATTACATCTACCATAGTGCCCTTGGCATAATTAGCCTCGGGTACTTTCTCGAATTCCCACGGGGATGAGCCGGAGTCGCACGTGTGCGTGGTCATCGCAGAACCGTCAGCCGTCGACCCCGGAGGTAGGGCTATGGAAGTGCACGCCAGGGCTCCTATTGCCGAGACGGCGAGCATCAGTGCAACGATTAACGTTACAAACATTGCTCTGAGGTTCTTCTGCATCAATTCATACCTCCTTGTACTGGTTGAGCAAGCAAAATGGCTTGTCCCTACCATCAATAGAACTCGCCGGGGCTGCCGGGCTTGTCCGCGGGTCCGACTATGCGCACATACGCCTCGGGCATCGCGGGCCTTACCCTCTTCATGGTGTCGGCTTCGTAGATCTGCATCATGTCATATTTCCTGAGAAGCTCGTCGAAGAGGGCCCACCAAGCGTCGCGGGCGGAAACTACGTTATCGTTGCAGTAATCTGTAAGGAATGCCCTTGCGGCTTTGGGATCCTTCTTGAAGAGTTCAACCGCCATGGCATCTACGGCGCTCTGTTCGGCCATCCACTTGCCGGTAGTCTTGGCAATCTGCTTCTTCACGTCTACCGAAATATAGGACCACCAGTAGTCAGCGAAGGTGCTTACTGCCGATACCGCCCAGCGGAATGACTCGCGCGTGAATACCTGATGCGAACCCGCATCCGTATTCATCGTGGGATCTACGCTGTCAACTCCTGCGTAGAAGGGGACGTAGCATGTAAGGTCGGGGTTTGTGGGTCCGTACCATACGACTCCGCCGACTTCGTCAGGAAGCCATCTGCGGCTTTGGGTAATCGTTACGTATTCGCACTGGACCTGCGCGATGCCGCGCTGCCAGCCGTAGCTCTTGTCGAGATACTTGAATCCGTTGGGGCGATAGCGCCTGGGATCGCTCCAAGGCCCTGCGGTCAGGCCCTTGGTGGTGTCGAACTCTGTGCCCTCATAGTGGTCTGCCTTGATGTTCATGATGTCCTGGAGGGTCAGCTTGTTCTTTACCGGTACGCTGAAAGGAAGGTCCGCCTCGTTGATCTTGCCAACGAGATCGGGGTTGCACAGCGTCATTACGCGCCATATCCTGCGCTCGCAGGTCTCAACGGACGCGGTGGCGGTGAAGTGCTTCTTCCAGCTGAAAGGCACCTTAGGATCCTCTACGTACCAGCCCTTTTCGATTGCGTACTCTTTGATGCCGGGCGCGAAGAGGAAGTTCTCGGGGTCGTTGAAATTGATTACGCCGATTACAGGGATGTTCGCCGATGCGGCGACATGTCCATCCGGTACTCTCTGGGCTACCCAGAATGCGCCCGGGGCGTCGTCACCGACCTGCCACAGTGGGCCGGGGCCGATGATTTCGAATATCCAGGCTTCGTAGGGGTCAGCAACGGAAAGCTCTTCGCCGCCGTCGCTGTAGCCGTACTTCTCAGCAAGCTCTCCCATGACGAGAATGGCTTCGCGCGCAGTTGCGCCGCGCTCCATTGCCAGCATGGAGAGGTTTGTGATATCGAAGTAGCCGTTTGTGTTTGCAAGCTCGCGGCGGCCGCCTATAGTGGTCTCGCCGATGCCGACCTGCTTGTCATTCATGTAACCGAAGATCGAAGAAGTAAGATAACCGAAGGTGTGCGGCACCTGAGGTATCTTGTTGCCGGTGGGTTTACCGGCCACTACTGTAAGCTGGTTGCCTGAAGTCATCTGAGGGATGTTGAGAACATCTACCATTGACCCCTGAGGCCAGTTCTTTGCGGGCACCTTGTAGAATTCATAGGGTGAGCTGCCGGAATCGCACGTGTGGGTAACCGATGAGAAGCCCTCCACAGTCGAGCCCGGAGGCAGGACCACAGAAGTGCAGGCCAAAGCCCCCGTCGAGAACAGTGCGATCACTAACGCCAGCGCGGCTGCAGCAATCGTGAATCTCTTCATCGAGTCATTACCTCCTACTTAACAAGATAGGAATTGATTGCTCTAAGACTTTTCCCTCCCTCTTCAATTCTTGGCATGATGGTCAGGTATATATATACCCGAAATCATTATACAGCAAAGTTTGCCATAATGTCTTTTAGCAGTATGAATTAAGACAAAAAAATATGGGGCCCGTTTTTCAGGCCCCATAGAAGGATATATATGCGTTTGTGCGATAAGTATTAAGCTATTGGAGCGGATAGATGACGGCAGGATCCTTGCTTTCGACTACTTTGCGCAGCCATGCCTCAGGGTAGCTTGCGCTGGTTTTCTTACCGGTCTGCTCGTTGAACACGAAGCCTGCGTCATATTTGAACATCAGCTTGTCCAATAACTGCCACCAGGCTGCCGTTACAGCCTCTACATTGGCATTTGCGTAATCCGTAAGCATCTTTATCCCGGCGGCCTTATCCTTTGCCATGGCGTCCAGGATCGTTTTCTCTATGGCGGGTTGCAGCAACAGGGCATTGCCCTCGTACTTGTCGATTACAGCCATTACGTCCTTGCTCATCAGGGACCACTTCAAGTCGCAATATGTGCTGACTGAAGAGATCGCCCATCTGAAGGATGTACGGGTGAAGTTCGAGTGCGCGCCTGCAGTCGGCCCGCTAACCGTCGGTGAAAGGACTGTCATTGCGGGATAGAGGGGGACGTGGCAGGTAAGGTCGGGGTTTGAAGGGCCAAACCAAATGCAGCCGAGCTCATCCGGTACGGACGCGCGGCTCTGCGTGACGAGCGAGTATTCGGTCTGGACCTGGGAGATGCCCCTCTGCCAGGAGTATGATTTGCCATCGACTTTGAAGGATGCGCCGCGGTACCTTCTGGGATCGCTCCAAGGGCCTGCGCTCAATCCCACCGTCATATCGAATGCGGTGCCTTCGTAGTGGTCCCTGTGAAGGTCCATAACGTCGCGGACTTCAAGTTTCGCTGGCGACAGGTACCGAGAAGGGCAGGTTTTTCTCGTCAAGGGTCTTGCCCAGCTCGGGGTTCACCAGACTGAATATGCGCCAGATCCTGCGGCCCGAGTATTCGGCCCTCTGGGAGTTGGTGAAATGGACCCTCCAGCTGAAGGGAAGCCCTGCTTTGGGATCATACCAGCCATTCAGGACTGCGAAGTCCACGATGCCGGGGGAGCACATGAAACCTGGCTGATTGTCCAGCTCAAGAGCGTCGATAGTTGACGCATTGCAAGTGGCTGAGATATGTCCGTCGGGCACTCTCTTGGCCACCCAATAGGCGCCGGGCTCTGCGCTTCCCTGCTGCCATAGCGGGCCGGCTCCTACGATTTCGAATGTCCAGGCTTCAGTCTCGTCGCCTACTGCGAGCATCTCGCCGCCTTCGTTGTAGCCGTACTTCACCGCAAGGCTGCCCATCACCTGTATGGCCTCCCTTGCCGTTGAAGCGCGTTGCATCGCCAGGATGGAGAGGTTCTGTATGTTGAGCCAGCCGTTGGGGCTTCTAAGCTGGGATCTGCCGCCGAATGTGGATTCGCCGATTCCAACCTGCTTGTCGTTCATAAGCCCGAAGCTGCCGCTCATGATGTAGGCATTGGTCTTTTCAACCTGGGGGATTATGTGCCCCGAGCCCTGGCCCTGGTTGCTCTTGGGGTCGCTGAACTGCACGTTGGACAGCATTTGCAGCATTACGGGAATTTCGTAATTGCTGCCTGCTGCGTATGTCTTTGCATCTACCTTGTATAGTTCCCAGGGCGCGCCGCCCGCATCGCATGTGTGCGTGACGGAAGTGCTTGCCGACGCTGAGCTCGATGCCGGCAGCAAGATCGAGGTGCATGCCAGGGAAATGGATGCGGAGGCCAACACTATTAACAGAGCTACTGCAAGGATCGCTGATCTTCTTTTCATTTCTCTTCCTCCTTTGTAATTGTGATTCTGCTTGAATAAAAAATAAGCCCGGCCTCACGCCGGGTTCCCACCTATATCGGGCCACTACAGGGGGGTTATTCAACTGTAAGGTGCATAGGCGTAAAAGTAGGCAAAGCCGCTAAAGATGAAGGCGAATACATAATGGAAGAAGAGGCCATGATTGCTCATGGCCCCTTCAAGGAAACTGTGCTTCTGAACGGGTGCGGCCGCAATAACGTTATTAATGCCTATTGTCAACGTCATCATAGCTGCACCTCCTTCATTGCTTGAATATAGATTACATACTCTGTGGCAGTTGGTCAATAATTATTTACATTTCCTCGATTACTGCACCTTCTGCCTCGGGATCCATAAAGTATTCTTTCAGGCCATTCGCCATGATTTCCTCATAGGTAGGAGCAGTAAAGCTTATCGCCTTGTCCTCATAAGAATACGACCACTCCTCCAGAACTAGCATGGCGGTGGTGAAATGGCGGCCGACCCTCTGATCCATGGTCTTTCCTTCTTCGGGATCGTAGGGGCAGAACAGAAGTCCAAGGTCGCCGAGCTTGCCCAGGAACTCATCCTTGCCGTCGAGCAGCAGCTTCTCGGTCTTGGGGCCGGTGGGCTGGTCTAGGAACGGCTCCGGCGCTTCGAAGAGGAAGGGGTATACATTCTCTAAGCCCGTTTCGGAGTCACCGACTTCCCTGTGCGAGAAGCCCCTTGCAAGCTGCGGAGAGCGGAAGGTAATGATCTCGAACGGGGCTGATAACAGCGCGAACGATGCTATGTTCATGCTCTTGTCCGGGGCAACTATGCAGTTGGTGACCGGGTAGAAGAGCTCAGCTTCGTGCATGTCGATAACAATATCCAGCCCTTCCTGCTCGACCAGCTGCATAACAGCGTATGCCGCCTGCTCCGTCAGGTTGCCGTTGGGGTTTCCGGGGAAGCAGCGGTTGATATTCCTGGCCTCAACATAGGACTGCGACTGGCCGGTAGGGTAGTGGAACTGGATTTCCGGATCCGGCCACTGGTCCACGGCCGAAGTGTTCCTGTCGCCCATGCGGAACTTCCTGGGGCCGAAGTTGGTCTCGATGTTGAAATAGAGGGGGAAGCCTCCTGAAGCCTGGGTCGTAGTAGACCCGCTGCGGTTGACGTGCGGGATGATGATGACCTTCCCCTTGGTGACTTGCATGCTTTCAATTGCCACAACCGACGCTACGACGCCGGAAGGTTCACAGGCGTGCGCTCCGCCGAACATCAGGACTCCGCCTCCGGGCTCGCTGCCCTCAAGCACGAAGACCTTGGTGTCCATGGCGGTACCTTTAATCTTATCGAAGTAATCGGAAAGCATCTTGACTTCCGTTACTCCGGGACCTCTTACGACTACTTCCTTGTAATGCCTCTGGGCGTACAAACTGCCACCGCCAAATGCGATGACTATGATGGCCGCAAGGGCGAGTATCACTTTTACTGTACTGAACTTACGCATTTCAAAGCCCTCCATTTCGGCCTATTTGAACCTCAATAACCTTAGTAAAAGGGGAACGAGAATTACCATATACATGGCCGAATCCTGCAGTTTCTTGGATTTCAGGAAGTTGTTTATTATCAGTGCCACCAGGACTGCGGCCATAAGGTAGTAGATCGAGTTGATTATCATGTTCATGTCTGAAGACCTCCTAGCTTTCTAGCCCCAAATCGGCCAGTTCACTATTTCGCCGCCGAAATAGATGAGAACGAAAGCGACTGCCGTAACGAAAATCCACGGGACAATCGACCTCTTCAGGAACTGCCCGTAGGAACCCTGGTAGTTCACCGTCTGTTTCGTCATGCGGAAGATTATCGCCGTCGGAGGCAGCGCGTCGCCTAATGCCCACAGAAGGGACAGGCCCGCTATGACAAGCGGCAGTGCCTGATTGTAGCCGCGCGAGGAAAGCGTCCATACAAGCGGTATGCCAATTACGGCAGCGCCGCCGAAGCCAAGGATGCCCTCTGTTAGCGGGTTAACGACTATCAGGCTTATTAGCATGTATTCTATCGGCAATGCGATGATCGCGAATGACACAAGGCCTCTGACGCCCGTGACGGAAAGTATCTGGATGAAGATGCCCACGACTATCATTGTCGTCATAAGAGGCAACAGCTGTGATAGAGTGCTTTCTGCCAGCTTGAGGATATTGATCTTCGCGCTCTTAGGCGCGCAGAGCAGTGCAACGACGTGCGCTGATAAGGAACACCAGAGGCAGCCCCAGCGTGGGTATTACGAATTTCACCAGCCTGGGTGCCATGAACAATACTACTAGCACTGCAAAAGGTATGGCCAGCCTTAAAGCATTCATGCCGTGAGGTACTTTGGGCAGCTCTTCTGCGTCGCTTTGCTCGGCCGTTTTTCTAAGCCCAAGCCATAGGGACACGAAAAGGCCGCATGCAAGTACCGGCCATAGAAGCGGTAGCTCGAAGCCGACGTAAGGTACGCCGGTGCCGCCGCAAATCAGCATCGCCCAGATCGATACGGGCGGGCAAACGGCCGCAAGGCCGGCCAGGAAGAATATCATGGCTGCTATCCTGTCCTTGGATACGCCGATTTTAGACAGGACGAGAGCTGCCGTGGAGCCTGCCACGAGCACTGAAACGCTGCCGGCGCCCGTTATCGCGCCCGGTATGAGCATCAATACCATGATGAGCAGCAATGCCAACGGCCTGAATTTCGAAACGCTCAAAATCCCCTTTGCCATCAGCGTGAGTCCGCCCGACTCTTTAATGATGTTCATGAAGAATGTCGCGAAGAAGAAGATCAGAATCAGGTCTATGTAGGTAGCTGATCCTTCCGCTATATGCCTTAATGGCAACAGCAGCTCCAAGCGGTTAACATCCGGCAGGATTATCCCCCCCAGGATGGATGCCGCAATGGCGGCCACGAACATGCTCAGCTCAACGCTCAGCTTGAACTTCATGTTCGCAAGCACGTAGACTGCCACTAAGACCGCAAGGATTATCAAAGTCAAAGTGAACATGCAAAATACCCCTTTCGCGGTCGGCATTGAGTTAGGAAAATGGCCCGGAGATACTTAATTGCGGGGAATCTCCGGGCCACCTATTTATTAGTCTCTTACTTTACGCCGAATACTTCTTTGAGGATGTTGATTTTGTCATTGGTCGCCTTCGGCAATACTATTAGAGGGATGTTGCCCTTCTTGGCGATTTCTGTGAACCTGCCGTCCAGGTTTGACTGTTCCTCTACGATGAGGCCGTTCATTTTGGGCGCTACTGCGTCGATGATCTGCTCGAATTCGGAGCCCGGTTTGCCCCTCATGGGCTGGCCTTCAATGTGCATGCCGATCATCTTGACCTTGTTTTTGACGCAGAAATCGATAAGGCCGTTTATCCTCTTCAGCTCATCTGACAGAGTCAAGCCGGATGCGCCCATCCCCTTGAGGCTATATCCGATTACGAATACCAGGGACTTGTAGGGAGTGCCCTTGGGGGCGGTGGAGTTGAGCCTTACGTAAGCGTCTCCGTCTCCGCCGTCTTCCTTGCTCTTCATTGTTGATAGCCCGACTCCTGAAGCCATATCCTTTGCATCAGGGATATCCGACCAGTCAAACGGTATCTTTCCCCTCTGCATAAGGGCCTCAACGGTGAAGATTCCTCCGCTCTGGCCGGCGGTATGCATCAGGACAGGCAGTTCCGCCGTGAACGGGACTGCTGCGTATGCTGCTGGTACGTACATTGCGAAAGCCAATGCTACGACTGCGAGCACAACTAGTACGCGGTTCATTCTCGACATTTTTCTTCCTCCTTATATTAAAGTAGATACACAACAGAACTAAGGATTTTAACTGTTCAATTCGTTTTTATACCCTAATTCGAAAGTAGTCAATGAAAATTCGCATATACATACATCAATATCCAGACAGTATACGAATATTCATCGCTCTATACATGTAAGACGCACTATACGAGCCCATTGTTCGAACCAATTGTTCTAATTCTTACTTGGTTACCAGGCTGTCAGGCATCATGATGGCGCGGATTAGCTTATCCAGCTGGTCAGACTCTGCTTCCATGCCCAGTTGCAGCGTGAGCTCCTCCAGCCTTTCCAGAAGGGAAAGGTTGGTAACGTCAGCGACTTCGACCGCTTTCCTGACCTCTTCGCTTGCGGCATCGGTATCTTCCAGTTCTATAAGCAGCTTTGCCTTTGCCATATATACGAAAGTATTCTTGGCATCTTTCTTAATGGCGCTTTCGAAGTACTTCTCCATATTCTTCGTGTCGCCCAGCTTTGCGTACACCTTGGCAATGCTAACGTCGATATATGGGTCGTTTGGCTCCGATTTTATTGCCTTCTTATAGAAATTGATGGCGTCCTCATACTTCTCCTCGGCGAAAGCTTTCCTGCCAAGCACCCTCTTGTCGAATATTTTTATATCTGAGGCTGCCTTAAGGCCTTCGAACCAGGCCTTGGAGACATTTATCTCGTTGTCGATCTCAAGAGTGGTCCTAATAAAGTCCTTTGCCTCTTCGTATACCAGGCTGGGAGAAGTCTTCAACCCTCTCGTTGTATTCGGCAAGGACCTGATCTTCCGTGACCTCGGGGATAACCCATTGTGTCAGCGGATAGTTGTCGACAGTGTAAATATCTTCCATATATTTTCTGAAGGATTCTTCCGTAAAACCCCAAGAAGATAGGAATGCTTCCCAGACAGCCTGAGAACCGGCTTGCTCGATTTGAGCCTTCAAGGATGCATCGATCTCAGCCGGGTCTGCCTTATAGCCCTTCTTGGCCGCATCGTTGAGCACTATCTTCTGCTCTACGAGGACGTCCATAACCGATACCCTGAGATCATCAAGGTTATCGTCCGTTATCTGCTGAGTCCCGCCAATCTGCTCATAGTAGTTCTTGATTTCCCTCTCAAGCTCAAAAAGATAGATCTGACTGCCGTCGATATCGGCAACTACCGTCATACCGGGATCCTTCTGGCTGTCCAGAATGATGAAAGCCAGGATGCCGGCCACAATTACAAATAGCGCTATCCAGCGGAAGTACCGGAATTTCGAAGTTTTGGCCACTGTCTTACCTCCATGATGTGTGTTTTCGCCCATTACATGCCATAACTCAACTTGCCCGCGTAAACAGGCAGATGACAACCTCATGAGCGTTAGTAGTATAATAATACCATCGTTAAAGGGTACCTGTTGAATTATGTTAAGGACAAGAGCAAAATATCTGCACGTGAATCGGCGGCGAGAATTTCGGAAAACTCAGGCTCATATCTATCGAGAAGATACTTTGCAGGAACCCAACCTGACCTGTTTGACGTTTAAAGACCAAATGAACGATTCGGAGGCAAAATGGCAAAAAGGTTTCTATTATTAGTATTTCTTACTGCTTGCGATGTCTTTGCCTTTCAGCTCAACCGCATCCGCACGGGAGGGCTGGACGATTGGTTTCGAAGCGCTAGTTGATCACAGCTTGCTTCCGGGAGGAGGCATTGCCATAGCGACTGGCAACAAGGTCGTGTCTTTGGACAAGAATGGCAACAAGCAATGGGAATGGCAGGCGGCAGGGCCGATCAGGCAAATAACATCGGATGATACAGGCAATGTGTTCGCAGCGTTCGGGACTGCAGCTAGTTAAGCTGGACGGCAATGGCAGAATAGTGTGGTCTGCGGATACAATGCATGCGGTATATTCGTTAGAGTATGCTTCCGGAGGGATAGTCGCTGCAGGATATGAGTATGGTGTGCTGGCCTTCGATGAAAGCGGCGAAAATATCTGGGAGCATTACGCAAACGAGGAGTGCGACACCTGACAACCCAAGATACCGGGGCCGGTCAGGCTCCTTCATTACTTGGGTACATACAGGCTGTCTGATATTGGGCGAGGTTTTTGAGGTCGGAAGCGCTGACAGGACAGACGGAATTGACTATATAAATATTGTAGACATCAGGGATGGATGGACGGACCAGCAGTTCGAAGCCGTAAAGCCCTTCGAGATAAGGGCGGTTGAGGTGCTTGGCCCTGAGAGCATACTGGCGGCCGTCGACTATTCGGGGCTAGTCAGATGGAATACACAGGATATGTACGGAACCGACTGGGCATATAAGATGGCGCCGCCGAAATACATAAGCAGCGGCCCGACTGACAGGGCGCTGACTGTGGATTTCAATGGTTCGTTCAATTGTGCTGATGGATACTAAAAACGGTCTGCCGGTGATATCCGGCAAGCTGGCGTGAGCCTGCGATAGGAAAGCCCGTATGGAATGACGGATACTATTACATACCGATAGAAGGGGCCGTTATCGGTCTGGACCTGAAATTGTCGAAATCATTCAGGATGGATGCAAAGGGTATCGAGGTAGCCGCCGAGATTGCGTTTGGCGAGGATGGCCTTTATGTAATGGACACGGACACACTGATTAAGATATCTCTATAAAAGAACACGGGGGAAAAACATGAACTGCATCTTAGGAAAAAGGCGTTCTTTATTGATTTTGGCGGCGGTCATTGCATTAGCTTTGGGCAGTGCTTCTGCCTTCGCGTCCGAACCTGTGAACCTTAGTACCAAGGACCGCTGACCAGATACCTGTGATAAGCGGGGCCTATGAGGATGAAGCCGAGGCTAAGAAACTGCTGGCTTCCTATATGCCCGAACACAATGTCATAGGGAAACTGAGAAACAAGACCATCAAGGTACTTATTCGTGGATATGGTAGTTGACGACGTTACCAGGTGGTATGAGAAGGCGCTAGGGTATCCTTCCGTTACTTTGGAGGAGCTTAGCGTAGGGGAAGGCATTGGCCTGGGGGGGAAAGCCCCATGTACTACTGGTACGAATACTACATGTTCCCTGATACGAATGCATATGATGAGCAAGGCAAACTAATATGGCCGGGAGAGTTCATTACCAAGTCACTGGCCGAGAGCCGCCGCACATGGATGAGGGGCGCAATACTCCAGACAGCCAATTACGGCTGGTTCTTCAAGGACATGGAGAACTCAGTGACCGACTGCATGCTGGTATTACGGATGCGGGATTCGACTTCCAGAATATGACATATTCGAAGAAGACGGCAATAATTCTATCCTGGGAGACATATGAGCCTTTCAAGGAAGAGGATTACGTCGAGCCGGATGAAGACCCGGAAATGGCTGCATACATGAAGGACGTGGAGGAATTCGCGCAGATGCTTCTGGATGATCCTCCTACTCCCAAAATGCTTGATCTGCCGATAAATGATGCTATGCTTTTCGACCCCTTCACAACTGCAATGTATATGATGGAGGGCGATCCGATGTTTGCCTTCTTCTGGGATATCGAGCCGGAAGAAGCGGTAAAACTCTACTCGGCGGAGCTTATGCTTAAACCTGAAGAATATGAAGGCGGGTGGGTCTTCGTATTCTCCGGAAGGCTTCCGTATCCGATGCACGCCTTATATATCTACCCTAACGATATTCCCGGAGTGCCTTTCAAGACCTTGATTTTCATACGCAAAGAAGCAGTGACCAGATAACAGACGAAAAGACTATACCTGCCATGGGAGGTTCACCTTCCCATGGCAGGTTTTTTTTATTCGGCAAAGGCAGGTCCTTTAGGGATTCGGCGACCTGCTCTTCTGAGTATTCCAGGTCGGGAAGCTGGCCTTTTATATATTTCTCATATGCTGTCAGGTCGAAATGCCCGTGGCCGGATAGGCAGAACACTATGGTCTTGCTGATTCCTTCCTTCTTGCAGATTTCGGCCTGCCGTATGGCCTCCGCTATGGCGTGCGAGGATTCTGGCGCAGGCACTATGCATTCGGTCCTGGAGAAAAGCTCAGCCGCCTTGAACGTCTCGCTCTGAGGGATATTAGTGGCCTCGATGAGCCCGTCGTGGTAAAGCTTCGCGATTATCGGAGATGTCCCATGGAAGCGCAGGCCTCCTGCGTGGATTGAAGATGGCACGAAATTGTGCCCCAGCGTATACATCTTCACAACGGGTGCCATTCCGGCCGTATCGCCGTAATCGTACGCGTACTTGCCTTTGCACAAGCTAGGGCAAGCGGCGGGTTCGACGGCTATAAGCCTAAGCTTTCCCGAGGATGCCATGCTGTCTTTCAAGAAGGGGAGCGCAATGCCGCCGAAATTGCTCCCGCCTCCGCAGCAGCCGATAATGATGTCCGGCGTGTCTCCCGCGATTTCTAGCTGCCTTCTCGTCTCAAGGCCTATTACGCTCTGGTGGAGCAGAACATGGTTTAGTACGCTTCCTAGTGCATAGTTTGCGTCCGGCATTCCAAGGGCCGCCTCAACCGCCTCGCTGATTGCCATGCCCAAGCTGCCAGGAGAATCAGGGAACTTCTTGAGAATCGCCCTTCCTGCCTCGGTTGTGTCGGACGGGCTGGGCGTAACTTCCGCGCCCCACAGGTTCATCAATATCCTTCGATAGGGCTTCTGCTCATAGCTTGTCCTGACCATGTACACTTTGCACCCGAGGCCCATCATATTGCACGCAAGAGCCAGCGAACAGCCCCATTGGCCGGCGCCTGTCTCAGTTGTCAGGGTCTTAATGCCGGCGAGCTTGTTGTAATATGCCTGAGGAATGGCTGTATTGGGCTTGTGGCTTCCCGTCGGGCTTACGCTCTCGTTTTTGAAGTAGATCTTGGCCGGCGTATCAAGGGCTTTTTCGAGCCTTCTGGCCCTGACGAGCGGGGTGGGCCTCCATATGGACAGAGCCTCTCTCACCTCTTCGGGAATCTCGATCCAGCGCTCAAGGCTAGCCTCCTGCCTGATTAGCTCCATGGGGAAAATCGAAAGAAGGTCCTCAGGCACAAGCGGTTTCAGGGTTCGCGGGTTCAGGGGAGGATCCAAGGGTTGTGGCATGTCTGCCTGTACGTTATACCAAGCTTTGGGTATGTCCTCTTTGTTAAGCAGTATCCTGTCGTCTTTTTGCATTCCATTCACCCCTTATCATTTCTTTAGTTGCTGTAACTGCTGATCAAAAGCCCTTCTATGGGTTTTGGATGGAAACACGTCGTTTTTTCAGGCATTAGCCTTCCGGACAAGGCCGCCTCGAACACCTGTCGCGCCGTCGGAGGCACAGTAAAGAATGCAATCTGGCTATAGCCGCTTTCAACAGCCCTGATGCAAGCTTCCATGGAAGGTGTGAAGTTGACCCTTGCCCTGACTATGTTGCCTTGGCCTTCGTCTTTCAGGAAGGGAAGGCGCCCGAACTCAAGGTGCCTTGCGAGCAAGTCCTCATGCAGGACCTCAGAGGAACACTTTCCACGAGGCAGCCTGAAAACCAGGCTGATAAAGCCCGTTTCCGAGGAATAGGCCCCAAATACTGCGCTGCCGGGAGAAGCACTCTTCAGGCAGGCTCTGAGGGATTCTGCATTGCTGTGCCGCTTAATAATGAAATCCTCTTGGATCAGCCCCGGAAGTTTAAGCAACAAGGAAGGGGGGATGCCCTTCAAATGCCTGTGGAACGGCCTTACCTGAATCCCCACGGAATCCATAGGGAAAAGGCAGGAGAGAACCCCGGTGCCTGCTCTTTGCCCATTCTGGACGGCCTCTTTTGCAGCTTCAAACCTGTGGTGGCCGTCAGCTATCACGACTGTCTTCTCGGCCATGATGGTTTTCAGTTGCGCTATTGCGCCATCTTCTATCCTGCATAGCGAATGAGTATTTCCATCAGGATCAGAAAACTCGATCACAATTCTGCAGGACGAACAGGATAGTAAACTGAGTACTTTCGAATCCCTGTCCTCGAAAAGGCCGAAGACGGCACTCAAGTCAGAGTTGGTGCTTGCTGAAAGGTTGGCCCACTGACGCACGGCATCGGGGAAGGTCCGCTCGTGCGGCAGCACTTTTCCCTCCCCATAGGCCGAGGCTTCGACTAGGCAGTAGAAACCGATCCTGCTGCGCATCTGCCCTTCTTCATCTGCATACGAGAGCGTATATCGATACATTGCCCGAGCTTTATCCGGCTTCAGAATGCCATCCTTGAGCATTTCATCCAGCAGCCTTCGAGAGGACAGGAAATCCGGCTTGCCTTCCTTGTCCTTCATCGGCCTTAAAACCCTAACGATGTTATTGCGCGAACCGGCCGCAAGTTTGGCACGCATTTCGCTGTTAACTTCGCTAAGGCAAGGGGATACAAGCTTGCTTATGTCTCCGGCCCTTTTGGCGTCGTAGAATATGCCGTTGAACATCGATATGTTGGCCAAGAGGGTGCCTCCTTATATGCAAAATAAAAGAAGCCCGGAGTACAAGACCCGGGCTTCCTGATTTTCCGAGCGTTCTACGTCCTGTTCGTGCTTATTCGCCTTTAAAGCTGCGCCAGCCCCAAGCGAAAGCCGAATGGACACGACCTGCGTTTCCAGTAAAAGCCGATGAGTATGAAGTTGGCTTCAAAATGCAGGTCATCATTTTCATCCTTAATGCAGAATAAACTAATAATCATACGAGAGGTTTGCTTTGTCAAGCGGAATCAGGCAAAATGTATATATCAGAGCAGGTGATATTCAGCCTCAATACTGCTTATTGACACGGCAACCCCAAACATCTAAAATCTTAATGTGAGTCACTTAGCCGGCTCGAGTATTTTTATGGTCGAAGCGCGGAGTTTTCCCGGACACCTCGCTTGGACCCTGTAGGCAAAACTACTGGGAGGGACAAGATGTACCGCTCTTACATGGCAAAGCCTGAAGAAATGGAGCGCAAGTGGTTTGTTGTAGACGCCGAAGGCAAGACCTTGGGTCGTCTGGCAAGCCAGGTTGCCTCGATACTTAGGGGTAAGCACAAGCCGATTTTCACACCGCACGTAGACTGCGGGGACCACGTAATAGTAATCAATGCCGAGAAGGTCGTCCTTACGGGCAACAAGCTAAAGGACAAGATCTATTACAGGCATACGATGTATCCCGGAGGCCTCAGGGCGATCCCGTACGGGAAGCTGCTGGAGACACAGCCTGAAAGGGCAGTCGAAAGGGCAATCAAGGGAATGATTCCTCACACAAGGCTCGGACACAGGATCGGCATGAAGCTCAAGGTTTACAAAGGTCCTGAGCATCCGCATGCAGCCCAGAAGCCCGAACCGCTCGATATTAAGGCTTAGGCCAGGCAAGGAAGGAGATCGAACCTATGGCATTGGAACAGTACAGGGGAACAGGCAGAAGGAAATGCTCTGTGGCCAGGGTCAGACTCGTGCCTGGCTCGGGCAAGGTAACCATCAACGGCAGGGAGATGGCGGAATATCTTGGCCGTCAGGTACTCGAACTGGTCGTTATGGCACCGCTCAAGCTCACAAGCAGCGATGGCAAGTATGATGTCCTCGTCAACGTCCACGGAGGCGGCACAACCGGCCAGGCCGGCGCCGTTCGCCACGGAATAGCAAGGGCTCTTCTGCAGGTTGATGGCGAGCTCAGGCCCGCACTCAAGAAGGCAGGGTTCCTGACAAGAGACGACAGGATGAAGGAGCGCAGGAAGTACGGCCTCAAGAAGGCAAGAAAGGCGCCCCAGTTCTCCAAGAGGTAATCTTACCTCGCTTGTTAGAAAACAAAAAACGACCCCGGGCTGTTTTGCCCGGGGTCTTCTAATTTTCGGCCAATTGGCCGTTTGAGCAAGGCAAACCTTAAGGTACGGCTAGTCTTTCAGGCCTAGCGCCTTGGCTATGAGGCTGTTTGATGAGGCCCTTCCCTCGACACCTGGCAATAGCTTCAAGACGACATGCGCAGGCCTTGCCGAAAGCACATATACTACATCGGAAAGGTAGGACGCCTCGTCGATGTCGTGAGTTGTCATCAGCATAGTAAGGCCCAGTTCGGCCTTCACTTCCAGCAGCCATTGCTGCATCGATTTCCTCGTTAGCGCATCCAGCGCGCCGAAGGGCTCGTCTAAAAGCAGGAAGCGCCTCTTCTGCATAACGGTTCTAAGCAGTGCGACTCTCTGCTTCATGCCCCCGGAAAGATCACTGGGGTAGTAGTTCTCGAATCCCTGAAGGCCGAAGATAGGCATGAGGCGCAGCGCCTCCTCCTTTGCAGCATCCAGATCCCCTCCTGAAAGCTCAGCTGCCAGCACTGCATTGCCAAGCGCAGTCCGCCAGGGGAGAAGCAAGTCCTTCTGCGGCATGTAAGAGGGAGGCGAGGACAGCTCGAACCGGCCGGATCTCGGCTTGAGCCTTCCGGTAAATATTGAAAAGAGGGTGCTCTTCCCGCAGCCGGAGGGGCCCAGAATGCTTACGAAGCTTCCTTCCGGGACCTCAAGGCTTATTGCGTCAAGTACCGGGACATGGCCCTGTTTTCGGCTCTTATAGGCGAAGCTGAGCGCGTCCGCTTTCAGCATTGGAGTAGATCCGGTACTTTCGGTCATTGTCATGGCAGCAGCTCATTGGTAGAAGAACTTGGAGCTGTCCTGCCCGGCTTTTACTAGGCCATGCGATCCCATCCACTCGTAGAGCCCCTTCCAGACAGAGGCCTTCTGTAGGCCCCAGGATGAGGCATCCTCAATGTATCTTGGCGAAAGCCATTCCTGGCTCTTCGTGGCAAGCTCTTTGTCTATCTCGGGGGAGCGCTTTATGAGAATCCTGGCGGCCTCCGCGGGGTTGTTTGCAGCATATGTATAACCTTTGGATGTCGCTGCCATGAAGGCCTTTGCCAACCCGGATTCCTTTTCTATAAACCTGGCCGATGAGATTATTATCGGTGCGTAGTAATCAGGTATTGCCGGCACGTCCCTCAGCATGATTGCGGAGATGTCCATGCCCCTCAGCTTAGCCTCGATGCCCTGCCAGCCCATATATATCCAGACGATGTCGACATCCCTGCCCAGTATCGCAAGCAGGTCCGCAGTTCCGATCACTAGCTCCTTGAGCCTGCTCGGGTCTCCGCCGTCCGACTTGACTACATCACCTATCATTGCCTGCTCAAGAGGCAGCCCCCAGCTGGCGTAGGTCTTGCCCTGGAAATCCCGCGGCCTTGTTATGTTCGACTTCTTCAAACTGGCGTAAGCAGTCGTATTATGCTGAATGACAGCGGCTACGGAAACAATAGGGAGCCCTTCGGCCATTGCGGCCGTGGCCCATTCCTGTGAGCTTATGCCGAAATCAACCTTGCCTGCGGCAACAAGCTGCTCTAGGGCAAGCCCCTGGCTCTGCTCCATAATTTCGACTTCGATGCCGGCCTCCTTGTAGAAGCCCTTCTCCAGGGCCACGAACAATCCGGTGTGATTGGTGTTCGGGACCCAGTCGAGCAAAATGCTTACTTTAGGCGCCGCTACGGCCTGCGCCGTGATAAGCGCGAAAACCGCCAGCAGGGCTGCCGACAATATTGCCCTTTTCATTTCTCTACCTCCCAGATATCGCTTTCATGCTGGTAGTACCAAGGCGAAAGCCTTCTTGATACGTAATTGACAAGGCTGAACAGGCCCATGCTGAGGATCGTTATTATCACAAGCACAGCGAATACCCTGTCGGTCCTGAAGGAGTGGGATGATCTCGTAAGATATACTCCAAGGCCCTTTTGCGATCCCATCCATTCGGAAACCACTGTGGCGATGATTGCATATGTGGCCGACACCCGAATGCCGGTGAAGATATGCGGCAGCGCCGCAGGCCAGCGGAGCTTCCAGAACAGCTTTGAAGGCTTCGCATCCATGCCTTTTGCCATTTCCACAAGCTCGGAATCCACTGAGGAAAGGCCGTCGACCACACCAACGCTGATGGGGAAGAAGCATGCCAGCACCACCAGGAGCACTTTGGGAAGGGTGCCGAAACCGAACCAAAGTATCAGAAGGGGCGCCACGACAATCGTCGGCAGGCTCTGGGATGCAACGAGCGCAGGATATAGCGTGCTTCTAAGAAAACCGGAGGAGAAGACCATATAGCCCAAAGCAAGGCCTGCTACAAGAGAGGCCGCCATGCCAAGTGCCGCCGCTCCCAGCGTTGCCAGAGTATGCTGCATAAGAAGCGGGGCCGTTTCGTAGAGCGCCGCGAAGACGGCCGATGGTGCGGGGAAAATCCACGGCTCTATCGCGAAGGCCCTCACAACAGCCTCGACTGCCAGTATTAAGAGCAAGGCCGCCAACATCGGCCTTACCTTAGAGCGAAGCTTATCCACGGTGCTTGGACACCTTCTCATCCATCGTGGAGGGTATGTCGGACTCAGCCAACTTGATATAGGTAATGACAGACCCTATGCCTGCATCCTTGACGGCCCTGTGGGCCTTGTAGGCCGTTGCCCAAAGGAGATCAAGTTCCCCCTCCATTGTCGTTTCGAAAGGCCCGACTTCATACTTCACGCCGGAGCTTTTTATCACTTCTATTGCCTTGTCTACTGCTTTGTAAACATCCTCTTTCGCCCCTGCGTTAAGGGGCAGGACTTGTATAGCCAGGCTACCATTACGCATACAGACACCTCCAAAAAAACGCAGGCCCGGAGGCCTGCGCAAATAACCATCTCTGCACTACCTACGCCGGGATTATCCGGATCAGGTCAAATCGGGTCGGCAGGTCATCCTGCCCTCTCAGCTGTCGCTCCCCGGGCCTATATTCGACTTCCTTAATTATAGCCCCTCATTGCCAGGTTTTCAATATTCGCTAGGGCATTGCCATGTAAAGCACACCGTGGTCAACGGCTGCAAGCCTCTCCTCCGAGCCAAGCTCGATTACTATCACATCCGAATAGCCCATGAAAAGGGCCCTTGCCGCTGATGCCTTCACTAGCCCCTTTTCGTTCTCGTCCCTCATATCCTGCAAGGGGGGGGACCCTGCCTTTGACCTCTGTTTCAGACCGTCGACTTCGATGATCAAAATGCCGGATTTGCCCGGTATGGTGCAGGCTTCAAACAGCTTCTGCCATTGGCCTATGCCGTTTGCATATGCGCTGCCGCCTGTTGCGTCCAGGCGGAGCACTGATGCCTTGCCGGGCACGGCAGCAGGGCCGTAATCGGCAACAATTCCTGCTTCCATGCTCATATCTACTTCGTCAGCGGGGGAGTAGGCGATATGCTGTGGAAGTGAGGCCTCCTTTAAAAAAGGCAACTTAGAAATTCGCCCTTCAGCCGGTATGGCTGCCAGGTCGTCAAGGTAGACAGTGCCTTCGCTTGCCATGTCGTCTTTGAATTCCACGAGGTATATCTGCTCGATTGTAAAGGGCCCGCCTTCTGCGGGAAGCGATGCCTTGTATTCGTTCCATCCTGTGCCGGCAAGCCTTCCGAAATCGAGGAAATGCCTAGTGTCGGCCGCGTCACGGACATTCGCCCTCAGCCAATGGCCGGATGCAAAGTCGGCGTTCGCCATTATGCCAAGCGCCGTTGCCGTTGCCGGTATGAGTATCCTTGCCGACGGTTTCGCGTATGCGGCCCTGACGCCCGTGCCGGCGAAGTCGTAGGCAAGCCCCATGGCGCTTCTGCCGTCCGCATTTGCAAAAGACATACCCTTCAAACTTGTTTCGGGAGAGCCGTACGAAGTCCACAGCGAAGGGTCATCCATGGCATCCAAAATCAGGGCTTCGTCGAGGCTGTCGAAGAGCGTATCGGGCAGAAAGCTTCCAAGCAGAGCGTCCTCGAAGTATATCTCTATTGACTCGATGTTGCCGGAGAGATTCTATTACCGCCTGCGGAAGAAGGGGGGCGGGCAGCTCAAAAGGGCCGCTCTCGGTGATTACTCGCATGCGAAGCCCGGCGGAAGGCAGGGGTATTTCCCTTCCCTTGTGGTCGAATGCTTGGATGCCGAGGCTTAAGCCGATGTCCGATTTGAGCGCCGAAGCCAGGGTGACTCTAACAGGCTTTCCGGTTGCCAACAGCCTGTATGTTGTCTCAATGCCGTTAAATTCCGACTTCAGCTCGATATATCCTTCGGAGACGACAGTGAGGCCCGGGGTTTCGGGAAGCTGTACAAGGTTGCCATGTGCTACCGGCAAGTCCGAAAACGCATCGGCTTCCGTCGCGAAATATAAATGCGTGCCGACTGTTACAATGGGCAGCTCTCCGATCAACCCCTCATATGCAGCACCGGGTTCTCCAAGCTGTCCCGCTGCCGGTACATCGAAAGCAGGCCCAAAAGCGGGAGCGGCGGTCAAAACCGGGAATGTCGTGGCCTGCCTGCCGTCAATCGCCTTAATACCCACCGAATAGCTGACCTTCCTGTCGGCACCGCCTGTTCCTAGCAGCTTGTATGCAGATTGGCCGTCAGATGCGGCGGCTTGGGTGGACCCGCCACCGTCCAGGTTCAGGGCGTCCCTGCAACCGAGGTCCATCATGAGCTGCGCGGCCTCATCCAGCGTAACGCCTCTCGAATCAAGGCTTCTCCCCTCGACGGCAACGAGCAGCAGCCTGCCGTCCCAGGTGATGCCAGCCATTGTCCGGGGTGCCCTGAGCGCGCCCGATATGCTGGTGAAACTCGAAAGGTTCTTCTGCTTCAAGCCATCCTTTACGAGTACCGGCTTTCCGGAGAAGGCAGATTCCATAGGAAACGGGGGGAAGAGGTTGAACTCCAGCCGGATGGAGTCCCCCAAGGCTAAATCCAATAGCCCGTTCACCATGGAACCGGTCGTAATCAGCTCATAGTCGAAAGGCAGCGACAGTGCGCTCTTGTCATCGGGTATGCCTGTTAGGCCGGTCTTGAACAACGCGATGATTGTGTTGCCTTTGATGAGCGCTACAACCGCCTTGGCCGGATATTTCCTTTCCGATCTCAGAGCGTTGAATAGGACCGCATCGGAGCTACCGACTGAAAGCTCGTTATATGAGGAGATATCTATGTTCCCCCCATCCGGGCGCACCAAACGGGCAGACCAGCTGAATTTCTCAATGTACGCCGAACCTGCTCCCGGTATGCAAAGCGTCGCGAAGTCCGCGTCCTTCCTGGGGGATCTAATGAGTGAGCCGTCGGAGACAACCATGGAAAGGGGCATTCCGGAGGCGGTATCGAAGAAATCGCCGTTGACGGCGGCAAGCAGCCCTTTTGACCTTAGTGTGTCTATTACGCTGGAAGGCTCATCCATAAAAGCGCCGGCATTGAACGGGCCGACGTAGAAATCCCCGGTCGTTGTATCAACTGAGATTACGCAGTATCTGAGCCATCCGGATTTTGAAAGCTCGGTCACAGAGGCAATATCAAGCCCCGGCAGCTGCCTGTATGATGATTCAAAGGCCAGTATGCCCGGCCTTTGTGCGAAGGCTGTGCCTGATAGCGCAAAGACGAGGGATAATATCAGCGCCAAGCCGAAGCCTCTAATTGTGGAATACTTCATGGAACACGCCCCTATACTAGATGTAAGATAATTGTAGTTAATCCGAAGCCGGAGGTGTACCCATGGCAAGGCTTTTTTTAAGAAACGGCAGAATATTCCTCGGAAGGCCGGGAGCGGGATTCGCTGAGGCCGCCGCAATCGCGGGGCGCAGGGTCCTTGCAGTCGGCAAGGAAGAAGATGTGGCGGGCATTGCCTCGGGCTTTGAGGAAGTGGACCTTGCCGGAGGCGTTGCTGTACCTGCCTTCTGCGACTCGCACATCCATCTGTTGATGTATGCATTAAGCTTAGCCACTGTTCAACTTTCGGGCTCAAATAGCCAGGAGGAGGCGGCGGGGCGCGTAGCGGCCAGGGCGCAAATCGCGCGGCCCGGTTCCTGGATTACCGGTATAGGCTGGTCAAAAGAGGAGTTCAAAAACAGGCAGTTCCCGACCAAGGCCCCACTTGACCTGGTGTCTCCTCAAAACCCGGTTGCGCTATATAGCAGGGATTATCATTCGCTTTGGCTGAACAGCGTGGCTCTTTCCCAGCTTGGCATAGATAAAAATACAGCTGATGTCCAAGGGGGTTCCATCCTAAGAGGTGACGACGGCGAGCCTAGCGGGGTCCTGCTTGAGTACGCCGCGAAGATGGCATATGATCTTATACCCAAGCAATCGGCTTCCAGCTGCTTAGGCGCCCTTGATGCCGCTTTCGGCAAGCTTTACTCGCTTGGAATACTTACAGTACACAATATGGACTCGGATGGGGATATGTCCCTGCTCTCCGATTTAAAGGCGCAAGGAAGGCTCGGGGTAAGAGCCGTAGGCTATATCGGCAGGGAGGCTCTCGAGGGGGCGATCTCCGCCGGGCTGCATTCTGGAGCCGGGGACTCGCGCCTTAAATTCGGCGGCTTGAAGCTTATCAAGGATGGCACGCTAGGCTCTCAGACAGCGATGATGCTCGAGCCATTCGAGGGCGGATTTAACAGGGGAATCGAATTGCTGCCCGACGATGAGTTGAACTCCCTTATATCCAGGGCCAACAATTCAGGCATAGGAGCCGCCGTGCATGCGATAGGCGATGGTGCGAACCGCAGCGTCCTGGACGCATTCTCCAGATCCGGCAAACAGGACAGGGCCCTGGCCAACAGGATCGAGCATGTCCAGCTTCTAAGCGAGGAGGACATGCCAAGGCCGGCAGCGCTAGGACTGGCTTGCTCGATGCAGCCGGTTCACATGGACGGGGACATCGCCCCGGCGTCTCTTCTATGGGCCGACAGGTGCAAATACGCATTTGCCATGAGAAGCCTTGCAAGAAGCGGCTCACCCTTGCTTTTGGGCTCGGACGCTCCCGTAGCCGACCCTGACCCGTTGAAGGGCATCTGCTCGGCAGTAACTAGGAAAGGCCCTGATGGAAAGCCGGAGCGGGGATGGTATCCGGATGAGAGGATCAGTGTAGAGGAGGCTGTCAGGTCCTATACATGGAACCCTGCCGCGCTTTTCGGAGATGAAAAGAACCTTGGAAGCATAGAAGCCGGCAAGATCGCAGACATCGCAATTCTTTCGGAGGATATTTTCTCGATCCCTAAGGAGAGAATTAGAAAGGCCAGGGTGGCAGGGACGATAATGGAAGGGGAATTCGTTTACCGGGTTTAATGGAAGCATGGCTGGCTTGTGGCTTTATGGAGAATGCTATAAATTCGATAAACGAGCACACAAGGAGGACCAGGGAAGGAAATGCGCAGGTAACAACCCCAGCTGATGGACGAAATGACCCGTACGAGTTACGGGCGTAAATCCATGGGCGGGGGCTTTTTTATGCCCCGCCCGCTTCGGAGGTGTTATCTTGCTGGCATTGAAGCTTACTGACATCGACTTCTCATACGGATCCAGAAAGATCATAAAGCTCGGCTCGCTGTCGATTTACGATGGAGAGAGAATCGGCCTGATAGGGCCCAACGGATGCGGAAAAAGCACACTGCTGGACATTATCGCAGGCAGAGTTGACGTTTCGCCGGGCAGCGCCCAGCGCTTCTTGGATATTTCCTACTGCGACCAGGCGGGAAGCCCAAAGCTTCGCCCTTCCGCCAGATTGCTTTCCATTTTCAAAGCCCAAGAAGGCCTGATAAACCCGAGCGGAGGGGAGCGGATGCGCTATAAGCTCGCGTCTGCGTTCACGCCCGGCAAAGGGATACTGATCCTCGATGAACCTACCACAAACCTGGACCTGGATGGCATCCTCCAGCTCAGAGACGAAATCTTTGAATGGGATGGGCCCGTTCTGCTTGTGACCCACGACGCAGCACTTCTTTCCGAGACTTGCGAAAGGACGCTGTCCATAAGGGATCGCAGGCTGGAAGATTTCCCTGGAGGATACGATGAGTGGGTCTTGGACAGGCGCCTTCGTGAGAAAAGCCGGATAAATGAGTATGATGAGTATCTAAGGCAGAAAAGGCACCTGCTTGGGGCATTCAGGCAGGCCCAGTCCTCTTCGAAACAGGTGAAAACAACGCCATCCAGGATGGGCAACTCGGAGGCGAGGCTGCATAAAGCTGAGGCAAGGGAGAGCTCCGAGAAACTGGCAAAGAAGGCCGCAGCCATATTGTCGCGGCTTGCAAGGCTGAAGGCCGTAAGCAGGCCAAAGCCGGACAGAGAGCTTACCATGGCTTTTGCGAAACCCTCAGACAGCCTGCCCAGATTTGCGGCCATAGCGAAGGAAATCGGGCTGAACGCCGGTAAGAGAAGCCTTCTTGATGCGGCCTCCTTCGACCTGCCTACCGGCTCTAAGACATGCCTGTTGGGGCCGAACGGGTGCGGCAAGACAAGCCTGTTGAATAAAATCGCGGAGTTGTCCGAGGGGATCGTGTCCAAAGGTGTTAAATGCTCATTGATGCGTCAGGACCTTTCGAACCTTTCTGAAGCCCATTCTGCTCTTGAGAATGTAATGATGACTTCGAAAAGAACAGAGCCATTCATAAGGACCGTGCTGGCAGGCCTTCGAATAACGGGCGATATGGTGCACACGCCAGTAGGCAGCCATGTCCGGGGGAGAGAGGATGAAAGTTGAGCTTGCCAGGTTGATGATGTCAGAAGCCGACATGCTGCTACTCGACGAGCCTTCCAATCACATGGACATAGAATCATGCGGAGCACTGGGTGAAGTGTTGCGCGCCTGGCCCGGCACACTGCTGATGGCGACACATGACAGGGCGCTGATAGATGCCGTTTCCGATAGGATTATTATCTGGCAGGGAACGAAGCTTCTTACTTATGAGGGAAACTACTCCGATTACATGTCATCCACAAACGATAAGCTTGATATAGTGGCCCTGGCGGAGGGGATGAAACGCGCTGACGATGCTTCTAAACGCAACGGGCCGATATTGGATACAGCCGGTTGCAGGAGTTTTGATGAATGAAATGTTACAGGATCCCGGCGAGCCGGGATCCTGCTTTATCCAATCCTTAAGATAGCTGGGAGACTATGTGATCATGCGCGGTTTTCAGCGCTTCATCCAGCGAAGGCACCTTCGACCCGCCGCCCTGGGCCATGCCCTGGTTTCCTCCGCCTTTGCCTTCTAGCAGAACTATCGCCGATTTGAAAGCTGCGGCGGCATCAAGGGAGGTATCCTGGGAGCGCGCTACAACAAGATAGGCGTTATCCTGGTTGAATGAGCCGACCACCGCGGCGGTTAAGGGATTTCCCACCAGCTTAAGGGCGAATAGCTTTGGCGGTGTCCATATTGCCCTGCCCGGCGTTGTGCACAATCACTTTGACTCCTGAATAGGCCTCTGCCTGATCCCAAATCCTTACCGCATCATATTCCATGAGCCTCTGGCTTGCGTCCTGCAGCGACTTCCTGGCGTCCTTGAGCTGGCCGAGCATTCGCTCTATCTGTTGTTCCAGCTCCATAGGATGTACTGAAAGAGATGATGCCGCCTTGGCCAGCTGCCTGTTCTTGTTCCTGTAATCCACTAGTGCCCTCATGCCGCACAGCAGCTCAAGGCGCACCTTGCCCTTGGCGCGGTCTATCCTTGTAATCTTGATTAGGCCGATTTCGCCTGTGTGGGCCACGTGTGTGCCGCCGCAGGGGCAATTGTCGAAGCCCTGGACGGACACTATCCTGATGTCGGAGACGACCTTCGGCGCTTTACGAAGGTTCATAGCCTTGAGCCTGTCGGCATCCACGAATTCGGCAACCACGGGGACATCCTTGGTTACTATGTCATTCGAGACATCCTCCGCCTTATCGGCCTGCCATTCCTCCAGCTTGTCGGTGTCCAGATCCACGGTGCAATACTCCTCGCCGAGATGGAAGCCCACGGTCTCGAAACCGAAAAGCCTTTCGAAGGCGGCTGAGAGTATATGCTGGCCGGTATGCTGCTGCATAAGATCGAACCTGCGATGCCCGTCAATTGAGCATCTTACCCTGCCTGAGACCGGACCGCTTGTTAAGACGATAACCCGGCCCTCGGAATCTTCTGTTACGTCGATGACATCAGCTCCGGCAACCTTGCCCCTGTCGGATGGCTGCCCGCCGGATTCAGGATAGAATGCGTTGGGCGACAGCTGGACCTGCCAGCTCTCAGCCGAATTCGCGCAAGCGCATGGCCCCTCGCAGCTTATTACGTCCGCGTCGAACTCAAGCAGTTTCGGGTCATAGTAATAAAGCCTGTCTTTTGCCAATTCGAGCTCCCCCTATGCCTGTTAAAGTATAATGAAATTATTATACCGCTATGGCCTTGAGGTGGATATGCCTGAAAGAGAATACGTCACGCTAATAGGCGAAGGCTTGTCATCGGTAGAAGACAGGAAGAGCCGGTTCATAGGCAGGGCCAGGCACGTTGAACGCGAGGCTGAGGCCTATGAGTTCGTCGATGCGGTAAAAAGGCTGGAAAAAGGGGCCAGGCATAATGTGTATGCTTTTTCCCTGGGTCTGTCTTCGGAGATCGTGCGCTCCAGCGATGACGGCGAGCCCTCCGCAACTGCGGGAAGGCCCTGCTTGGAAGCTATTAAGCTGAAGGGGCTTACGGACTGCATTGTAGTGGTCACAAGGTATTTCGGCGGCACGCTCCTTGGCACTGGGGGCCTTGTAAGGGCATACGGACTTGCCGCAAGGGATGCCATAGGCGCTGCCGGCATCGGCGTCAGGGTTAGTTATAGGCAATTGGAGATGTCGATAGAATACTCGGAATGGGGAAGGCTGTCGGATTTTCTTGCGAGAAGGTCAGTTCTCGATTTGAAGGCCGAGTTCATGGAAAAAGTGAAGGCTACTTTCCTGGTTAAGGATAAAGAAAAGGACTTTTTCATAGGAGAGCTCACCGACTTGCTATCAGGAAAGGCGCAAATAAAGGAAGTAGCACAAAAGCATATGCTGGAGAGAGCTATAAAAAAGGGACGGTTTGAACCGTCCCCTGATGAATTACCAGCCTCTTCCGGCCCCGCCTCCACCGGATCGGCCTCCGCCGAAACCGCCGAAGCCTCCGCCGGACTTGCCGCCGCCTCCTCCGAAGCCACCAAAACCGCCGAAGTTCTTGGGCCCGCTGCTCCAAGGTCCGCCGAAGCCGGAGAAAGGCGGCTTAGTGCCGGTTCCGCCCGTCGGCATGTTCTTGGATATGAATTTCAGGAAACCGATTACCAGGATGATTATTATCACGGCTATTACCAGGAGTATGACCTGGGCTGTAGTCGACAGCACCTCTTCGGCGAGGGGGACGCCGGTTATCTCGGCTCGAAGCGCCGCAATGGTGTCCTCTATAGCTTTCTCGGTGTTGCCGCTTTGCATAGCCGGCACGAAATAGTCATCCAGTATCCTGCCCGCCTTGAAATCGTTAATTTCGCCTTCCAGCCCATAGCCGACTTCGATGCGCACATCGCGCTCCTCTTCGGCAATCAGCAATAGAAGCCCGTCGTCCTCGCCCTGCCTGCCAATGCCCCAGCTTTCGAACAGCTCTACAGCGAAATGTTCGATATAGTCGCCGTCCATGTCATCCACAGTAACGACGGCTATCTGGGCGCTGGTTTCCTTCTCGGCCATAAGCAGCTGCGCCTCGATGCGCTCAGCCGCCGCGGCATCTAGCATTCCGGCGAAATCGTTAAAGAGCCTGGGCGGAACCGGGGATGCCGGTATCGCAGCGTACGCAGGGAAGAATGCGGCGATCGCAAGGACCGCCGCCATTGCTATTAGAGTGATCCTGCCCGCCCTAGGCGCCATCTAGAACTCCACCTTCGGTGCCGTGTCAGAACCTTCTACAGATTCGAACAGCTTCTTGGCCGTGAAACCGCGCATCCCGGCTATGATGCTTGTCGGGAATGTCCTTATCTTCGTATTCCAGTTGCGCACTTCGTCATTGTATCTGCCGCGGGCGACCGATATGCGGTTCTCTGTGCCGGCAAGCTCGTCCATCAGGGCAGAGAACTGCGCGTTCGATTTCAGCTCAGGATAGTTCTCGATTACTACCAGCAACCTGGAAAGGGCGCCTTCAAGCCCGTTTGCGGCATCTATCTTATCGTCGATGGTGCTTGCGCCGCCGAGCTTTGCCCTGGCCTCGGTTACGGAATCGATTACTGCCTGCTCCTGTGCCGCGAAGCCCTTGACGGTGGCGACCAGGTTAGGAATGAGGTCATACCTTCTCTGGAACTGGTTTTCAACCTCGGCCCAGGCTGCGTTTACTTTCTCATCCATGCCAACTAGCTGGTTACCGATGCTTATGTAAGCCAGCACGGCAACTATGACGAGGCCCAACAGGATCCAAAGGATATTGAACTTGCCCTTCATTCGAATTCCTCCCACTGCAAATTGGTATCGCAAATGTAGCTACCGCAAATCAATATACAACTATTGCGGCAAAAGTAAATAAAAACCGCGAAAATTTCCGCCGCCGGCTTTACCCGCTAAAAGCCGCTGCTGGCAATATTATATCAGAAGCGGCAGCAGCCTTCGCTTGAACATGGGCGGGCATTCTGATGTAATAGCTTTAGGCATCGGGGGAAATGATGGCTTCAGTGATGAAAGCAGCCCTTCTCGCGGGGGCCGGGGCAGCCGTATGGGCGTTCCGGAGAGATCCTGGGCGGCGTGGGTAAACTGGATATGAATCTCTGTGGGTTAAGCTTGTGCCAGAGAGCCATGTCGGGCCTGGCGGCAGCTTTTCCGATCCATTCGTTGTAGCAGGCGCTGGATTTGTGCCGGCAAGCCTGTCGGGCGAAAGGGTGGTCCATGACTATCCTATCGGAACAGGGCCCGCAGCAGGCATTGCGGCGGCTTTGCAGCTAGCTGATGATTGGTGCTTCATTGCGGCGGCAGATATGCCGTTTCTGGACCCGGAGCTGATTTCAACGTTAAGGCAGGAAGTAGAGGCGCTGCCGGATGGCGCGCTTTGCGCAATACCACACTGGAAGAAGGGGAGGGAGCCGCTTCACGCTTTCTACAGGAAAGGCGCTCTCGGCACGGTAACCGGCTTCCTTGAAACTGGACGCAGGAGCCTTAATGAGCTCACCGATTCGCTGGATGCCAGGCTTCTGGATGCCGAAAAGGCGGCGCTGGCATGCGGGTCTGATTTGAGCCTTGCTTTTTTCAATGTCAACACTTTAAAGGATTTGGAGGATGCGCGCAAAATTATACTTAAGTTGGGCATCCAAGACAAAGCCTATTGAGGAGGCCGTCGGTGAAGGACGTACAAAACCAGAAGGACACAAGAGGCATAGGCATCCAGAACGTCGGAGTGAAAGATGTGCACTTGCCGCTTCTAATAAGGACCAGGGAGGGCGGATTCCAGAGCGTATTGGCCAATGTACAGCTGTCTGTGGGCCTTCCGATGCATTTCAAGGGCACTCATATGAGCCGTTTCGTGGAGGCGCTGCTGCCCTGGGGAAGCAAGCCGATTTCCAATACCGAACTGCGCCAGCTTCTAGTAGACACATGCGCAAGGCTTGAAGCGGACGAGGCGGAAGTGAAGATCGGCTTCAAATACTTCGTAGAGAAGAAGGCTCCCGTTTCCGGCAAAGCGTCGCTTATGGACTACGACTGCACTTTCATAGCCAGGCGGGAGGGCGACAAACACACATTCATACTCGGCCTGGAAGTGCCCGTGACGTCATGCTGCCCTTGCAGCAAGGAGATTTCGGACTACGGAGCGCACAACCAGCGGACCCTCATAAAAGCACAGGTCAGGTTCCACGGAGGGTTCCTCTGGATTGAGGACCTTGCGGAGCTGCTGGAGAGAATGGGCAGCTGCCAGCTCTACCCGCTGCTTAAGAGGGAAGATGAGAAGTTCGTGACCGAGCAGGCATACGATAATGCAAAATTCGTCGAGGATATCCTGAGGGACACTGTAATTGCGCTGAGGGCCGAACCGCTGATTGCCTGGTTCGACTATAGAGTGCGAGAGCATTAGAGTCTATCCATAACCACAGTGCGTTCGCAAGGCATATCGAATCGAAGGCGAAGAGCGATTAGAAGGAGCCGTAAATGCCAGTCCTGACTATAAATAACCTAAACAAATCCTTCGGCGCCACCCAGATCCTGAAGGATGTGGGCTGCTCGGTGCACGAAGGGGATAAGATAGCCCTTGTCGGCAGGAACGGCACAGGCAAGACCACACTGGTGAGGATCATGGCCGGAATCGAAGACTACGATTCCGGGGACATTGCCGTTTCTCAAGGGGCCAAGATGGCCTACCTTTCCCAGACTCCGGAATCTGATCTTGATGGGGACCTCCTTTCATTCGCGCTGGAGGCTTTCGCAGACATAGAGCAAACAGAAAACTCCATCGCCCTGCTCTCTGCCGAAATGGCGACATTGGAGCCGGACTCGCCAGAGCTCAAGGACTCAATGAGAAGGTATGAGAGATTACTTGAGCACATCAGCGCCAAAGACGGCTTCAACAGGGAGTACAAGGCGAAAGCGGCCCTGTATGGCCTGGGTTTCTGCGAGGATGACCTGGACAGGACCTTGAATACTCTAAGCGGCGGCCAGATGATGAGGGCGTCGCTTGCTAAGCTGCTTCTCTCCGAGCCGGACCTGATGCTGTTGGACGAGCCCACAAATCACCTTGACCTTGCTTCCACGGAGTGGCTCGAGGCGTTTCTTAAGTCCTATAAGGGCAGCATGGTGCTTGTGTCACATGACAGGTACTTCCTTGAGGCGGTAGCCGACCACGTATGGGAGATTGAGGGCCTTGCTCTAAAAGCCTATGAGGGCGGATATGAGGATTTCGTGGCTCAGAAGGAGTTCAACCTCAAGCACCAGATGGATGAGTTCGCAAGGCAGCAGGAATATATGGAGAAGCTGGCGGATTATATCAGGCGCTACAAGGCGGGCAACAGGACCACAATGGCCCAGTCAAGGGAGAAGATGCTCGCGAGGATAAAGGCGGTGGCGGTTTCAAGGCCCAGAAAGGCTGCGGAGCTTGCCATAAGATTTCGGCGAAGTGACCAGGACCGGCAAATACGCGATATCGGCGACAGGCCTTAGCGAAAGCATATGGGCCTCTTAAGCTTTTCTCGGGGCTGGACCTTCACGTAGAGCGGGGGGAAAGGCTCGGAATCGTAGGCCCTAACGGCTCGGGGAAGACCACACTAATAAGGATTCTTGCCGGGGACCTTTCGCCCGACAAAGGTGAAGTCAGGCCCGGCGTTAACATGAAGAAGGCGGTGTTCTACCAGGACATCAAGGGCCTTGAGGACAACATGACCGTCCTCGATCATATATACATGAGAAAGCCCTGGACACAGGGCCAGGCCAGGGATTACCTCGCTCGCTTCCTCTTCAGGGGGGATGAGGTGCTCAAGCTTGCAGGGGACCTGTCCGGCGGCGAGAAGAACAGGCTTCTTCTGGGCATGATGCTGCTGGAAGAGCCAAATCTCATTATCCTAGACGAACCTACCAACCACCTCGATATAGCTTCGAGGCATGCGCTTGAGGATGCTCTCTCCGATTTCGAAGGGACTGTGATAGTCGCAAGCCATGACAGGTACTTCCTTGATCGGATCGCCACAAGGATACTGCAAGTGGACGACGGCAAGGCTGAGCTATTCGACGGCAACTTCACTTTCTACAGGCAAGCTCAGGAGAAAGCAGAAGCAGGAGAGGGGGAAGGCCCCGAAGCTGGAGCAGAAGCGCGAACTGACGCAAAGCAGGAACTCATCGAGGGAGCTGAGAAGGCAGAAGGAGCGCGTGGCCTCGCTGATCGCCGAATCGGAAATACGTATCCACGAGCTGGAGCGGCAACTTAAAAGGCATTGAGGGCAAACTCATGGACCCAGAGACTTACAAAGATGCTAAATCCGCCACCGATGCGCAGAAGCTGCATGACAGGGTAGCTGCGGAGCTGAGCAAGGAATATGAAAGATGGCATGAGTTGGAGTCGCTGAAGTCGGACGATGCGGGAGAAGATGGCATTGGACTTCAATAAGTACCTTGCCAGAGGGGGCGAAATATTATAATAAGATAGAATACTGTATACATTGAAAAATTGCGGGAGGGAACACTATGAAGCTTTCGAAAAGGGCAAAGAGCATCACCCCTTCGCCGACTTTGGCTATGGATGCAAAAACCAAGGAAATGCAGGCATCCGGAATCGACATCGTATCCTTTTGCGTCGGTGAGCCTGATTTCGACACTCCGCTGTACATACAAGTAGCGGCAATCGATGCAATCAGGGGAGGGCACACCAGGTATACCGCGGGTTCAGGCACGCTTGAGCTTAGAAACGCTGTGGTAGCCAAGTACAAGAGGGAATGCAATGTAGACTATACGGCCGGTCAGGTCATAGTCTCAAGCGGTGCCAAGCACAGCTTGTACAATGCCTGCCTTGCGGTCTGCGATGACGGTGATGAGGTTATAGTGCCGGCGCCTTACTGGGTAAGCTACCCCGACATGGTTAAGCTTGCAGGCGGCGTCCCGGTCATTATGGACACGACAGACGCCGATTTCAAGGTGACGCCCGAATGCCTTGAGAAGCACATAACGCCCAAAACGAAGGCGATTATACTCAACAGCCCCTCAAACCCCAGCGGCGCGGTCTACACCGAGGCCGAACTCAGGGCAATTGCTGATGTTATTGTTAAGCATGATATAATACTCATCTCGGATGATATTTACGAGGCGCTCGTGTATGGCGGAAGCAAGTATATCTGCGTGTCGTCGTTCGGTGAGGAAGTGTACAATCGCACCATAGTAGTCAACGGAGTATCCAAGTCTTATGCGATGACCGGCTGGAGGATAGGCTACGCTCTTGGACCCAAGGACGTTATCAAGGCCATGGGCGACATCCAGAGCCATACAACATCCTGTCCCAGCTCGATTAGCCAGAAGGCATCGTTCAAGGCCCTAACCGGAGACCAGGCTCCCATGCGCGCCATGGTGGAGCAATTCAAAGCCAGATGCGAATACATGTCCGAGAGGTTGGCAAGTATGCCTGGTATCGAATGCCCGAAACCGGTCGGAGCCTTCTACTGTTTCCCGAAGGTGTCTAGCTATTTCGGCAAGTCGGTCGACGGGATGTTGATAAAGGACTCCAATGACTTCTCTGCCGCTTTGCTAGACAAAGCCCACGTGGCAGTCGTGGCCGGGAGCGCATTCGGTTCCGACGAATATATCAGGCTTTCGTACGCCACATCCATGGAGTTGATAAAAGAGGGCCTTAATCGAATGGAAAAACTGCTGGCGAGGATGAACTAGGCTAAATAACAAATTTCGGAGGTGTTTTTTTGCGTATTGGCGTCATAGGAGGAACAGGGGCTGACAAGCCCGAAATGCTCTCCGATGTTAGGGACATTTACGTCAAGACAATTTTCGGCGACGTAGTAGCGTATTCCGGCAAGCTAGACTGCGAAGAGGTCGTCTTCCTTGCCAGGCACAGCTCAGGGCACACTGTTGCGCCCCACAGGATAAACTACAGGGCAAATATCGCAGCTTTAAAAGTGCTCGGGGTAGAGAGGATTATTGCCACCGCAGCTGTAGGGTCTCTTAATCAATCAATGCCTCCGGGCTGTTTCGTAATCCCGGACCAGTTTATTGACAACACGTGGGGAAGGCCGGTCCAGTTCTTCGACGAGGGGGAATGGGCCGTCACGCACCTTGACATGACTGCGCCTTACTGCACGCAGATGAGGAGCACCATCGCAAGGGCTTGTGAAACGGCGAAGGTAAAGCACCTGGACAGCGGCTGCTATGTCTGCTTCCAGGGGCCCAGGTATGAGACTCCTGCGGAAATCAGGATGTACTCCAAGCTGGGCGGAGATATCGCGGGCATGACGCATGTCCCCGAGATCGTACTGGCAAGGGAGGCCGAGATGTGCTACGGCGGGATTGCCCTTGTTACAAACTGGGGCGCAGGCATATCCAAGCAGTCTTTGAGCCACACTGAAGTATCGGAAATGATGGAATATGCCAAATCGAGGCTTCTTGAAATCATAGCCGAGTCGATCAGGACCATGCCGCATGACAAGCAGTGCCACTGCGGCAATTCCCTGGACGAGATGGTATCTTGGGGCCGCAAGAGGCCTGATTTCTCGGCCCGATAGAGGTGCGGCCATGAAAGTCGATTTCCAAATCAGATGCAAGGCTCTGGTTCCGATGGCTGAAGGGATGAATGACTGCTACAAGGACGCGGCCATCCTTATAAAAGGAAGCAGGATCTACTGGTCGGGTGAATACGCAAAGCTTCCCGTCGGAATCGAAGCGGACACAGTAATTGATTTCCCCGATTTCATTGCGATGCCGGGCCTTGTAAACACGCACACTCACGCTGCAATGGTGCTTTTGAGAGGATTCGGGGACGATTTGGCATTGCAGGAGTGGCTTACTACCAAGGTCTTTCCCGCAGAGGCAGGGCTTACGGCGGACGATGTCTACTGGGGTACCTTGCTCGCGTCGATAGAAATGGTAAAGTCGGGGTGTACGGCTTTCGCCGATATGTACTTCTACATGGACAGCGCCGCAGAAGCAGTTGCCGACAGCGGACTTAGGGCAGCGCTTGCAAGAAGCGTATCCAGCATAACGGATCCTGACTTTGCCAAGCTTCAGGAATCGCTCGATTTCTGCAAGAGGTGGGATGGGGTGGCAGACGGCAGGATCACTGCGCTAATGTCCCCTCACTCGCTTTATACCTGCTCACCTGAATATGCAGCAAAACTGGCGGCGATCGCCAAGGATAACGGCCTTGGCATTCATACCCATCTTGCCGAGACCAGGCGCGAAGAGAAGTATGCCATCGAGACATTCGGCAAGAGCACGGCTGCAAAGATGATGGAAGTAGGCCTTTTCGACATTAAGGCCCTTGCCGCCCACTGCGTATGGCTTTCGGATGAAGACATGGACATACTTGCCGAAAAAGATGTTAAAGTGGCCCATAACCCCGGGTCCAATACTAAGCTTGCCTCCGGCATCGCAAGGGTCGCAGAAATGCAAAAGAGGGGGATAACTGTTGGTCTTGGAACAGATGGCGCATCCTCCAACAACAACCTGGACATGATGGAGGAGATAAGGCTCGCGACTCTGCTGGCAAAAGTGTCATCCCTGGATCCTACTGCTTTGCCCGCCAAGCAAGTGCTGAGGATGGCAACGGCCGACGGGGCAAAGTGCCTGCTATCAGACGGTTCTTTCGGGGCGCTTTCCGCCGGGATGAAAGCGGACATTGCTTTCGTGGACACTAGGGGCGAACATATGGTGCCTGAGCATGACGCGATTTCGAACATTGTCTACTCAGCAAGGGGATCTGACATCGACACAGTGTTCATTGACGGTAAGATGGTCCTTGCCAGCCGGAAAATGCTCACAATTGATGAGAATGAAGTCAAGCGCCAGTGCGCTGAAAGGGCAGCCAGGCTCGTATCCGGATTGAGCTGAACACTATTGCCATACAGCAGCGCATTTGATATACTAATCCTCGCGTGATTTGGCTATGGGGAGTCGTCTAATGGTAGGACGTCAGACTCTGGATTTGATTATGAGGGTTCGAATCCTTCCTCCCCAGCCAATATAGTGGCCCCGTGGTCTAGTGGTCTAGGACATCGCCCTCTCAAGGCGGGGACACGGGTTCGAACCCCGTCGGGGCTACCAACAATGAGATTGAATGCCGGGCATTTTTAAGATGCCCGGCATTTCTTTTCACCTCAGATGACATACTAAGTGTCGATGAAAACCCGCTGTCGGCCCGAATAGAATAGGGCCAGGGAGGTGGGATTATATGAATAGAAGAAATCTGGTATTCGTAGTGCTGCTTTTAATTATCGCGGCCATGGCTGGAGGTTGTACACAGTCAGGCACTGGGGACTTGAGCGTAAGCATTGAAAGCGCCGAGTTGATATCCGCATCCGGTTTCGGAATAAGCCAGGTGCTAATAACGGCGAGAAACGCGGGGGTAGTTCTAAACGCCTCCATCGACTTTGCCTCAGGCCAGACTGCATGCGACTTCCAATCTGTACTCTCAGGTATCTGGACGGTAGAGGCGAACGGCATGGATTCAAGCGGCAAGGCGGTCTATTACGGCAAAGCCACTGTCGTGGTGGAGAGCGGAACTAGCGCTGCGGCGAACCTGATACTAATGCCTATAAACGGCGAATACGAGATGAGCATCGATCTGTCCGATGTAGACACAGCAAAAGTCGCCTCGGCAGAAATTTGGGTGTACCCGTTCGGGATCGGAAGCTACACGAAAAAGCATGTAATAACAGGAGAGATAAACAAGGTTCATACTGTATCTGCCACCGGCATAAAACCACAGTCCTATGAGTTCCAGATCCGTCTTTTCGACATTTCCGGCGAGAGCTATTACTTGAGCCCATGGTACACTTTCGACATCTTTCCCGCTTCCAAGACATATGTTTCAGCGGGCTTGGAGTACTCAACATTTACTGTCGGCATATCCCTTGAAGATATGCCGGAGCGGCCCATTATTGGATCAGTGATGGCATCTGTAGCTGGAGGGACGCTTAACGTCGAGATGTCCTGGACCCAGCCTGGCGCGGGGGAGCTGGAGAGCGCAATTGTTTATGTCAGGTTCTATGAGACGGAGCGTTATGATTCTGCATACGTCTATATGCCTGCAATAATGGAGGAAACAGTTACGGGAGTGCAGTTTAGCGTCGACAGCGATGACTTCCTATCCAGCGGAAAGATGTGGCTCAAGATAGTGACGGTCGGAAAGAATTCGATGAGAAGCTTTTCGAGCGACGAAGTCGAATATCAGCCCTAGTATAAGCAGCAGGCCGGCGGCATAAAAGAAATGCCGCCGGCCGAAATCTTTGGAACTAGATGCCGATTATCAATCTCGCCGTTGTGAAGTACACTATAAGGCCCAGGGCATCTACTACCGTTGTGATCAGAGGCCCTGCGATTACCGCCGGGTCAAGCTTCATGTACGAGGCAAGTATGGGAAGCCCGGCGCCGGCCATCGAACCTATGGTCACGGTGAAGAGTACGGATATGCCAATTGTTAGGCCCATGGAAAGCCAGTCCACCCCGGCATGCGGGATGATGAATGAGAGCGCAATGCCTGCGATCCCGGTAACCAGTCCCAGCATCAGGCCTACTCTTGCCTCTTTCAATATGATCGACACACCATCTTTGATCTTTACGTCCTTCAATGCGAGAGACCTTATTACCAGGGCCGATGCCTGCGAACCTGCATTGCCTCCGCATCCGATAAGCAGAGGTATGAAGAAAGTCAGCGCCACAACAGACTCAAGGGACTTCTCGAAGCCTTTCATGATGAAACCGCTGGAAAGGTCCGCGAAGAACAGGATTATCAGCCATATGACTCTGTTCTTCCAGTGTTTGACCGTCTTAGTAGCCTGATAAGTATCCTCAGACGAGATGGTGCCTGCCATCCTCTGAATGTCTTCTGTAGCCTCTTCCTCAACTACTTGGAGTATGTCGTCAGCAGTGATTATTCCCGTAAGCCTGTCATCGGAATCAACGACCGGAAGGGCTGAGAAACCGTACTTCTTGAATAAGCCCGCCGCTTCCTCCTGGTCGCTGTCCACATGGACTTTTACGATCTTCCTGTGCATGATCTCCCCGACGGTCAGCATCGGATTGGCCACTACCAAGTCCCTGAGGGACAGGAGGCCTACTAGCCTTTCGTCGGAGTCAACCACGAAGATGTCATTCAGAGTCTGAGCTTCGGCACCGCACTTTTTTATATGTATCAGGGCTTTCTCCACCCCTGTAGAAGGGGAGAGGGCGATGAACTCTGTGCCCATGATGCCGCCGGAGCTGTCATCCTCATAGCTCAGCAGCTCCTTGAACTCCTGGGCCTCTTCTTTGTCGAAGTTGCTAAGTATGTCGGCCGCATGCTCTTCATCCAGCTCAGAGAGCAAGTCGGTGGCATCGTCAGATTCCATTTCGCCTATGATGTCTGATGCTTTGCCTGCGTCCATCTCGGAGACCAATTCCGTCTGTTCCTCGGTATCCAGCTCCTCGAGAATGTCCGCTGCAAGTTCCAGGGGCAGCTTTTCGAAGAGGGCCTTGCGCTCTTCATCGCCCAGCATCGTATAGACTTCGGCGAGGTCGGCCGCATGCTGGTCCTCTACATAAGATATGAGCGATGATTGGTCGCCTGAAAGCAGACGGTCGCGTATTTCCTGGAGGATGCCCAGTATCCTTGCCCTTGTCTCCTCGTTCATGCTCCGCCCCCCTTTCAGATGCCCAGGACTGTTTTCGCTATCGAGAAGTAAATGATCAGGCCGGCCGAGTCGACCAAAGTAGTGACTAGCGGCCCTGCCAGGACCGCGGGGTCCAGGCCAATCAAATGGGCCGCCAGAGGAAGCATGGAGCCGGCAACGGAGCCGAACAGCACCACAATTGCCGTGGACAGCCCGACCACGATGCCTGCCTGGGCCCACATAAGCTCCGGCGAATGCATAAAGGAGGCTGCGGCAAAACCCAGGCCGCCGATGCTAAGCCCCAGCATTATGCTCACCCGGATCTCTTTCCAGATGACCTTGGCATATTCGGTCACATCGAACTCCCTTAAGGCAAGGGATCTGATAATGATGGCAGAGGACTGCGATCCCGCATTGCCGCCCTCGTCGATTAGCATGGGTATGAAGAATACCAAGGTTACGAACTGGGATAACACAGCTTCGTTTCCTTTCATTATGCTGCTCGTGAAGGCGCCTGTTATGAAAAGGGCCAGCAGCCACACTACGCGCCTTGACCACAGCTCAAGTGCGCTGGAGCTGCTGTAGCTCCTATCAAGCGGGAGGGTGGCCGACATCTTCTGGATGTCCTCGGTGGTTTCCTCGTCGAGGACTTGAAGTATGTCGTTGGCGGAGATTATCCCTGTAAGCTTATTATCCTTATCGATGACCGGCAGAGACAGGTAGCCGTACTTCCTGAAAATGTGGGCTGCCTCTTCCTGGTCGCTGTCTGCCTTAACGGAGAGCACATTGGTGTTCATTATCGAGCCGATCTTGTCGGAACGGTCGGCCATTACGAGGTCCCTTAAGGAAAGCACCCCGAGCAACCTGTCATCGTCGTCGACCACGTATACGTAGTACGTCTTGTCGGCGTCGGGGCACAGCCTCCTAAGCTCATCGAAGGCCTGCTGTACATCCCATCTGGCGTTCAAGGTAACATACTCGGTGGCCATGATGCCGCCGGACGAGTCATCTTCGTATTTTAGCAGGTCCTTGACGTCATCCGCGCCATCGTCGAATTTCGCAAGGATGGTCTGCGCATCGGACTCCTCCAGCTCGGACAGGAGGTCGGCCGCATCGTCGGATTCCATCTCCGATACAATTTCAGCCGCTTTGTCTGCGCCAAGCACGTCCAGAAGCTCGATTTGAAGCGGTATGTCCAACTCCTGGAATACGTCGGCAGTTAGCGAGCTAGGAAGCAGTATCAGCAGCCTTCGGCGGTCATCAGGGGGCAGTGCCTTCAAAGCCTCCGCGATATCGGCAGGCAGGGCCCCGGATGAAAGGTTCTTATAGGCAAGATACGATGGGTTGTCCAGAAAGGCCCTAACAAGCGTGAGCGCATCGCCGCTCCTGTTTTTGGCCTGTTGTTCTAAGTACATGGGCGCACCCCCTAACCAGGGCGCAACTGAAGCTAGACCAGGAAGCCTCGGTAAGCGCCCGTATAATATGGAATTATCTTGCGACTGTCAGAAAGCATACTTCGACTGCCGGGATCCGATTCCATAGCGCTCACCTCCTTGGAATAAAGCATAGTTATTATACACCTTTGATTATGCAGTGCGAACCTAAATATTGACCGGGCGGATGGGAGCCCCACTTATTCCAACATCAGCCTGCGGCAGGGTATAATTAACCAAAAAGATATTTCGGAGGTGCCGCAATGGACGGATTGGCGAAATCTGCAACCATAGCATTAAAAGACTGCATGCAGGCAAAACAGGGAGAAGAAGTACTTGTGGTGACGGATGATGCCAAGCTGGACATCGGAAAGGCGCTTTATGATGCCGCGAAAGACTTAGGATGCAGGCCGGTACTTATGATTATGCCTCCAAGGTCAAGAAACGGGGAAGAACCGCCCGCATCTGTTGCCGAGGCTATGAAACACGCTGACATAGTCCTGTGCCCTACTTCCAAGTCCCTTTCGCACACTGACGCAAGGCAGAATGCCTGCAAACATGGCGCGAGGATTGCCACGCTGCCGGGAATAACTGAAGCTTGCATGGCAAGGACGCTCGGTGCCGACTATGCAGCCATCAAGGCCAGGACCGAGAGGCTTGTGGAAGCCTTCAGCGGCTCCGAGACCATACGGATCACCGCCCCTGCCGGAACTGATGTTACTATGTCGGTCAAGGGCCGCCATTTCGGCCCGGACACAGGCGTCATAACCGAAAAGGGCGATTTCGGCAACCTTCCGGCTGGCGAGGCTTACGTGGCGCCTTTGGAGGGCACTGCGGAGGGCATAGTCGTAATCGACGGAGCCATGGCAGGTTACGGAGTCCCCAAAGTCCCGATCGTAATGGAAGTTAAAGGCGGATTCGCCACCAAGATAACAGGGCCGGAGGATATCGAAAGGCTAAATGCGATGCTGGATCCTTTGGGCATGCCCGCCAGGAACATCGCCGAGCTGGGCATAGGCACGAATGACAAAGCAATAATCACGGGGCTGGTGCTTGAAGACGAAAAAGTGATGGGCACCATCCACATAGCCATAGGAGACAACTCCCATATGGGCGGCGTTGTTGCCGTCTCCAGCCACCTCGACGGCATAGTAAAGTCGCCGACGGTATGGGCCGACGGCAGGCTCATCATGAAAGACGGCGAATTCATGATTTAGAAAGACGGGAGGTGCAGCAGACGGACAAGTTCGTTCACCTTCATCTTCATACCGAATATTCGCTGTTAGACGGCGCATGTTCGATAAAAAGGCTCATGCCCAGGCTGAGAGAGCTGGGCATGGATGCGTGCGCCATAACCGACCACGGCTCCCTTTTCGGAGCCGTCGAGTTTTATAACGCCGCCTGTAAGGGCGGCATCAAGCCGATAATCGGGTGCGAAGTATATGTCGCCCCTAATGGAAGAGGAAGCCGGACTGCAAGGGAAGAGGAGGAGCCTTATCATCTCATCCTGCTTGCAACCGACAAGGCCGGCTACAGGAACCTTTCCAAGCTATCGAGCATCGGTTACACCGAAGGCTTCTACTATAAGCCCAGAGTCGATTTGGAAGTCCTTGCAGAGCACTCGGGCGGCCTTATCGCAATGTCGGCATGCTTAGCCGGCGAGATCCCCAGGAAGATACAGAACAGGGACATGCGGGGGGCAGAGGAATCGGCGATGAAGTATGCCGACATATTCGGCAAGGAAAGCTTCTTCCTCGAGCTGCAGTCCAACAGGATTCCGGAGCAGGCAATGGTGAATTCGGCGCTTGTGCAGCTTTCCGGCAAGACCGGGCTCGGGCTGGTTGCAACTAACGATGCCCATTACATAAGGCGCGAAGACGCACGTTTCCATGACGTGCTGCTTTGCATACAGACCGCCACAACGGTGCAGAACCCGAACAGGATGAAGTTCCCGGGCGACGATTTCTACGTGAAGTCGCCGGAGGAGATGTATAAGGCGTTTGGTGAGGTGCCCCAGGCGTGCCGGGCGACTTGGGAGATAGCGCAGCGGTGCGACTTCTCATTCGATACCGGCAAGCCCAGCAAGCCCCATTTCCGTGTCCCTGAGGGCTTCTCCGAAGAGAGCTATCTCAGGAAGCTTGCCTACTCCGGCGCGGCAGACAGATATGGCGAATTGACAGGTGAGGTGGGCGCAAGGCTGGAGTATGAGCTCGGCACCATTGAACAGATGGGCTACTCCGGGATACTTCCTTGTAGTACACGATTACGTGTGCTTCTCAAAGGAAAGCGGCATCCATGTCGGACCGGGAAGGGGTTCTGCCGCAGGTTCGCTGGTAGCATACTGCCTCGGGATTACTAATGTGGATCCGCTCAAGTACGGCCTGCTTTTCGAAAGGCTGCTCAATCCCGAAAGGGTAAGCATGCCGGATATAGACATCGACTTCTGCTGGGTCAGGCGCGGTGAAGTGATGGACTATCTGGCGCGTAAATACGGCAGCGACCATTATGCACAGATCATCACATTCGGCACTATGGCTGCGAGGGCGGCGATAAGGGATGTAGGCAGGGCTTTGGGCCTGCCATATGCCGATGTGGACAAGATAGCAAAGCTAGTCCCGATGGAGAAAGACATCGATATCGGCAAGGCATTGCAGAACGTGCCGGAGCTAACTTCTCTGGTCAATTCGGACGTGAAACTAAAGGAATTGATCGAAATCGCCGAAAGCGTGGAGGGAATGCCCAGGCATGCTTCGGTTCATGCGGCAGGCGTAGTGATAACGCAGGAGCCGTTGACCGATATAGTCCCCCTGTACAAATCAAGCGACGGGACCATTACGACGCAGTTCGAAATGGGTGCGCTTGATCAACTGGGGCTTCTGAAGATGGACATACTGGGGCTTAAGACCCTGACTATTATCGGAGACACCCTCGCAATGCTCAAGAAGAAGAGGGGCATTGAGATTGACATCGAGAAGATCCCGATGGACGACCCCGCAATTTTCGATATGCTTTCCAGAGGGGACTCAGAAGCGGTATTCCAGGTGGAATCCGCCATGTTCAAGAGGCTGCTGGCGGACGTAAGGCCTACTTGCGTGGAGGATATCATGGCCCTGGTAGCGCTGGGCAGGCCGGGCCCGATTACCATGGCGCCGGATTTCGCTGCCGGCAAGAGGCACCCGGAAAGCATCAAATACCTGCACCCGTGCATGAAGGAGATACTTGAGGAGACATACGGCGTCATGCTCTACCAGGAGCAGGTGATGAAGGTGGCCAGCGTCTTCGCGGGGTTCAGCCTTGGAGAGGCGGACATTCTCAGGCGGGCGATGGGCAAGAAGAAGCCCGAGGAGATGGAAGCCATGCACAAGCGCTTCCTGGACGGGGCAAAGGCGCAGGGCATGGACGATAAGCTTGCCGAACAGGTCTACTGGCTCATTGAGCGTTTCGCAGGATACGGTTTCAATGCGTCGCACTCTGCGGCATACGGGCTCATTACTTATCAGACCGCTTATCTTAAGCATTACTATTTCGCCGAATTCATGGCGGCAACGCTGACTTCTATGGTTGACAACAGCGACAAAGTAGCAGCTTACATGGATTATTGTAGAAACAAGGGGACTAAGGTAGTACAGCCTGATGTGAATCTGTCCGAGAGATATTTCACGGCAGAAGGCGGCTCAATCGCCATCGGATTGGCTGCCGTAAAGAATGTCGGCCTGAACGCAGCGGATGCGATAGTAGAGGAGCGGGGGGCAAGGGGAGAGTTCAAGTCCCTTGCGGATTTCTGCGACAGGATCGATACCACGATGATCAACCGCAAGGCCATAGAAAGCCTGATCCAAGCGGGAGCCTTCGACAAATTCGGCAGCAGGAAGGCGCAGCTTTCGGTGCTCGGCGGCATAATGGCGACGAATGTATCGAGGAACAGGGGCAGAGGAGACGGCCAAAGCTCATTCTTCGACTTGTTCAACAAGCCTGAGGACTTCGGGGCAAGGTATGACAAGCTGCCCGATGTCGGGGAATTCACGAGTAAAGAAATGCTTGACATGGAAAAAGAGATGCTCAATATGTACGTAACCGGGCATCCGCTCGATGCCGTCTGGGGAAAGCTCTCCGGAATGGTTAAGCATAAGATACTTGATTTCTCCGAGATGAAGGACGAGGACAATGTGGAATTCGCAGGCATGGTTATTGCGCTGAGAAGGACGATAACAAGATCGGGCAAGCCGATGGGATACTTAAGGATTGAGGATATGGCAAGCTCAGTGGAAGTAGTCGTTTTCCCGACATTGTGGGAGCAGAGCAGCTCGTTGGCGACCGGTGAAGTCGTTATAGTAAATGGAAGGCTTGATTCGAAGGAAGATTCTGTTAAAGTAATTGCAGACAGGATGAGAAGGGTGAAGTTCTAGGAATTGGGAGGGACGACCTATGTGGGTAGTCATTCACGTAGCTCCGAATAAAATGGAAGCGGAGATAATCAAATCGGTCCTTGAGGCGGAGAACATTATGGTTAACTTGATGTCGGCTTCTGTGCCGCATCTTGGGGACCTTGGTCCTGTTGAGGTCATGGTGCTTGAGAGTGAACTCGAGTTCGCCCAGGAAGTCCTGGAGGGGAAAGCGGACCTGATTTAGGCAAGCCGCAGCCAATGCTGCTTGACGCGGCCCTGGCTTGCAGTTATATTTTCTATGTGGGCCGAAGTGGCGGAACGGCAGACGCAGTTGACTCAAAATCAACCGAGTGAAAGCTCATGCGGGTTCAAGTCCCGCCTTCGGCACCAACAATATTGAAGCGATGTTCGAAAAGGGGTGACGTGAAGTCGCTCCTTTTTTGTTGCTTCGAATGTAAAGCAAAGTGATTGCCCCCTCGGTTCCAGTTATTGGGACTTCAAATAACCCAATAATCAATAGATGACATAAGTTTTCGACAATTGAATTTGTGAACAGGGATACTAAGCAAATGCAAGTAAAGCGACATTTATTTGGGAAAGAATTTTAGAAAATCCCGAAAGCTGGAAGGAGATAAACAGAATAAATAGAAATATATAAATATAAATGATTATTATAATGAAATAATGAATAAATAAAGAAAGGAGGATGGTATAAGTCAGTTGCTATACCGAAAAGCTGGAGTTGTTCATTGCATTCCTACCAAATAAGAAAGGAGGTTCGATGAATATGAATGATGCAAAGATTCATTGAAGCTTTTGTTGGTGATAGTAGGTTGTTTGTCCTGTGATCCTTGTGAACGCCGAGCCGGGCGTGCAGAATGGAAACTCGCTGTCCATAGTTGAACCAGCAGGCGGGGCATATGTAATCGTGACTAAACTTGACGTCGGGGTTCTCCATTTCAAATATGGATGGAATAACGCAAAGCAATTTGAAATCTCCTGCTCTTGGCTATTGGATTGGCGTATATGATATCAACAGCCTCACATTACGATTGGGTTGACAGAAGACGTATTTGTTGAACCTAATCCAAAAATGCTAAAGCTATTTCCATCGATACTGCATCTGATCCGGGTCATGAATATGCCATAAACTTCTTCGTGCGTGATTTTACAAACAGCCCATCGTCACCAATATGAGCATTCTGCAGCTCTTCTTACCGCAGCTTCTTAAACGCAATTAATGGGCAAATTCTAAGAGCAGAATTCTAAATACAAATGAGTATCAAAGTCAGCAATGGGCGGTTTACAACTGCCCATTGCTTAATCAATATTGAGCAAGGTACGCACAGTGATCCTATTATGAAATTCCAATCTATGACAATATCATTTGCAAAAGACACCTTATCATGGATATTTTCGACAACTTGGGAATGAATTCACGACCGTCCTATAGATTTCCCCATTCCTTCGGTAAGTTCACTATTTCAGCATTGTAGTCAATTTCGCTCGCAACAGTTACTTGGCCGGGGTAATACCAATCATATGATTACATCTCCTTTTTGGCGCAGATAATTCGGCAGAATATTCGGATATTTAGCCATATCTCGATTTCATATAACTTTTGTGGAAAGAAACGCTTAACAATGAAATGCCAACGAGTTTCGGGAATCAGGAAAGTCAATTTCGTTTTGGTACCACCGGCTTCATAGCAAATGCACAACGAATTAGCGCAATATCTGCCAAGGTTGATTAGTCTGCCGGTGACGCTGAGGAAGCGCTTTTAACCAATGGATTTTATCTGCAGCCAAATATACAATATGATTAGCGTCAGAGAAAGAAGCTGTCCTAAGCGGATACGCTGACCACCGTAGGTGGCGAAGCAGGTAGCGGCAATCAGTCCGGCCAACCCGTCCAGGCCGTCGGTGAAGTTGACTGCATTGGACATACCGACGATAATGACGACCGCGATCGGGATATACCAGAAGCCTAAGGAGATGGGCTTGTCGTAGGTGGGCCAGAAAAGCTGGGGTACATCCAGCAGGTAGCGCAGGGAATAGGCGATGGCGGTGGCGAAAATGAGCTGGAAGATGAACTTGGTGCGGGCGCGCATCCCAAGCCCGCGCCGCGGCCCGCGGATACCTTCCCAGTCATCGATCGCGCCTAACACGCCAAAGCCCAGCATGCAGGCCAGAGGTACGATAACTGAACGGCCCAAAACCTTCAAACCCAACAGGGTGGTGGCATTCAACAGCACGGTCAGCATGGTACCGGCAGCAGGATCATAACGCCGCCCATGGTGGGAGTGCCCATCTTGGTGAAGTGACGGTCTGGACCTTCGACGCGGATCAATTTGCCGATTTTGAAATGGCGCAGCACGCGCAGTAGCGGGTCACCCCAGATGACTGCCAGCATAAAGCTCAAGCTGGAGAGCGTAAGCGCCAGGGAGGTATCTTTCATAGTAGGCCTCCAATGCGGTGACAATGCGGCCCATGTTCATGCCATGCGCGCCTTTAATCAGGCATACATCACCCTGGCGCAGGGTCTGGCGCAGCACAGCGATTGCATCCATCATCCGGAACGTTGATAATCGCGATCTTTGAAAAACCGGCTGTCATGGCGGTATCGGCAATCATGATGCTTTTTTCACCGACCGTGACCAGCACGTCGACCACTTCCGCCACGCGCCGCCCGACCAGCTCATAGCCTTGCTGTTCATACTGGCCTAACTCGCGCATCTCGCCTAAGACAGCGATCTTGCGGCCTTGCAGCTCATACAGCAGGTTGAGGGCAGCCAGGACCGACTCGGGCGAGGCATTATAGGTGTCATCCAACAGCATCGCGCCGTTGATCGACTGAACAGCGGTCAGGCGCAACTGGGTGTTTCCCTGCTGCAGCCCGTCGACGATCTCTTCCCAGGTCAGCCCTTCCACCAGTCCAACTGCGGCGGCGCGTAAGGCCGTGTGAACCGAGTGCCGCCCAATCAGGGGAACGCGCAAATGAGGGTTTCATTATGGTAGTGCAGCCGGAAACGAATGCCTTCCAGTCCCAAACCTTCGATGTCATCCGCCCACAAATCGGCTCTGGGGTCCAATCCGTAATAGAAGACCTGGGCCTGGGTCTGTTCTGCCATCGGGCGCACCCAGGGATCGTCATAATTCAAGATCGCCACGCCCCCCTGGGAGCCGGCGGCAAGCGATTGCACCAGTTCGGCTTTACCGCGGGCGATGGCTTCTTGCGATCCGGCTCGTTCGGCATGAACTGTGCCAATATTGGTGATCACGCCCACCTGCGGCAGGGCCAGGTCGCATAGGAAGGCGATTTCGCCGGGAACATAAAAACCCATTTCCAGAACGGCGCGTTCATACCCGCTGGAGAGGCGCAGCAAGGTCAAGGGCAGGCTGATTTCGTTGTTCAGGTTGCCAGGGTTTTTCAGGGTGCGATAGCGCTGGCTGAGAACTTCGGCCACCATTTCTTTGGTGGTGGATTTTCCCACACTGCCGGTAATGCCGATCACGCGGATCATGCGGTAATTTGCGCCGCCAGAAGCGGGCAATATGTTGGAATGCTTCCAGGCTGTTGTTTACCCACAAGCAAAAGGCGGCTCTGGCAGGCTAAAGCTGGCTGGCAGCTCGCCCTGGCGCAGGTCGATCACCGGGATACCCTGTACTGGTCACATCGCGTTGGACCAGCGCGAGGTGTGCACCACGCTTGAAAGCCGCAGCGACGTAATCATGCCCATCGACGCGTTCGCCCGGCAGTGCGACAAACAGCGCTGCCGGGATAACCTGGCGGGAATCGATGGCCGCCTCGCTGATGATCAGGGCGGCGCATCGATGCGGGTGCCGGTCAGGGCTTCAAGAACATCTGCCAGGGTCAGCACGATCATTGTTACCTCTATTTTCCTGTAAACTGCTGTCGCATTTCATCGGGCGGCAGGTTCAATAAAACAACCAGATTTTGTAGCGACTTCACTAAAAACGGGGCCGCGACAATGGAGCCCCAGATAGAGCTTTGTGGTTTTTCAAGCCAGATATAGACCAAGAAACGGGGTCGCTCAACCGGGCCCCAACCCACAAAGGAAGCATTGGTCTCACCGCTGGTATAACCGTAAGGGCTAGGGATTTCACCGGTACCGGTCTTGCCGGCCACCCGGTAACCCGCCACCAGCGCGTGAGGCTTCTTCTTCCAGGGAAGTGGCTAGCATCTCGGTAATGACGCGCGAGGGTTTTGGCTGTGATCGGCTGCCCGACTACCTGGGGCGTGTTGTTGTACTGGCGTCCGTCTTCGATGACCGATTTCAGCACATGAGGGGCCATCATTTTGCCGTCATTGGCCAGCGCTGATACCGCCATGATCATCTGGATGGGGGTGACTGCAACGCCTTGACCAAATGAATTGGTGCCCAGGTTGACCGGGTACCAGTTGGGGTCGCCGGGCAGAGCCAGCGGCCAAACGACTTCGCCACCCAGATCGATATTCGTTTACGATGCCCGATCCCGAAAGCCTGCATGTACTCATAAAAACGGGTGGGACCCATTGGGTGGCAATCCAGGCCAGACAAACATTCAACGAGTGCTGCATACAGCCGGTCATGTTCTGGGGTCCCCAGGCACCGCGGTCCCAGTTGTAAATGCTGATACCGCCCACTTCAATGAGCCGGTATCAAGGAAAGAGGTTTCGGGATTTACCGCGCCGGAATCCAGGGCAGCCGCCATGGTGAAGTACTTTAAAAACAGAACCCGGTTCATAAGTCTGCTCCGACTGCCCGGTTAAGGGGGTCGGTTTAGGGAAGAATTGTGTCGTACTTCCAATATTTGTTCGGATTTAAGCCGGGCTGTGGTGGCCATCGCCAGGATATCGCCGGTTTTAGGGTCGGTAATAATGATGGTACCGGACTTCGGCTCCGCTGTTTTCTATATGCCTTATCCAGGACCTGTTCGGCCATGGCCTGAATTTCTCGGTCGATGGTAAAACCAGGCTGGCTCCCGGGGGAACGGTGGGCAATTCCTTAATCAGGTAAGGGTCTTTCGGGACCATAATTTCCTGCGGCATTGCCTGCCAGAAGGTCATTATACTTCTCTTCAACCCCAAAATAACCCTGACCTTTTTCGCGATCGCTGAAAGGAATAAAACCCGAGGATATTGGAAGCCAGTGATTTTTCAGGGTAGCTGCGCATCAGGTGAGGTGTCCACACCAATCCGATCAGGCTGGGCATTTGTTCCCCAGAGCGGGTTGATGTTTGATCGTTGTATTTGGTTTTCAGGTCGGCCAGTTTTTCAATCTTGTCTGCTGTGACAAAATCGGCCACTACCAGGTATTCTTGTTTACCCGCTTCAAATTTTGAGCTGATCTGTCCGAAGATTTTGGCATAATCCAGATCAAGGACCGTAGCGAGAGGTGGAGGCAATCGTTTCAGGGCTGCGAACATAGCGCAGGTCAACACCGACTTCGTAGACTTCGGTGTTGCCAGCCAGAAGATGGCCCCATCGATCATAGATACTGCCGCGTTCCGGGTAAATCTTACGGCGCTTCATATTGGTACTGTTGGCCGACTTCACCGATCTCTTTCCGCTGAGCGCTGGATTGGATGCGCACCATCTGAAGGATGATAAGGGCAGCCAGAATCGAGAAAAAGATCCCCAATAAACGGAAACGGAAAAACGGAGAGGATTTCATTTGGTCACTCCTCCGGTTGTGTCGTTAAAACTCAATATTCCCTGGAACAACCACTCCCACAGAGATTGGGTGTACCCCGGCTTAATCACCGGTCGCTTGATCATATCCGGGCTCGGTGGGGGAGCAAGAACGATGGGTTGACGGCCTGGGTAGCCTTTTACCACCAGATATGTGGAGGTGGTTGCATCTGTGTCGACAAAGCCAAGATCTTCAGCCCGTTTTTCCATCACATCTTGCGAGGTGAGCAGGGCCAGTTTATTGCGAGCGTCGGCGATTTTCCGCTGGCTGGTTTCTTTGGCTGCTTCCAGGGTCTGAATTTCCAGACCGGCTGTAGCTGCCTGGGCTGAGATATTCAGGTAAACCACGGCGACACAGACTGCTGCTACCAGGCCAAGCAAAAACAGACCACTCCACTGGAGCTGGGTCCGCCAGGGGGCTTGACGATATGCCTGGATAAATCGATTGGTGAAGTCCATTTCCTACCCTGATTTCAAAAATTGTATTACCCAAATCGTATGCAACAGTCGTGCCAGTTAGATTTTCTCAGCTACTCTCAGGTGAGCGCTGCGCGCTCGCGGATTTTCTTGTTTTTCTTGTTCAGATGCATCTACCGGGTGCCGGACAATCTCGCGGATGCTGGCTTTATGACCGCATGTGCAGACCGGTTGCTGGGGTGGGCAGATGCAATCTCGGCTTTCCAGGCGAAAGTACTGCTTAACCAGGCGGTCTTCCAATGAATGAAACGAGATAACCGCTAACCTGCCGCCCACAGCCAGGGCCTTCACGGCCTGGGGTAGAACCTCTTCAATGGCTTGCAGCTCACCGTTGACGGCAATTCGCAAGGCCTGAAAGGTCCTCGTGGCGGGATGGAGCCGCCCACTCTGCCGTCCGGCTGCACGCCGGATTACCTCTGCCAGCTGCCGGGTGGTTTCCAAAGGTCTGGCCTGTACGATTACTCTGGCAATCCGGCGGGACAGCTTTTCGTCCCCGTACCGCCAGATAATATCTGCCAGCTCATTTTCTGGCAGGTCGTTCACCAGATCGGCTGCTGTAACCGGCTGGAGGGGCGAGAACCGCATGTCCAAAGGACCATCAGATTGGAAGGAAAAACCCCGTTCGGGTGTATCAAGCTGCATCGAGGAAACACCTAAATCGATCACCACACCATCCACTTTATCCCACCCAAGCTGGTGCATTTGCTCCAGCAAGGTGGTGTAAGAAGCCTGCACGAGGACAACCCGGTCCTTAACATTTGCAAGGCGCTGGCTTGCGAGGGCCAGCGCCTGGGGATCAAGATCCAGACCTAGTAATTTGCCATCAGGCGCACTTGCCTCTAAAATCCCCAGGGCGTGTCCCCCAGCTCCGACGGTGGCATCGATGTAACGGCCGCTGCTGTGTGGGCTTAAGAACGCTATGATTTCTTGGTAAAGTACCGATTGGTGGGCCGGTTTTTGGTGGTCGTCCAACTGATGATCGTTGTTTGTCATGGTTGCGGCATGGATAGGTCGAGCGCAGCAAATCGCTGCGTATTCGCATCATCAGCGCTGATTACTTCATTTTGCCGGTCCCATACTTCTTCTGACCAGACCTCAAAGTAATCTCCTACACCCACCACCACTACATTGCTGCCTAACTTGGCCGCTTCCCGTAGATACTGTGGAATCAAAACGCGTCCGGCCCGGTCAAACTCCAACCGTTCTGCGTTTGAGAAAAGAAAACGTTTCAACTGGCGTGCATTCGGGTCGGTCATATTCATCTGGTTAACCCGTGCCGACAGGCTGGTCGAAATGGGAGGTAGTCAGGACCATCAGGTTATTATCGAAACCAGTGGTAATATAAGCGCCATCCTGGAGCAGTTCGCGATAACGGGCAGGAACAGTCATGCGTCCTTTTTCATCGATAGCGTGTTCATACTGCCCCAAGAACATAATTTCTACCTTCCCTATAATGGTGGAACGCCGGGGTTACCGGCGCTCCACTTTCACCCACTTCATTCCACTTATACTCACATTGTAATGGAATCGTAAGCTTTTTACAAGTAGTTTCGACACTTTTGTAAGACGAATAATCCAGTCATCTAATAATTAAAAGTTTCGAAACAGGTGTCCAAATCGAGGGGTAAGGTGGAGCAAGAAAATAAAAATGTGGATTTTTTTTTGGAAAAATCCACAATATTTTGTCGTTGGAACTGCGTCGATAGCTTTTCTATTACGATCTCCGCGGGTTCTTGCGATCATGTCTAATTCTTGGATAAGCGGTTGCAAGTTTTCTGGTATCAGTGGAGGCGTTCATTTCGACCGTATGGCTGCGTTCCCCATCTGTGACGGTAAGGCGGTAATGGAACATGTCTGGTCCGGAGGGAGCCGCATTGAGCGACTGAGGCAAATCGAAAAAATTTGATCCATAGATCATTTCTTTCAACGGATCTGCTTTCTGAGGAGGAAGATCCTCCGTATCCAGCGTCGTTTGAACTCGCATGCCTGCAAATCCCCCATGTCGTTCAAAATAGATTTGCATGGCCGATCCTGCCTTTCTTTACTAACTACTGATCCTTAAATTATTTATTATTGGCTGCGGCTGGCTGCGCCAACTGCAGCCAATAATAAAATACTATTTTTCAAGTCAGGTTCTCAATCATTTACTGGAACGCGGCCGGAACATACTAAGCAGAGAGGTCAGGCAGCCTGATGGTTGGCTGTCACCGCCATTATTTCCGCCACCCGAATTGACGGCGGTGATGCCAACTTCGCTCCAGCCTTTCTTTACCGCCTGCTGCTCCAGGCTATTCACCCCATACAATTCACCCGCGATCGCTGTAATATGTTGGCCGCGACTTGAAACGTAGCATTGGCAGGCAGCCTTTTTTGCATGGCGCGTACCAGATATGTCCGGCTGTTTCCCAGGCATTTCCGCCAATTCCAGCGGCGGTCACATAAAAGCGTGGTTGGGTATGCCGCAGTTAATATGCACACCGCCATTATCCTCGACTGTGTTGACATAACCACTCATGGTTGCAGGTTGAGGATCTTTCCCCAAAACAGGGTCATCATAAGCGCTGCCAGGCGCTTTCATTGAACGCACACCCAAGCCTTTGACATTCGCCGTAAAGAGGCCTTCCCCGATAATCCAATCCGCCTCGGCCGCGGTCTGGCGGGGTATATTGTTTGGCCAGCGAACCAAACACATCCGAGAAGATCGTTCAAGGCGCCAGATTGACCGGAATATATCAGGGCAGCTTCATATTGCATAACTCCATGGGTCAGCTCATGGCCAATCACATCCAATGCAACCGTAAAGCGGTTGAAGATACGCTGGTCGACCGGTAAATCTTCATCCCCATCGCCATAAACCATCTGCTCGCCATTCCAGAAAGCATTATCAAAGCTTTTCAGGTAATGAACGGTCGAGTCAATCCGAGTCCATTATTGTCAATGGAATTCCGCTGGTAAACTGTTGGTAAAAATCATAGGTGCTTCCAGCCCCATCGTAAGCTTCATTAACAGCTGGATCCGCAACCGCAGGATCGCCTTCACGCCGGACGACCAGTCCTGGCAGCATTCCTCCTTGTTGGGCATCGTAGACAATACGCTGCTCGCCCGGATCGCCGCTTTCGGCGACCAGATTTTCTTCGAACCGGTGCTAATCTGGTCGCGTTCATCCTGCATTTGTGATGTGATCCGCATGGTCTTAATGGCCCATTCCCGCTGGTCAGGGGTTCCGCTATCGATGATTTTCCGCATCATATAAGGTGGAATGATACAGAAAATGGGTTTATATCTGCTGACATGAGCTGCTCCTTATCCCCTGGTTCATGGTATGAAGGTTCGACGACCAGTCGGTAAACCATGCTCACTCGTTTTCAGTATAGAGCGGAGGCATGGGCGTGTCAAGGAAAGCCAGGTTTCCGCATTAAGAAGTGTTTTTTGCACCAGTTACCCGTTTCAAAACCATTTCTCCCACCCTACCTTTACGGTAGATGGGATTGACCCAAGCACTTATCCAAAAATTATTGATAGTTGGTTGCGGTTGGTCGCGCCAGCCGCAACCAACTAAACAATACTTGTTTTCGGATAGGTTCCAATGGACCGTCCACGCTCAATAAGCCGGTTTATCTTGTATCCAGCCAGATCCAAAACGTTTGGAGCTCTGTCAGGCCAATTTCAAGATTTCAGTGGCTGGAGCTGATCTTTCATTTCGCGGTAAGCCCTCCTCCGGCTCTTCATGCGGAAAAATGCCCCTGCCATAAATCCTACTGCGGTAAGAGCGGCCATCCACATTTTGGTAATATCGATGACCGGTTCAACTCGAACACCCGTGGAGATGCAATAATGACTGCAACAGGGCGAGATAGAACTCTTCCACCCCCACCACCGCCGCTGCCGCCGCCGTATGCCTGCTCGGGTTTATCGGGCTGTTTTTCGCCCACTCCACCGCCGGAGCCGAAGCCAAAACCCAGACCGCTGAGAATTTCTGCGGTGGGGATGATCATGGTGTCGCCATGGGTTACCGGTTGTCCGTAAGCGGCTTCAACCCTGGCCGCATTTAAGAATTTATCCAGTGTTTCTTTGGTGGCTTCGACTGATTCCTTCGCGTTAACATAATTTTCGGGTCATTGTTTGGATTTGGTTCATTCATGGTAAAACCTCCTGATAAACATTATGCCCAGGAAACCCAGGCCAACCATCATCAATTGCGCCAGGCGAGTAAATCAAGACTGCCAGGTTTTGTTCGCTGCCATCCTGTTCCTTAACCGTAACCCCTACCGGACGGTGCCAGATAAAACCCAGATGGGCTACTGGCAGCCGGATCGAAAACACCTGTGAATGGGGATAATGGTTCTATTCCCTGCGCTTACCGGGTTTCCGGTCAAGGTTTGGACTTGTACGGGAAAATCGGGCATGCGATCACCTCCCAGGTCGAATATATTATAATTGTATAACAAACCACCCCCCACAAGTTTCTGTAGGGGGTGGTTTATCAGGCAAACTTTTCGGGTTTACGTACCCGGTTCAATATCATTGATAACGATTTAATAACTGGTGATCTTCTTGGAAATGCCGTCAAGTTGTAAAGACCTTCCACCAATGGCCACTGCCGCTATCCGCTGGCAGAAGCCGATTGTGAAGGCGGCTTTTAAGTGCTGCCCTGATACACATAAACCCGAGCCTGGCTTGAGGCCAGTTTGCTCAAGTCGCTGTCGTCCAGGTAGACTGCGTAGGTGTATTTTCCGCCGATGAAGGTATCGATGGTAATTACTTCTGGACCAAAACCGGTCGTTAATTCACCCACGTTTAGCTCGGCGCCGTTTACGAACAGGTCACCGCGGTGATCATCGGCATCATACAGGTTGTATGCATTGCCGTCAACGGGCGGGAGGAACAGATGCGCATCCAGGTTCTTTGGCGTGCCGTTCCAGTACAGGATGATCCGGTATTGGGTGTCCAGCTCTGGGAATGGAACTAACCTGAAGTTGCGCGTGAGGTTGGAACCAGTGCCGACCGAGAAGGAAATCCTCTGGCGGGCATAACCAGGAGCTGAGGCTATGAGCGTATAGCTGCCGGGAATCAGACCGCGTAACTGGTAGGTACCATCTGGGGCCGTGGTGACCTGAATGGCTCGTCCTTCGATTTGGATGGTTACACCAGCCAAACCGGTTAGTCCATCGGGATCGTTGATGACGTCAGAAACCAACCCGGATACCATAGCCGGGGTTGTGAAGGAGTAGGTGGCGGACCAGATCGAGTTCGATTCCCCGTTGAAAGCCCGTACGTGCCAATAATAAGTGCCCGCTGTAGTGAGGAAATTGAACGGGATCGCATAAACCGATTTTTCTACGGAGATCAGATCCGCATCTTTTAGATTCGACAGACCCTTCGCGATTTGCAGTTCGTAACCGACCGCATTCGAATCAGGATTTCCCGATATCTTCACCGAATCATACCAGTCCAGTGTCGGGCTGAAGTCACCTAGGACAGCACCATTCGACGGCAATCGAAGCACCGGGGCGTTGGGTGGGTTCAGGGTCTCAAACTGGATCGGTTCGCTCCAACCGCTGTAGCCATAAAGACCGCCTGCACGGACGCGCCAGTATAAGGAAGCCCGGCGAGGAAGGGTGTGGTCGATGTGAAGGGTGGAGAGCTCAGGGTCGTCATGGTGGTGATCAGACGGGTGCCGCCAAAGAGCTTGGTTTTATCATCAATCGTATCGCTGTCTCTTGCGACCTGGACCTGGTAAGAACGATCATCGGTGCTCTTATCCCAGGTGAAGGTGGGACGCAGTGACAGGCCGTCGACGATATCCGTGCCGGTGGGGATCGGGGGGGTGGTGTAGAAGGTCCAGATGGCTGACCAGGGCCCAACACCGGTATCCCCTACTGCACGCACGCGCCAGTAATACACACTTTCGGATTGCAGTCCGCTCAAGTCATAACTGGGTAAAACCAGCGGATCACCAGTTTCGAGGGCATCATCAGTGAGGAGTAAATCATCACCGGTGAACGTCTTGGCGGTAGCAAGCTGGACCTGGTAGCCATTGGCGGGAGGGAGGGCGGTGGTTGGCCGTTTCCAGGTAAGAGTAACACCAGTTTCCCAATAACCATAGGCTTTCAAATTGGCCGGCAGCAAAAGGGTTGGCGCACCCGGCGGGGTTGGAGAAAGGTCTGCGAAGACGAGTGCAGCTGGAGACCAATCGCTCCAGGTATAGTCGCCGAAGACGCGCACACGCCAATACAGAGTTTTATTCTTTGGCAAGTCCACTCCCGGGCGGAAGGTCGATGTGGGTATGGTTTCTCCGGAGGGTATTTTAAGTTCCGCTTTTAGCACCGTGGTCGAGAAATTCTGAACAGCGGCGATATTGATTTCATATTTTTTGGCGTTGGCGATGTCGTTCCAGTCGAAGGTGGGCCGCAGCGTATCAGTATAAAGATCCGGGGCTGGTAAGACTACCGGGTTTAGTCCGCTGATATCGATGCGGGTGTACAGGGTAAACCGGCCGCTCCAGGCGCCAAAATCCTGACCAGCAGGAGTGGTGAAGTAAGAGCGCATGCGCCAGTAATAGCGGCTGTTTTGGTCGAGAGCTGTTCCCAGGGTTGTTGTGAAGGTGGTTCCGTCGGGGATATCAACGGTCGGAAGGCTGTTCGAGAAATCGTAGTTTTTCGATAGGACTAACTGGTACCCGTCCGGTGGTGGAGTGGTGGAGGAAGGTAGTTTCCAGGTGAAGGTAGGAGTGTAATCCGAGGTAGCCAGTCCGTTGATGGGTGTTTTGAGGGTAACCAGGGGTGCACCGCTGCCGTACACCGTGAATTGGAAGGCGCCAGAAGCGGGCCAATCTAGCCAGACATCGTTTACCTGAGGACGTACTCTCCAGAAGTAAGTGGCATTATTGGTCAGATTAGACGGGATGACGTATTCGGTGGATGAAGTGAAGATATCCCTGACGAGATTACCAAAATTGCTGTCGCCCTTAGAGAGTTGGAGTTCGTATTGAGTTGCATCCAGGAACGACTGCCAGACCAGGGTGGGGCGCAGAATACGGATGCTGCTCCCATCTTCAGGGCTCAACAGCCTTACGCCCTTGGTAAGCTTTTTATTGAAAGCCTCTTCCAGGTTAGGCAGCGGCCCGATTTGTTGAGCGGTTGCATCGCCACCCTGAGCCGTACCGGTACTCCGCAGGATCGAACGCACCTGGCTGGGAGAAAGGATATAGCCGCGGTTGGTGGCTACACCCTGCAGGCTGGCGGCTGCACCAGCTACCATGGCTGCCGCTGCGGACGAGCCGCCAAATGTAGCGGTATAGGCTTCATTCGGATCGGGGTTTCCGTCCGCATCCTCGCCTTGATACAGATCGCCAAGGCCGGTGATTGGATCGATACCGGTGGTGGCAACGTTATTGCCCCATCCCTGGACATCGATTTGTTTTCCATAGTTGGCGTTGCAGATTGGCTCACGGGTGACGCTGTCACCGGCCCCCACCAGAATGGCGCCGGAGTTGCGGTTGCTGCGGTTGAAGGCGCTGCCGTAAAGCGAATTATCCAGGTTGACCGCGCCGTTACCGGCAGCTTCCACCACGATAATCCCTTTCAGGGTAGCAGCATAAATCGCGTCGTAATTCGCCTGGGCATACTCGATCGGGACGCTTTCAAACCCGGCTGGATCGCAATCCGGAGGAAGAACATGGCCTTCCTTGCGCGGACCCAACATTTGGGTGGGAATTAGCAGGATATCGCCCACATTCAGATTTAATGTGGCGTCGATGATAGCCTGGGCAGGCAGCACCGAAATGGTATTGATCATTTGGAGATAGGTGGAAGGGGCAATCCCAGTCACACCGAATTCGTTCAGGCGGGCAGCCACAACGCCCAAAACAGATGTACCGTGGCTGATCCACTGCTGATCGGAAGAATTGCCGCCTTCGATGATCGAATTGGCAGAGATATTGAGATCTTCGTGTCCGATTTGCCATCCAGCGTCGATGTCGATGAGCTGGATTTTTTCGCCTTTACCACCGGGAAGAGTCCAGGCATAGCGGGCATGGATGCCGTTACCGCTGTTTTCAAGATATCCCTGCGAACCGGTCAGGTCTCCTGGTGGAACCAATAGTGGGCTGGCGGGCAGGTAAACGGGTTCCATGTAAGCCAGTTCCACGCTCGGGTCCAACTGAATAGTCTCGAGCGTTTTCTGAGCATCCTCAAAGGTTACGTCCTGCCCCAGGTCCGCCACAACGTACCGGTCAAGCCCGGGAGCATAACTCCCGCTCTTCGCCAGGGCGGAGACTCTGGTTTCTGGTAAGACCTGCTCTGCCTGGGGAAATAAGGGTTTGAGCGCCAGATTGGGAAGAGCCTGTTGGAGCGAGGTCAACCCTGCAGCATTGGCTTGCACCCCAGTTTCGCCTTTGAATTTAATGATAATTTGGCGGAAATTAACCCGGGCTGCATCATTGGCGGAAGTCACCGCGGGAGTTTGCGCAGGCGTGGGTGTCGCTGTTTCCGCTGGCACAGCCTGTGGATCCGTGGGGGTCCCAGTCTGGGCGCTGCGTGGGATTGGAGCAGCAGCAACTGAAGTCAGCAGCAGGCTGGCGCTGGTTAGCAGCCCACACAGTGTGCTGAACGTGCGCTGCCTTCGCGTGATTTGGTTATTCGATTGCATCTTATGCCTCCATAAAATAAATAGCCTGTTTGGGTTATTTGGGCAGGATAATATTCAGTACGAGAGTGTCCAGAAAAGTGTTCAGCAAAGATATCCCCCACCAGTGAGAAATAACGGTAGTCTGTACCAACTCTTCTCTGGCGATGCCAGCCGGCATCCTTCCATTGGCTATTCGAAAAAGCCATTTATTGGAAAATATTATTCTGCTTTTGAAGTACACTGACGAATTGCTACCGGTAAAAAGACCCCACTACCAATAAACACGTTTTGGGTAAAACCAAAACCACTACGACTTTTCTATTATACTCCAGGAAAAATGGGCTGCTCCGCAGTGAAAGTCAAGCGGCTGCAATCCTCGTTCGGCCTGGCAGTTACGGCTGCAGGCGTTCGATCAGCGCTGCCAGGTAATGCGATTTCATCTGCTGCTGAGCTAAGCTGCGCTTAATCGGCGGCAGACGCAAAATCGCGCCCAGGACTGCCGCCATCGCCCGCTGGCTGCGCAGAGGTTTGCAGGTCAAAGAGGAGATCTTGAAGCTGTCCCGCTTCGCCGCCAGCACCACTCGATGCGGCGAAGAGTTAGCGGCGTGAAGACCCGCTGCGCACGCGGCGTCATAGTGATATCGTCTGTCGCGCAGGTACCCGCGCGCAGACGCCACATCCCAGACAAATATCCTCATTCACCCGGGCTTTTTTCTTGTTGGGTGCGTTGGGATCGTGAGCCGACACCAGGGTCATCGCTTCCACCGGACAAATCGCTACACATTTCCCGCAGCCGTGACAGTCGTCCTCATCCACGGCAGGCATAAAATTAGTGGTGTGCAGCGGATTCAGCGATGCTCAAAACGCCGCGCCGCGATCAGCGCTTCGCAGCAGCACCCGCAGCAGTTGCAGATAAAGTTGATCCGTTCGCGGAATTTTCGCCAAACTGCACCAGGTTTTGTCATACGCCGTCTGCAGAAGATCCAGCCCTTCCGCTGATCCACCTGCCGGGCAAACCCATGTTTGATCAGCGACTGTGCGGTCCCGTTAAACGTCATGCAGATATCCAGCGGCGCATCACAGGTTCACCACGTGCATGCATTTTGTGGCGGCAGTAGCACACGCTGACGCCCATGTGCGATCGCTTGCTTGATAACCTCGGTGGCGCGCTCATAATCCAGCACTTCCACGCCATGGGGGATCACCTCCTCGTTCACAAAAACTCGCCCCATCTGGGTCTCGCCGCTGCCGAACAAATCCCCGAAAAAATCCTCTTCGACGTTCAGATACCGGTAATACAATTCCGCCAGCAGCTTTCTGATCAATATCGTCGCGCGGGCGCATCATCGAAAATTCGAAAAATCCAGCCATTGGCGGCGGCAGCGTATAGACCATCTCTCTCCATGAATTTCGCTATCCAGCAAGATTGCCCGGCCGGCCAATCCTTCCAAAACCACTTGTGCCTGCGCGGGGGGTACAATCCAGGCCTGAGCAGCCTGGCGGATGGTAAACGGCTTCATCGGAAGCAGAGCAACCAGGGATGCCTCTCGGTCAGTGAAAAGGTAATTTTAAGATTTTATAGAGTGTTTCAGTAGGAGGCGCCCCGGCCGGGAAGCGATTTAACCGTTCTGATAATCCCTCATAGCCATTTCTTAAAACATTGTGCGCCATGAATACCCTCCGGAGTAATAACCCTATCGTAAATCGATCCGGCAATACCGGCTCTATCTGCCCGTTTTCGATTTGAAGACGGGTTGGATGCTAAAAAAGGAGAGGACTACGGGGTAAAATCGCCCTGCTGTTTTTTTCTGCGGGTTGGCGGCAACGATGCCGCGTGTTTTCAGGCCATTTTTCTTCTTTTTTGATTTAGCGATGGTTACAGCTGGCACCGGGTTCGTTTTAGCCTTTTCCACGCTGGCGAGATAGCTGGCCTGCTGTAGCACGATAACCAGATAGGCGATGAATAAAGTCAGGGTCAGGGCAAATAGGATAACATTGTAGAGTGACCAGCGGCCAAACGGCAGGCTGATCATCGGATTACCGATGAAAAAGACAAGGGTGTTTGCCAATATCGCAATAACGCGCATTTCTGTCGGGCCCAGGTGGGCCCAGGAGATGCGAAATATGCCATCCACATAGGTTTTTATAAATATCAAGATGGAGAGCAGCAGGTAACCGATCAACGCCAGGCTGGCGAGACGAAAATCTACATAGGGAGACAGGCCAATCCCCAGGAAAACAAGGACCTCAGAAACCGCATCCACCGTGTGATCGACAAAGAAGCCGTATCTGGGACGCTCAATTTTCCGGTAACGCGCCAGGCTGCCGTCCAAACTATCCCCAAACCAATTGAGCAGGAATGCGAAACTTGCCAGCCATAAAAACCAACTGCTGATGTTGGTCAACCAATAACTGACGAAAATCAGGATGCTGGCAAGGAATCCCAGTATCGTGAGAAAATCAGGCGTGACCCATTGAGGCATGTGGGCAGCCAACCAGACTAAGGCCGGCCTTTCAATCGGACCTAATAAAATATCGTTGACACGCTTTTCTCCGGATAGATCTGCCATAATCAGGTAATGTCTCTCCATTAATTGGTTTGATGCTGCGCATCGATTTGAAACATCAGGGCATTTCTTGCAGGGCTGTTGGCCAGACGGGATAGTACATCAGCCATTGTTGTGGGGCGCGCAAGATAAATCTTTCTGCGCATGATAACACAATCTCGGCGTTATTCTCCATTTCGGTTTTTAAGTCCGGGTCAGGTTTCATGTGGATTGGCTCGGAAATATCGACCAGATAATTTCCAGTAGAATTTCGGATCACGGCTGCCACGATGATCGGTACATTTACCTTCAAGGCCAGGCGGACATGCGTAACCGGTAAATCCGCGGGAATACGAAAGAAGCGCGGATGATAATTGGCGTTTGCTATCGGGCGATCTAATCCAGTCAGAACCAGGCCACCTTTGCGCAGGCGTTCAACCGCCCGGCGCATCGCATTGATCGACATAGGGGTCACTTCCACGCCGGGTATCGCCCTGATTTTGTTTTGAAGCTTGTAACCATTGGGCGGTTGAGGGTAGGAGAGGATTTGAAACGGAAGGCCGCACATCGCCAGGGCTCTTCCGGCCAGATCAAAACTCCCCATATGAGGCACAACGAATAATACCCCCTGGCCTGCTTCCTGGCGGTGGTCAAGAAATTCTTGGAGGCGAGGGCTAAAGGAGACTTTCTTGAGAATGGCATCCGGACGGGCGAGTTGATGATAGAAATCATACAAGGCATAACCCGCAAAACGGAAGACTGCCTCGGTGGCCCGGTCTAATTCTCGTGAGGTATATTTTTTCCGGCTGATCACCCATTGATTGGCTCGAACGGCCCGTTCGTGCTCGGTGCCCCGTAATGTGCCGATCGTCCGGCCGAGCCATTCGGCGAAAGGGTAACCAACCTTCGCTGGCAAGATTTGACTGAGGAAAATTGCGAGACCTGACGCGATCCGGCTGTAGAGAAATGATTGTATTTTCATGCTATCAATTTTTTTATACCGGTATGCGGGTCGCCGCGCCGCCACACGAAAATGATTTCCACCGTTCGATTTTCCCCATCCTTGTTAATAATAATATCCGAAGATAAAACGGCCGCGGTGCAATCCCAACCTTCAGGGATGCTAAACCCAATCAGGCAATCGGCCATTTGACCGAACCAATTGAGCCGAGTGTTATTTTACAAGCTTTAAGTATAGAGCAGGTGGGATCGGAAATCAATCCTGCCGATACGATCCCAAATTGGGATACAATCCCAGATTGGGATGTGATCCTAAAATGAACGACTAATGCAAGCCAATGGGGATAAAAGTCCGGTAAGCAGGACCTACCCACGGCAGGTGTTTCAGCAGAATGCGCACCCGGGGAGAGGCTTCACCATTGGTGGTGTTCGTCCCGACAGCATACAATTGTGTGTATGTGTTTGGAGTAAATCCGCTTGTATCGATCGAAAAAGTTCTCTGGCCTGGCGATAATGGATCGAACCAGTGGTAGTGATCCCCTACCCAATAAAAGAAGCGTATCCCAAAATCGCTGCATTCAGGGCAAAGGATTTCCTGCTCTCCACCACCTACCAGGGTTTCAGTCTTATACAACCTTACTTGCAGCGGAACCATCTCGTTCCCGACCAGGTATGTATTGGTATTCGTAACCGGTCCAATCCAATCGATGCGGTAATTGAAAGGCGCAACGATATATACCTGAACGGTGATAACGGCGCTATCCAAAATGCCGTCAGAAACCTGGTAGGTAAAGGTATCCGGAAAATCCGATGGAGGGACACCCGGGCGGGTTTCATAGCGGAAGGATCCATTTGAACGCAGGGTCAGATATCCTCTGCTAGGATCACTTACAAGCTTGACCGACAAATCTGTCTTAGGATTATCTACATCGCTGGCATCCGCCAGTAACCCTGGTACGTTTTCATCGACCACGCCGTTCTGAACGACAACGACGCAGGTCCCTTCGGGTATTCTTCTGCCATCCGGGTCGGTGGTAAATGTGTCGCAGAGCCATGGGGTGCCGGTAGGCGCATCATTGATCGGCGTGATGGTCAGAGAAACCGTGACGGTGCCGGAGTTAAAATTCTCCGTCGGTGACATAATAGCTGAATGAATCAGTCCCATTCTCGTCTGGGTTTGGGGTATAGCTGAACGATCCATCCTGTGCTAAGACAGCAGGATCAAGATGCCCTTTAGTTGGGCTTTTACCAGGACCGGCGTCAACACCGCATTCCGGTCGGGATCGGTGTCGTTGGCCAGGAGACCTGGAGCTGGGAGTAGATCGGATCTTCATCTTCATCGGTTGTATAGGCTTCTGGTCTGGCTACCGGTGGGTAGTTGACCGGGGTGATGGTTAGGTTGACCGTAGCGGGAGCGGAATATAAGAAGCCATCAAAGGCCTTATAGGTGAAGCTGTCACTGCCGTCATAATAGGGGTTGGAGGTATAAACGAAGGAACCATTCGGATTCAGCTGCAGGTTCCATTCGCCGGTCCAGTGATCAATGTAACGGTCAATGTGTTTGAGTTGATGTCATTGTCGTTTGCCAATACGCCCGCCGCAGCAGAAACGGTTAAAGGCGCATTTTCAGCGGTCGTGTAGGCATCATTCACCGCCACCGGCGGATCGTTTACCGGAGTAATCGTAATGTTGATCGTAGCCAGGTTCGAATTTAAGGAACCATCACTGGCCTGGAAAGTAAATGAATTGCTACCGTTGTAATTCGGAGCGGGAGTGTACACCAGGTTGGGCGGCGTTCCAGTAAATTGTCCATGGCTCGGTGGTGTTACCACCTGGTAGGTGAGAGGGTCAAATTCTACGTCGGTAGCGCTTAAGGTAATCGGAACATCCAGATCTTCACCGGTGGTGATATTCTGGTTGATCGCAATGGGAGCATCATTTTGGGGGTTAATCGTGATCGTAACGGTGGCTTCCGGGGAAGTGATCTTGCCGTCATTGACCACAAATTTAAAGGAATCAAAGCCGTTATAGTTCAACGCCGGGGTGTATGTCAGGTTCGGGATCGTACCGGTCAGGCTGCCGTGCCCTGGTTGAAATGTAATCGTGAAGGTCAATGGGTCCAGGTCGACATCCGTACCGGTCAGGGTGATTGCAAGCGGCACGTCCTCTAAGGTGCTGACCGATTGGGCGATTGCAACCGGGGCATCATTTTGGGCAATGACCGTGATTTGTATTGTGGCTGTATTTGAGTTTAGATTGCCATCATTCGCAATAAAGGTGAAGAAATCGCTGCCGTTGTAATTCTGGGCAGGCGTATAGGTCAGATTAGGAGCGGACCCGTTTAGACTGCCGTGAGCCGGCTGGGTTGTTACAGAAAAGGAAAGGCTGGTGCTGTCGATATCTGAGGCAGTGAGAATGATTTGGCGCGGAGTATCCTCGTTGGTGGGGAGCGCCTGACCGGCGGCAACCGGGGCATCATTGATGGAAGCGATGTGAATGACAACCGTGGCCAGGTTGGAAAGATTATAGCCGTCATTGGCACGATAGGTGAAGCTGTCATCACCGAAGTAGTTCGGTCTTGGGATATAAGTGAAACCACCTTGTGTGCGCGGTTCGAGTGAGCCGTTCACCGGTAGGTTCACGACAGCAGCGCTCATGGGAAGCCCGCCAAGGTTTGAATCATTTCCCAGCACACCTGGATCGGGAATGATCAGGGTTGCATCTTCATTCACCCCGTATTCATCATTCACGACCTGCGGTGGCGGCAGGACCGTCAGGCTCACGGAGGCATTGCCCGATTGATTCAGACCGTCAAAAGCACGATAGAGAAAAGAATCGGGTCCGGAGTATGCCGCTGTGGGCGTGTAGGTAAATGAATGGTCAGGGTTTTGTGAGAGAGTACCGTGAGACGGACCACTCATGATCACCACAGTCATCGGTTGCAGCCCGTCCAGAATCACTATCATTGGCAAGTAAATCCGCGGCGGGAATGATCAGCGCATGGTTGGCATGGGTTGTGAATGCATCGTTATCCGCAGCCGGCGGTTGGTTGACGGTGATCGAGACGGTGGCGGGCAAGGTTGAGGTGGAGACACCGTCACTGGCATAATAGCGGAAGAAATCTGGGCCAGAATAATTTGTATCAGGTGAATAGGTAAAAGAACCATTCGGATTTAAATCGACCGTTCCATGTTCTGGACCGCTGCCGGGTGAGGTATCTTGAAACGCGGATAAACCGGCGCTGGCTGGTAAATCATTAACCAGCACGCCCGGAGCATTTTGAACCAGACTTCCGTTCTGAGCGATTGCGGGATAGACATCATCCACCGCGGTGGGAGGTTCGGAAACCTGCCAGAGCATCGTTGAACGTGCAGAGAAGACCCATCCCCATATATTGCTGAAGGGATCGGTGGAGGGTAGGATCTGCTGCTGCAGTTGGCCAGGGGAAGGTTGGTGAGCGATGGGGTGTGCAATACCTGCAAGATTGGCCGTAAGAATGCCGATAATGAGTAACCGTAAAGGACTAATCATTCTTAGTGGGACCCCCTTTGGTTAAGGGACCATCAGATTGGGAGAAATGATATTCTACTGTATTTTACCAAAAATCGAAGAAAATGTTAACCGAGCTTTGTCGTTTAGAATTTGTTGTTTGGCGCCAGATCTATGGTACTGCCTTGGTAGGTTTCCTGGTCGATGGTGTACTGGTCGGTGGAACGCTGGTAGCTTGGACATTGGTGGGGGCAGTCGTGGCAGGTGGCGCTGGCGGTTGGGTGGGTAACTGCGGCGGGGTGGTGGGCACTATGGTTTCGACAATTGGCGCATCAGTGGGAGGAACAACTGTAGCAGGTGGGCTGTAGGTAGGTGGAATTTTTGTTGGCGACGCAGGTTTTTTCTTGGGCTCGTTCGGTTTTTCGGTGGGCATAGGAGAAAGAGTAAAATAAATCCAAATCTGAGGCGTTATGGTGGATGTTAATGAAGAAGAGCTCGTTGGCAGCAGCGTGGCCGGTTTAGCATCTGAAAGGACATATTGGCACCTTGGAATACCCAATTCACCCTGGGTATAGCGCTGCAGAGTCTCGTAAGTGATTTGCGCGGTTTGTAGATCTCCACCGGAAGGCTGACTACCCGTTGGAAATGAAATTAGCCAGGTGACAGCCTGGCTAAACATATTCCGGATTCCGGTCACATCAGCGCCATTTTCCTGGTTTAAGACCACCACAAAAATCTGCGACTGCAACCTGGCCCAGGGATCAACGCCGCCTTTTTGAAGGATTGCAAGCATTTCCGTTTTGTTGTAGGTCTTGCTGCCAAGCCGATAAGAGTTAATTTGCCAGGCAGACGGATACTGCAGCCAGGTCTCGAGAGGAAAGGTGCAATTATTGGATGGGTTTATTGTGGGGGTGAAACCCTGGACAACGGCGTCGTTGGTTGGTGTTGCCGGTGGAGTGAATTGAAGCGGCACCGCGGTTTCAAAGCTCAACCCAGCAGATTTACCATTAGACGTAATCATATAAGTAATGCCGATCGCCAGAGCGACTGAAACAATACTGATAATTAATCCGGCGATAATATTCTTACCGTTCATTCCACTAATTGCCCCTTTACGAAATTTGTCCTTGCTACGGTTAATATTACGCCCCCTGATCAAATTATATTGCAAACGGAGTACGGATACAACCATCCTGCAACCTGGTTATCTCCGCCAGGTCTGTTCTGGTCATTTTTCCAGTTCTGGGTAGTCTTCGATCAATTTGCTGTGAGCCTTTTGGGTTCGGTCCAGGCTTTTCATCCCGGTTAAGAGATCGTGTTGTACTCGATGCTCTTTTTTACCGGAAATTGACCGTGGGCCTGGATCATATTCTGGAACATTTCCATCCATTCGGGGCTAGCTTCAATGGCCTGGAAAACCCGATCGATAATATCTGCCTCATAGGGCTGAGGGATAGTGTCAAGGACTTCCTTAACCAAATTTTGGACGGTTATATAACGCATGGCTGCTCCTTTTCTGCTTCCATTATGAATATGTTATAGCGGAATTGTATAAGAAGCACAACTGTTTTGCCTTTTACAGGGTTAATAGAGTAACGCGAGTTGTTTTGATTTGATAACCCTTGCTTTTCCCTTTTTATATCTGCCACTTATAATAACGGACATTTCCTAAAGATTTCATTTGATCGATACTGTTCGATTGTTTGACAATAGAACAAAAGCGACCGTAAAATAATGATTGATCAGGTCACAATTCCTTTTCTCGGGGAAAACTGTGAATACCGACTTCAAAGACGAACGTTGGATTTCCATACAGCGCTACATTGAAGCAAATAATGGGGCTAAGGTGACCGACTTAGCGCGCGAACTTCAACATGTCGGAGATGACCATCCGGCGCGACCTCAATGAGTTGTATAAACGCGGATCGCTCCAGCGCACACACGGCGGCGCTCTACCGATGGGGCTGCCCCACAAGGCATTTCAACCGAACATGTTCGATCGCCTGACGGAGCACCTGGAAGAAAAACAACGGATTGCCTCCGCCGTGGTAAAAATGATCGGCCCGCGTTAATCCATTTTCCTATCATCAGGGACAACCAGTTATTGGGTCGCAAAAGCGCTAATCGAGCGAGACGATTTGACGGTAATCGTCAATTCGCTGGTGAATGCGTATATCCTGGCTCAATCCCAGCGTATGGAAGTGATGGTGGTGGGCGGTTTCTTGCGGCGTGGAGAGATGTCTCTGATGGGCCATCTGGTAGAAGAAACCGTAAAAGATATGCGGGTCGATAAGGTCATCATGGGAATTCGGGGAATTCACCCAGAATATGGTTAAACCAGCGACAACCTGCAAGAACTCAGAAATGACCGGGCAATGATCGGTATGTCCAGCAATGTGATCGTCGTTGCCGACCATACGAAATTTGGATATGTAGCCGCCAGCCGGACAGCACCCGTTACTGCAGCCAGCCCAGGTCAGGACCACGCGGCGCGAGTAGAATCCAGAAAGCTTGGCTACGTAGGCGATCGCGAGCAGCGCAACGAGCAGCACGGCCCAGCGCGAGAAAACCCCGACGACGAGTGGGAGGTGGTTGGAACCCATGGGCTGTTTCTCGTCGCGCGCTGCAGGCGGCAACAGCAGCATCAGCACCGTGACCAGCACGGCCATCGCGTTGAAGTATTGCTCGAGATGCGCGTCGAACGCGAAGACCAGAAAGTACAGCAGGCTAACGGCGAAGAACGTAGGCACGACGGTCTGTGCCAGGGCAACGAGCCCGATCGAGAGCCCATTCCTGGCAATGACATGACCGGACATCGTGATTGGAGCCATCGGGATTCCTTTCCCTTGAATGGCTCCTTTTTAGTATGTGCATCCCGCTGCACACGCAGTCGAACCGGCGCAGCTACGTGCGACGATTGATGGGATGGACGACAGCGTTGACTCACAGGCCGGAGAAAAAGCCGACACGCAGCGCGACGGACAGGACGACCGTGCGCTGCGCTCGTTGCGTGCCGTTCAGTGCGGACGGCGCGGATTACCTCAGTTATTGAACGTGGGGTTGTTCGCAACCACTGGCAGCGCGTCGGTCCAGTCGTACGAGTTCCACTGCGACGGGATCGTCACGCGCACCCAGAACATGTAGTCGACATGCAACCGATCTCGCGCGTAACGGAAGAGTTCCGGCATCGTCCAGTACTTTGTCGGGTAACAGCACGTCGTATGCGGCGCGGCGTAACATTCGCCTTCGACTTGCCCGAACAGTGGCATCTTGTAGCGGAACTGGTCGTAGAACGGGTACACCATGTTGACCAGTGTCTTGTCGTCGGGCAGCACGTCCGGGCCGCCCATGACCACACCCTTGCCGGCGACGGCGTTAGCGATCACGCCGATGTAGGATTGATTGCGAGGCAGGTAGTTCATGAACCAGAACACCCGCGAGGTCGGCATGCTCGTGCCGGCGGCGCTCAGCACGTTGATGTAGTAGTCGCGGTATTTTTCCGGCGTGTAGCCATGCGCGTCGAGCTGCCACTGGGCCAGGGTCAATGCCGTCTCCTGGGTAGCTATTCCCTCGAAGTTCCAGGCGCCGTCGAAACGGCCGAGCGACGTCACCAGTGCTTTCATCCGCTGCGCCACGAAAGGATCCCAACGAGCCGTGGTGTAGCCGCCGCGCGTATTGCGCAGGCTGAACTTGTCGAGATAGGCCGGCGTGTAGCGGACGCTTTTGAACGACTTATCCTCGATCATCACGATCAGGCGCATGCCGTAGGCGGCGGTCCATGCGAGGTCCGAGCGGATCTCGGAAAAGTCGTAGTTTCCATACGACGGCTCGAGGTCGCGCCACTTGTAGCGTTTCATGAACCCTTTGACGCCAGGTTTGAGCGAAGCGGCCATGTACGCCTGGCTCCCGTATTCCGACAGCAGCGCAATGTACTGTCCCGGGTTGTATTTTCGTGTGGCCGTCGTCGTAGCCGTTGTCGTCGCTGAAGTCGTCGTTTCCACTGTCGGTGGATCGCTGGAAGTCTGAGCGCTTGGGGCAGCGCTGAAAGCAAGCATGGCGGTGCAGGTAAGGGTCGACAGCAGGTTTCGAGACTTCAAAAAAAACATCAGCACTCTCCTGGTCGCGATTGCGACGGATGATTGAGTCAAGGAACAGTGGTGGGCACGCCGGAAGGGAAACTGGCCGGAATCGGCGGGTCGGTCGTGCGGGGGCAAGCTTACTAAATCGAAGCCGCTTCGCTTCGATAAGTATTTGCCGAGAGTTGCGCTCGACTGACGGCGCGGCAAAAAAAAGGCCGCCGGACACACGGGGTGTCCGACGGCCGCGAGGCGCCTCTCTGGGCGCTGGCTTGTCAGCCCGTCAATTAAAAGTCGGATTGGCGGCGATGACCGGGAGCGCGTCGTACCAGGTGTAGGCGTCGCTCGGCGTCGGGACGGGTATCCGCACCCAGATCATGTAATTGACATGCAGGTCGTCACGGGCGAAGCGGAACGACTCGGCGGGAGTCCAGTACTTGGTCGAGTAGCCGGGCGTCGCGTGCAGGTGGCGATAGCAGATGTCCTCGACCTGGCCGAACAGCGGCAGTTTGCCCTGGAACTGGTCATAGAACGGGTACGTCATCGAGAGCAGGGTGTGCTCGTCGGGCAACACGTCCGGGCCACCCATGACGACGCCCTTGCCGATCATTGCCGTCGCGATCGTGCCAATGTACGCCTGGTTACGCGGGAAGAAGTTCATGAACCAGAATATCCGCGACGTGGGGAAACTGGTGCTGGCTGTGTTCAATACGCTGAGGTACGAATCGCGATACTTTTCTGGTGTGTAGCCCGTGGCGTCGAGCGTCGTGGACGCCAGGCTGGGTGCGGTTTCCTGCAGGGCGATGCCTTCGAGCCACGGATTCGCGTCGAAACGACTGCCCATGGCCTGCAGCAGCAAGTTGAAGCGGGAGACGACGTAAGGGTTCCAGCGCAACATCGTGTAGCCACCGCCCTTGTTGGCGACCGTGTAGGCGTCAAGGTACGTCGGGTTCGGCCGTTCGAGCATGAACGTCTTGTCCTCGACCATCGCGATCATGCGCATGCCGCGTGACTGCGCCCACTGCAGGTCGGACTGCAATTCACTGAAGTCATAGTTGCCGGGAGTGGGTTCGAGCTGGCGCCACGTGTAGCGCTTCATGATGCCCTTGATGCCGGGCTGGATGACGGTTTCCATGTACGCCTGCGACGCACCCTTGCGCAGCATGCTGGCGTAGTGCCCTGGGTGGTACTTGCGTGGGCTCGTGACCGGCACGGGGGTGGTCGTCGTGCCGCAGGCATTGGTTCCGACCAATGCGACGGGCGAGCTGATGGCCGTCGCGCCCGCAAGGGTCGTGCCCCGGTACATCTTGACGTTGGTGCTGCCGGTGTCGCGCAGGCACAGGGTGGCGTTCGCGGGCACCGTGAAAGTGACGGCGTCGGCACCGCCCGAATATGCGTTGAGCGACAAGGCGACCTGCGTCGAAGTCGCCAGCCGCGCCGCGTCTTCCGGTTCGAGCGCGACGGCAGTCAGCGTGTAAAAGGGGACGCTCGACTGGATCACTGCGCTCAGGCGTGACGGCTGCGTGCCACCCGTCAGCTGAACCTGCCATTTTTCGGTGGTAAGGCGGGTGACGAGCATGGATCCCGTCGTGGTGGTCGTGGCCGCGTGAACGACGGGCGTGATAGTCGAAGCAAGCAATAGCGTGGCGAAAGCCTTGAGTGCAAAGCGCATTGGATGCCTTCCTCGAAATTGGATCGTCGAACCTGGCGATGACCCCACGTCTTCGCCAGCTAGTGAGTGAGGCAACGTTCACAGCGAAGCGAGCGTTGCGACGAGTTGGCATCCATGCCGACCGCAGTCATCCTTGCATCGGACGACGCGGAATATTTCGAAACTGAGCCGAATCGGATTCATGCGCGCGACGCTCAGGGCGCGTCGCCACCGTTGCTGCATTGCTCATACCAACCGCGACCGTAGGGATGAGCAGCAATCACCGCGAGTGCGTCGAGCCAGTTGAGGCCGGTCGAACTGCGCCCGAGACGATGAGTCCAGAAGACGTAGGAGTTGACGCAGACGCCACTCGTACGCGGCGTCGCTTCCATGAAATCGCCAAACGTGCCTCCGACAGCGAAATTGAAGATGCATTCCAGGTCGCAGTTGGCTGCGTCGTATGAATCGGCTTGCGCGCTGTTGGCGCGGCAACCGTCGTGACGCGCGAGTACCTCGTAGATGCCCGCGCTGTTGTCGTAGAGCGTTCTGGCATCGGGCAGCAGGTCCGGTCCCGAGAGACACGCGCGATTGTCAGGAATCGCGGAGATAGCTGCGGACACGTCGTACAGGTAGGCCTGTCCATTGCGCAGGAAGTTGAGAAAGGCCATGCAACGGCTCTGCGCGAACGATTCGCTGCACCCCTGCACCAGGCCGATCAACGCATCGCGCCAGGCGGTGGCGGTGTACGTGCCGCCGTCCGCGACGTCCTGGGTGTACGCGCCGCTGAACCCCAGTGCGGACTCCTGCAGCACCACGCCTTCCACGCGCGGGTTGGCGTCGTAGCGCGCGGCGGCTGCCCTGAGCATCGCGAGGTAGGCGTCGCGTACCACGGGCTCCCACATGAAGCATGTGGCCGCGTTCCCGCCGGAGGAGTTCGGGGCGGAATGGTCGTTCTGCAGGTAGACAGGGCACGGGTTTAACTGCGGGCTGCTCGAGAAACTCTTGAACTCGATGAACAGCCACAGTTGGCACGCAGGGTTATGCGACTTCGCCATGGCCTCGAGCGCGGCATCGAAGCCACTGAAGTCGTAGGTCCCGGCACTCGGCTCGACCTGGCGCCAGGTGCGCCGATAGACCACACCCTGTACGCCGGCCTGACCGCACAGCATCGCGAGGTCGGCGGGCGTGTCGACATAGTTCGCTGCGAAGTAATGGCCGTAGTTTGCTTTGCGAACCGGTTGCGGGGGCTCGGGCGTCGGCAAGGTGATGCGGCGCGCCGGAGACAGGTTCGGTGACGGGTTCGGTGCTTGGTGCGGCGGGCGGGCTCAGTTGGCGTCGCGGGCCCACTGGGCTTCGCTGGGTCGCCACTGGTGACCGGCGCCGGTGGGTCTGCCGCTGGGACCCGCGTTGCGCTTCCGGAGCCGCAGGCACTGACCGTAAGCAGCGCCAGCAACACCGCCCAGCAGTGCTGTCGACTCGAAAGTGGTGATTTCACGACGCGCTCCCCGGCCCGTGGCATGACACCGGGGGTGCAGGTAACAGCAGCGCGATTGCCGGTCTGCCGCGGCACGACGAAGGCCCGGGCAGTCATGTTCAACGAGGTGCTTGGCACCCCGGCAACCCCGCTGTCGTAGGCCTGCTGGGCCCTTAGACCGGTGGCTTTGCGTCTCCACCTTTCGGTGGATTTGCCCTTAGCTACGGTGCGTAGTGTTCGCGGAGCGCCGGCTAGCGTCAACGCGCAGTGGCCAAAACAGCCAAGCGGACAGTGGCGCAGATGGCGCCGGATTGGAGGCGTTGCTACACGGTCAGAACCGGGCCGTGACTTGCAACTGGAAGCGGCCGAAATCGTAATCCTGCAGGGCACGGTTCGAACACCGGCTCTGCATGTCGCCGCCGACAGTGACCGTGACGTTGCGGCGCGCGTTCCAGTCGAGGAACACGCCGCCGGACGCCAGCTCGTCCTTGCGGTCCGTGACCTGCTCGGTCGCCTGGAAGTCCCGTTGTTCGTACGCGGCACGAACGCGCAGGTCGAGCGCTCCGGAGAGCTGCCATTCCGGCTCGATGCTCACGCCGGTGACGAGTGCATATTCCGCCGTTTCGTCACCGAGGTTCGTGATGTCGCGGTAGACGCGTGCAGTGACTTTCCGGCCCGCGTCGTTATTGAACTTCAGGGCCACTTCGCCCGTCACGTCGTCGTAATCGGCGCGGAGTCTCGACAGGTTGTCGCGCTTGGTGTAGCCGATGCGGCCCTCGACCTGCGTGCGATCAGTCGGGCGCCAGTCCAGCGTCGGACCGACGGTCACCTCGTCGAAATCAGCGTTGGGGTTGATGTCGTAGCGACCTTGCACGAGCTCCGCGTCTAAGCCGATGACGCTGCCCGCCGTCGATGCGTAACCCACGTTGATTGCGGCCACTGCCCGCTGCAGGTCAAGCCGCTCCGAGGGATCGAATGCGATGTCCGCAAAGGCGCCGCGCACACCGAGGCGCCACGATCCCGGCAAGTCGAAGTTTGCTTCTGCCATCCACCCTGTGCTCCGTGCGCAAGTCCTTCACTCGCTCGAGGCCCGATTGATTGGCGAAGTCGCGCAGCGTGCGGCTGAAATGGTATCCGAGGGTGCCCGTCGTGCCCCCGCTGGTGGCCCAGTTCCACAAGGCGGCCGCACGACCGCCGGTGTAGTCGAGCTCGTCGTGGGCCTCGAACAGCGTGTGATTGACCTGCGCTCCCAATTCATAGCGCTGCAACCCGGAGGAGATTTCGGACTCGATGCCGGCGGCCAGCGTCAGCAGGTTGTCGGCGCGATCACCGATGTCCGGAGCATCGTCTGCGAGTCGGTAGATGTTCGAGTCGTACGTGTATCGGGCGGACACATAGGGCGTGAACGCATCGATTTCGATGTTGGTCGGTTCGTTCGGCAAGACTTGTCCTGCCGCGATGCCCGTGAAGCAGGCCGCGACCGCAGCGGCCAGCAGTCGGCTGCGCTTGGGCGAGGCAGGCCGCGTGCGCTTCGAGTCGATGATCGTGTGGCTCACCGGGGTCCCTCCCGTAATGCGTCAACGCAGTCTGCGAATGCCATGGGCTGTCAGCGCTGCGCGACTGACCGCCGGGATAGTCAGCAAAGCGCAACGGGCAATCAAGTCGGCCGATTCCGACTTCGAAGTGGGCCCAACGGACGGGTGGATGCTCAATGTCCGCTGCGCTCGGAAACCGCTGACAGACAGCTTTCTACGGCGCTGACACGACCTCGCGTTGGAGTGGTGGCAATTGTGGTGGCTCACGGCTGCGACACGAACGTTCGGCTCGCTATCGTGCATGACGGAAATATCTTGCGTGGGAGCGGGCATGCCCGGTGTGTTTCAGTTCATCGTTCTGTCACTGCTGCTGGGGGCAAGCGCCCCGGGCATGGCGCGCGACGCTCGCCCGTCGGTACCGTGTGCGCGACCCGCCGGCGCGGTGACCGAAGCGGCCCGCAAGTTCAACGCCGGCCATTACGTGGCCGTCGGCCGCGCCGAGACGCCGAGTCTCAAGGCGGCGGCCAGGACCCCAGGCATCGATGGCGTGCAGCGGCGCTACCGTTGGGCTCAACTCGAGCCGTCGCCGGGTGTCTACGACTTCGCGGCCATCAGTCGCGACCTGGAGGTGATGGCCAGTGCGGGAGTGCAGCTGGTCGCGATGATCGAGGACAAGACCTTCGATGGCACGATTCCCACGCCCGCCGACCTGCACGATGACGCGCAGACGCTGCAGGGACCGCGCGGGTATGTTGCTACCCGCTGGGATCCGGTGGTCGTTGACCGTCTCGCGCGCCTGGTTAGCGCGCTCGGCGAGCAGTTCGACTGTCATCCGAACTTCGAGGGGGTGGCGTTCCAGGAAAGCGCGTTGAGCCTCGATCCCGCGACCCTGCGAGAGGCCGGATACACGCCGGAGAAGTATCGCGACGCACTGATCAGGCTGCTGCGCGCAGCCGACGCGAGCCTGCCGCGCTCGCGCGTGTTCTGGTACATGAATTTCCTGCCAGGCAATCAAGGCTATCTCGACGACATTGCCGCGGCCGTGCTTGGCACCGGCGTGGTCATGGGCGGCCCGGACATCCTGCCCGAGAATTCGGCGCTCGCGAGTCGCACCTATCCAATTTACGAACGCTTCCGGGGCCGGCTGAAGCTGTTCGGGTCGATGCAGCACGACAGCTATCGGCATCCGCGCGGAGCCCAGAAACTGGCAGCAGGCTTCGGACAGCCCGAACTGTGGTCGATGGAAGAGCTGTTTCTCTTCGCGCGCGACGAACTGCACGTCGATTACGTCTTCTGGGAATTCCGTTCCCGGCGGAAGCCTGCGGATTCTCGCGATTGGAACGAAGCGCGCGACGTCATCGTGCGCTATCCCGGGGTTCGCGCCGCGCAGCCCGGCGAGCGCTCTTGACGCGCAACGACAAGGAGCAAGCAAAGGTGATAAAGCGCAACGACACGATGTGGGTGTGGACTTTGGGTCTGGCTCTGACGCTGTTCGCAGCGCTCGGGGCGCGCGACGCGTACGCGCAGGCCTCGGCGACGATCGAGCCCGGGGATGTCCTGAAGATATCTGTCTATGGCAATCCCGACCTGACCACGGTGACGCGAGTGTTGCCGAACGGCACGGTCACGTTTCCGCTGATCGGGCAGGTCAAGGTGGGCGGCCAGGCGCCCGTTGATGCGGAGCGGCGCATCGCAGACCGCCTGAGCAACGGCGGCTTCGTGCGTAACGCGGCAGTCAGCATTTTCGTACAGGAGCGCAGCACGAAGCCGATGAGCAGCGTGACGTTGCTTGGGCAGGTGCTGCGGTCGGGAACCTATTCGCTCGATCAGGAGTCCCCAGAATCGGTGACGACGTTGATTGCGCTGCTCGCACAGGCCGGCGGCGTGACCGACCGTGCGGCGGACCACTGCTACCTGATCCGCAAGGAAGGCGGCCAGGCGCGCAGGATCAACGTGGATCTTGCGAACCTGCTCCGCTATGGCGACGTCAAGGCGGACGTGCCGCTCATCAACGGCGACATCGTGCTGGTGCCGGAGACGGACGTCTTCTACATCTATGGCGAGGTGCAGCGTCCGGGCCGTTACCGCCTCGAGCGCGACATGACGGTGATGCACGCGGTGTCGGTGGCAAGTGGGATCACGCCCCGGGGCAACCTGAAGGGCATCGTCCTGAGCCGGCCGCAGACGGGTCGCATGGTCGCGAAGGATTCGTTCCTCGAGGACAAGCTGCTGCCGAACGATGTCGTGTTCGTCAAGACGGCCGTTTTCTAAAGGCTGCCCGAGACATCATTCAAGGAAGAGAACACATGAGCGTCGGACAGTTTCTGCACATTTTAAAGGCGCGGTTCCTGCTGATCTTGCTGACGATGATCGTCACGGTGGTCGTTGCAGCCGCATACAGCCTGCAGCAGCCGAATCGGTACCAGGCGACCACGTTCCTGGTGCTCAATTTCGACGGCGGCAGTCCGTTCGAAAGCGCGGCACTGCCGGCACAGCTTTCGTCGACGTACCTCGCGACACAGATGGACATCATCCGCAGCCAGAAAGTCGCGCTGGCGGTCGTCAATCGGCTGCGGCTGCACGAGGAGGCAGGCTGGAAAGCGGCGTATGCCGAATCGGCAAGAGCCATTCCGATCCGGCCTTGGATCGCCAGCCAGATCATGGAGAACGTGGAGGTCGAGCCGCTGCAGAACAGTCGCGTCGTGAGCCTCAGCTACGAGGCCCTCGAGCCGGCCGAATCTGCGCGACTCGCAAATGCCTACGCGCACGGGTACATCGCGACCACGCTCGAACTGATGCGGGGTCCGGCGCAGCGCAACGCAGCATGGTTCGACCGACAGGTAAAGGCGCTGCGCGAGCGACTGGAGACGGCGCGTGGCCGGATGTCCGAACTGCAGGAGGAGAAGGGAATCGTCGCGTTGGAGGAACGGCTGAGTGCGGAAACCGCACGGCTCGACGACATCTCCCGGAACCTCGTTCAGGCGCAGATGGAAGTCTCGGCGGCACGTGCCAGGCAGCTCGGCCAGAACCATCCCGAATACCAGGCGGCGCTGCAGCGGGAGCGAGCGTTGCTCGGCGCGATGGACGTGCAGAAGCGCAACATCCAGCAACTGCAGAGCCGTCGCGACGAAATCGACACGATGGCGCGTGAGGTCGAGTCCGAGCAGAAGAATTATGACGCGACGCTGCAGAGCTACCTGCAGACCGCGATGCAGAGCCAGTTCAACCAGACCAACATCGCCATCCTGAGCCCCGCGCTCCCGCCCGCCGAGCCGTCCAGCCCCAACCTTCCGCTCAATCTCGTGAGCGCCGCGCTCCTGGGACTGTTTCTGGGTGGGCTGGCAGCGGCCGTAGCAGAGTTGATGAATCCGCGCGTCCAGGAGGAGCCACCCCGGACTCGACCGCGGTATGCGCGTGAGCCGATGCTGGAGGCCTGACAGACAGGCGATGCGGACCAGACAGGGATGTCAGTGGAAAAGCGCAAGTTCATCTTCATCACGGGCGCCTCGCGCTCCGGTACGACCCTGCTCAGCTTCATGCTGCGTCGGCATCCGGCCGTCTTCGGCCTGAAAGAGCTGCAGTTCTTTGGGAATGCCTGGGATCCCTGTGACACGGACCGGCGCTTCACTCGGAGCGAGGCCGTGGACGCAGTCGCGACCATGCTGGCCTACCAGGAGCACGGCGTGGTCCATGAGATTCCGCACCGGCATCGGCGCGATGCCGAGCGTTTCGTCGGCGCCCTGCCCGACGGCGGCGCGGACCCGGCGTGCCTCTTTGCCACGCTGGCGCACGGCTTCGCACAGGCAGCGGGCAAGCCGATTCCGTGCGAGCAGACGCCGCGCTACATCTTTTACGCCCGCGCCTTGCTGGAAATTTACCCGGACGCCCGGATCGTGCACCTGGTGCGCGATCCGCGTGCCGTGATGGCGTCGCAGAAGATGCGTTGGCGGCGCCGGCAGCTGGCGCCCGCCGGGGCGCGCGTATCGCTTTACGACTCGTTGCGAGTCTGGGTGAATTACCACCCGTATACCGTCGCTCGATTGTGGTCGCGTGCAACGGCAGCCGCGCTCGCGCTGATCGAGCATCCGCGCGTCACGCTCCTGCGCTTCGAGGACTTGCTGCGAGAGCCGGATGCGACCGTGCGTCAGCTGTGCGCCCGGCTCGAGATCGAGTACGACGCGCACATGCTCGAGGTAGGGCAGGTCAACTCATCGCACCAGTCGACGGCAGCCGGCGGGCGCAAGGGCCTGCGAGTCGAAGCGATCGACAAATGGCGCGACGTCCTGACGCGCACTGAGGTTCACATCATGGACCGCTCCTGCGCCGAGCTGATGCAGCACTTCGGTTACGAGCCGTTGGTGCAGGGTGCGGTGCCGCTGTGGGGCAAGGCCGGATACGGCATCAGCTATCTCGCGCACCTGGGCGGCGTGCTGCTGGTCAATCCTAGTCGCGCCTACGTGCAGGGCCGCGCGCTGATGAGTTCGGGGCACAGGTCCGGGGCTGCGAGTCGCGCGGCGCGTGACGCGGCCGCCCGCGGGCAGATCGTCGAGTAGATGCGATGAACCGACCCACTGACCTGCAGGAACTCTTCGGCTTGCGTTTCTGGGATGCAGACCTGGAGACCGTCGCCCGGTTCCTGGTGCAGCGGGCCGCGGCGAACGAGCGGTTCCAAGGCTTCTTCGTCAACGCCCACTGCATCAACGTGGCCGCGCGCGACGAAGACTACGCGCGGCTGCTATCGGAGGCGCCTTTCCTGTTCGCCGACGGCGTGGGGATGGCGCTGGCCGCCCGCATGCATGGGAAGCGACTGGTCCACAACGTCAACGGAACGGACCTGTTTCCGCGCCTGTGCGCGGCGGCCGCTGCGGCGGGCGTGTCCATCGCGCTGCTGGGGGCCCAACCCGGCATCGCCGAGCTGTGCGCCAGCAGGATGCAGTTGGCCGAACCCGGTTTGCGCGTAGCCTGGACCGGGCACGGCTTTCACACGGCGGGTGCCGAGGCGCTGCAGTTGCGTCGTCTGAACGAATCCGGCGCTCGAATCCTGCTGATCGCCAAGGGCGTTCCAGCCCAGGAGCACTGGATCGTGCAGCATGCCGACCAGGTCGTCGCGCCCGTCATGCTCGGTGTCGGTGCGCTGTTCGACTTCTACTCGGGTGCGATACCCCGTGCGCCCCGCATGGTGCGTCGCGTGCAGGCAGAGTGGGTGTACAGGCTCTTGCACGAGCCGCGCCGCCTGTCGCGCCGCTACCTGCTGGGCAATCCCGCGTTCATCTGTCGCACCGTGTCGTGGCGGGCGTCGGGGCGACGGATCGGCGCGCCCGGGAGCGGACGATGAACCGCCGCAGTCGACTGCCGGATTTCATCATCGGCGGCACCGAAAAAGCGGGCACGACTTCGGTGTTCGATTGGCTCGCCACGCATCCCGCAGGTAGGCACGTCGTCGGCACAAGGAAACCGACTTTTTCAGCGGAACACTTCACGGGCGACCTGGCGCTCGATGCCCGGCGTTATGCGGCGTGCTTCGATCCGCGCACGTCGCGGGCGCAGGTGCTGATGGAAGCCTCTCCCGGCTACCTGGGCGAGGCGCGCGTGGTGGCGCCGCGGATGGCCGAACTGGTGCCGAACGTGCGGTTGCTGTTCATCCTGCGCGATCCCGTGGTGCGCTTTCAGTCGTCGTACGAGTTCCATCGCGGGCGTCTGAATCTGCCGCGCGAGATGAGTCTCGCCGATTACCTTGAGCGCTGCCTCGCGTTCGATCGAGGGCAGGCCAGCGCGCAGCAACTGGGGCTCGACGAGTGGTACCTCAAGGTCCTGCGCTTCGGCTGCTACGCCGAATTGATCGACGTATATCGCGCGGCGCTCCCCGCAGCGGAAATCCAGCTCATGTTCTTCGAGGACCTGCGCGAGGATCCGCGCGGGTTCATGACCGAGCTCAGCGCGTTTCTTCGCATCGACGCCGGGCATTGGTCGGCGTTCCGCTTTCGACCGAGCAATGCGACGTTCGCGGGACGCAACGAATGGCTGCATCGACTGGCATTGCGCACCAATGCCGCACTGGAGCCATTGTTGCGACGAACGCCGCTGGTGAAGCGTTCGGTCCTGAGCGTGTACAAGGCGGTGAACCAATCGACCGCCGGGCACGGACCGTTGTCGGCCGAGGTGCGCAGCCAGCTCGAAGACTATTACCGACCCTCGTTGCAGGCGCTGCGTCGGCAATTGGCGCGCGACTTGCCTGAGGCATGGCTGCGTCGGCATGCCGGGCGGATGGCCGCATGAACGCGCTGCGTGGTTCGCCGCCCGCGATGCGACACCTCGAACGTGGCGTTCCTGGTGGGCGCGGGGCGTTCCGGCACGACGCTGCTGTACAAGCTGCTGTGCCTTCACCCGCGGGTGGCCTACATCAGTAACTTCGAGAACCGTTGGGCCCGGTTCCCCCAGGACTTGCCGCGCGGCTGGTGGCGTCAGGATTCCGGCCAAGCGCGCGACCTGGTTCCGGCAGGGCGGCAACGCCTATTTCATCAAGCGACCCTTGCTGAAGAAAGCCTTCCCCACGCCGCACGAGGGCGAGGCGATCTTTGCCCGCTGCGGACTGCCGCTGACACCTGGAGCCGGAAGAAGTGCCCACGCTCGAGACGGCGCGCCGCCTGCGGCGCAACTTTGAGCGCATGCGCCGCGGCGCCGGCGCGCAGGTCATGCTGTGCAAGCGCACGGCGAACAACCGCCGGATCCGGCAGCTCGATGCCATCTTTCCTGCGGCCCGCTATGTGCACATCGTGCGCGACGGCCGCGAAGTGACGCAGTCGCTCGCCACCGTGGAGTGGTGGGACGAGCACACGGTCTGGTGGGATGGGCGCAAGGCGCGCGAGATAGAGCAGGCGGGCGAAGACCGACTGGCGCTCTGCGCACGCAACTGGGTGCGGGAAGTGCAGGAACTCGAGCGCCAGCTCGACCGCATTCCAGCCGAGCGGCGGCTGGACCTGCGCTTCGAGCAATTGCTGGACGATCCGCTGGGGCAACTCGAGCGCATCGTGCGCTTCCTCGGGCTGGAATGGCTGCCTTCGTACCGGGACGCGATCGAATCGTTGCGCCTGCGACCCGTCGACTCGCCGTGGCGGCGCGCCTGGACGGCGGACCAGCTCGCGAAGGTCTTGCAAGAGGCGCGACCCACGCTGAGCGCGCTGGGGTACGCCGCATGAGCTTTCTCATGAACAGCGTTCGCCCCGATCGTCCCACTTACGTGGGAGTGGGCGCGCAGAAGTGCGCCTCGACGTGGCTGCACCGCATCCTCGCGCCAGCACCCGCAAGTCGCGGTTCCGGCGTGAAAGAAGTGGACTTCTTTTCCTATCGCTACGATCGCGGCTACCAGTGGTACGAAAGCTGCTTCCCGCCGCGGCAGGAGCAGCATCGAGCGTCCGGCGAGATTTCGCCATCGTACTTCTGCGACCCGTGCGTGCCCGAGCGCGTCGCCCGTTACGCACCCGAGGCTCGCATCATCCTTTCGCTGCGCGACCCCGTGGAACGCGCGCTGTCGAACCATCGGCACGAGGTCCGGGCGGGGCACCTGACGGGCAGCGATCTCAGCTTCGAACGCGGCCTCGCCAACAATCCGATGTACGTGGAGCAGGGTCTCTACGCAAAGCACTTGCGCGGGTGGTTGCGATACTTTTCGCAGGAGCAGGTGCTGGTCGTCCTCATGGACGACGTGGCAGCAGATCCCGCGTCCGTCACCCGTCGCGTTTATCGCTTCCTCGGCATCGACGAGTCGTTCGAGCCTGAGGAAATGCGGGGCCGTTTCAACCGCAGTTATGCGACTCGCTCGCAATCAGTGGCGGAGCTCAAGGACAGCGTCTACACGCTGAGCCGCACCCTGGGCCTGCGCTGGGCGTGGCAGCTCGCGGCGGTGCTGGGCGCGCGAGCGCTGTATCGCGGCATCAATACGACGCCGAGCGAGGCGGTGATTCCACCGCCGAAAGCGGAAACCATCGCCGAGCTGCGGCGCACATTCGAGCCAGACCTGGTCGAACTCGAGGCGTTGTTGGGCAGGCCGCTCGCATCATGGCGGGTTCATTGATGCAAGACGCGCGCACGACGCCTTGGATTGCACTCGGCGCTGCTGTCGCCCTGGGGGTGGCCGGCGGCCTGATCGGCGCAAGCGGCCGCCCCGAGGTGACCGCGATCGTACTGGGCCTGGTCGTCGCAGCGCTGGTCGTTTCCTCGCGCGGGGCGTTGTTCTGGTTCGTCGTGATCGGTGCGCTTGTCGTCACGGGTGTCGCGCAGCTGTACCTGCCCGGGTCGCGCCTGTTGCGATACGTCGTGCCCGCGGCGTCACTGGGATTCCTGCTGCACTGGCTGGGCGATGCGCTCGCGCACAAGGGCGAGACAACCTGGTTGCCGCCGCCGTTGGTCTGGGCGGGGGGATTGCTGGCGGTGGCGATCGTTTCGACTTTCATCAATCTCGTGGAGCCGGCGGTTGCGCTGGTCGGGCTCAAGAACTACTTCCAGATGTGGGTCTTTTTCCTCGCGCTTGTTTTCCTGCGCTGGAGCACCCGCCTGCCGCGGCGCCTGTATGTGGGCCTGCTGCTGATCGGACTGTTGCAACTGCCTTTCGCGGCGCACGAGTACTTCGTGTTGGCGCCAAGGCTGGTCGGCCTGGGTGGCGGCATCGTCCCGGCCGACATCGTGGCGGGCACGTTCGGTGCGCTCCCTAACGGCGGCGGAGCGAACGCGGTGCTTGCCGCTTTCCAGGTCATTCTTGCGGGTCTCCTGCTTGCGATGTGGAAACACGGCCGCCTGTCGGCCTTCACCGCGGTGGCGCTGGCGCTGTTGCTGCTCACTCCGTTGCTGGTGAACCAGGCGAAGATCGTGGTGTTGTATCTGCTGCTGATGTTCGTGGTGGTGTTCCGTCGCGACATACTGCGACACCCGGGCAAGTTCTTCGCGGCGGCTATGGGGCTCGCAGGGCTCGTGGCGATCTTCATGACCGCCCTGATGCTGACGCACCCGTCAGGCCGACTCTCGAGCTGGGGCGAAGTGGTCGGAACGGTCATTGCGCGCCAGACCGCTTCCATCGACGAGCGACGCGGGCAGTACGCCGAGCTCAGTCGACTGTCTGCGATCACGTTCTGGGCACAGGAGCATGTGCGCGCCAACCCCGTGCAGACGCTGCTCGGTCACGGGCCCGGCGCATCGCGCGAACCCGAAGGCGGCGTCGGCGTCACCGGCACGCTCGCGCAGCGCCAGTACCGCGGCTTGCGCATCGGGTACACCGCGATTTCGGCCGTGCTGTGGGAAGTCGGTATCGTGGGATTGGTCACCGTGATGGGCATGTTCTTCTCGGCCTTCGCGACCGCCGGACGACTCGCACGACACTACCGTGACAGCAACGCCTTCAAGTCCGCGCTCTTCGACGGCCTGCAGGCAGCCATCGCCGTGCTCACGTTGAGCCTCGCGCACAAAGACTTCTTCGTCGTCCATCTCCCGTACCAGGCGCTGGTGTACCTGGTGATCGGCTACGTCGCCCATGCCTGGCTCCAGCTCAAGCGGGAGGAGGCGGCGTCGCATGCGTAACGAGGTCTACAGCATCGGTCGCTTTCGCACGGCGCTGCTGCAGCTGGTCTGTGGCCGCATGGCACAGGCGGGTGCGCGCATGGTGCTCGTGCTCGCCCTGGTACGTGTGCTCACGATCGAGGAATTTGGCGCCTACATGCTGATCGTAGGCACGGCCGAGCTACTGTTGCAGGTGGGCTCGTGCGGCATCCTGCCGCTGGCGCAGCGCTATATTCCACAGCTCCTGCCCGTGATGCCGACGCGCAAGATGCAGCGCTTCATCGTGGGGCTCGTGGTCATGCAGGTGACTGTGCTGGCGCTCGCGGCGCTGCTCATCGGGCATTACTGGGCCGCGCTGACCCCACTGTTCGGCATGAGCGAAGCGCAAGTGGCAGCGACGAGTTTCGCGGCCTGGTTGTTCCTGGTCGTGCCGGTATTTCGCTTTTCCGCGGAATTGATGGAGACGATGCTGGGTTTCGGGCAGGCCGCCCGTGCCTTCATGGTGTTCGTGCGGGCGGGCACCGTGCTGGTCCTGATCGTCGTCAAGCCGAAGGTGGAGCTGACCGACGTGCTGCTCGCCGACCTGGTAGTCACGTCGATCTGCGCGCTGGCGCTGCTGATCCGGATCCATCGCAACGTCGCGCGACTCGCCAGCACCGCCGGCAGCGGCGAATTCCCGGTCACCGAGATGGCGCGCTTCACGCGTCACATGGCGCTCGTTGGCCTGCTGGGCGGCACGTCCAATCCTGGCGCCCTGCGGCTGGTGCTGGCCAACGGCATCGGGTTGGCGGAATCGGGACTGTTCGCATTCCTGCAAAGCCTGGAACGCCTGGTGAGTCGCTACCTGCCCGCCACGCTGCTTGCGCAACCTGATCCGTCCGGTGCTGATTTCGCGGTACATCGGGCACGGCAACACCGATCTGCTCAAGGCCGGCACCGGCCTGCTGCTCAAGAGCAATCTCCTTGCCGTGATGGGTGGCATCGTCGTAATCGCGGTATGCGGCGACGAGATCGTGCGCATCCTGAGCGGCGGCAAGTTCGTCGGCGCGGGCCTGACGCTGCTGCTGCTGTACGTGAACATGATCGCCACTTCGCAGCGCGGGGTGCAGGAGATGGTCATGCAGATCACGGGACAGACGCGCGCCCTGTGGTTGACCACCCTCGTGAGCCCGGTGGCGCTGTTGCTGGTGTGGCTCGTGTCGGGACATGGACTCAATTTCGCCGTCCTCGTCATCACGGCGGGCAGCCTCCTTTCGAACTCACTGGCCACGGGCGTGCTGCAGGCACGCACCGACTGGTTCCGGGTCGACTGGCGAGGCGTCCTGGCCATCGGCGTGGCCGGTGCACTGGCTGCAGGGCTCGGCATCGCGGCCCGGACCGAAATTCCAGCACTGATCGCAGGAGCGCTCGCGTTCGGCGCGTTCATCCTGTTCGTGCGCATCGGGCGGCCTTTCAGCGCGTGCGAGATCGGTGCGGTCGAGCGCGTGGTCGGCAAGCGTGCGATGACCCTGTTGCGAGGCTTTGCGGTCGGATGAAAGACTCCAGCACCACCAAGGTCCTGCACCTGATCAACGGCGAGTTTTATGCCGGGGCGGAGCGTGTGCAGGACCTGCTCGCGCTGCGGCTCGGCAGCTTCGGCTTCGACGTCGAATTCGCGTGCCTCAAGGAAGGCATCTTTGCGCAGAAGCGCCTTGCGCAGGAGGCCACGGTGCACGAGGCGACCATGGGTTCGCGTGCAGACCTGCGGCTGTGCTCGCAGCTCGGCCGCCTGGTGCGCACCGGGGCCGTCAAGGTGATTCACACCCACACCCCGCGCACGGCGCTGCTGGGGGGCATCGTCGCGAGGCGAACGGGCGTACCCATGGTGCATCACGTGCACAGCCCGACCGGCAAGGACACGGAAAGCGGCATGCGCAACGTCCGCAACAGCCTGGTAGAGCGCTTGAGCCTCTACGGCGCGCAGCGGCTGATCGCAGTGTCCGGCAGCCTCGAACAGAACCTGCTGGCTCGCGGATATCGGCCGGGGCGAGTGCGTCGGGTCGCCAATGGCGTGCCAGTCGGGGAGCGGTTGCGGCGCGCGTTCACGGTCGGTGGACCGCTCACGCTCGGCATGGTGGCGCTGTTCCGGCCGCGCAAGGGGGTCGAGGTCCTGCTCGACGCGATGGCGCTGCTGCGACGCGCGGACGTGGATGTGCGCCTGCACGCGGTCGGGCCATTCGAGTCCACAGCGTACGAAGACTCCGTCAAGCAACGGGTCGCCAGGCTCGGTCTTGCCGAGCAGATCGTCTGGACCGGGTTTCGCTCCGACATCGCTGCCGAATTCAGTCACATGCATGTCTTCGTCCTGCCGAGCCTGTTCGGCGAGGGCATGCCTATGGTGGTGCTGGAGGCCATGGCGGCCGGGCTGCCCGTCGTCAGCACGAACGTGGAGGGCATTCCCGAAGTTGTCCGTGACGGCCGTGACGGCATCGTGGTCGATGCAGCGGATGCACAGGCCCTGGCGGACGCCATCGCGCGGTTTGCGCGGGGGGACGCAAGCGCATCCGAAATGGGCGACAGCGGCTGGCACCGGCAAAGGGAGAGTTTCTCCGACATTGCGATGGCGGCCAGTGTTGCCACCATTTACCAGGAGGTCCTGAACTCGTGATGCCCATTCGCAACTGGTACGAGCCCGTGTTCGTCGTCGGCATGAACGGCTCCGGCACGACCATGCTGCTCGACTGCCTCGGCCGTCATCCGCAGTTGTTCGCGTTTCCGCGCGAGACGCGACTGATTCCTTACCTGATGGCGCGCGAAGCGAGTTACGGCGACCTCGACGTGGACGAGAGCTTCCTGCGTCTCTGGAACGACGTGCGCAACCTCGCGGTCTTCCGCGAGGCCAACGGCAATGTCGCTGTGCCCCTGCCCGCGGACTGGCGCAGCTACCCGCGTCGGTTGGCAGCGGTGCTCGACGCCGTCTTCCGCCATTTCGCCGCGGCACAGGGCAAGCAGCGCTGGTGCGAGAAAACGCCCCAGCATGTGCAGCACCTGCAGGCGCTGGCGGCGAACTTTCCGGGTGCGCGCTTCGTGCATGTCATCCGCGACGGGCGCGATTGCGCCGTGTCGTTCAACCGGCGCTGGAAGCGGCAGCCCGAGCTCACGGTCTTTCGCTGGAAAAAAGTCGTGACGATGGGTCGCGAGCAGGGACGCCGGCTCGGCGCCCATCGCTACCTCGAAGTTCGCTATGAAGACCTGACCGCGGCCCCAGAGCAGTCGCTGCGCCGCATCTGTCACTTCATCGGACTGCCGTTCGACCCCGCCGTGCTCGATTCGGCCCAGCCCTACCTGCAATCCAAGGCGCACAACCCGCAACGCGGCCTGCAACGCAACTCGGGCAAATGGCGCACGTACTTCTCGCCGCAGTCGCTCGATTCGCTCGAGCGCATCGCGGGCCGCACGCTCGCGAGCTGCGGCTACGACACGCGCTTTCCGGACGCCGACACGGACCTTGCGGCCTGGCGCCGCAAATACTGGGCTGCCCGTGAGACCCTCCGCGAGTACTCGCGCGAGATCTGGCGCAAGGCGACGGGCGAACTGGAGCGGCCCTGGCGCGTGATCCTGGTCAAGCCCGTCAATGCGCTGCGACATCGCCAGCACAACGTGTACTGATGCCTCGCGTCTCGATCATCATCAAGGCGCTCAACGAGGAGCGGCACATCGGCGCCGCGCTGCGTTCTGCACTGGACGCAGCTGCAAGGGTGGACGGCGAGGTGATCCTCGCGGACAGCGGCTCCACCGACCGCACCGTCGAGATTGCCCGGGCCATGCCGGTCGTCGTGCTGCAACTATCGAACGCGGCCGAACGACGCTGCGGCGTTGGCCCACAGCTCGGTTACCAGGTAGCGCGCGGCGAATACGTCTACGTGCTGGACGGCGACATGGAGCTCGACCCGGATTTCCTGCCCGCGGCGCTGGCAACGCTCGAGTCGCAGCCGCGTCTCGCCGGCGTGGCGGGGCTCGTGGAAGAGGAGAGCGACGCGAGCTACCAGTTTCGCGGGCGCAAGCGGCGCGGAGCGGAACGGCGGGCGCGAACCTGCGAATGGCTGGACATGGGCGGCCTCTATCGGGTCACGGCTCTGCGCGAAGTGGGTTACCTCTCGAATCGCAACCTGCACGCCTACGAGGAAATGGAACTGGGTTTGCGTCTGACGAGCGCGGGGTGGTCGCTGCGACGCCTGGAAGTGCGAGGGGTGCTGCATCATGGTCGCACGGAGGGTACCTGGAAGCTGCTGCTGCGGCGCTGGCGTACCCGCTACCTGGATGGAGCCGGCGAGCTGTTGCGCGCTGCACGCGGCAAGCCGTTTCTCGGCCGCGTGGTGCGCTCGCAGGCACACCTGTTCGTGGCATCGTTGCTATGGCTCGGTCTGCTTGGCGGGATCGCGCTCTGGCCGGTCACGCATTGGCCGCTTACCGCCTGCCTCACCGCCCTGGCGGCACTGATCGCGATCCGTGCGCTGCGTGCGGGCAGTCTCGTGGATGCGATCTTCGGGCAGGTCGTGTGGCAGGTGACCGCGCTAGCGATGGTCCGGGGCTACCTGGCGCCGCAGCGCAACCCCCGGGCAGGCATCGACTTCCGCGTGTTGGCGAACGCCTGTCCGCCTCGCACGGACACGATGCGTGCACCGCCGGCTTCGGTGTAGGCCGGTTTGAATGCCATGCGGGGGCCAACGGTCACTGTTCGAAACGCACGCAGCCAAGGATCATTTTTTCACAGGCAATTTGCATCCGTTTGACACGCAGCTCACAGGGAAGTCAGCGCAATGAAACTCACCTACGGGAGCGGCTCGCTCGAGCGAGTCCGCGCATTCCTTCGCCGGGACCGACGCACGCAGGCGGCTGCAGCGATGGCCACGGCCCTCGCGATCGCTGCCATGGCCGCACCAATGGCGTCCGCCCAGATGGCATTCACCGATGTTTCCGGCGCGGCAGGCGTCGGCTTCCGGGGTGAGAGCTACGGCGCCTCATGGGGCGACCTGAACGGCGATGGCTACCTCGATTTGTTCGCAAGCAATCACCGCTCGCGCCCGAGCCTGTTCCTGAACATGCGCAACGGCACGTTCGTCGACACGGCCACCCAGGTGCTGACCTGGCGCAATCGCCAGTACGCCGACACGCACGGCGCCAGCTGGGCGGACTACGACAATGACGGCGACATGGACCTGGTCGTGAGCACGGGCACGGGCAACCTGACCCACTTCCTGCGCAATGAAAACCAGCGGCTGGTCGATAGGACGCTTGGCATCGGCCTCACCGCGACCAACATCGGCGGCCGGCTGCCTGTCTGGCTCGACTTCAACGGCGACAAGCGCTCCGACTTTGTCATGACGCAGTACGGCGGTATCGCGCGGCTGTTCCGACAGGAGGCCGGCGGCACGTTCACCGAGATAACGAACACGGCCAAGTTTCTTTGCGTGCGTTTCCATTACGCCCACCTGCTCGACGTCAACAATGACGGCCGACTCGATTTCCTGTGTCCCAGCGAGGCCACGTATCCCCAGGCGATCTTCGATACGGAGCCGATGCCATGGGCCAAGATCTACGACGGTGCGGCGCCGAACGGGCTGTTTCCCAAGGTCGAGAAAGTTGTCGACTCGATCGTCGCCGACTTCGACAACAATGGCAGGCCGGACGTGTTCCTGCTGAGCGGCACGCAGTTGCGGCCCTCCACCGTCGCGCAGAGCACGTCCACCCACCTCGAGGCGCAGCTCACCGGCGGCACGAAGGGTTTCAAGATGGTTACGCCGGGCGTGCTGAAGGTCACCCTCGACTTGAACCGTGAAAATGAGTCGGGTGACGTCGATCTCAAGCGCATCCGCATCGGGGCCGGCGGTCGCAGCCCGCAGAACATGCCTTTTACGCTCGACCCGTCCGACCCGAGCGTGGTGGGCCTGCCGCCGCCTCCGACCCAGCAATGGGAATTGCCCCTGATGTACGTGGGTTTCGATCCTGCAACCAAGCGCTGGACGATGTTCGTGCAGACCAAGCTCACGCCGACCAGCCCCAACGTGTTCAGCGAGGCCTATCTGCAAGTGGATTCGTCGAGCGCGATCACCGACGTGGTGGCTACCGGCCTGTGGCCGACCGACAAGGCGGCGCGCCCGACGCTGTTGATGAACTACTCTGGCGGCTGGGCAAACCAGACGGCGGCGGCGGGTCTCGACGAACTGATCCAGTGCGTCAGCGCGACGGCGGGTGACTACGACAACGACACGGACATTGACCTGTACGTGGCGTGCCGCACCGGTGCGAGCAACCTGCCGAACATCCTGTACCAGAACCAGGGCAACGGCACGTTCGTGAAGGTGGCGAATGCCGGTGGTGCAGCAGGCCCCGTCGGCATTGCGGTGGCGAGTGGCGCCGGTACGGCGGACTCTGCCGTGACAGGCGACTACAACGCCGACGGCTTCCTCGACCTGTTCGTCACCAACGGGTTCAACCTGAGGCCGGTGCGCGTCGGTGGGCCGAGCAAGCTGTTCCGCAATAACGGCAACGGCAACAATTGGATCCAGCTCGACCTGGTCGGGACGAATTCCGATCGCGATGCGGTCGGTGCGCGTGTGTATGCAACTGCAGCCGGCAAGACACAGTTGCGGGTGCAGGACGGCGCGTACCATCGTTGGTCGCAAGACCAGCGCAGGGCGCATTTCGGCCTGGCCGGTGCGACGACCGTGGATCTCCGCGTCGAATGGCCAAGTGGCACGGTGAATTACTTCAATGACGTGGCGGCCAATGCGATTTATCGCGTGGTCGAAGGCGGCACGATCTTCAAGGCCGCGGTCGGCAGCGCGCCTGCCTATCAGTGTGGTCCGCCGAAGTTTGATTCGACGAAGGACCGCGGCGTCTTCATCTGGCGCGACTGCCCGTCGGGCGAGTGGCGCATGCGGACGATGTCGGCGGGCGCGCAGATCAATTACCGCGGCAAGTTCACGTCGGGCACGAGCTACGGGAAAGTCACGGGGACGGGGCTGGAGAGCGGCGAGGATTCGTTCAACGTTGCGTCCAACCAGATCACCTACAACTTCGTGACCAAGTGGTCGAACCAGGACGGCTTGAACTTCATCCCGCAGGACGGAGCCAGTGCGTGCATGCAGGTCGACGCGCCGGCGGACGCCCAGGTTTTCTACGGTCCGTTCCGCGTGCCAATGGCGGAGCCGTTCAACCTCGACAGCCGGCAACCGTGCGCACGGCAGTGACGATTCGCGTTCGCTGCGGCGCATGAGGAAACGGCCCCGAGAGGGGCCGTTTTCTTGTCACCGGCTCGGCTCTCAGCGACGTTCGCGGCGACCCGTGCCACCACGCACTGCGTGGCCGCCCTTGGCTCCGGGGGCCTGCAAGGGCCCAAGTTCGGCGATGACTGCCGCTTCGTCCGGGCGCGCTCCGTGATGGTGATGCCCCAGGGCCTGGTGCATCGCAGATAAGTGCGTGAACGTCGTACCGCAGCACCCGCCGATGATGCGGGCGCCCGAATCGGCCGCGAGGGCGACGTAACTTGCCATCAACTCCGGCGTGCCCGAGTAATGGATCTCTGCGCCGATGAACTGCGGCACGCCGGCGTTGGCCTTGGCGATGATGGGAATGCCGGCTTCTTTGGCGGTCATGCCGAGGACCGACATGACCAGGTCGGAGGCGCCGACGCCGCAGTTGGCACCGATGGCCAGCGGCGGCGGGCTCAGGCTCTGCGCGAACTCGACCAAGGCCGCCGGGGTGATCCCCATCATCGTGCGGCCGGCGGTGTCGAAGCTCGCCGTGAACGTGTAGGGGATGCCGACGTTGGCGGCCGCGATCGCCGCTGCGCGGATTTCTTCGAGTGAAGACATCGTCTCGATCCACGCAACGTGCGCGCCGCCTTCCTTCAGGCCGCGCATCTGTTCTTCGAACACCTCGATGGCCATCGACTCGGTGAGTACACCCAGCGGTTCGAACAGGTCGCCCGTCGGGCCTACCGATCCTGCGACGACGACCGGGCGCCCAGCCTTGTCGGCCACGGCGCGGGCGTGCTGCGCGGCGAGACGGTTGATCTCGCGCACCCTGTCCTGCATGCCATGCAGCATGAGGCGGCGCGCGTTGCCACCGAAACTGTTGGTCAGGATGATGTCGGAACCAGCGTCGACGAAGCCCTGGTGCAGCGCGCGGATGCGGTCCGGGTGTTCGATGTTCCACATCTCGGGCGCATCGCCGGAGGTGAGTCCCATAGCGAACAGGTTGGTGCCGGTGGCGCCATCGGCGAGCAGCGTGCGGCCGGATGCAAGCAAGGATTCGAGCATGAATGTCCAGGCGGTAGCGTAAACCCTGATTTTAGCCGCGCACGCCCCGCGGCGCATGGCAATTACTGCGAGCGCGACGGTGACTGCGACTGCGGTTGCGGTTGCCAGTCGCCGAAGAGGAAGCGCAGGGCATCCGGCAAGCGTTTGCGCCAGGCGGCTTCCGTGTGCAGGGCCTCCGGATCGATGACGATGCGCAGATTCGAATCGTCGTAGCCGGCCGCGCGAAAATTGGCGCCCACCTGCTCGACCAGGCCAATCATCTTGCGGCTGACCGCGGGATCGCCGGCCTCCTTGCCGCCAAATCCAATGACAACCTTGGCTGGCATGGCGATCAGCGGGTTCGTGTCACGCACGGGTTGGCCCATCCCGACCCAGAGCGTCGGACTTTCGATGAGTCCGTAACCGAAGTCACCCGGCCTTGCGAGCAGCGCGTACAGCGCGGCGACTCCGCCGTACGACGAGCCGCCGATGCCGGTGTGGGGCTGGCCCGTCAGCGTCCGATAGTTGGCATTGACCAGGGGCATCACTTCCCAGGCCAGGAAGTCCGGAAACTGCTTGCCTTCCGGCTCGGCCATGTCGGAATCGCCGACGAAATCCTTGTAGGGCAGGAATTCGGCTCCGCGCCGCGCCCCGGCATGGTCTACGCCAACGACGATGAGGGGCGGCATCTGCCGGGCGTCGATCAGCTGTCGCGTGATCTCATCCACGCCCCATTCCGCGTGGCTCACGTCGCTGAGGCAGGCGTCGAACAGGTTCTGACCGTCGAGCAGGTACAGCACGGGATACCGGCGGTCCTTGTTGGCTGCATCGCCGTAGCCCGGCGGCAGCAGCACCCGGATGTTCCGTTCGTTGCGGAAGATCGCGCTGCGCAGGGCGTGCAGCCGCAGGTCGCCCGTGACTGTCGATTTGCATTCGACGGTGGGCGACGGGGCGGCCGCAGCAGAGGCACCCTGCGTGAAAGAAATGACCGCGAGACCCGTCAGCAGCAGGGCAGGGACCAGTGTTCTGTTGGACATCGGCAGGCTCCTCGCCGGCATGAATCTGTGCAAGGCACTGTAACGAATGTGAGCGGACTGCGGCAGGGCGGCCCGACGCGATTGCGCCGAGCCGTGCAAGGCAGGCGATCGCGGCAGGACGCTGCAGCCGCTAGACTCGCTCCATGCGCATCCAACTGCTCGGCGTACCCACCGATATCAACTCGTCCTATCGGCGCGGCGCCGCTGCGGGTCCGCAATCGATCCGGGCGGCCTGGCGCCGCTATGCCGAGTTCGGCAATGCCGCTACCGAGAGCGGGCTCGCGATCGGCGACGATTTCACGATCGACGACCTGGGTGACGTCTCGATAGGAGAGCAAGCCAGCGATCACGAGCTGATCGTCGCGGCTGCCTCTGCGGCCGCACGAGCCGGGCCGTTGCTTGCGGTGGGCGGGGATCATTCCGTGACCTTCCCGCTCGTCGAAGGCGTCGCGAGCGTGCATGGCCCGCTCAATCTCCTGCATTTCGACGCGCATCCCGATCTCTACGACGATTACGAGGGCAACCCGCTTTCGCATGCCAGTCCGTTCGCGCGGATCATGGAGCGTGGCCTGGCCAGCAGACTGGTGCAGGTAGGTGTGCGCACCTGGGGCCGCCACAACCGGCAGCAGGCAAGACGCTTCGGCGTCGAAGTGATCGAGTGGGACGCTTTCGCACCCGGGTCCGTGCCGATCCCGCCGGCGCCGCTGTACGTCACCATCGACCTCGACGCGCTCGATCCGGCATTCGCTCCCGGCGTATCGCATCCGGAGCCCGGCGGACTCAGCGTGCGCGAAATCGTGCAGGTGCTGGGGCGCATCCGCGGGCCGCTGGTCGGGGCCGACGTCGTTGAATTGAATCCGTCGTGTGACGTCGGCGACGCGACGGCCATCGTCGCCGTCAAACTGCTGAAGGAACTCATGGGCGCGATGGCGCGCCGCTGAGGAGTCACGTACCGCAGAACGTGTTCTGGACGCGCTCGTGCGGCTGCGGCGGTTCGCGATAGGCCATGCGTTCGGGCTGGTCTTCGAAAGGGCGCGACAGCACGCTGTGCAGTTCGTGAAATGGCGTGAAATCCGACTGCTCGACAGCAGCGACGATCGCTGCCTCGATGCGGTGGTTGCGCGGTATGAAAGCGGGGTTCGCGTGCCGCAACCGCGTGGCTGCCGCTGTCGGCCCCGCCTGCTTCCCGCGCGAGCCGGGCCAGCCAGCTTTGGCGCCAGTCGCCGAAAGCGGCCGGCAGCGCTGCCGGCTCCGTCGCGGCCGCGGCGAGGCTGCGGAACGTGTTCGTGAAATCGGCCTGTTCTGCCTGCATGACGTCGAGCACGTGCTGCAACAACGCAGCGTCGCCGGGTTCGGCGGACTGCAACCCCAGCTTGTGCCGGAAACCTTGCAACCGGTACTCGTCATGGCGCGCGGGAATAGCGTGCACGATCGCGGAGGCCTGCTCGATCGCTACGTTGATGTCCGCATCGATCAACGGCAGCAGCGCTTCGGCCAGCCGTGCGAGGTTCCACTGCAGGATCGTCGGCTGATTGCCATAGGCGTAGCGGCCACGACGATCGATGAAGCTGTAGACGGTGGCTGGATCGTAGTGATCCATGAAGGCGCAGGGCCCGAAATCGATCGTCTCGCCGGAGATCGTCATGTTGTCCGTGTTCATCACGCCGTGGATGAAGCCGAGTTGCATCCAGCGCGCGACGAGCGCGCATTGCCGATCGGCCACCGACTCCAGCAGCCGCAGGTAGCGGTCAGGTGCCACTGACAATTCCGGGTAATGTCGAGCGATGACATACTCGGCCAGAGTACGCGCGCCATCGTTGTCGCCGCGCGCGGCGAAGTATTCGAACGTGCCGATGCGCACGTGGCTCGCAGCGACGCGGATCAATACGGCGCCGGGCAGGGGCCCGTCTTCGCGCAGCACGCGTTCGCCCGTCGTGGCCGCTGCAAGCGCGCGGGTCGTCGGCACGCCGAGCGCATGCATCGCCTCGCTCACCAGGTATTCACGCAGCACGGGCCCGAGCGCCGCGCGTCCGTCGCCGCGCCGCGAGAAGGGCGTGGGTCCGGCGCCTTTCCACTGCAGGTCTCGACGCTGGCCCCGTGCGTCGACGACTTCCCCCATCAACAGCGCCCGACCGTCCCCCAGTTGCGGCACGAAAGACCCGAATTGATGGCCCGCATACGCCATGGCCAACGGCAGGGCTCCGTGCGGAATCTCGTTGCCCACGCACGCGGCGGCCAGTTGCTGGTCGTCGAGCGCAGAGCGGTCCACGCCGAGTTCCGCGGCCAAGGCGGCATTGAATGCGATCAACGCGGGCGCGGTGACCGGGGTAGGAGCCGTGCGGGCATGGAAGTGCGCAGGCAGTGCGGCATAGGTGTGTGAAAAATCGGCGCGCACGATTCCGGCTCAGCCGAACACGGCGACGGTCTGGTGATTGACCGAGTACGCGTGGCCATCCGTGCCGTACAGCACCGCGGTCTGGCTCAGGTAGCCCGCAGTGCCCGCGCGCACGTCCGCGTCGATCAGCACCCAGTCGTGCAGGTTGAGGTAGGCGGGATCGCGCAGCACTTCGATCATCCAGTTGACGGAACTCGCCGGGGCCGGTGCTTTCAGTGTGGAAAGCACCGGCGTCGCTACGACGTCGGACAGGGCGAGCAATGCGTCCTCGAAGCCGCAGTCCCGGTCGCGCAACCGTGCGTACGTCATCGAATGCGCTTCGTGATACCCGGAATACGGCGGTGCTCCCCGCGCGAGTCGCACTTCGAAGTGCTGCAGGAACGCCGGGGCCGGGTCGAGGCGTTCACTGTCGCAGGCGTGCGGCGAGCGGCCAGGGTCGGGTTGGGGCAGCTCGCGGACAAAACGCGATTCACGCGGGCCGCCGAAGATGGCCACCACGGTACAGGCGAGCTTGCCGTCGTCGTGCATCAGGTCGCAGCGCGCGTGCACCGTCGACTTGCCGATGCGCAACGCTTCGGCGCGCATGCGGATGGTGGCGCCACCGAGCAGGGGCCCGACGAACGTCATCTGCGCGCTGCGCAAGGGCAAGGCGGCCGCCTGCAGCGGCAGCACGGCACGCATGGCCCGCACGCCCAGCGCCATCTGCAATCCACCGAAGACGGTTCGGCCCTGCAGCCAGTCGGCGGGCACCGTGACAGCGAACAGCGCCGCATCGGTGCGATCGATCGCGGCGAGAACCTGGGAGAAGCCGGTGTCCATTGGATGATTGTACCGGACCCGGCCTTCAGCCCGTGGGGTGCTCGACCACGCGCCGACCCGTCGCGTTCTGTTCAAAGTCCTCGCGCGTCAGCGATAGATTAATGCCGAAGGCGGCTTTTGCGCCCTCGGCTGCGGCAAAGATGACCAGCTGCACGTCACCCGCGATGTTGCCGGCGATGAACACGCCAGGCACGTCGGTCGCCTCGTAGCCGCTGCAACGCACGCTGCCGTCCTTGCGGATGTGGCAGCCCAGCTGGCGGGGCAGTTCCGAGCGCGGGTGCGATGGCAGGTCGAAGAACAAGCGGCGCCGTGGCAGGCGGCGGCCGCCCGCGAAATCGATCGACTCCAGCTGGCCTTCACGGCCACTCAGGCGTTCGATGCGATCCTCGATCAGGCGGACGCCGTTGCAGTGCCAGGTGACGTCGCTGCTGCGGGTCAAGGCCGGATGCGCCATTCGTGCACAACACCAGGTCGCTGCTCCACGCGGTCATCGCGCGTGCCATTTCGAACGCGCGCGTGCGCCGGCCATACACCGCAATGGGCTCGTCGCGGGCCTCCCAACCGTCGCAGTACGGACAATGATGCACGGTGCGGCCATAGAACTGCTGGATGCCCTCCACCGCGGGCAACTCGTCCTGCACGCCGGTGGCGAGCAGAACCTTGCGGCAGCGATGACTCCGTTTATCGGCGGTGCGCACGCGGAACCCGCGGCTTGCCTTGACGATCGACTCGACCTTACCGCGCAGGAGACTCACGTCGCTGTAGCGTGCCAGGCTTTCCTGCGCGACCTCGAGGAAGCGGGCAGGGGGGATGCCATCGCGGGTAAGGTAACCGTGCAGCTCGTGCGCGCTGCGGTTGCGTTGCTGTCCCTCGTCAATGACGAGCACTCGCCGCCGGCATCGCCCAAGCAGCAGGGCGGCGCTGAGTCCCGCCGGACCGCCACCGACCACGATGGCGTCCCATGTATCGGGGTTCATCCGCGGCTCCGCTCAACCCTGTCGCCGACAGCTTCGCGCATCCGTATGCTTGGCAGCATCCGCCCGCCGCCGACATTGGCTCGAGAAGACACGCATGTCGCAGTCTGAAACGTCCCACGCGCATCCGCTGTTCGCGACCACAGCCTTGCTGTGCGCTGCGCTTGCCGTGCTGTGGACAGGCTGCCTTACCAACCGCCCACTCGACCAAGTGATGCAGGAGCAGCTCACGTGACGCATCGCCGCCCGACCCCGCTCGATGCGATCAAGTTGCGTGTCGCGGCCACCGATGCCGAAGTCATCGACGAGTTGTACGGGCTCGAGCCGGTGTATGAGCCGGGCGCACCGTCTTCCTTGGAGCGCGACGCCACGTCGTTCGTGTCGCTGCTCTGTCCGTATTGCTGGGAACGCTATGAAACGCAGGTGGATCTGAGCGCAGGCTCGTTCACCTACGTGGAAGACTGCCAGGTCTGCTGCCAGCCGATCGAACTCAGCTGCGAAGTGGACGACGGTCGGCTCATCAGCGTGCAGCCGGAACGGATGGACTGACGATCGCCGTCACGAGGCGCTCGGCAAAGGCCCAGGCCAACACACGACCCAGCAGGGCCGCGTCACCACCGGCCCCCGCCGCAGCCGCACCCAACGGGGCGCCGCGCGCGAGTCGTTCGAACACACGATATTCCGCGTCATCGAGCCGGTAGGTTGCAGGTGCGTCGCCGACGCAGGCCGCGACGCAGCAGTCTCCACCCATCGACAAGTCTATGGGCTCGGCCTCTGCCTGTTGATTGGCCTGCCACACGTGCCAGACCGGATACGGCGAAGTGACCAGGCCCACGGACGGGTGCAGTGCCAGGCAGAGGTCTGCCAGCATTTCGGGCGCGTAGCTCGCCAGTTCCGCGACGTCGATCGACGGGGGGCTGGCCGCAACTGCCGCTTGGGCGACGGCCCATTCCAGTCGCGCGAGGTCGGCCAGCCATTCGTAGGCCGAACTGTCCATTCGCTCTGCAAGCCACGCCGGGAAGTTGGCGCCTACCCAGTGCAGGTCGCCGCGCATCGAGGGGTGCGCATTCCTGTACTCACGCGCCAGCTGTCGGAAGAAGTCGGTCCCGACTCTTCGCTGCACGACGGGGTACGTCTGCTCGAGCGCTGCCGCGTAAAACTGCCAGGCGTTGTTGCGATAGACGCCGAATCGATCTTCGTAATCAGGCCCGTCGGCGGGTGGCGGAGTCGCTTCACCGCGGCGCAGGGCGTGTCCGAACGCGGACTGCAGTTCCTTGAGCGTCATGCGCATTCAGGCCGCGGCAGCGCCGCACGCTTGCAACATGCGATCGGCGCGGGCGGCCTCGGCGAGCAGGACTTCGAGTGCGGGCACGTCATTGTCCCATTCGATCAGCGTCGGCACGGGCCCGAAGCGGCGCAGCACGTCGGAGTAGAGGGCCCATACCTCGTCGCCAACGGCGCTGCCGTGATCGTCCAGCAGAATCTCGCGCGCGCCGACCCGCTGGCGGGAATGCCCGGCGAGGTGAATTTCCTGCACGGCTTTGCGCGGCAGGGCGGCAAAAAAGTCATCGAGCCGCAATCCCAGGTTGGCTGCGTTCACGAACGCGTTGTTGACGTCGAGCAGCAAGCCGCAGCCGCTGCGCTCGACCACGAACGCCAGGAACTCGCCTTCGGCGAGCTGTGAGTCCGCAAAGCTCACATAGGCGCTCAGGTTTTCGATCAGGATCTGGCGGCCCAGGAAATCCTGCACGGCGCGCACTCGGGCGGCGAGGTGGAGCGCGGCCTCTTCGGTGTAGGGCAGCGGTAGCAGGTCGTTGAAATGCTCGCCGTCCGCGTGGGCCCAGCAGGCGTGCTCGCTGACCAGGGCCGGCTCGAAGCGGCGCACGGCCTGGCGCACTCGCTCGAGGTGTTCGCGATCGAGCGGATCTGCGGATCCCAGCCCGAGTCCGACCCCATGCAGGCTCAGGGGATAGAGACTGCGCGCCCGCTCCAGGGCCCGGGTCGCCGGCCCACCGGCATGGAAATAGTTCTCGGTGTGCGCCTCGATCCAGGCCGGGGGCGAGGCGGCGGTGAGGATCTCGGCGTGATGTTGCGACCGAAGTCCGATCCCGGCGCGAGCCGGGATCGGACCACGGGCGGCAGGCGCATCATTCCAATCGCCTGCCATCCGCGCTTACATCGTCTTCTTGTCTTTGCTCGGCTTGCCGCCGGCCTTCTCGCAGGCTGCCTGCGGCATGCTGACCCACTCGTTCGGGTCGTTATCCGTCTTGGCCATGCCGGCACAACTGTGACTGGCCGTGCCGCAATCGTTCTTGCCGGCCTTGGCCACGCCGTAACACTTGACCTTCTCGGCGGCTGCTTCGTGATGATTCGCCTGGGCGCTGCCCACGGCGAGCAGGCCCGCGATGGCGGTCGCGATCGTCAGGTTCTTGGGGTTCATCCTGTTTTGCTCCTCCAGCGTTGCAGGTGGACATTATGCGGACACGACTTCGTGCATGCGACCCAGTTGGCTTCAACGGGCGCGGATGGCAGCATGCATGCACTTTTCCACCGGACGCCCGCCGCAGCCATGAGCCTGAAGGACTGGATCTCAAAATACCTGCCCGGTGGCGCCGGCCAGGGAGCGGGTGAGCCCACGGCGATGGGGACGCCGCTGGCCGTGGCGGCTTTGCTGGTCGAAGTACTGCGCGCCGACTACGACGTGGGTCCGGCGGAGCGGCAACAGGCCATGACGTCGGTCGCGGCCCTGCTGGGACTGCAACCGGAGGCAACACGCGCGCTTCTCGACGAGGCGGAGCGCCACATCGACAAGTCGCACGACCTCTACCAGTTCACGTCGCAGATCAACCGCTCGTACAGCGAAGCCGACAAGGTGCGGTTGCTCGAGGCGCTGTGGCGCGTCGCCGACTCGGACCTGACCATTCACAAGTACGAAGAGCACCTGATCCGGCGCGTTGCGGATCTCCTGCACGTGCCACATTCGGGGTTCATTGCCGCCAAGCTGCGCGCCACCGGCCCGGCAGCGCAGGGTTGAAGCCGCTGCGGGCCCCGACCCAAGCACTTTTTACATGACGGCTTGCGGCGGGGGCTGACGGTCGGTTACGGTCCCCGCAAGAAATCCAGATCGCCGACTATGGAACAGTCTCCGACGCCCACCTTGCGCAGAATCGTCGTCCTGAACCCCAAGGGTGGGTCGGGCAAGTCGACGATCGCGACGAACCTGGCGGCCTATTACGCCTGGGCGGGGCGGACGGTCGCGCTGATGGACCACGACCCGCAGGGGTCGAGCATGCGCTGGTTGCAGGTTGCGGCCCGCCGAACTGCCGCCGATCCACGGCATCGCGGCGTACGAGAAGCGACTGGGCGTCACCCGGGCCTTCGCGCTGCGGACGCCGCCGGGCACCGACACGCTCATCGTCGACACGCCGGCCGCCGTCACCCCGCTGCAGCTGCCCGAACTCACGCAGGACGCGCACGCGATCGTCGTGCCGGTGTTGCCTTCCGACATCGACATCCATGCCGCGTCGCGCTGCATCGCCGACCTGCTGCTGGTCGGGCGAGGTGCATCGGTCCGAACGGCGGCTGGTGATCGTCGCCAACCGCGCGCGGCGTTACACCAAGGCGTACCAGCACCTGATGCGTTTCCTGCAGAGCCTGCGCATTCCGGTAGCGGCGGTATTGCGCGATTCGCAGGCCTACGTGCGCTCGGCGGAATGCGGGATGGGCATCCACGAAATGAAAGGTGCCCTGCTGCAGGAAGACCTGGACAGCTGGAAGCCGTTCATCGACTGGCTCGAGCGCCGGTCGAGCGGGACGCTGCCGGCGCGAGAGCAGCCTGATGTCGCCGCAGCCCTCGCCGGCGGAAATGGGCCGAGGGCGCCCGCGGGCTGAGACTCATGCCGCGGCTTGTTCGAGACCTTGTCGGCGTCCTTCGCGAACAGCGAAGCCTCGTCGGCCACCGTGAACGCGACCACGTTCGGCTTGCCGTCGTCGTCGTTGGCGCTGCTCACGACCGCGATGATCGGCGAGTCCTTGAGTCCACAGCATGGACGTGGAGCGTCGACTGGATCGGCGCTGTCGTCGCGTTGCACGGCGTCGAAGTCGCCGAACATCGTGCGCGAGCGGTTCACCACCGCCAGCAGCGACGGCAGCGAAGCGTTCGATGCCGTGCCGTGGCCGCTGCCCAGCGTGCCGTCCGAGCCCATCAGGAAGCAGAGTTCCTGGTCTGGTGCTGGGCCGGCAGCTTCAGCAGGGCCTGCCGGCTCGGGGCGCAATAGCGGGCCGCGCCCGTGTCGTCCTTGTCCCATTTGCCGCCGGGGTACTTGGCCTCGATGGCGTTCTTGCCCGCGTTCCACGGCAGCCCGAAGGCGCCGGTGCGGAACTGGTCTGCGACCGCGCCGGCCATGGCTGCGCCGCGGCCAGGGTGAACAGGCAGATACCGGCGACAGGGCGGCAGGAACATGCTGCGCGACGCATGCGCACGTCTCCACTGAAAAAGTTGACTGCTGAACGTGAGTCTAGGGCCTCACGCGTCATGGCCTCGCGGCGCACGCAACGAAAGCAAGACACGCCTCTCAGTCGGCGCGTCCGTCGCATTGACATAATACCTCATGCGGTGTCCGGCGCTGCCCGCGGCCTGCGCCATTTCGAGCTGCAGCAGGTCTTCCGGCGTGTCGAGGTCGACGCCCGCGTTGCTCATCGGCACGCGCACCAGCCGGTCGACGTTGCGGCGCAGCACGAGGCGTGGATCGCGGTCGCCGCGCAGCTCCAGCAGGTCGCGTGAAAGCCCAGCGCGGGAAGATCGCCGGCAGGCCGGGCGCGCCCGCGTACAGTGCCGCGGCGATCAGCACCGGGTGCCGGCGCCAGCTGGCGTACAGGCGGCGCAGGTCGTCGGCCGTGACCGCCACCTGGTCGCCCAGCAGCAGCAGCAGGGCGCCTGCGCAGCGCGGCGGTGCGGTCGCACGGCCGCGCGGATGGAGCTGGCGAGGCCTTCCTCCCAGTCCCGGTTCAGCGGATCGACGATCGGCCGACTGCCGCAGGGCCGGCGCGATGTCCGCGGCGTGGGCGCCGAGCACGACGGCTGACCGACTGGCCGGCGATGCAGGCCGCATTGGCGGCCGCCTGGTGCAGCACCGGGTTCGCCGCCGAGGCGCACCAGCTGCTTGGCGCTGCCGAAGCGGGTGGCGGCGCCGGCGGCCAGCACCGCGGCGTGGAGTCCGGCGGAGTCCATGTCGTCCATGGCGCTAGTTTGCCTGCCGCGCTGCAAGAAGATACAGTACTTCACGGTCTGCGCACAGCCATCGAAGGGGTTTCCCCGCCAGAGCCGCCATCGGCCGTCGCTCGCAGCGACGCGGCCGGGCGATGAGCCGGCGGGCGGCCGTCAGGGAGTCAGACAGCCGTGCAAGCCTGGAAAGTCCATAAGTTCGGCGGGTCGAGCGTCGCGGACGCGGCCTGCATGCAACGCGTCGCCGAGATCATCGAGGGCGACCCGGCCCCGCGCAAGGCGGTGGTGCTGTCGGCGTGCCGGGGCGTCACCGACGCGCTGCTGAGCCTGGTCGCGCTGGCCGAGCAGCAGGACGCCGCGCGCTCGACGACCGCATCGAGGAGCTGCGCCAGCGCCACATCGGCATCGCCCGCGAGCTGCTGGCCGGGCGAGCTCTGCGACGAGTTCATCGTCGAGCTGGACCGCGACTGCCGCGACATCGGCGGCATCCTGCAGACCGTGCGCCTGGTCCGCGCGCCTCGACCACGATGCGCGACCTGATCGCGGGCTACGGCGAGATCTGGTCGACGCGCCTCTTCGAGCGCCTGCTGCGCCGCCGCGGCCGGTCGGGGCACGTGCAGTGGCTCGACGCGCGCCGCGTGCTGCTGGTCGAGTGGGGCCCGCTCGGCCCCGGCGTGCGCTGGGACCAGTCGCGCGCCAACCTGCAGGCGCTGGTGCCGCCCGATTTCGTCGGCACCGCTCGTCGATCACCGGCTTCATCGCCACCGACACGCCAGGGGCTGCAGACCACGCTCGGCCGCAACGGCAGCGACTTCTCGGCCTCGATCTTCGGCTCGCTGCTCGACGCCGCGAGATCGTGATCTGGACCGACGTCGACGGCGTGCTGAGCGCCGACCCGCGCCTCGTGCCCGAGGCCCAGGTCATCGACACGCTGTCGTACAACGAGGCGATGGAGCTCGCGTACTTCGGCGCCAAGGTCATCCACCCGCAGACCATGGCGCCGGCGGTGCAGAAGCGCATCCCGATCTGGATCAAGAACACGTTCGCGCCGGACAAGCCCGGGCACGCTGATCCACGAGCGCTCGGCGCCCGATCCGCTGGTCAAGGGCATCACGACCGTCGAGCGCATCGCGCTCGTGAACCTCGAGGGCGCCGGCATGATCGGCGTGCCGGGCACGGCGCATCGCCTGTTCGGCGCGCTGCGCGAGGAGGGCATCTCGGTCATCCTGATCTCGCAGGGCAGCTCGGAGCACTCGATCTGCTTCGCGGTGCCCGAGGCCGAGGCCGAGCGCGCCGAGCGCGTCGTGCGGCGCGCCTTCGAGCCCGAGCTGCGCGAGGGCCAGATCCAGAGCGTCGAGGTCAACCGCGGCTGCAGCATCCTCGCCGTCGTCGGCGACGGCATGGCCGGCGCGCACGGCGTCGCGGCGCAAGGTGTTCGGCGCGCTCGGCCAAGGCGGGCGTCAACGTGCGCGCCATCGCGCAGGGCGCGTCCGAGCGCAACATCTCGGTCGTGATCGACGGCCGCGGCAGCGCCCGCGCGCTGCGTGCCGTGCATTCGAGCTTCTACCTCTCGGCGCACACGGTCTCGATCGGCCTGATCGGCCCGGGGCTCGTCGGCGGCGCGCTGCTCGACCAGGTCGCCTCGCAGGTCGAGCGCCTGCGGCGCGACTTCAAGCTCGACCTGCGCGTGCGCGCCATCGCGGGGTCGAAGCGATGCGGCTCGCCGCAGGGCGTCGATCGACCTCGCGCGCTGGCGCGACGAGTACGCGGCCGGCGGCGATCCGCTCGACCTCGAGCGGTTCGCCGATCACGTGCACGCCGACCAGTTCCCGCACGCGGTGATCATCGACTGCAGCGCCAGCGCGGCGGTGGCGAAGCCACTACGCGCACTGGCTGTCGGAGGGCATCCACGTCGTCACGCCGAACAAGAAGGCCAACAGCGCGGCCTATGGCGACTACCAGCGCGTCCGGGATGCGCGCCGCGCGGCCGGTGCCGCACTACCTCTACGAGGCGACGGTCGGCGCGGGCCTGCCCGTGATCCAGACGCTGCGCGACCTGCGCGAGACCGGCGACGAGATCCGCCGCATCGAGGGCATGTTCTCCGGCACGCTCGCCTACCTGTTCAACACCTGGGACGGCACGCAGTCGTTCTCGTCGGTGGTGAAGCAGGCCAAGGCGCTCGGCTACACCGAGCCCGATCCGCGCGACGACCTCTCGGGCATGGACGTCGCCCGCAAGCTGATCATCCTGGCGCGCGAGATGGGCCTGCAGCTCGAGCTGGCGACGTCAAGGTCGAGAGCCTCGTGCCGGCGGCGCTCGCGGATTGCGGCGTCGAGGACTTCCTCGCAGCGGCTCGCACGAGTTCGACGCGCCGATGCTGGCGCGCCTCGAGGCGGCGCGAGCGCGCGGCCACGTGCTGCGCTACGTCGGCTCGGTCGATGTCGACGGGCAACGCCGAGGTGGGCGTGGTCGAACTGCCGCGATCGCACCCGTTCGCCAACATCGCGCTGACCGACAACATCGTGCGCTTCCAGACCGCGCGCTACGACAAGAACCCGCTGATCGTGCAGGGCCCGGGCGCCGGTCCCGGCGGTCACCGCGGCCGGCGTGTTCGCCGACCTGCTGCGCGTCTGCGCGTACCTCGGGGCCAAGCTGTGAGCGCGATGCGCGCGCACGACCGCGACGGCGTTCGCGCCGGCGAGCGTCGGCAACGTCGCGGTCGGCTTCGACATCCTCGGTCACACCGTCGCGGCGCTCGGCGATCGCGTGACGCGTCACCCGGCGCGCGGAGCCGGGCGTGTCGATCCGCTCGATCACCGGCGTGGTGGCCGACCTGCCGCTCGCCGCGGAGAAGAACACGGCCGGCATGGCGGCGCTCGCGCTGCAGCGCGAGCTCGGCCTGCCGATACGGCTTCGACCTCGACGTGATGAAGGGCATCCCGCTCGGTTCGGGCCTCGGCGGCTCGGCGGCGTCGGCGGTGGCGGCGGTCGTGGCGGCCGCCGCGCTGGTCGACGGCCGCTCGACCGCACGCAGCTGCTCAAGTTCGCGATGCAGGGCGAGGCGGTCGCCAGCGGCTCGGTGCACGTCGACAACATCGCGCCGTCGCTGTTCGGCGGGCTGGTGCTGACGGTCGGCATCGACAATCCGCACGTCAAGCAGATCCCGGTGCCCGAGGCCGTGCGCTGCGTGCTCGTGCACCCGCACATGGTGCTCGGCGACGCGCGAGGCGCGCGCAATCCTGAGCAAGACGGTCGCGCTCGTCGGACGTGATCTGGCAGCAGGCGAACCTCGCCGGTTTCCTGGCCGGCTGCTACACGCGCGACCTGCCGCTGATCCGCGCGTCGCTGCTCGACGTCGTGATCGAGCCGCAGCGCCAGGTGCTGATTCCGGGGTTTGCCGCGGTGAAGCAGGCTGCGCTCGACGCCGGCGCGCTCGGCTGCTCGATTTCGGGCGCCGGCCCGACGGTGTTCGCCTGGGCCGAGGAGCAGGATGCCGAGCAGGTGCGCGCAGGCATGGTCGAGGCCTTCCGCCGGCACGGCCTCGACGAGCGACAGCTGGGTGTCGGCGATCGATCGCGAGGGCGCGCGGGTGGTGGAGGACTGATGCGATTCCAGAGCACGCGCGACCCGTCGCACGCGGTCGGGCTCGGCGAGGCCATCGCACGCGGACTGGCGCCGGACGGCGGGCCTGTACGTGCCGACGAGGCCTCGCCGAGACTCGCGTGGCTCGATCGGCGCGGCCGCTCGATCCTGGCGAGCTGGCCGAGCGGCTGATCGCGCCGTTTGCGGCCGGCGACGCGATGGCCGACGCGCTGCCCGAGATCACTCGCGACGCATTCAATTTTCCGGCGCCCGCTGGTCGAGGTGCAGGGTGCCGGCGGAGCCGCTGTCGGTGCTCGAGCTGTTCCACGGGCCGACCGCCGCGTTCAAGGACTTCGGCGCGCGCTTCCTCGCGGCGACGCTCGAGCGCATTCCGCGCGACGACCCGCGCCGCCTGACGATCCTGGTCGCCACGTCGGGCGACACGGGCGGCGCCGTCGCCGCCGCGTTCTACGACCGGCCGTGGGTCGACGTGGTCGTGCTGTATCCCGCGTGGCCTCGTCTCCGCCCGCCAGGAAAAGCAGCTCGCGTGCTGGGGCCGCAACGTGCGCACGCTGTCGGTCGCCGGCACGTTCGACGATTGCCAGCGCATGGTGAAGGAGGCGTTCGTCGATCCCGCGCTGGCGCAGCGCTGCTGCTGTCGTCGGCCAACAGCATCAACGTCGGCCGGCTGCTGCCGCAGATGGTGTACTACGCGCAGGCCAGCCTCGAGCTGCTAGCGCCGTGACGGCCGCGCGCCGAATTTCATCGTG
>CAWGMK010000007.1:0-289907 GCA_963823655.1 uncultured Bacillota bacterium
TACCGACCGGAGCTCGCGATCCAGGCCTCCCGCGCCGGCGATAACCTTGGCGCCTTCGAGGCAAGGCAGTTTAAGAGCATCGCGCACCCGGTAACCTTCCTGGAATTCCCTGCGGTCCATGGCGTACCTCCGATAGCTTTGATGTTGATACTGATTTAAATATAGAACAGAACGTGCCCGGCAGACCATAGCAACAGACTTGTTTTATGTGAATCTAGCAAATAAGTCAAAAACAGGAGGTGGCCCATGAAGGGGTACTGCGGAAAAATCCTTCACTTAGACCTGACAGGCGGGCATTTCACGGTAGAGGTGCCGGATGAGGCCTTCTACAGAAAGTACATGGGCGGCAGTGCCATCGGGGCTTACTATGCGCTCAAAGGCATCAAACCCGGCACGGACGCATACGATCCCGCAAACGTCCTTGTATTTGCGGCTTCTGCCACAACGGGTGCTCCCTTAAGCGGCGCCTCCAGGTTCAATGTAACCGCTAAATCCCCTCTTACAGGCGCATTGGGCGACAGCCAGGCCGGAGGATTCTGGGGCACGGAGCTGAAATATGCGGGGTTCGACGCCATAGTCATCACCGGGCGCTCGGCGAAGCCCACTTACCTTTGGATACATGACGGGCAATATGAACTGATGGACGCATCTGAGCTTTGGGGGCTGGAGACCGGGCAGGCGCAGGAGAAGATAAGGCAGAAGCTCGGGGATAAGAAGGTCAGGGTGGCGATAATCGGGCCCGCCGGCGAGAGGCTGGTCAGATTCTCATGCATAACCAACGAGCTCAAGCACTACAACGGCAGGACAGGCATGGGCGCCGTCATGGGCTCGAAGAACCTAAAGGCGATTGCCGTGCGCGGCACGAAGGCGCCGGAGTTTGCAGACCGCGAGGCCATAATGGCTTTGGCGCAGTCCGGGGCGAAAAGGTCTGTCGATCACGGCACATCGAAGTTTCTAAGGGAGCTGGGGACGGCCGGCGTCGTCACGGCAAACCAGACGATAGGCGGCCTGCCCACCCGCAACTGGACGTCGGGCTCTTTCGAGCACGCCGAAGAGATATCCGGCGATCATATGAACAAGACGATACTGAAGAAGAACAAATCCTGCTGGGCCTGCGCTGTCAGGTGCAAGCGCGTGGTAGAGGCGAGCGAGCCTTATGAGCTCGACCCCGAATACGGCGGGCCGGAGTATGAATCCATCGCCGCCCTCGGCTCATATCTTGGGATAGGAAGCCTGCCGGCGGTGGCCAAGGCTACGGAGCTGTGCAACAGGTACGGGCTCGATACAATATCGACTGGAGGCACCCTTGCTTTCGCCATGGACTGCTTCGAGGCCGGCATCATTGGCCTGAAGGACACTGCCGGGCTGGAGCTTAAATTCGGCAACGCAGACGCGGCTCTGGGCATGATAGAGATGATAAAAGACCGCAAAGGACTGGGCGGCCTGCTGGCCGAGGGCTCGTATCGGGCGGCCGAGATCCTTGGCAAAGGGGCCGCGAAATACGCCATATGCTCCAAGAAGCAGGAGTTTCCTGCACATATGCCGAGGATTAAGGCATCTTTGGCGCTTGCCTATTCCACAAACCCTTTCGGCGCAGACCACCAGTCGCACCAGCATGACGGCTCGATCTCCTCTGAAGACCTGCCTGAGGCCATGAAGACGCTGGGCTTCTCGAAGACCGTGCCCATGGATGAGCTCAGCTTCGAGAAGGCAAAGCTGTGGGCCTATACCCAGATGCTGTACAGCGCGCTGGACACTCTTGATCTATGCCAGTTCTGCTTCGGCATCAACCTCCTTTATGGGCTGGACGACCTGGTTAAGCTCGTCAACGCGGCCACTGGCTGGTCGACTACCCTTTGGGAGCTGATGCAGCTGGGGGAACGCAGGATAAACATGCTGAGGGCCTTCAATGCCCGCGAAGGGATGTCGGCGAAGGACGACACCCTCCCGGAGAGGATATTCGAGCCTCTTGTCGGCGGCATAACTGAGGGCAACCGCATAGACAAAGCAGAGTTCGAGGCCGCAAAGAGGCAATATTATGAGATCATGGGATGGAATCCGGTGACTGGCAACCCCACCCCTACGAAGCTTGAGGAGCTGGGGCTGGGCTGGGTCCTGTCTTAGTCAGGGATCATCTGAATATCCCTATCCGCAATAACGAAATCGAAGCCGGTTGCCCACTGTGGTACAACCGGCTTCGATTTATTTGTCCCCTTGCAGTCTTCTGTTTTTCTTAAAGGCTAGTCCGATGCCACTGGCGGCTTTGCGCACGTCTGGCCCAGATAGCCCTGCACCATCCTGGGATCTTGCAGCAGGTTCGCCGCAATGTCGCTGATCGTCGTCTTGCCGGTGTCGAGCAGGTAGCCGCGGTCTGCGATCTGAAGCGCCTTCCTGGCGTTCTGCTCCACCAACAGGACTGTTATGTCGTCCTTTTTGAGCCTCTTGATCATGGCGAAGATCTCGTTCACAAGCACGGGGGCCAAGCCCATCGAGGGCTCGTCGAGGAGCACCAGCTTGGGCCTCGACATTATCGTCCTTGCGATGGCGAGCATCTGCTGCTCGCCGCCCGAAAGGCTCCCTCCCAACTGGTTCTTCCTCTCGCCGAGCCTGGGGAACTCCTCGAAGAGCTTCTCCATATCCTCCAGTATGCCCTTCCTGTCGGATCTCAAGTATGCGCCGGCCTGGAGGTTTTCCAATACGGTGAAGGTCGGGAATATTGCCCTGCCCTCCGGGGTGTGGGAGATCCCAAGTTGCACTATCTTATGAGGCGCCATGCCGCTGATTACCTTGTCGTGGAAAAGCACCTTGCCGCGGCTGGGCTTAAGCAAGCCCGAGATGCACCTGAGCGTTGTGGTTTTGCCCGCGCCGTTGCTTCCTAGAAGGCATACGATCTCGCCCTCCTCCACTTTGAGGCTGACATCGGTAAGGGCGCGGATCTTGCCGTAATGAACTTCGATGTTAATCAGCTCCAACACGGCTTATTCCTCCTTGCCCAGGTAAGCTTCGATTACCTCTTGGTTGCACTGGATTTCGTCGGGGGAACCGTGGGCGATCCTGGCTCCGTAGTTGAGCACATAGATCCTTTCGGATATGCCCATAACGACGTTCATGTCGTGCTCGATGATTAGTATCGCGATGCCGGACTTGCGAACGGCCTCTATGAGCTCGCACATCCTCTGCGTCTCGTCGGGGTTCATGCCCGCTGTAGGCTCGTCAAGCAGTATGATTTTGGGCTCCATGGCAAGAGCGCGGGCTATCTCAAGGCGCCTCTGGTCCCCGTAAGACAGGTTCTCCGCCATGTCCTCAAAGTTGCCCTTCAGGCCCACGAACTTCAAAATCCCCAGGCATTTGTCCTTGATCTTCACTTCTTCCTTGCGCATGGAAGGCGTCTTCAGAAGCGATGACCAGAACCCCGACTTGATGTGCTGGTGATGACCGATCCTGACGTTGTCCAGCACGGATGCCTTGCCGAACAGCCTGATGTTCTGATAGGTCCTGGATATGCCCTTATGGGCGATATTCCAGGGCTTCTCATGGGTTATCTCCTTGCCGTCGAGCAGGATCTTCCCGTTTGTTGCCGGAAGCACTCCCGTGATGCAGTTGAACAAGCGTGGTCTTGCCCGCCCCGTTCGGGCCTATTACGGCCACGATCTCACCGGCGTTGACCTCTATGTCCACGGTGCTGAGGGCGGCAAGCCCGCCGAAACGTTTCGTTACGCCGACTGTCTGTAACAAGCTCACTGCCTTACCCCCTTTGCCGCCGAGGCCCCTTTGTTCCCGTTCCTCTTTGCGCCTCCGCTTAACTTGTACCATATGGTGTTGAAGCCTCCTACCAGGCCGCTGGGCCAGAAGGTAAGAGTAAGGAGCAGCGTCCCGCCGTAGATTATGAGCCTGTAATCGGCGAGAGCCCTGAGAAATTCAGGGGCTGCCGTCAGGAGCAATCCGCCCACTATCGGGCCCGCTATCGTCCCCAGGCCGCCAACCAGGGCAGTTGTGACTGCCATGGCCGATTCCGTAAAGCCGAAGCTGCCGGGGCTGATGTACTTGAAGTAATGAGCGTACATCGCGCCTGCGATGCCGGCGAAGAACGAGGCCAGAACGAAGGAGAGCAGCTTGTAGAACCTTGTGTCTATGCCGCAGGTCTGCGCCGCGTCCTCGTCATCCCTGGTTGCAAGAAACGCCCTGCCAACCGGCGAGTTCATGATGCTTCTTATGCTTACGACAACCAATATTACAAGGGCGAGCGTCAGGTAGTAGAAGCTGATCTTGTTGTTGAAGACTATGGTGCCCAGCAGGGGCAGCTTTATAGGGGTCGGGATGGGTATGCCTGTGATTCCCATGGGCCCCCTCGTAAGCCCTACCCAATTTAAAATGACCAGCCTTATTACCTCGCCGAAAGCAATCGTTGTAATCGCGAGGAAGAACTTCCTGAGCCTAAGGCTTGGCAAGCCCAGCACGAAGCCCACGATGCCCGCCATGATCCCTGCCAGCGGCATCGTAATCCAGAAGGACAGATGAAGCCTTGTGGACATTATCGCGGACGTGTAGGCCCCGACAGCGTAGAAGGCGGCCATGCCGAACACCGGCTGCCCCGTGAAGCCGGTCACGAGGTTGAAGCTTGAGGACAGGATGACAGCAAGGCCCGAGGCTATCAGTATGTGGAGCGAATACTGGTTGGTGACGAGCTTCGGTATGAGGACGAGCAGGACCAGCAGCGCTCCCACTGCCAGGATCCCGATCGTTTTGTTAGCTTTTACTTTTTGCATACAAGCATTCCCCCCGATCATTTCGACGAGCGGGAGAATATGCCGCTCGGCTTGTACAGAAGTATGGCTATGATGACTAAGAAAGGCATCACGTCCCTGAACGTGGAGCCCACGAAGGACGCGAACACCCCTTCGATCGCGCCCAGCAGGAAGCCGGCTATGCAGGCACCGAAGACGTTGCCCAGGCCTCCCATCAGGATAACCGCGTATATCTTCATGCCCGTAAGCGATCCCATCCCGGGAAACACCAGCATACTAGGGCCAATAAGCGCCCCTGCGACGCCGGCGAGGCCCGTGGCGAGGGCAAATGTTGCCGCGATTACAAAATTCACAGGTATGCCCATGAGGCTCGACGTGTCAGTGCTCTGCGATACCGCCCTTATCGCCAGGCCGAACTTGGTGAAGCGGATGAGGCAGTAGAGAAGGGCTATTATCAGCCAGCAGGCAATGAACACCATCAGCTGCTGCGCCGTAAAGTACACCCCTTTGACCGACAAGTTGATGTTGGCAAGCCCCGAGGGGAATATCCTGGGGTCGGCCGTCCAGACGAGGACGGCAACATTTTGGATTATGAAAGACACAGCGAAGGTCGTTATATAGGCGTACATTGTGCCGGACTTTCTCACCGGCCTCAACGCTACCCTTTCGGTAAGAAGGCCCAGGAAGCCTATGCATAGGAAGGCGCCGATGAGGCCCACCCAGTAAGGGGCGTGCCACAAGGTGACCATGGAAAGCGCTATGTAGGCGCCCAGCATGTACATCTCGCCCTGTGCCAGGTTCAAGACCCTGAGCACGCCGTAAGTGAGCGAGACGCCCGCTGCCGTCAGGGAATAGATGCCGCCCACTATCAGGCCGTTTACTATCTGCTGGAATATCAGGACTGACAAGTCTTACTCACCCCCAAGTATCAAGAACGGACGGGTATGACCGCTATGCCGGCTTCTACCCGTCCACCGACTTTATTGTCCGATATCTCTTAGTACTTGCGGATCTCCTTCTTGCCGTTTACATACTCGATTACTATCCAGGTCGAGGCCGCCTGCCCGGTCGCGTCGAAGGAGATGTCCACGCCCATGCCGTGGAAGTTCTTGGTCTCCTTGATTGCGGTCCATATGCCGGCCGTGGTGCTACCGCCCCTGCGGATGGCGTCGAGTATGAGCCTTACGGCGTTGTATGCCGCAGCTCCGGTCCCGTTGATGGGCTTGTTGTACTTCGCCCACCAGTCGGCGTAGAACTCCTTGACCACTGGGTCAGGAAGAGTGTCTTCGAAGCCGCTTACATACAGCAGGCCTTCTGCGTTCTTGCCGGCGAGGTCGAGGGTGTCGGTACCTATGCCGTTGAACGCCACGAGCTGGACGTTCCAGCCGAGCTCAGTGCGCTGGCGCATGATCTGCACGGCTTCTGCTGTAATTGACGCCATGAAGAGCAGGTCCGGCTTCAGCTGGCGAAGCTTGGTGAGCTGGGCCCTGAAGTCGACTGACTCTCTGATGTAGTGCTCTACTCCTACGACTTTGACTCCCAGCTTCTCGAGGACTGCCACGGTGTTGTCACGAAGGGAGATGCCGTAGTCCGTGTTCTCATATATGACTGCTGCGGTCTTGGGCTTGAAGCGGTCGACCGCGTAAGGGACTATGATCGAGGCCTGGGTTGCGTTCGTGGCGCATGTGCGGAATATGTACTTGTATCCCTTCTGGGTGATGCTCTCGGCGGTTGCGCCTGATGTCACCAGCGGGATCTGGTTGGCTTCCGTGACTTCCATAACGGCCAGGACCACCGAGCTCATTACGGGCACTAATATCAAAGATACCTTTTCGTTATGGATGAGGCGCTCTGCCGCGGCGACTGCCTCGGCCGGGTTCGCCCTGTCGTCCATTATGATGAATTCGACTTCCATGCCATTTATGCCGTTGGACGCCTTGAGCTTGTCCTGAGCTATCGCGATGGCGTCTTTTACTCCGGATCCGAATGTCGAGGACGGTCCCGTTATCGGGCATATGACACCGACCTTAACTTTTGTGGCTGCGTTGGCAAATGTTCCGCCCAATAGCAGGATCGCTAAAATTACCGACAAGATGCGGAAATTCCGATGCAACATCTTCATCTTCCTCCTTGTAATGGGTACTTTACCTGCTGATATGCTTATGTTCACCCCTCTTGGCCGAAATGCGGACCTATAAAGGTATTAACTAATTCTACATATGCAATTGTCATCCCTATGTACTTTCACACAAATTATTTGGGATTTATTAGTATTTATGCACATAGAAGAAGGAACGCAGCAGGAATATAATTCCTTTTAACGGGGCTGGCCCCCGCCTGCCGGAGGCGGAGACTGGTTCGCCACCAATCGCGAACAGACCAAAAGCAGTACCGCCCTTATGGCAGAGGGCGTCTACACGTTACTTGGTCTCAAGCCTCGCAACCTCGGACGGCATCTGAACTGCCTGATGTGGTATTATAGGAGGTGAATTGGTAAATCTAATTTGGGAGGATTCGTTATGGAGACTATTGGTTTCATCGGACTGGGAATCATGGGAAGGCCCATGTGCAAGAACCTTATGAAAGCCGGCTACAAGGCGATAGTCTGCGACGTAGTGCCATCCGCGGTGGCCGAGATGGTCGCAGAAGGCGCAGTGGCGGCGAAGACACCCGCAGAAGTTGCCAGCCAAGTTAACAAGATTGTCACGATGCTGCCGGATTCCCCGCAGGTCAGGCAAGTCGTGATGGGCCCTTCGGGCGTGCTGGAAGGCGCAAAGCCGGGCTCGATCATAATTGACATGAGCTCAATTGCCCCCTCCGCCGCCAAGGAAGTATGCGAAGCCGCCAAGGCAAAGGGCGTGCGCATGATTGATGCCCCCGTCAGCGGAGGCCAGCCCGGCGCAATTGCGGCAACACTTTCGATCATGGTCGGCGGCGAAAAGGCCGACTTCGACGAATGCTACGACCTGATGAAGCTGTTGGGCAAATCAGTCGTCCATGTAGGTTCAATCGGTGCCGGAAACACCGTGAAGCTATGCAATCAGATAATCGTAGCTCTGAATATCGCAGCCTTGGGAGAGGCCCTCACCCTTGGAGTAAAAGCGGGTGTGGACCCTGAGGTGATATTCGACGCCATAAAGGGCGGGCTTGCAGGAAGCAATGTAATGAACGCAAAGACACCCATGGTGCTAGACCGCAATTTCAACCCCGGCTTCAGGATCGACCTTCACATAAAGGACATCGCGAACGCCCTGCAGACCGGCAAGGAAATCGGCGCACCTCTTCCAATGACTGGGCTAATCGCCCAGGTCATGCAGGCCATGAAAGTAAAGGGCCACGGCAGCAGCGACCACTCCGCAATAGTGCAGTTCTTCGAGTCACTAGCTGATGTGGAGATCGCCCGCATAAAGCACTAGAGCCCGGCGACGTTTCCAATTGCGGCAAGCGCAAAAATTGAAGGCCCGGATCCCCCCTGCAAGGACGGAATCCGGGCCTTTTTATTTCGCCCTTACTTTAGGGCAGCCGCAATTCTTACTGCATGTTCTTTACTAGCGAGAGGTCTCCTGTTGCTGCCGCGCGCAGTATCGGCCTCATGTATTCCTCCACGAGAGTCGCATCTAGCGGCACCGGCATGTTCTTGAGCTTCATCTCAAGCTGCGGGTTCTTTGCTGCTGCGAGCGCCCTTTCGATGTGGGCCTCGGTGAAGCCTGGCAGATCGGTCAGCTTCGTGGGGAAGTTGAGCTTCTTTCCTAAGGCCATCATGGCCTCGGCCACAGCGACTCCCAGGGCCCTGCCGCTAAGCTCCTCTACATTGCCCTTCAGGAAACCGTACTTGGCATATATCCTACCGACCGTTTTGAGCTGCTCCTGAATTGCCGGCGCGAAGAATACCGTGTAGTACGGATTCATCAGGGCTACTCCTCTTCCGTGGCTTGCTATGTCGACAAGCGAGAAGCTCGTAAGATGGGCGCCGTTGGTGCCGCCCACCATGATCGCATAACCGCCGATGTCGGTAGCAAGGCCAAGCGCCTCCCTTGCCTGCTCGTCGGCCGGATTGGCGACCGCCTTCTCCACATTGGCCACCGCAAGCTCGATGCCCACTTCTGCGATTTCCCTGGTTAAGGCGAGTTTGTCGCCCTTGGCCCCGTAGTACACCTCGAGGCAGTGGCTGATGCCGTCAAGAGCGCCGTCTATTGTCATGTTCACAGGCACTGATTTAGTGACCAGGTAGTCGAAGACCGCGCGTGCCGGAACAACGGCGTCGTCAACGATGAGCTTCTTCTGGCCCGCAGCGATGTCTGTGATATTGGAATACTTCGTAAGCTGCGCGCCCGAGCTTGCCGCAGTCTGCACCGCGACCACGGGAAGCAGCTTCGCGGAATGCGCTGCCATCACCGCGCTCACCTGGCCGGTGCCGAAGTAGGGCTCGATCTCGGCCTCCCAGCGGCCCAGCGAAGCGAGCACATTAGCGGCCTTCACCGCGTCGATCGTGCTTCCTCCGCCCACTGCCATAAGGCTCTTGGGCCTGTGCTGCAGTATATAGGTCGCGATCCTGTACACGTCCTCGCGAGGCGCGTTGGGCGCCGCGTCCGGCACGGTCTTTCCGCCGGCAAGCGCTATGCCGCGCTTTTCAAGCGATGCCAGGATCGGATCGAGTATAGGCTTGAACCATGAGCCGGAATTCGCCACTACCAGGCAGGAGTCCCCGAATTCCTTCGCGTACTCCGCCGCCATGTCGAGCACTCCGAGGCCGAAGGCGTAATTGTCCCCTTTGAATCCTCTGAGAAGTTCTCTTGCCCTCTCTTTAAGCCCTAATGCATTTGCCAATTCCGTCCATCCTCCTTTGCCAGTCTGGAATTTCCGCCTATTTCTCCAGGTATGGTATGGTCTGCGGGCCTTCGGGCAGTACGCAGATGCGAGCATCGCTCCCGTACTTCTCAAGCAGCCCCTTCACCGTGGCCTCTATGTCCCTGCAGGGCTTGAACATCGCGGATTCTATGTCCTCGTCCGACAGGCACTCCGAGTACAAGTACACATCGGCTTTTATCTGCAAGTCCGCCTGCAGCTGCACTTGCCACTGGTCTTGCATCGAGAAGCCGGATTCTGCGATTATCTCAAGCGCCCGCCTCGGGTTTCCCGCCATCTGCATGAGCTTGTGGTAGTGGCTTCCCGAAGGGATGCCGTCCGTGCACTGCGCGACCGAGATGATAGACCCGCCCTCTTTCACTATGCCCGCCGCCGCGCTCATCCCCTTGACCGCCTGGTAGACATTCCTGTCGAGCGGGTAGCCGCTATTTGTCGTAATCACTATGTCGAAAGGTTCCTTGACGGCCCTCATGGCCGTCCTTTTCACATATTCCGTGCCTTTGGAGTGCGCTGCCAGCAGGCCTCCCGCGAACACGCCGGTTATAGCCTTGTCCTTGTTAAGGGTGACGTTGACTATGAAGTCGGGCTTCGTCGCGAGGGCCCCTTCGGTGAGAAGCTCCCACACAGGATTGCCCTTCGTAATGCCCCAGGTCGAATTCTTGTCCGACAGGATCTTGTAGCCGTGGGCCACCTTGATGTTCTCAAGGCTTGCAATACCGGGATATACCAGCTTGCCGCCGCCGCTGAAGCCCGCGAAGAAGTGGGGTTCTATGAAGCCGGTGAGTATCTTCAAGTCGGCCTCGTAGTAATCCTTGTTCACCCAAAGCTCCTGGCCGTCGGACAGGCGCCCCGCCATCGACATCGTGTTCCTGTCGGAGCAATCGTGCTGCACTACCCTGTATTTAGAGGCTATTTCCTCGCCTAGAAGCTCCACAATCTCCTCTTTCGGGCCGGGCCTGTGGGTGCCGAGCGCGCTTACAAGTACTATGTCCTCGCGCTTGATCCCCGCTTCCTCAAGCTCAGAGAGGACTATGGGCAATATCTTCTTGTTCGGGACCGGCCTTGTCGCGTCGCAGAAGTTGATCGCAACGCTTTTGCGTCCTTTGGCCAGCTCTTTTAGCGGCAGGGACCCGATCGGGCCCCTTACCGCATCCCTTATTGCTTTGAGTTCGTCCTGCAGCCCTTCGATGAATACCGGCTCCACTATCGTGAGGTTTTCGGCCGGCAGGTCCACAGTCTTCCTGATTTTTCCGTATGACAGCTCAACTTGCACTGAGTACACGCTCCTTGCAGGTTTCTTTTACATGCCAAGGTATGCTTTGCGCACCATGTCGCTGCAGATGAGCTCGTTGCCCTTGCCCTCGAGCACTATCCTGCCGTTTTGTATTACATACCCTCTTGTGCACAGCTCAAGGGCCTCGAGCACCCTCTGCTCGATGAGCATGATGGTGATGCCCTCCTTGCTGATGGTCTTGATGGCCTCGAACAGCTCGTCGCACAGCTTGGGCATGAGGCCCAACGACGGCTCGTCAAGGACCAGGAGCTTGGGGTTGGACATAAGGCCGCGCCCTAAAGCCAGCATCTGCTGCTGCCCTCCGCTCATGCTCCAGGACTTCTGGTTCTTCCTCTCCTCGAGTATGGGGAAGAGCTTGTATACGTATTCGAGCCTCTTCTTCGCCTCGGCCTCGTCTTTGGTGGTATAGGCACCGAGCATGAGGTTCTCTTTGACATTGAGCTTGCCGAACACATGCCTTCCCTCTGGGACATGGACTAGCCCCAGCTTCACTATCTCGTGGGCGGGCATGCGATCAATCCTTTTGCCGTTGAACTCGATGGTGCCGGACGTGGTCTTGACCAGTCCTGACACTACCCTGGCAAGCGTGGATTTGCCGGTGCCGTTGGAACCTACTATTGCGATGATCTCCCCTTCCTTTACGGACAGGGATACATCGACGAGTGCGGGCACTCCGTCATAGCCGGCGCTACAATTTACAACGTTCAGCATATTTATCTCCCAGGTAAGCCGATATCACCTTGATGTCCTTGGAAATTGCGGCAGGTGAGCCCTCGGCGATCTTGACTCCGGAATCTAGGACCATAACCCTGTCGGCTATGGGCATGATGGCTTCCATTACGTGCTCGACTACGATGAGCGCCAGGCCGTCTTTCTTCAGGCCCTTGATCATCTTTGTGGATTCGCCGATTTCCGTGGGGGTCAGCCCTGCCATCGACTCGTCCAGCATGAGGACCTTGGGATCGGTCGCAAGGCACATCGCCACCTCGAGGCGCTTCTTTGCGGGAAGCGTGAGGTTTACGGCCTTCATGTTCGCCTTGTCGGCCATTCCGACCCTGTCGAGCACCTCAAGCGCCTTCTTCTTGGCGGCTGACGTCTTCGAGTTTCTAAGGTATGCTCCCACCTGGACGTTTTCAAGGCAGGTCATGCCCTGCAGGATCTGCACCACCTGGAAGGTCCTGGCGATGCCGATTGAGCATATGTTGTTGGGGCTCCAGCCTACTATGTTGTGCCCCTCGTACATGACTTTGCCGATTTCCGGCCTGTAGAAGCCCGAAAGGCAGCTGAACAGCGTGGTCTTTCCTGCGCCGTTGGGCCCGATGAGGCCAAGTATCTCGCCGCTTTTTACGGAGAACGATACGTCGTTTACGGCAACTAGGCCGCCGAACTTCTTCGTCAGGTTAGTTACTACAAGTTCCGGCATTAGGCTTCAAGCCCCCTCTCGCGCCTGGCCTTGAGCCTGCGCCCGGTCTTCCTCGCTATGCCCATTAGGCCGTCCGGCTCATAGACACATATGAGGACTATGAATGCGCCGTAGATCATAAGGTCGACTCCGCTGCCGCCGGAGCCCATCCACGCCCTTGTGAGCTCGGATATGGGCATCAGTATCAGCGATCCGAGTATCGGGCCTACTATGTTGCCCGCGCCTCCGAATACGGCGGTCAGCGCTATGGTGACCGAGATCGTGTGGTCGAACATGTAAGCAGGTTCCACATAGAGGCTGTATTGCGCCAGCAGGGAGCCGCATACGCCGGTTATGCCGGCGCTTATGGCGATGGCGATGAGCTTGTAGGCCGTCTTGTTGACGCCAAGGCCCGTTGCCACTTCCTCGTTCTCCCTGATCGCCTTGAAGTAGAAGCCCATCTTGGACCTCTCCATGATGTACATGAAGACGACGACCGCGACGAGCAGCGTAAGAGCTATGTAGTAGTAACCTAGCTTGGAGGAGTGGAACTGGAGGTTCCAGAAGCCCTCTTTAGTCATCGGGTATTATCATGCCTGCCGCGCCGCCGACCAAAGGCCAGTTCTCGAAGACGACCTTTATCATCTGGGCGAGAGCTATCGTGCCTATGCCGAAGTATCTGCCGCGCAGGCGGGAGAATGGAAGGCCGATTATGGTTGCGAACAGCGCAGTCGCAAGTCCGCCGATTATCAGGCCTATCCACGGGTTGATGTTATATGTCACGAATAGGACTGTCGACGCGTATGCGCCGATGCCGAAGAACGCGGCCTGGCCGATGGATACCATGCCGGCATATCCTGCCATTATGTTCCATGCTTCGGCCATGACGGCATAAAGCACGATAAGGACCAGGATATGCTGCTGGAACCTGGCCTTCAGTATGAGCGGGGCCACAATCGCCACAGCAAGGGCGATAAATGGCAGGAATTTGATAAGCTTGTTCTTTTCCATCAGTCGGCCCCCCATCCCATGAGGCCTTTGGGCCGCACGATGACTATTAGGACGTATGCGAGGAATATCAGCGCGTATTTGTACTCGGGGCCGATGTAGAAGCCGCCGACAGTCTCGATGATGCCGATGAGTATGGCGCCGATTAGCGCGCCCTCAGTGCTTCCGAAGCCGCCCAGGGCGACCGCAACGAGCGCTACCAGGCCGAACATCGTTCCTACATCAGGGAAGATGTAGTAATAGCTCGCCAGAAGCGACCCTGCAGCGCCGGCACAAGCAAGGCCGATGCCGAATGCTATGCCGTTGAGCTTCTCGAGGTTGATGCCCATAAGAGACGCCGCCGACCTGTCGATCGATATCGCCTGAATGGCGAGTCCGATCTTGGTCCTCCTGAGGAACCAGTACACAAGGGCGGCCACTATCAGGCTTCCTATGCTTGCCACAAGTTTGGGCAGCTCTATGAAAATCGGCCCGATCATGAAGGTGCCTTTGGATATGGCGCCTTGTATCATGCGGTAGTCCGGGGTCCACAGGAATTGGGCCAGGTTGATTATGAATATGCTAAGGCCGAATGTTACCAGCATCCTGGCCAGGAAGGGCCCTCTTAGGACCTTCGATACTATGCCGCGATAGATCAGTATTCCCAGGCCGAACATTATCAAAGCCACAATCGGCGTTCCCAGCACGGGATCCAGCTTGAAGTAAGTGTTAAGCCAGTAGCTCGCATACATCGCGAGCATCACCAGCGCGCCGTGGGCGAAATTGACTATCCCCATCACGCCGTAGATGAGGCTCAAGCCCATGGCAACCAGGCCGTAAACGCAGCCTAGCAGCACTCCTCCCGTGAGCAATTGGAGCAACAAAGAAGACCACCCCTGTCATGTCAGCGTAAATTCCGCTTGAAATCCGTAGGGGGCGCCGCTTTTTAGGGGCGGCGCCCCCGCAGTTCACGTTCCGGTTACTAGTTACTTACCAGCGGAGAAAGGATATACGTAAGGTACGCCGGCCAGGTTGAATGGCCACACGACTCTGAGCTTGCCCTTCTGGAACTGGAGGTAGAGGGACTTGCCCAATACGTTGTCATGGGTTACGGGATCGAACCTGACTCCGTCATAGGCGGTGATTACGCTGGAAGCCGGCATGTTGGTCTCAAGAAGGGCCTTCCTGATGTCTTCCGGCTTTGTGGACTTGGCGCGGTTGATCGCGTCAGCAAGTACGAAAGGAGCGGTGAAGCTGCGAGCAGCGCTCGGGCTCATATCGCGGCCGTACTTTTTCTTGTAGAGCTCGTTTATCTTGGCAACGTACGGCTTGCTGATCGAAAGGTCGAGGCCGTAGACGCCACGCACGAAGATGTTCTCGCAGTCAAGCGCCTACGGTGACTGCGTAGTTGGGATCGAGGTATCCGGACATTCCTACGAATACCTTCGGGCTAACCTTCATCGCCTTGAAGGTCTGGGTGAAGAGGATGGCGTCGGAAACGTATGCGCCGTGGACGATGATGTCGGGGTTGGAGGCCTTAACCTTGAGGACCTCTGCTGCTACGTCGGTGGCTTTGTAGACGTAGGATACGTCCGCTACCAGCTGATAGCCGTAGAAGGCTGCCCATTTCCTGAGCTCTACTGCAAGGCTTGCGCCCCACTCGGTGTTCTCCCATACGATTGCGAGCCTCTTGAGGTCTACCTTTTCCTTCTTCTCTATTTCGGCGACCATTTCGAGGGCGTTCTTGGCCTGGATGCCGTCGTGCGGGATGACTCTGAAGAACCACTGGAAGCCGCGCTCGGTCAGCGTCGGCGATGTCGCGTCGGAGAGAACGTACGGTATCTGAAGCCTTTCAGCAGCCATGCTGGTCGTCTTGACGACGCCGCTCTGGTAACCGCCGAAGAATGCCGCGACCTTGGACTCAGTGATGATGCGCTCGGTTTCGGCCATGCCGACTGTCGCATCGCCCCTGCTGTCGCCGAGGACTACTTCAAGCTTCGCCCCGCCGAGGCTGGGGATGCCCGATGTCCTTGCGAACGGGAAGTCTATGTCATAGACGTTGTTGATGATGTCTATGGCCATCTCTACGCCGGTCATGCAGTCCTCACCGGTTGTTGCGAGGGAGCCGGTCAGAGGGTATACTGTACCGATTTTGATTGTGACTTCGGCAGCGGATCCCACTAGGGGTATCATTACCGCGACCATTGTGAGCACGAGAGCAATGCGCCAGATCATTCCACGATTCTTGCCTGCGTTCACTGTCATTCCTCCTTAATATTGGATCTACGCGATCCTAAGAAACGCAAATCTGTAAGGGATTAGTCGCCCCTAACCACCCCTTTTCAAACTCATGTCCTCTTCCTGATATTGCTCAGTACTGCCATTTCGACGTCGTTTAGATGTTCCAGCATGCCTTTTGCGGCCATCTTGTCATTGCGGTTGAGCACGGCCTCGGCAAGCTTTGTGTGGTATTTCAATGCCCTCTCCGCGGCGCCGGGAAGTTCCTGCACTTCCTGCACCTGCTGGAAAAGGGCGTCCCTGATCGCTTCGAGCGTGGCTGTGAGCACCGAATTGTGCGAACCTACCGCAAGCGCTATGTGGAAACCCAGGTCAAGGTCGTTGAACTTCTTCAGGTCCTTGACTGTGGATGCCATCTTCTCCACCATGGCCCCGATTTCGGAGAGCTCCTCGTCGCTTGCGCGAAGTGCGCACAGCGATGCCGCCTCCGGCTCTATGATGCGGCGCGCCTCAATAAGCTCCAAGCACATTGATATTGCCCATGGACAGCATCGGTGAGAGGGGCTTCATGAAAGATCCCGGGCAAATGTCAGCGATGTAGGTGCCGCCGCCATGCTTTACTGTTAAAAGGTTCATAAGGCTTAGGGTGCGAACAGCCTCTCTGAGCGCAGTCCTGCTAACGCCCAAAGAAACGGCAAGCGCCCTTTCGGAGGGGAGCTTGTCACCGGCTTTGAAGTCGCCGTTAATAATTCGCGAAGTAAAATGCTCTACTATGCCATCGGAGACTTTCATGCGGTGGATCCCGTTGGTTCTGACTGCCATGCCGACCTCCGTGTTCCGCCTTGCCTCAAAGTGGTATGAGCATCACACCACTACATGGAATATTCTATGGCATTTTCGAGATTCCTTCACTATATTTCTTTCAAAATGTCTGAGAAATCGTCATGGTTCGTGAGATTTTGGGGAAATATGGCTTTCATGGCGAAGATGCCGATGCCGCCGAATTCATGGTCGGCGGCATGTGAAACATCGTGTAATGCTGCGTTTTAGTTATAATTCATCGCCTTTTCGAATTCTTCCTGGCTGATGAACTGCGGAGAATAGGATCCTCCTGCCGCCTTTATCTGCGCCATGAAACCCCTCAGGTGTGTAGAGGAGCCGTCTTTAAGATAGGCGTACAATTCGATGAGGTCAGCCTTGTTCGTCTCTTTGACCGCGAGGTTGATGTCGGATATGTCCTTCTCCTCGGTCAGCGCGCCTACTTTAAGCGCCTCCAGCGAAGATTTGCCGCCCTCGGTCATAAGGAGCTTGTACAGGTCCTGCAGATTTTTGTCGGCGAATATGCCGGGGAGCGTCCCCTTCGCAGGGTCTGCGGCGCCGTACTTCTCCAGTACCAGCCTGACGGCATCGGTGTGCCTCTGCTCGCTCTCTGCGATCTTCGTGAATATCCTCAATTCCCACTGATCTGCCAGCAGATAGTAGATGTCGCGCGCAAGCTTCTCCTCTTCGCGGATGAACTGCAAATGGGAAATCTCCGATGCTGTCAGCTTGAGCGGCGCGGCGAAAGTGGCAGTCGTCCCCAGGGCAAGCGCCGCAAAGACTGAGAGGATAAGAAGGGCCGATAGAACCAAACCTTATAGAATTCTTGCGCATGTCATCCGCCTCCAAACCAGCCTAGTTACATTAATCTACTAATTAGCATAATTGATGCAATCTCCGAACATCAAGGCGCGGATCTTGCTAATAAGCTGCGCTGAGCTTTTTACCGGGACCTTGCACCGATAGCCAGGCACTTGGGCTGCCAGAGATGCACTCGGTGCGCGAATTGCCCGCTAGTTGGTCAGCCAGCCGAGCCCGAGCTCCTCCAGCTTCGTGGCAGTCGGCACCCCTGTTTCGGGATTCCATCCCATCAGCTCGTAATACTGGCGTCTCGCCTCAAGGAAGGCTTCCTTATCTATCTTGTTGCCGTCTGAGGGGCCGCCCTTCAAAGGCTCGAATATCCTGCCGGGCAACATGTCGTCCTCAACCGTGAACCCCTCGCGCAGATTGAACATCCTCATCATATTGATCCTGCGTTCACCCAGTAAAAGCAGCTCGAATATGTTGGTCTCCCAGCCGGTGGCGTAATTGACCAGCTTGACCATGTCATTGGGTCCGAATATGAGGTTGATGCCGAAGCAGAACATGCACAGATCAAGAGTGTCCAGCGCACTGTAAAGCCTCTCGGTGTAGGCGAACAGCTTGGCCTTCTCGAAGTCCAGGTCTTTCATCGGCTCGGTCTTGGAGAAGCCCAGTGACTTGATCGTCTCGGACAGAGTGTCGGCCGAAATCGCTCCGTCATGAGCGGAGGACATGTGGTCGGCGCCGAAAGGATTGATCGCGTAAGCAAGTGCCAATGAGCCCTTTATCCTGGGCATATGGGCCGGGAACTCCTGCTTTTTGCAGCATATCGCGTACTTCTTGGCGTCCCCTCCGAGCTTTTCGGCTGCCCTGAAGGCGCCTTCCGCAAGAATATCGCCTAAGCCTTTGCGCTCATTTATCAGGTCGAGCACCTTTAAAAGGGCCTCCGGGTTGCCGAACCTGAGCTCAATGCCTCCCGTGTCCTTAGTGCTTAAGATGCCCTTCTCGAAGCATTCCATCGCAAAGGCTATTGTGCCTCCCGCCGATATCGTATCGATGCCGTACCTGTTGCAAAGCTCTGCTGCCTTGGCCACCGCCGGCAGGTCATCGATGCCGAGGTATGAGCCGAGCGATGCCACCGTCTCATATTCGGGGCCGCCGTAGATCGGGTCGATATTGTAGGGAGCGCCCGTTTCCACTACGCGCTTGCAGCGCACGGCACAGGCCCAGCAGGCCTCGTTCTTCTTCAATATTGTCTTGGTCATCGTCTGGCCGGAAATGGCGTCAAAGCCCTCAAAGACGCCCGAAGTCCAGTTCCGGGTCGGAAGGCCTCCAAGTGTCTGGTTACCAACTACGCCCCTTGCGGTACCGAATTCCCTCAGGGTCTTCGTCGATACATGGTCGATGGACTTCTTTGCGCCATCCTGCGCAAGTGCGATGATCGCATCCTTGTCGGCAAATTCGGGCGCATTCGTGCCCCTGACGGCAATCGCCTTCAGGTTCTTCGAGCCCATCACGGCTCCCATGCCGTTCCTGCCGTTGTAGTGCCTTAACTCATTGGTTATGCAGGCATATCTTACTAGCCTCTCGCCGGCGGGGCCTATGAGCGCCACCCGGGCTTTGGCGTCTTTGACGGCGGATCTTATCCGATCCTGTGCGGGGCCGGTTTCAAGCCCCCATATGCCGGTTGCATCCATAATCTCGATACTCGCCGTCATGTATCCAGAGGAATGATGGTTTGGCGGCGCGGCCTGTAATCACTATCGCATCCAATCCCGCATACTTGAGCTCGGTCCCCCAGAAGCCGCCCCCCTGGCTATCGCCCAAGCCTCCCGTAAGTGGCGATTTCGCCGTGACATTGAAGCGAGAGGCCCCGCTCACAGGCGTTCCTGTGGTGACCGAAGCGGCGAACACAAGCACATTCGAAGGGTCGAAGGCGTCTAGCCCTGGCTTCATCATCTTCAGCGCGTAGTAGGCGCCCACCGCGCTTCCGCCCATGTACTTCCTGTAAAAGGCCTCGTTCGGCTCTTCGACTGCAAATTCCCCTTTAGTCAGATCCACATGCAATATTCTGCCCTGATAGCCTTTCATGGCGTTTCCTCCCGGATTGTTAGTTGGTTTGATATCCCATATATATTGAATACCATGCGGCAGCTACGGATTCCTTTTTTGGAGCCCTGCCGCCTATCTAGCTACATAGCCCGGAATCAAGCACATCCAGCACTTTCCGAACCGCTGCGATATTGTTCCTGAGCATGCTTTCCTTGGATTGCGCTCCCATGTGGGGGGTGAATATGCAATTGTCCAGGGCGAGCAAAGGCGAGTCCTTGGCCATCGGCTCCTTCTCGAAGACATCGAGGGCCGCGCCGGCGATATGGCCGCTCTTTATTGCCTCATATAGGGCGCTTTCGTCTATAAGGCCGCCTCTGGATGTGTTTATGATGTACGCGCCGTCTTTCATCTTGGAGAGTGCCTGAGCATCGATGATATGATAGGCCTCCTTGCTCATGGGAATGTGCAGGGAGACGAAATCGGAGGTTCTAAGTAGAGTGTCCAGATCCGTATACTCAATGCCGTTTCTTGACGCGAAATCCGCATCCTTGGACCTGTTGAAGGCGAGGATTTTCATTCCGAGGGCCCTTCCCTTTAGCGCGAAGGCTTTGCCTATCGAGCCCAATCCTATAAGGCCAAGCGTTTTGCCGGCAATTTCATCGCCTATATGCCTTTTCCAATGCCCGGCCCTCATATTCCTGTCTGCTTCGTTGATCCTTCTTGCAAGGCCGAACATCATGCCGCAGGCCAGCTCCGCTACCGCTTCAGCATTGCCTCCGGGAAGGTTCAGGACCGCTATTCCCTTCTGCCTTGCTGCAGCCACATCTATGGCATCGATGCCCCACTCCGTGCATGCAGATGACCTTCAGCCTGTCAGCCGCATCTATGGCCGCTTTATCCACGGTGTCGTTGCCTACTATTGCTGCATCTATTCCATTCACCAGTGTGGCGAAATCGCCCGGGCCGATCGGATGCCTAAGCGTGCTCTTTATCACTTCGCACCCTGCCTCTTCAAGCATCTTGATTGGCTCATCCGAGACTATCCCGAACAGCTTGGTGGTTATTAGCACGCGGAACTTTTCCTGCATCTGTCACCTCTGGTTTACTGGCAGCCAGCTGCCTTTAGTAGTGCAAACACCTGTTGGGTCAAATATCAATTGATAGCCACTATGGCCTGTATATGACCGACGGGGTAATATGTGCAAGCGTTGCGCAGTCAGTGAGTATCATCGCCCTCTTCAGAAGGGAGGCATACTCATCGTACTGAAGCTTTACAGCCTCTGCGCCGCCGCCTGCGGCTACTATTGCAAGAGGGCGTCCAATAAGGACGGCGTCTGCGCCCAGGGCAAGCATCTTGAGGACATCAATGCCGTTGCGTACGCCGCCGTCAGCCAGCACAACCATTCTTTTGGCAACGGCTTCCGCAATCGCGGGCAATACTTCTGCAGTGCCCGGCGTGCAATCGAGGGCCCTTCCGCCGTGGTTCGAGACTACTATGCCAGCGGCGCCGGCCTCCAGCGCAATTATGGCATCTTCCTTGGTCATAATCCCCTTGAGGATTATCTTGATGCCGGATGCTTTGTTAACGATCTCCTCGATCTTTCCCCTGGTCTTGGGCTCAACCTTCTGACCGGTAAGCGCCATATTGACCAGGCCTGCGGCGTCTACATCTATGGCGACTACTGTGGCGCCCGCATCCTTTGCCAACATGACCCTCTTCAGGATCTCGTCGTTCATGCGGGGTTTGATGACCGGGATGGCAATACCGTTGGCTTTCTTTATTGAACCGAGGGTCGCCTCATAGACTTCCATATCCCCGCCGTCGCCGCCCATGCCTATAGTGCCAGCCAGCCTCGCTCCCAAAGATCATGGAATCGGCCATTTCTTGTTCGCTGAGCTCGCCCATCTTGTTTATCCTGACTCCTGCAACGGCGGCTCCGATTATGGGCATGCTCAATTCAATGCCGAACAGCGATTTCTTGATATCCGGCTCAAATGACTCATGCAGCACCCTCATGTTGATAGAGAGCTTGGCCAATGCCTTTACATTGTTGATGAAGCCGCTTCCGGTTCCTACGCCGCCGTATCCGGGGACCTGGCCTGCGCAGGCTACTCCGTCGCAATATTTGCATACCCGGCATACGTTTTTCAGCGCTATTGCAGCATTAGCCTTTGCTGTAGTTAAATCCATTGCTTTGTCCTCCTCAGTCTTTCAATCACGCTAAATTCATTGAAAGTACATTGCCTGAGATATCTGCTTAGCCAGCATCGCTTCAACGGATATTAACAATATTGGCACGGATTTTGATTTCACATCAACTTTTCCTTGGTTTCCCGACCCTTATCGCCTCAAATATGATTCTGTGAATTGGAATGTCATCATGCCCAGGCAGCCAACTTTATAATCTGCTGTTTCAAGTGTAACAGCAGAAACCAGATTACAGAGAGTGCCAAGTCGCCTCTTTCAGCACACAAGCTTAATACGGTAAATTTTGAGTCTTCTGCAGATGCTATTTTATTTTGAAAAGCTTATTATACTTATAGGAGATATATCATTATGTGAAATAAAGGAGGGCGCCATGAAATCGCTTCGTATAGCAGCTATCGCCCTGTTGATGTTGTCCATTATTATACTCGGTGGGTGCAGAGAACAGGGAACCTGGACTGTGGATTTCACGGATGTAACGAATATTGACGACTGGGAAATTTGGGGCGACTATTCTATAGGAACAGACGGACTATGGCTTGATAATGAGAGCGAAGTAAATGCTCCGGTCGCATTCTCCGGAGACTTTACTCTAACGCTCTCTTTCACGCTTGCTACCAAAGTTGATGGCTATGGGTATATGGAGCTATTCTTCACACAAGACTGGGACGAGGATTTTTGGTCCGGTGTCTTTTTTAATGATTTCAGCAGTAATTCTACGATTGAGTACGGCGCGTATGAACATGACAACATCCACGACTTATCAAGAGATCTCTTTATTGACGAGGATATGATTACAAGCCTAGATAGAAATGGCAATAATGTCATGGAAGTGGTCAAGCTAGGCAACCATTTTACCGTGTTCCTAAATGACATCCAGATATTTGCATACAACCAGGACGATTATTATGAAAGCAATTACTACTGCCCGGCTTTGTATTCCGACGATTGGGATAATATTACAAATTCGATCTTTTATAAGGATATTACTGTTGAATACAATGGCACAAAGGTAACATTGCCTTAGCTTCACGTATTAGTACATATCTATCCAGGAAATATAGGCTCGTGCAAGCAAAAGCCCTTGGATAAGAATCATACGTTTCAAAGGCCAAGACCGGATAGAATTTGGAAGGTTCTTATCAAGAAAAAATCTATAATGATTGCGCTATAAATATCGTTGGCGAAAATTGCGAAAGCATACTACTTCACAGGTTTTTGGTTCCAATCGGCGGGCCAAGGATTCGTGTCTCCGAGATTCGAACCCTCCCCGCCGAAGTGAGGATGATTCTGGTTTATGCCAATTCATCGCCACTTCGAAAAGTGCCGAAATGAGCAAGGGAGATATTGTGAAAATCACGCTATTACCTAAGACACGTACTGGAACGTATTCAGTATGTTTGTTTGTCGGCTTCATAGCTCTTGCCATAATGGGGAGCTATATTTCCTCAGCACAGGACAATACAATTGAATACCCCAATCCATTCAATAGTCCATTACTGGGGACAGTTATATATTTGTCGTTCGCCGTCTTGTTCGGTGCAGCTGTCACTGGGTTAATTGCTGTTATCAAAGAAAAGGAGCGCTCTATTCTCGTTTACTTCATTATTCCGACCGGTATAGTAGTCACTTTGTTTGGTTTGATGCTTCTTATCGGAGGACTAATTGGACCGCCAAATCAGTGAATGTATCTGTCTTATCAATGCGTTGGATCAAGTTATCGCTGGAATACTCAATGGAGTCTTGAACTTGTGTGTTCACTAAGGCTTATTGCAAGTTCAAGGCAAGCATTAAAAATTCTTAATGCTTGCCCACATCAGTTGCCTCATGTCTTAAATCATTTTCACAGACCATGCTGCGTGTTCCTGCCTCTCCTGTCACTGCTGTTTTGTGCATCAAAACGCTCCAGTGTTATCCCTATGCTACTGCGGTATTTTGAAACTGTATCCGCATATAGTGCAGGTATAGGTGGTATATCCGCCTTCTGTGAAGCTAGGAGGAGTCACAACACTGATGAACGTGCAGGCTTCGACTTCCCTATGGCTTGTGTTGTTTGAGCAGATCCGGCTGTGTGTACTCCTTTGATCTGATGATGCAGCGTCATGTGACCAGTCGCTCCAAGCGTGCCCCAACGCTTCCGAGGTATCCATATAGCTGTATTTACACCTCGAGCAAGTATGTATGGTATATCCGCCTTCAGTGCAGGTCGGTGGGGTCACTAAGCTGTTGAACGTGCAGCTTTCCGTTTCCTTGTGATTCGCGTTACGGTAGCAGATTCGACTGTGAGTGCTAGCAGAGCCAGCCGTAGCAGCATCATGCGCCCAGTTTCTCCAAGCATGCCCCAATGCTGCAGTCGAAGCGTCTTTGTAACTGTATCCGCATCCTGTGCAGGTATGGGTGGTATATCCCTTTTCTGTACAGGTCGGCGGAGTCACAACGCTGCTGAATGTACAGACTCTCAATTCTCTGTGACTTGTGTTGCGCGAGCAGATTTGGCTGTGGGTGCTCCTTCTGCCAAATGATGAGCCAACATGGACCCAGGCACTCCAGCTGTGCCCTAAAGCTGCAACCGGGGTATCTGCATATGTGTATCCGCATACTGTGCAGGTATGGGTGGTGTAGCCGCCTTTAATGCAAGCCGGCGGGGTCACAACGCTGTTGAAAGCGCAGCCTTCGGTTTCCGTATGGCTTTGATTATTGGCGCAGACCCTGCTGTGAGTGCTCGTTTCGCCTGATGCACTGTCATGTGTCCATGCGCTCCAGCTGTGCCCCAATGCTGCAACTTGGTTATCCGTATAATTGTATCCGCATATCGTGCAGGTATGAGTAGTATATCCGCTTTCGGTGCAAGTCGGCTGAATTACAGCGTTGTTGAAAGTGCAGCCAACCGTCTCCGTGTGATTTGTGTCACGGGAGCAGGTCCGGCTATGGGTGCTCGTCACGCCTGTCGTTGCAATGTCATGGGCCCAATTGCCCCAGATATGCCCCAATGCACTAACAATATTGTCATCATAATAGTATCCACATCCTGCCGTGCAAGTGTGACGTGTATATCCTCCCTGCGTACAGGTTGGCGGAACGACAGCTGTCACTGCCATGGTATGGGCTTCAACATTATTTGTCAGACCGCAAACGCAGGCATGCCAGTGATTTGTGCCATTGTATGCCCAATTAGCATATTCATGTTCAATATTCAGCGTATAGCTAAAAGAATTGGCGTCAATGTATGGCCAATCCACCCCGCTTGATACAAGCCTGGCAAGAAATAGGCTATAGTAATGTCCACTTTCAGGGAGATTTCTAACGAGATAAGGAGGATCCGTGAATGTGTAACCAGGGTTTATTGTGGCATACCACTGACTCCATGTCATTGGGCTGCTATATTGCATTTTTACATGTGTGTTTGGGTCAATCCCATCCACAGTAAAAAGGACCGATACGTTCTCACCGTGTTTAACGGGGCTAGGATCCTGCACGAATGTAACAGTATATGCCGCTGCAGCGGCAGGCATGAGCAGGATACACGCCATAAGCAAGCCGACCACGAGAAGCGGTGATCTTTTTTGCATAACCTATCTCCACCTTTCTATAAAAGTCATTCATGCACAATAACAGCAATACGTTAATACGAATCAATGATTGGTCAGCCTAGCTGAAACCAACCTGAAGAATAGTTCTTGTTTTCTTATTGATCCTTTTTCTCATATCCCTTATCAACATCACGAGGTGAAGATATTATGCAAATATGATAGATTGTGAAGAGCTGCCGCAATTGCCTCAACTGAATGTCATCGCTAATTGCTGCTGTAATATTCGTCATTAATATCTGAAATCATTCTGATAATTCTGAAAATGTTTTAATGCCGGAATTTTTCAATTTGAGTCTTTATCGAAATTTGATAGCAGCCAAGAATGTCTGATCTGATGTTTTCATTACGCGATGTATAAAATAATTCTGTAAGAGTCTGGTAGTTTTTAACCCTATTGGCTTCGGCGGTGATATTCAATTTGTTTCTGTTCGTGAGATCCATTCTTGTATCTCTTGAGACCATACATTCCGGCTACTTAACAGTATTCAAATCCTAATGCTTGCACCCTTCTTGATAAATGCATTTTTATATTCACGTTCGCTTGTCTAGGTAAAGGCGAATAAGAGGGCGCTTTTTGCTTTGCTTGACCGTTTGCTTGACCACTAGCCTACAATGCAAAACAAAACCGCCAGCATACTGGCGGTATCTAGCTCTATTGATGCCGAAGGCGGGATTCAAATGACTTCAATCCTTTGTATCCATCTAGTATCCCTAATTCCATACAGTCCAGCTATTTGACCCCTATTTGAATCCTACTACGTCCATTTAGTTCATATAATCCACTGGGTATCACCACGTCTGCTTGACCGTTTGCTTGACCACTAGATCCAGCACTCCTGCTGGCTTGCTTAGGAGGTGTTCGATCATTAATCTTGCAATATCTATGGAAGCTGCCGTTATAGCTTTCGTTTTGCTTGATCAAATGCGAATTCTCCTAGGATCCCTATCTCATCATTACCCCATAGTTGAAGCATAGGATTTTATACTCCATGCTTCACATATTTTGACTACATCCTGCTCGTTAGGCGCCCAGACCTCATCTGTTTTGCTGTACCCAATTTCCTTTTCAATGCGGCTTATACGACCCTTATCTCTCATCCTTTGGCCCGTTTCGCCCAAGTATGCAAAGGACCTCTTTATATTTCCAGCGCTTGCTTTCATCCATTGGTGATATTCGACGATCCTATTTGTGCTATAGGCATGTGCTTCACTAAACTCTAGGCTTAGGGTCCTTATCAGGTCTTCTACATCATAATAGCAAAGGGCAAATGCTTGAAATGATGCTATGATAGTCCACTTGTTAACGCAAGGTAGTATTAAGGCGTAATCAATTGCATGATTACCGAATACCTCCTCTAAGCCATATTGGCATTGGACGCTCTTCACATCCCCTTTCAAGAGGATGCGTGCTAGTTTATCGTTGTCAGCATCCTTTACGGCCAACCAACTGGATTTATAGGGTAATCCGATATCCCTTAATTCAATCGATTTGCAATAAGAATCGGTAGTAGATATTGCTATAGAACGCTCTAGCGCTTCTACTACTTCAGTCGGATTGCTTATATCGCAAACAATCGGTTGAAGGTATAGATAGTAGTTGTTCTGCTTCTTCGTTGGCCAAAATGTTATTGAATTTCCTGATAGTTTAACATGCACATACTTCTTACCACGTTCCGCATTAGCCTCGCCTTTGACTTCATAGAAAATCTCAACAGGACTTTCAGTGTCCCAATATGCTGCCTTGACATACGGCAACCTATCCATACTCGTGTCTGGCTACATCGAAGAAGGCACTGATGATTTCTTCGTCGGTGAAGTTCGGTTCTATTCGAATTATTGGCAGGGTTGGTAGTATCTCATTATCTTTCGTTTGCTTTAACGTTACGATGATGCTTTGACCATCTGCCGTGTTGTAGCAAATCTCAAATTTCCCTTCCATTTCGATCTCCTATTTGGGCAATACTGATAAGCCCCAAGATATGGTACCAGTTCTCCGGGTGAAGGTCAAAGTTTTCGATTGCTTCAAGTCGGTCTATAGAACATCTACCGGTATGTATTGGATGCCAACGATGCCCTCCTTAATAAGTGCATCGACAACCGGTTTCTTAACAACCACCATTCTCCCATGAAGTCTCTCTTGGGTAAGGTTGAAATCCTTCGTAGCCACAATTCCTGTTTTCGAGAAACCTATAGTCTTATACGTCCAGTAATCGGTCGTTCCTATAATACCGCAGCTGCAATTTCTTCTTCTCTCTTCTGGCAATATATTGGCCAGGTTGGTACATAATGTTTGAAAGCTTCTTGACACTGCCCTTGTTTCGACATTCATTTATAAAAAAGCGGTACTCGGTCTATAGAAAAGTCAAGAGGACAACTATAGCTATGTTTGCAATGGTTTTTATGATAAACATGATTTCTTCGACTCGTACTCTGCTAATCTCAAGTTCATCAGCTATCTTAGTAATATACGGTTTATGCTCAGTGTATTTCCATTTGGTCCATATTAAATCCTTAAATCTCTTGCCGTTAAACCAATTGATATAGCTAAAATCAATACTTTGAAAATAAAAGCTGCGGGCCTGTCATCATTCCATTTCCATATGGCAAGAATATACCCTGTAGATAGGAGATACTATTCCCGTCCATGCTGATATGGTTCTTTTCATTCCTGAGTTCTTCCTATTAAAGAACCATTTGTTTAGAACCAAATCATTGCGGCTTTCATTATCATCATAAGTTATCCTCATCAACCTAAAAAACCCGAACTCGCTACTTAGGATTAGGAAGATACCCATGGAATTTATTGTATCCTTGCAGCCCAAAATCCTAGTGACAAAAAACTTACAACTAATATGAAGGATGCGACAACATTAAACGACAAGTAATCAGAATATACAAATTCCTTTCCAGTTAGTTCGCCTATCTTTAACCCGGCTTCGTAATTGTTACATGTAGCTGCTCTTTCATACCATTCAATACCTATCCCTATATGCATTAGTCGTTCTGTCATTACCTGGAAGTGGTAAGAGATATAGTAATCGCCAAGCTCCTCCATGCTTTGAGGGTCGCCACTCTGAGCTTCTCGAATTAATTCTTGAAGCGCCTTTTGTTCATCCTCTTCAACGTTCTTGTGCATTCCATGACCCCCAGATTCAATACAGGTTTTGGATAAGTACTCAATATACCTTCTTGAGCAATCTGCCGCTTCCTTCCAATACTAGTGTTTATTGTTTTATCCAATCGAGTTTTCTTCATCCATTGAGTCGAATTCTGCCGGCAAAATATACGGCAATTAGAGGGGGGTTTTTATACTCTGCTTGACCGTTTGCTTGACCACTAGCCTATATGCAAAACAATACCGCCAGCGTACTGGCGGTATGAAACCCCATTGATGTTAATGGCGGGATTCTGCAACAAATCTCTCGCTGCATATATAAGCTTTCTAATACCCAGTAAAAAGATACCAACCAAACGCATTCTTATAGGTTTATTTCGGCTGCATTACTCCGGCGAACACAAGCCATGCAAGGACAGATTTTGCAACCAGACTCAAAACTATATAGGCGCGTTCACCATAGAGATAATCGGCCCATCTGCCTATCTTCTTGTATTGAAGGACCATATTGATTGGGAACAGGTTGAAGAAGACGAAGTATGATCCCACTATTGCGTAGGCAAACCACGGGACCTTTGACAAGTCCGAGTTGCCGAAAGCGTGAAGGAATACTACTACCCAAGGGCCTATTCCTGCAATTGAGCCAAATACAAATGGACTCCAGTCGGTTTTCTTCTTAAATTGGTTGAGCTCTTCCATCAACAGGCCGAAGAGGTTCATCGAGGCGTTTACAAGGAATATGAGCAGGAGCGCGCCGACGTCATACACTCCGAAGAGCTGGGCGATGAGCAAAATCATAAGAGACGAGCTTAGAGCATACTCGAACCATCTAAATCTGTTTATGCCCTTCTCCAAACCCTTGTTGTATTCCTTATTGCCCCAAGGGGAGACAATTATGAAATGGGCGAGCGCCGAAAGAAGCAGGAAGCAGGCAACCAGCGCCGCGAAAGGAAGGTCCGCAATCTTCTTCGAATTGGTCACAAGCCTCATAAGCGTAGTATCGAAGGTTAGAAAATTGGACCAGACCGGTAACTTGAAGCTGGAGAACTTATCCACCAGGAGCGCAAGCGACAACATCGCTGCTCCTTGAATGAAGTGCAGGAAACCCATGAAAAGGTTGAATTTCTTAAGGGAGGAAAGCTCGGTTTCTCTATACATTTTTGCATACTCCTTTTTAGTTAATTCGTACGTGCCTTACAGCCATTTGCCTGATTGGAAAGACGCTACAAGGCTTCCGAAATCACCCGAAGCGCGTTCTTATAAGCTACCTTCTCGATCACTTCGCTGCTTAGCCCGTCTTTCTGAAGCTTATCGAAGAGAAGTCCCATCTTTGAGCTGTCCGATACTTCTATGTTGCCATCTATCCCGTCGAAATCGGATCCTAGAGCCGCAATATCAGTTCCTCCCACATCAATCATGTGCCTAACATGGGCTGACATCATTTCCAAAGTGCTCTCTTTACCGGCAGCATCCGGGCTGAGGAATATCGGCGCGAAATTGAGCCCTGCAACACCGCCGTGGTCGGCAAGGACCTTTATCATGTTATCGGTCAAATTCCTTCGATGCGGGCTGAGGGCCCTGCAATTGGAGTGCGATGCTATGAAAGGCTTCTTCGAAATTTCTGCTACATCGCTGAAACCGCCGTCAGAAAGGTGTGAGACATCCACAAGCATCCCTATGGAGTTCATGTACTCTATTGCGGCTTTCCCGAAGGGCTTCAACCCTTTTTGCATGATTTCGGCGTCTTTCGAGTTGGGATATCCGAAGCAGTTCTCATAGTTCCACGTAAGAGAAATCAACCTCACTCCGGCTTCATAGTAACGTTCAATATTCTCAAGCTTGCCCTCTACGCTCCTGCCATCTTCAATTGTCAGAAATGCGGACATCTTACCTTTGCTCTCATTTTCCAGCATCTCGGAAGCATTGCCGGCGAAGCTAATGATATCGGCATATTTCTCCAGATTCATCTTGAACGTCGTGCTAAGCTGCCCGATATATTCTTCATCGGATACAAATTCAACGTTAGGAGCGTGTTTAGCAATCTCCGGCGAGAGCATGTACATCGCGAAAAACTGGGCAAGCTGCCCTCCTTGCTTCATCCGCGCGAAATCGACCATGCCGTCCATCTCGTACATATCCTGCTTCTTGAACAGGAATGTCCTCATTAATGTATCGCAGTGCAGGTCTATGAATTTCATGGCTTGCTCCTTGTCATAGATAGCTAATAGTCCTCTTATTTATCCCGTCCGGGCCCCATCTTCACGCCACAGATGCTCTCTACTTTGGCAATGGCCTGTCTCGCGCCGTTAACCATATGCCCGATCTCGCTTGTAAGGGCGACTAGCTGGAAACCTTGGCCAATCCTCTCAGCTACGATCTCGGGGGATCCCAGGTACATGCCTACCGGAATGTTATGGCTCTTGCCTGCAGCAAGCACCTTTTGAACAGCTTCTTCGAACCTGGGGTTCTTGAACTGCCCTGGAATGCCCATCGATGAAGTGAGGTCATAAGGGCCGATAAATGCTGCTCCGACGCCTTCAACTTGGAGGATCTCTTCGATGTTGTCTATTGATGCCTGCGTTTCGATCTGGACGATGACGAGGATGTTGTCGTTTGCCTCCCTCATGTACTTGCCTTCGTCCATATCATACCTAGTAGTGCGGCCCCCTCCTACTCCTCTTAGCCCCTTAGGAGGGAACATACAACCTCTTACGGCCATCTCTGCTTCAGCTTTCGAATTGACCCATGGCACCACGATGCCCATGGCACCCCGATCCAGGGCCAATTTCATAAGCACCGGATCGTTCCACGCAACACGTACGAATGGCACGACATCGGTACGCTCTATTGTCCTTATCATGTTTTCAGCGCCCTCGAAGTTATGGGCGGAATGCTCCATATCGATCACGAGCCAGTCGAAACCGACGTAACTCATGGCTTCGGCCGAGGAGCACGAGGAGATGCTCAGCCATGTGCCCAAAGTTGGCTTGCCCTGCATCAGTAACGCTTTGACTCTATTAGCCCTAAACTGACTATTATCTGCCATTTTATCCTCCTAGAAAATCTGATAAGGTAGCGTTCCCCATACACTTGGGCTACACCTTCTGGTCTGCCTTGCATATTGTCTGCTCAAACGCTTATCCGCCTTTACTTTTCCGGTTTAGATCATTCAATGCCCGCAAACCAGAAAGGTGCCGATGAATACAGCTTCATCATGGTCTTCAAGGCAGACTCATCAATTGTGAAGCAGGGATTATGTATGTCTTTCGAATACTCCGCTGCCTTATTCGCAGCCCCTATTAGAACGAATGTGCCGGGCACTTTCTTGAGAAAATATGTGTAATCCTCGCCAACCATCAAAGGCTTCGCCCTCAGGACATTCTCCGCTCCGAGCACCCTTGCCGCCAGCTTGCCCATCTCCTCCGTTATCTTGACGTCATTGACTAGCGGCGGGTAATGGCATATGTACTCTACCTCGGCGCTTGCCCCCATCGAGGAGGCGATGCCCGTCACCATGTCAATAATCGATTTTCTAACCATATCCCGAACCTTCGTATCGAAAGTCCTGACCGTGCCGGTAATATTGGCAACATCGGCGATAACGTTGAACCTGTATCCTGCATTGATCGTTCCTACTGCGACCACGCAAGGGACTCCCGGCTCGGCCTTCCTTGAAACAATCGTCTGCAGCGCATTCACAATGTTGGCAGCAATCGGGATAGTATCAATGGCGTTGTGGGGCGCTGCCGCATGTCCTCCCACGCCCGTAATCTTTATCCTGAACTCGTCAGGGGCCGCAAACAGAGCCCCTTCTCTAAGCGCCACCTGCCCCGGGAGGTAATCACCCAAGACATGCCCCCAATGATGATATCGACGCCTTCCATCGCGCCCTGCTCTATCATAGGTATGGCGCCGCCGGGTCCCTCTTCTGCCGGCTGAAAGATGAATTTCACGGTTCCCGGCAGCTCGGACCTGAACGAGGAAAGAAGCTTTGCCGTCGAAAGAAGGCCCGCAGTATGCGCATCATGCCCGCAGCCGTGCATCCACCCTTCATGCTCTGATTTGAAGGGAAGGCCCGTCCTTTCGGTTATTGGAAGGCCGTCCATGTCGGCGCGTATGGCTATCGTACGCCCCGGCAAGCCTCCTTTTAATACCCCAATGACACCGGTGCCGGCTACTTGCGTTCGGACTTCGTCTAGCCCCAAGCCTTTGAGCTTCTGGGCTACGTATGCCGACGTCTTGAACTCCTTTAGCCCTGCCTCAGGCCACTTGTGCAGCGCCCGCCGAGTTTCGACGGCATCCTGGAAGATCTCCTCGCTTTTTGCAGATATCCTCTCATATACAGACATTTGTCCGCCGCCTTTCTGATAATTATTAAGGAGCCCATATCAGAACTTCCTGCGATCCTTTGTTAAATAATAAGATACCGTTTCCCCTAATGGTTAAACGGTATCATCATTTGCCGATTCTGTCCTGCATTTGCACGTTCCTCTTCGCTACTTGCGCCTTGTGGCCAACACATCCTCCACGTCTTTCAGCTTCAACCCTATGGAGCAAAGCGCCACCTGGCTGTGGTAAATCAGGTCTGCAAGCTCACCTGCGGCATCCTGCTTGGACCTGGCGTCCCCTACAAGGCTCGCCTTCATCGCAGCTATGATGAACTCGCCTGACTCCTCTCCTACCTTGCGCAACACCCTTTCCGTCCCGGCGGCAAGGAGCTTGCAAGTGTATGACCCTTCAAGTGGATCTTTCGCCCTCTCCCGGATTACATCATCAAGCTCATTGAGCACGCCCTGCCCTGAGAAACGCCTAATTGCATCCTGCGGATCCGCCGGCGGCTCATTTATAAAACAGGTCTCGGCCCCGGTATGGCACGCCGGCCCTGCCGGAATGACCTGAAGCAGCAGCGTATCACAGTCGCAATCAAGCTCCATCCTCATTACCTTCATGCGGTTTCCGCTGGTCTCGCCCTTATTCCATAATTTGCCGCGGCTCCTGCTCCAAAACCAGGCTTCTTCGTGCTCCGCCGTAAGACGCAGAGCCTCCTCGTTCATATAGGCTACCATCAGCACGTCCCCGCTGCTGAAATCCTGAACTACAGCAGGCATCAGCCCGTTCTCTCCGTATTTTGCCCTTTTACAAAGCTTCTGCCAATACTCTCTCAATCCGAAAACCTCCAATGCCTATGTATCGGTCAGGCACCCAGCCTTACCGGTATTCCCCTGCCCTTGAGATAGGCTTTCACTTCCCCGATGCTAAGCTCTCCGTTATGAAACAGCGAGGCTGCCAGTGCCGCGTCCGCCCCTCCCATTGAAAGGGCCGTCGCGAAATCCTCGAGGCACCCGGCCCCGCCTGATGCAATGACTGGCACGTCCACTGCCTCGGCCACCGCTCTTGTAAGCTCGATATCGTAGCCCTTCCTGACCCCATCCGAATCTATAGAGGTGAGCAGTATTTCGCCGGCTCCCAGCGCTACGACCTTCTTCGCCCATTCGATAACATCAAGGCCCGTTTCCTTCTTGCCCCCGAATATCAGCACTTCCCATTCGGGCCCATTCGCCCCTTCTTGGAAGCCCTTTTTTGCGAACTTGTACTCGTCCTCGCCGGCTACAGCTTTCGCGAGCTTCGCCGCAATATTTTCCCCTTCCAGGCGCTTCCGCCTGGCATCTATCGCAACCACCACGCACTGGCTTCCGTAGCTTGCAGCGGCGCTTTCGATAAGCCACGGGGTCTTTACCGCGGAAGTGTTGATCGACACTTTATCGGCCCCGGCCCCGAGCACCGCTTTAATGTCCTCGATACTGGTGATGCCGCCGCCCACCATAAAGGGGATGAACAGCTCCCTGGAGACTTCCCTTGCCAGCTTCGTCGCATTGCCCCTCTTCTGCGCGGAGGCGGAAATGTCTAAGAAGGCCAGCTCGTCAGCGCCCTCCAGATAGTACCTTCTGGCCAGCTCCACAGGATCGCCGCAATCTCTCAAGCCTTCGAAATTCACGCCCTTGACCACCCTACCGTCCGCCATATCCAGACAAGGGATTATCCTCTTGCTTAACATGCCGCAGCCTCCCTCGCCTCACCCAATGTGAAAATGCCCTCGTAAAGCGCCTTGCCTACTATGACGCCGACTATGGAGCCAAGGCCCTTGCCCCTGTCCTTTCCCGGCACCTTCACGGCGCTTTTAAGTTCTTTTGCTGCCTTCGCGACGAGCCTTAGATGTTCCAAGGACCCAATTCCGCCTGACACGATGACGTCTATGCCGGCAGTTCAATAAATGGCATGGCAGCATCTACAGAGGCCCCTTTAAGCGCCCCGTCCCTTATTACATCGGTGACAATGGCAGTGGTGATGCCAATCGTTGAGAGCAGCTCAGCTAACTCCCCGGCACTAATCCCCGCGCTTTGGGTCCAGCCCCGGGCCATCGCGGTCCCTGATTTCAAATCCGCCGAAGCGATCACCTTGCCCGGGTATTCAATGACAGCGTTTCTTATGAATCCGCCATATTCCGCAAGCGAGGTCCCGAGCGCTATGAAGTCCGATCCCATATCGAAGGCCTTCTTGGCCAATTCCATATCCCTTATGCCGCCGCTCAGGTCCATAACGCCTGTGAAAGCACCTCTAACTGCAGCAATTGGCCCGAGGTTTATCAGCTCTCCAGCCTTCGCCCCATCGAGATCCACAACATGGAGCCGGGTGGCACCTTGATCGGCCCAGTATCTGGCCGCATCTGCAGGGTTCTCCCAGTAGACTTTCGCCGTGTCATATCCTCCCCTGGTAAGCCTTACGGCCTTGCCGCCTAATATATCGACTGCGGGGATTATCTCAAGCATCCGCACCCCTCCCAAGGCCTATGAAACCTGATAGAAGCCTCAATCCGGCCTCGCCGCTCTTCTCCGGATGGAACTGGACTCCGATGACATTGCCCTTTCTTATCGCTGCGGCTATGGTGGGCCCGTCCCCCGGAAACTGGCCATCGAGGGGAGTTCTAGCGGCAACTATCGCCTCATCATCCGGGTAAGCCGCAAAGGAATGGGTGAAGTAGAACTTCTCGTTATCCTCATCCATCAGCAGACTGAGGGCGTCCCCCACCCTGAAGACGTCGTTCCAGCCTGTATGAGGCACTTTGAAAAATGACTTCCCGCAACCATCGTGTGGTTTCTGTCCATTCGCAATCTCCCAGGCATCGGATTTGCTAATCCCAGCCTCAAGCTTGCGGTTCACGCCCCTGAACAGCGAAAGGCCCATCTGCCCCCTGCTCTCCTCGCTTATATCTAGCATAAGCTGCATCCCAAGGCAGATGCCAAGAAGCGGCCTTCCGGAATCTGCGAAATCGGGCACGGCAAGGTCCATACCCGAGCTCCTCATGCTCTCGCAGGCAGCGCCGAAGGCTCCCACTCCCGGCAGCACAAGCGCATCCAGCTTGCCAAGCTCAGAAGGTTCATACACTATGACGGGCTTGGCATTGCATACCTCAAGCGCCCTTGCGACGCTAGTCAGGTTGCCGATGCCGTAATCCAGTATGCCCACCAGTGGTTTCGAATTGGCACTCATCCTATGCACCCCTTGCTGCTTGAGGCCCCCGTCCTTTGCGAGTCCGGTTCAAGCGCCGCCCTTAGAGCCAGCGCCAGCCCCTTGAAGGCGGCCTCTGTCGAATGATGGCGGTTATCGGACTTCAAAACATCAATATGCAGGGTAATGCCTGCCTCCTTGGCAAAGGCTTTCAGGAATTCTATAAGATCCTCATCCATGTCAGGCGCGTCAATGAAAGCGCCGCCTCTTCCGCTCACATCAAGGCTCACTTGCGCAAGAGATCCGTCCATAGGCGCCAGGGCCCAGCCGAAGCGCCTTATGGCAGCTCCTCTGGAATCTAGTTTGTCCGCATCTTGTCCGCTTACTGCAAGCCCCAGCGCCCTGCCAAGGCTAATGCCCACATCCTCGCAAAGGTGATGATATCCGGTCTTCAGGTCGGCCTGAGACTCGATTGTTATATCCATTAGGGAGTGGAATGACAATTGAGCCAGCATATGGTCGAAAAAGCCGAAGCCCGTATCTGCAGTAAGAATGCCCTGTCCCTCTATCTTCACGACCGCCTTGATGGCAGTTTCCCCGGTCTTCCTCTCATAACAACCCGTGCGAGCCATTGAAATCCCCTCCTGAAACAATAAACTTATCCTTCATCTCGGTTGCCGACAGTAACCGCTCAGTCCCAGCCGGTCTTCTTTTCGGCTTCGGCCACCTTTTCGCATTCACGCATAAAGCCCACAGTATCTGCCTTTTCAAATTTATCTGGTTTTTAAAGCCGCTCTCACTGCATCAATGAGCCGCCTGTTCTCCGACGCAGTACCCACCGTTACCCTTATCAAGTCGGGCCGGTCCGCGAACGCCCGGGTAAGTATCCCCATTGAAGCCAGCTTCGCGTTGAGCCTGCACCCCTCATCCCCACCTAACTCTATGAGAAGGAAGTTGCAGGAATCGCCCCTTACCTTAAGCCCCATCTTCATAAGTCCTTTGGCCAGGTAATCCCTGCCATAGGAGTTGTCGCCGACGTATTCTCCAAGGGCTTCTTCTTCATCAAGGGCCGATATGGCGATCTCCTCGCAAATGGACGGCACATTGTAGGGAAGCTTGGCCTTTCTTTAGCAGTTCAGCCATCTCTTCGCCCGAGATGCTGTAGCCCACCCTGATGCCCGCAAGCCTCCTGGCCTTCGAGAAGGTGCGAAGGATTACTGTCCTGCCGGACGCCATATCGGACATGTCCGAGCCGCAGAACTCCGCATATGCCTGGTCTATTGCTACATACGCCTTTGATGTCGGGATCTTCGACCTTACGAACTTCTCCATGCTGTCGCCCGTCGGGTTATTGGGGACGCATAGCATGACAAGGGCCCTCTCATCAGCCAGAGCCTCATCCAGCGCGCTCTCGTCCGGAAGGCCGTCGAACCCAAGGCCGATTGCCTCAAACGGCAGGCCGCAGATCGAAGATATGCCTCTGTACATGGAAAATGATGGCCATGGTGATACTACCCGATCCACTTTCCCCCTTAGGGCGAGCATTAGGACCATGATCATCTCGTCGGAGCCCACTCCCACCACGAAGCGCGAAGCCTCAATGCCGAACCTCTCGGAAAGCCTTGCCCGCAGCCTGTCCGAATCCATGCTCGGATACCTGTTGAATGGTATATCCATAAGAGAGCCCAGTATGCGAGCTTTCGCTCCAGCAGGGACATCCAGGCTGCACTCATTGGCGTCCAGCTTGACGGGCTTAAATCCTGCCACTCTTTCTGATTCCGCATCAAGCGGGGAGCCGGCGGCAAGCCTTACGCTTACGGAAGATGCATGCCCGAAGAGCCCCTCCTCCTTGGCCAGAACTACGGCTGCCGGGCCTTCCGCCAGGAAGCCGTCCTTGGAGTACTCCACCACGTTAACCGCCTTCTGGAAGTCCGAAGTTGAGAGCGTTCCCCTGAACCTCGCCGTGCCCATCGTAGGAAGCACATGGCTGGGCCCTGCGACGTAGTCTCCCATCGCCTCGGCGGAGTAGTTACCTACGAATATCGTCCCAGCATTAGATGCCATCTGTGCGAGGGCTGCCGCACCTTCACAACACAGCTCCAGGTGCTCAGGCGCAAATTTGTCCGCAATTCCTATTGCCTCTTCAAGCGATCCGGCCATTATGCATGCGGAATAAGACTCCAGGGCCGCTCTTGCAATCGCCTGCCTTGGGGCAATTAAGAGCTGCCTTTCCAATTCATCCAATACTTTTCCAAGCACTCCGGCCGAAGTGGTTACAAGCGTGCAGCAGGCCAGCTCGTCGTGTTCCGCCTGTGCGATGAGGTCGGCGGCTATAAATGAGGGGTTGGCCGTCTCGTCCGCCACTACCATGAGCTCGCTGGGCCCTGCCAGCATATCGACCCTTACATCGCCCATTACAGCCCTTTTGGCCGCGGTTACATAGGCGTTGCCGGGGCCTGCGATTACATCAACCGCAGGTACGCTCTTGGTGGAGTATGCGAGCGCGGCTATGGCCTGGGCCCCTCCTATGCGGAAGATCCTGTCCACGCCGGCAATTTCAGCGGCTGCAAGCGTTGCCTTGTTTATCGAGCCGTCCTTGCCGGGAGGCGTGCACATATAGACATTGGGTACTCCGGCTGCCTTCGCAGCCAGGCCGCACATCAGCACAGTCGAAGGGTATGCCGCGCTTCCGCCCGGTACGTAAATGCCTGCGGACTTCAAGGGCACCATCCTCTGGCCCAGCCTTGTGCCATATCCGTCCATGTAGGACCAGGATGCCTGCCTTTGTGATATGTGGAAGCGCGATATGTTGGCCGCAGCAAGCTCCAGAGACTTCCTTACACCTGCGTCCAGGCTTAGAAGCGCCTCTTTTGCTAACTTCATATCGAGTTCTATATCCTGCTCCCCCATATCGGGCCAGTCGAACTTTCGAGTGAGTTCAACAAGCGCCAAGTCGCCATCTGCCCTTACTTTCGAGATGATCTCCAATGCTGTGCCCATGAAACTTGGCGCCATCGGCAGCAGGCCTTATCTTCGATATTTCTGAGGAAGGGATGATTCTCAGCATCTTTTTCATTTGGCATCCGCCCCCTTGATGCCGGCGGATCTCATAAGTGCGCAGAATTCGGCAATTTCCTCCGACCTGAGTCCGTAGCTGGACCTGCTTGCGATGAGCCTTGCGCTGGACCTGGAGATTTCGGCTACTATGCCAAGGCCGTTCTCCTTCAATGTGAGGCCGCTGGAGACTATGTCCACGATTGCGTCTGCCAGACCGACTGATGACGCAAGCTCGACCGCGCCCTTCAGCGTTATGATCTCGGGCCTTAATATCCTGCCCTTTGCGAACTCCTTGGTGATGGCGGGGAATTTGGTGGCAATCCTTAGCTTTGCTATCCTGCCGCCCCCTTCCAGCGCCTTTTTGTAGCCCTCGATGGCCTCAAGCGGGGCCGCCAGCACGAACCGGCATTCTCCGAAGCCGAGGTCCATCAGCTCATATACTTCCTCTCCCGACTCCGAGAGCCCGTCCTTGCCTACTATGCCAAGGTCCGCAACACCCCTGGCAACATAGACTGGGACGTCGGAAGGCCTTGAGATCAGGTATCTGGCCCTGTTTCCTGTAAAAATGAGCTTCCTGCTAGCCTTGTCGTACGGGCAATCGTATCCTACGCTGTTTAGAGCGACTGCCGCCTCTTCGAGCATGCGCCCCGCCGGAAGCGCTATAGTCATCTTGCCGTTAGCCTCTGTCATTCTTCCTGAACCCCCTCAGGCCTGATTTCCATTAACATACCCATGTCCAACGCGAAGCCTATTCCGCCCTCATCCGAGCCCAGGGACCTCATAAGCCCGTCGTACTGGCCGCCGCCTAGCATCGGCCTTCCGTAGCCATTTACGTAGGCTTCGAAGACTGGGCCGTTGTAGTAATCCAAGGGCCTCAGAAGGCCGAGCTCGAAGGCGATGCCAACCCCTTTTGATACCATCCTCGCGCCATCGAGAAGAAGTGATGCCCTGAGTGCCTCTTCGGCAAGCTTCGTTGCCGGATACTCGCGTACGATGCCCTCCAAGCCCTTGATCGCGGCCTCATCGCAATTCGAGGGAATCAGCTTACGCAGCATGGATGAAGCCTTGTTCCCTTTGCCGTATTTGGTAAGGGCGGACATTGCTGAACTTATGTCATGGACCATCAGGGCCTGCCTTAGCTCGTCCATCTGCAGGCCGTCCAGTCCGCTTTCAAGAAGCAGTTGGTCTAAAAGGGATATGTCGCCTATTCTAAGTTGCACTGCTTCCTTGGCGAAGCGGCAGATGCCAATCGCGGCGCCCAAAGCCTCAAGCCCCGCCTTGAGCCCGTCGTGTCCGTAGATCTCGGCGCCGAGCTGAAGATCCTGCCTCGATATGGCAAGTCCGTCCCTATTGCCGGGCCTTCTGAATACTGGCCCTGTGTAGAAGAGCCTTAATGGCCTCGGTTTTGAAGCAAGCTCCCTTATGGCAAGCTTCGCGCACGGCCTGGTCATATCGGAGCTGAGCCTGCCGATGAAGCCTCCGGGCAATGCGAACTTGATAGGCCCGCCAGGCATGCCCGCCTCATCGTTATTGTCAGCAAGCTCGATTATCGGAAGCCTTACTTCGTCGAAACCCAGGCTCTCCAGCATTGAAGCAAGCGCCGCCTCGGTCCTTCTTAAAGCGCCTGCCTCCGGGGGGAGAAGCAAGGACAAACCATCCATTACATCCTGCAAGTACAACACCACTCTTTATCGCTTTAGTTAGGTAAAGTATTAAAGTGCACGAATAAGAAGATACTATCAACTCAGAAAAGAGTCAAGGAAATGCCTGTATTTATATCGGTGCAGAAAAGAAAAGGCCGCCATGCAGGCGGCTTTCAATTTTGTTGGGTTTATGAGAGGCTTGAGCCTTTAACCTCCAGGTTGCCAGATGCCCTTCCGGCTTGACCATCCTCGAAAATATCTGGCTCTTGGATAGAAGCCCCGGTTATTTGTGGTAGCAAAAAGTGACTATGTTCCTCGGCAGTACATCATTACATTTATTGTATTTTAAAAATCGTTGATTTTCTACAATAAAACCATTAATATTGGTTTAGGTGGTGAAAATATGATAAAAACTAACGCTATGCTAAGGCACGAATTAAAATCGTATGTGAACCCGATGGAAAACATACGACGACTGGCCAAAGAAGGAGAAATGGTTTTCTGTTGTCAGAGGGTTATATGAAACGGACAGGAGTATTCCTGGTTACTATCTTGCCCCAATCATTTCGGATCCTTCATATCTATCCTTTGAGTTTGCATTAGCATACTACTCCTATTTGAAGCTGCATATAACTTTACATTGGCTACTTTTGAAAGAAAAAGGCAAAGCAATAATACACCATACGGCAGCTTCACTATCGTGATGTACCGAGTGAAGCATGCTGATAACTTCGTACAGGACCGGGTACGGTTTTAAAATTGCGTCTGCCGAGAAGGCAATATGCGATGCGCTCTCCAAAATGCCCCACTAATGAATAGAAGTGAATTGGAGCGCATGTATTTGAGGATCTGAGAATTGATGAAAGCGATTTCTTCCATCTAAACATGACAGATCTTCTTAATACATCCGCCTTTTTAAGTCGCAGGAACACAAGTTGCTACAGGTATCTATCAAAAGGAGAATGAAGACGAAGTAAATCATCCGCTTTATGCATAGAGCTACTGGTCAGTTGCGCGAACAGGCAAATGCGGCAGGCTTATCCAAATGATTAAGCCGGGAAGTGAAATGTTATGATGCTCGTCGAACTGCTTATTCTGTCACCTATAGGCGCAGCACTCATCTTGTGTGGCTTGCTAATCTGGAAGAAGAACAGGATAGATTTGATACATTCATATCACTATAAAAGAGTCACAGAGGAGAACAAAAAGGCGTATTCAACGGCAATGGGCAAAGGCGTCCTGCTCATGGGTATCGGAGTGTTACTGACCGGTATTGATCAATTACGTAACGGGAGCTGCTTCCGGCTGGATTTGTTTCGTGTTTTTCTTCATCTTAGGGCTCACGTTGGTGCTAAGAGCCCAGAGCAAATTCAATGGCGGGCTTTTCTAACATTCCCGATACGTTGACTGAATTGACTGCATCTTCCTTTTAGAAATATCGAGTATATGTATGTTAGATCTCCCCTTTTTCCTTCAGCCTTGCTATGGCCAGCTTATATCCCCCCGCACCAAATGCGAGGAACCTTTTGACCCTGCTTACGGTGGCGGAACTTGCCCCCGTATCCTTACCTACTTCAGCGTACGTCCTGCCCTTTTCCAGGCTCAGAGCGATCTCGAACCGGTCGCTAAGTTCGCTTACCTCCGAGATGGTGCAGAGGTCCTCGAAAAAGGCGTAACATTCATCGACGTTTTCAAGCGTCATTATTGCCTTGAAGAGCCTATCTGTCTTCGCGCGGTCCACATTGTCCTTAAGCGCCATGTAACAGGCCTCCTTTTGGCACACATATGCTTCATCTTGTTAAAGTATATTTAAATCTCCGGGCATTACAAATCCATTAGATATTGCTGTCTGTTGTGGATCCGGAACTATTTGCCAAACTTGCTGAGATACGGCTTAATAGACTCATTTCGTAAATATCATTTTCCTGCATGAATAGCCTTCAGCTTTTCGAACGCCCTCCTGTAACCGTCAATTTGATCGGACCATTCAGCAAGCTTCAGGCAGGGGAACTGGTCGCATTCGCTGCAGTTGCCTAAGCCTTCGTCATCCATACATCTGAATAGCGATCTGAATAGGTTTTCTTGCAATCCTACTTCTGAAATCTCGGGACTTTTGGCTTCACATCATGTTTTAAACTACTGACTCTTGATCTCTTGGTCTGTGTTCTTTATATAGGAAGTGCTTTTTCCTGCTCCAACCTTAATAATGTATCCTTCCTTGAGGAGCGAAGCCAATGCCAACTCGATTGTTGATATGCTGATGTCTGGAAATTTCTCTGATATCGACTTCTTTGGATAGTTTTTGCAACGTGGTATCAAACAATGCACGAATTCGATCTGGCTTGGACAGACTACGATTCAGCATTAATTCGACACGCATCGAAAATTCCTTGTATGCACCCAGTATGATTTCCAAGTAATACTTCACGAAAGGGAAGTAAGTGTTCGTGAGACTGTGCCAGCCTTGAGAACTGGCTTGCAGCACATCGTAATAGGTTTCCTTAGTTTTCTCAATCAGCATTTCAAGGCTGATATATTTTCCAACGATGTATCCTGACCGATATAAAAGCAGTAAGGTTAACAGCCGACTCATCCGCCCGTTTCCGTCAGTAAACGGGTGAATGCAGAGAAAATCCAGAATGAACATCGGAATCAACAATAACGGGTCATACTTTTCAGACTGAATTGCATTGATGAAGGCCATTGTCAGACAATCAACCGCTTCCGGTGTTTCAAAGGCCGGCAACGGTGCAAATCGGATCTTGCTGACACCTTGTGATCTGTTTCGGCAATAGCATTGTCTGCATTTTTGAATCGTCCGCCCATGGAGGAAGGGTTAAATTGATATAGATCCCGATGCAACTGAAGAATCGTATTCGTTCGCGGGACAATGTAATCGTAGCTGTCGTGGATCAGCGCCAGGACTTCTCGATATCCAGCAATTTCCTGTTCTGAGCGATTTCGCGGCTCGGACTTTTCGCTGACCAAAGCCTGCAATCGTTCATCTGATGTGTAAATGCCCTCAATACGATTGGAAGCACCAGTGCTCTGAATTTTAGCAACCTCAAGCATGGCATTTAGCACATCAGGCTTGGCTTCGATATACAGCTCTTGCTTGCCTTTGTGCTCATGAATAGCAGAAACCAAATTCATAAGTTCGTAATGGAGCAGTTCATCTGGTATTTTACTGTATTCAAACTCCCTCATCTATTACATCCTTTCTGCACAAGGATTAGTTTACTGCATTATTGTACCATTAAATTATGCAGAAAGGAATATGATTAGGCAGAACGATTTGAATGATATAGCTGCTATAAAGTATATCTGCATAATTCAACAGTTAAATAGTGCAGTAAAACATATGCGTTAGCAGAACTACCGCACAGCATGCTCCCCTCAATGGCTTTCTTTATACCCTCATCCTCTTTTAGCCAGCCTTCTTTCCGGAACCAGTCAATAACCACCTTAGCTCCAGCCAGGTCTTATCCGCAAGGCGTATCTCACATGAGCCGCAATCCAGTCCGCAGGCAGCCATCATGATTGGCTTATCCATGTCCTCCACCGATGCGCACTTGATTTCAGGCTATTCATGTTTCATCTTTGGGATGCTGATTCCATCTCAGTATCAAGGTTTATGAACGAATTCAGCAACAAGGCCTCCATCATAGGATCTATGCTTGAAACGAACAACAAACGAATTATCTATATCAAACCGAAGATCTCGCCCAAAAGGCTGGAGGAATTGATCGTAAGCAACTGGAATCTACTTTCAGACAGGGATTTTATGCGAAAGCTATCTTGCGTGTTAACCAAGAAGCCTTCTAATCGTGCGAATTTCATAATTACATACACCATATCAGTAATTAACATAAATGGTATATAATCTTTGACGATTGAGGCATTTAGATGTATATTGAATTTGTTAGCAAGCGCTTGAAAGAGCAGATTGAAGATGCCAAAGCGATGAACAAGAGGTACGGCGAGGACCGAGCCCGCGAAATATGGAAGAGGCTTGATCAAATCAGGGCCTTTAACAACATCGGGGATCGCTTAAATCGGGTATTGGCCATGTGGAAATGTTGAGAGGGAATCTTAAGGGGATTATGTCGATTAGAGTTGACAAGAAGTTGCGGATTCTGTTTGAGCCTGTTAGTGAAAGCGGGCACGCCAATGACGATGTATTCGCATTAAACAGAATAAGGATCTTGGAGGTGGGCGGGTATCATGAATAGAGACTCTGAATACAGAGCTCCGGTGGCAATACCGCCCGGCGAGACTCTATTCGAAGTGCTTGAGGATAGGAATATGACTCAGGTGGAACTCGCCAAGAGGCTGGGTTACAGCACTAAGCACATAAATCAGGTTATTAAAGGCAAGGCGTCAATTAGCAGCGATTTTGCCGTAAGCCTGTTTTATGTGCTGGGGATACCTGCATATTTCTGGCTAAATCTGGAGACCCAGTACCAGGAGGCCGCCGCCCGTTTGGCTGACGAAGCACGAATGAAGGAAGAAGCCCTTCTAGTCAAAGAGTTCTGCTATGCCGAAGCAAGCAGAAGAGGGTGGGTAAAGTCCACAAGAGATAGCTGCGAGAAGGTCATCGAACTTAGGAAATACCTGCAGGTGTCCTCTCTGTCCCATGTAGAAGACATATATCCGGCCTCTTTCCGGATTGGAAAGTGCAAAAAGACCTTAATCGGAGCACTGGCTATGTGGCTGCGGCAAGGTGAGCTTATCGGAAAAGCTAAAAGCACAAACAAGTACAACGAAAAGAGCTTGAGAAATTTTATAGGCATGCTTAAGCAAATCTGCGCGGAGGCAGATGCGGCGGGGTTGGAGAAAGCAGGTTCCATATTAGCTGATTGCGGAGTGGCCCTTGCTGTTGTCCCACAGCTGGAAGGTACAAATGTATTGGGTGCTGCAATGAAATTGGCACCTGATAAATATGTCATTGAAATGTCCTTAAGGGGGAAATGGGCCGATATCTTCTGGTTCAGCCTTTTCCACGAAATCGGGCACATTCTTCTTAGCCATGTGAAAGAAACATGGAGCATTAACTTCGATGATGCCGCAGAGTGCTACCACAAGAATCAAGCTGAAGAGGATGCCGCAAACGAATTTGCCAAGGACCAGCTGATCATTCCGGCTATTTACGAAGGGTTTAAAAGTAACCACGATTTCTCCAGGGAGTCAATTAAGGAGTTCGCCGCAGACGAATGGAATTCACCCGGGAATTGTCCTTGGAAGACTATACTATGATGGACTTCTCAACCATGGCGTTTTCCAAGAGATGAGATATCAGGTTAATTGATAATTTCCGTGAGTATTCAATTCGGACAAAAGGACGGCTTCATAGTGATAAATCTAAGGGAGATCAATGCAGACAACTGGCGCGTACTGACCAAGCTGAAAGTCAAAGACTGGCAGGCCCCATTTGTCGCCAGCAACGGGGACTCTATCGCCAGGGCGCATTATGTTAAAGATAACTTCCCTCTCGGCATCTATGACGATGAGACTCCAGTGGGATTTTGCATGTATTCGATAAGCCCTAAGAGGCGAAATCTGGATACTTAGGCTGATGATAGCCGCAGATTATCAATCTAAAGGCCGCGGTAAGGAGGCCACAATCAAGCTTATAGAAATGCTCCTTGATAAGTTCGGCAAAGTGCCAATATTCATCAGCTTCGACCCTGCAAACGAATGGGCCAGGAAGATTATATGCCAGTTTGGGTTTCGTGAAGGACGACAGGGAAGCGGATGATGAGATAGTCTTCAGGCTCGATCCCTGAGAGCGCACAGAGTTGACGTACATTTGCCTCAGATAATAATGACGGGCGCCATTGATGGGCGCCCGTTTCTTTAATCCATAAGCATTACTAGTTAATAAGCTTGGACTATCCCGTCGAATACTAGGGCCTTCCCGTTCCGATGTCCTTCCTGTATGAGAGGTTGGGGCAATCCACTGTGTCAGCGCCCCTGTAAACCTTGGCGGTCGCCTCAGCCAGGCTGTCCCCAAGCGCGCTTATAGCCAGCACCCTTCCTCCGTCCGTAACGAGCCTGCCCTCCGCATCGCTTGCGGTCCCGGCGTGGAATATTACTACGCCTTCCTCCGGCACATCCGTGAATTCAATCTCGAAATCCTTGTCGTACATCTCAGGGTATCCCTTGCTCGCCAAGACAAGGCAGACGCATGTCTTGTCCAAGAAAGAGAGGCTCTTCCTGGTAAGCTTGCCATCGCAGGCTTCAAGCATCACCTCGACGAGGTCATCCTCCATGAGAGGAAGGACGGCCTGCGTTTCCGGGTCGCCGAAACGGCAGTTGTATTCCAGCACCTTCGGGCCTTCCTTGGTAAGCATAAGCCCTGCATAAAGCACCCCTTTGTAGGGCGTGCCCCTGTCCGCCATGATTTTCAGTATTGGCTCTACGGTAAGCTTTGCCAGATCGTAAGCCTCCTGCATGGCCACAAAAGGCGACGGCGAGACGGCCCCCATGCCCCCGGTGTTGGGCCCCCTGTCCCCCTCCAGCGCCCTCTTGTAGTCCTTTGCCGGCATAAGAGGCAGCGCCCGTACCCCGTCGCAGATGCAAAGCAGCGACGTCTCGACGCCCTCCAACCTCTCTTCAAGCAGGACCCTGCCGGCAGATGATGCTCCTGAGAACCTGCTCAAAGCCACAGATGCCTCGGCGGTCGTATCTGCCACGACTACGCCTTTGCCCGCAGCCAGCCCGTCCAGCTTCACGACTATGGGCCCTTCCATCTTCAAAAGGGCCTCCTGGGCGCTTTTTGCATCGTCGAATATCTTGGCCCAGGCAGTAGGTACGCCGGCCTCCTGCATGATCTGCTTGGAGAAAGCCTTTGAGGATTCAAGCCTTGCGCACTCGCGTACCGGCCCGAAGACCTTCCTGCCGCATGCTTCAAGCCTGTCCGCAAGGCCCAGCGAAAGCGGCACTTCAGGCCCCACTACGACAAGGTCGGCGTCAATTTGCTCGGCCAATTTTACAAGCCCTTCAACATCGTCCGCCTTAACCTTGAAGCATTCTGCAAGCTCGGATATACCGGGATTGCCGGGGGCTGCGAATATCTTGTCCACAAGCCTGCTTTCCGCTATCTTCCATACGAGCGCATGCTCCCTGCCTCCGGAGCCGACGACTAGTATATTGAGCTTCTCCGCCCTGCTTTCAGCATTAGCAGCCATAGATACCTCCATCGATATCATCAAATTAGCTGAGCCCTGCTCCTGCCAAAATTCCTAGTGCTTGAAATGCCTCACTCCGGTGTATACCATCGCTATGCCGTGCTTGTCGCACTCCTCGATGCTCTCTTTGTCCCTGATGCTGCCGCCCGGCTGTATTATCGCCTTTACGCCAGCCTTCGCCGCCGCCTCCACAGTGTCCTTGAACGGGAAGTAGGCATCGGATGCCATGACGGACCCCTTGGCCTTGTCGCCCGCCATCTCGATTGCGATCTTGGCGGCTCCTACCCTGTTAGTCTGCCCGCCTCCCACGCCCACAGTAGCCTCGCCCTTCCAGAGCAATATGGCGTTGGATTTGACGTGCTTGACCACTTTCCATGCGAACAGAAGCTGCATCACTTCCTCGTCCGTGGGGCAGATCTTGGTGACGCACTTAAGATCCTCCATGACGACTTTCTTCGCATCGGTGCCCTGCATCAGGAAGCCCCCAGGAACGGTCTTTATGTCGACTTCCTTGCCCCTCATCATCTCATCCAGGGACAGCTCGACGAACCTTACAGCCGGCTTCTTCGAGAACATCAAGGAAGCTTCGCCGGAGAAGCTCGGAGCCACGACCACCTCTAGGAATATCTCGGCCATCTTGGCGATGACGGAGCTTCCCAGCTGCCTGTTCGATGCAACAATGCCACCGAAGGCAGATACCGGGTCAGCCTCATAGGCCAACCTAAATGCCTCGTCAATATTCTCCGCGACTGCCACTCCGCAGGGGGTCGCGTGCTTGACGATGCAGACGCACGGCCTGTCGGGGCCGAACTCCCTGAGGACCGCAATCGCAGTCTCCATGTCGCCCAGGTTGTTGTAGCTGAGCTCCTTGCCGGACAGCTTCTTCATCGCCAGCATGCCTGTAGGAAGAAGCCCCGACTGCTTATAGAGCCCCGCGCTCTGGTGGGGGTTCTCGCCGTATCTAAGCTCCAGGGCAGGCGCCAGTCCAATTGCAAGGCTCGCGCCCGCAAGGTCTAGCAAGCCACGTCCGGCCTTTGCGTTCAGGTGCTGTGAAATCGCAGCGTCGTAAGCTGCTGTATGGGAGAAAGCCTTGGAGGCAAGCTCCAGTTTCAAAACCTTGCTCACCTTGCCGGTCCTAAGCTCCTTGAGCACCCTGTCGTAGTCCTTTGGGTCAGTCACGACGGTGACACGCTCGAAGTTCTTGGCGGCTGATCTGAGCATCGAGGGGCCGCCGATGTCGATGTTCTCTACTATGGTCTCGAAGTCCGCCCCCTTATCCACGGTCGCCTGGAAGGGATAGAGATTTACGCAAACTATGTCAATGAGCTTGGCGCCCAGTTTCGCAACCTGCTTGAGATGCTCGTCAATTGGCCTTGCGAGGATTCCTGCATGTACCATCGGATGCAGCGTCTTCACCCTGCCGTCCAGGCACTCCGGGAAGTTGGTAAGCTCCGATATGTCCATTACGGTAACTCCAGCGTTCCTTAGGACATTGGCGGTGCCGCCTGTAGAGACAATGTCGAAGCCCAGATCTACAAGGCCTTTTGCGAACTGCGCAGCCCCCGTCTTGTCCGTTAAGCTGATCAAAGCAAGTTTTCCCATCAATTTTCCTCCCAAAAGGCCAAAAGCCCGTAATCAAAACAAGTTATACCGCTACTGCAGCCTATTTCTTCGGCCCCTTGGATTTCCTTGCGCGAACGACCTGCTCGATCTTCGCGAAGAAGAAAGTCTTCCAGGCCTTGTAGTTCATCATTAAGTGCAGAAGGAACGCCCTCACCGGGCATCGCCTCCATCCGAGATCCTGACAGTCCTGCCATCCAATCGCACCTTTTCGTCCGCAAGAAGCCCTAAGGCCTCAACGTAGAGGATGTGCTCCTGCTCAAGTATCCTCTGAGATAATTTCTCCTCGTCGTCGCCCTCAAGCACAGAGACGGCCCTTTGCAAAATTATCGGCCCCGTGTCCATGCCTTCGTCCACGAAATGCACTGTGCATCCGGTAACCTTGGCCCCGAAGTCCAGGGCCTGTTTTTGCGCATCAAGTCCGGGGAAGCTGGGCAGAAGCGCCGGGTGGATGTTCACTATCCTGCCTTTAAACCTTCCAACGAACTCCTTGCCCAGCACCCTCATGAAGCCCGCAAGGGCTATGTAATCGGGGTTGAAGCCTTCTACCAGATCAGCCAGCGCCATGTCGTAATCACGCCTTGTGGCAAATCCCTTCCTTGCCAGCACGACCACATTCGGGACGCCTGCTTTCAGGGCTTTGCCAAGGACCGCGGCATCCGTCTTGTCGGACACGACGGCTATGATTTCGGCATTCAGCTTTCCTGCCTTTATGGCATCGTCGATAGCGGTGAAATTTGAGCCCCTGCCGGATGCCATTATCACAAGCCTCATCGCTTTTCCTTTCGTGGCCCTCACCGCCTTTCGCATCTATTTGCTCGCTGCTTCTTAAAAGCCTCGCTTACTTCTGGTTCTTCGCCTTCTTGGACAGGTTGAACTTCACCTCTGCCCTGCCGGACGTTATCCTGCCCACTACCGCCGCCTTTTCGCCGGCGTTGTTGAGAAGCTCTACAGCCCTTGCCGCATCCTGCTGCCTTACTACGGCCACGAAGCCTAGCCCCATGTTGAACACCCTTAGCATCTCGGACGTCTCCACCTTGCCCAGCCTTGCTATCATGTCGAACACCGGGGGCACCTTCCAGCTTCCCAGATCAAGCTCCATGCCGCAACCTTCCGGCAGGCACCTTACTGGGTTTTCCACCAGGCCTCCGCCTGTTATATGGGCCATGCCGAGGACTTCGACTTCCTTCATCAGGGCCAGCACCGGCCTAACATATATCCTCGTGGGTTTCAGAAGCTCCTCGCCCACAGTGCAGCCCAGCTCCTCGAAATGCTCGTGGAAGTACAAGCTGTTGTCTGCAAGAAGCACGCGCCTTGCCAGGGAGAACCCGTTGGAATGAAGGCCGTTGGAGGCAAGCCCGATTACTGCATCTCCCGGTTTTATCTTGGAGCCGTCAATTATCTCGTCTTTTTCAACGGCGCCGACCGCAAAGCCCGCAACGTCGTACTCCCCGTAAGGGTAGAAGCCCGGCATTTCCGCCGTCTCGCCGCCGACTAGGGCGCAGTCCGCCTGTACGCAGCCGTCCGCGACGCCTTTGACTATATCCGCCACGAGCTCCGGCTCAAGCTTGCCGAGCGCTATGTAATCCAGGAAGAATATCGGCTTTGCACCAGATACCAGGCAGTCATTAACGCACATGGCCACGCAGTCAATACCGATGGTATCGTTCCTGTCCATGCCCATCGCGATTCTAAGCTTGGTGCCGACGCCGTCGGTCCCGGAGACCAGTACCGGCTTTTTGAGGCCGAGGGAGCTCAAGTCGAACAGGCCGCCGAAGCCGCCTATGCCGCCCATCACGCCCTTGGTCCTTGTCTTCTCCACATGGGGCTTGATGAGCTCTACCGCCTTGTTACCGGCATCTATATCCACGCCCGCCTTGCGGTAGGTCGCGCTCTCTTCGCCCTTCTTTATGGTCTCGAATACCTGCTTGTCGCTTTCGGCGTCGACCGCCGTCGGATATTTGCCGTCGAAGCAGGCCTTGCAAAAGCCCCTACTTCCTGAGCCGGACGAGCGCCTTGCCCTCTCAATCGCCAGGACCATGCCCTCCAAGGAGAGGTAGTACAGCAATTCCGAGCCTATCATCTCCCTGATCTCATCTACGCTCTTCACATTGGCCACCAGCTCGCCGCGCCCCGTTGTATCTATGCCGTAATGGCAGCCGAACTTCACTGGAGGCGACGATACGACGACATGTACCTCGGTGGCGCCGGCCCTCTTCATGAGGTCAACCAGCTTGCGGCTTGTCGTGCCGCGAACAATTGAGTCATCCACTAGCACGACACGCTTTCCTCTAACGAGGGAGGCGACCGCGTTTAGCTTGAGCCTTACGCCAAGGTCCCTGACGTTCTGGGACGGCTGTATGAAAGTCCTTCCCATGTAGCGGTTCTTTATCATGCCCATCACGTATGGCAGGCCGCTCTCCTGGGCGTAGCCCTGGGCCGCTCCTATGCCCAATTCCGGAACGGGCACTACGATGTCGGCCTCGATGCCGCGGCTTTCGCGCGCCAACTGCTTTCCGAGCTCGAACCTGGCCTCGGCCACCCCGATGTCGTCGATGCACGAGTCTGGCCTTGCGAGGTATACGTGCTCGAATATGCAGGATGAGTGCTTCACGCCGTTGATCTTGCCGGCGGAGTGGAGCCCGTCCTTGTTCATGTATATGATCTCGCCGGGCTCGACGTCTCTTATCCTCACAGCGCCGACCGTATCAAGCGCGCAGGATTCGGAGGCCACGAAGTAGCCTGAGCCGTCTCCCGCCTCGCCCACCATAAGCGGCCTGAAGCCGTGCGGATCCCTTGCGGCGTAGACTGTGTCGCCCTGCAGCACCGCGAATGAGTAGGCGCCGTCCAGAGTCTCCATGGCCTTCCTGATTGCGCCAAGCATGCCCATGTCATAGTGCCTGGCGATAGTGCAGCCGATTATCTCGGAGTCGGACGTAGTCTGGAAGACCGCGCCGGTCTTGCCCAGCCTCCGCCTTAGCGTCGCGGCGTTGGTGATGTTGCCGTTATGGGCGAGCGCCATCATCCCGTCAATATACCTGAAGGTCATGGGCTGGGCGTTCATTATGTCGGAGCTGCCAGTCGTGGAGTATCTGACATGCCCTATGCCCGAATGGCCCTTGAGGGATGTGACCGAGTGCTTCGAGAAGACCTCGGTTACCAGGCCCATGTCCTTGATCACTTTTATCTCATTGCCCTCGAAAGTGGCGATGCCCGCGCTCTCCTGGCCCCTGTGCTGCAGGGCTACCAGCCCCATGAATATGTTCTCCGCGGCCGGCCCCTGAAGGGCCGCCCCGAAGACGCCGCACTCATCGCGCACCGCATCGTCCTCTATAAGGCATACATGCTTTAGATCCAATATAGTTACCTCACCTTCCGGAGATGGCGCAGGGAAGCGCCTCCTCATAAGCCCTGTTCATCTTGCAAAGGTCCACGTTCACGGCCTTGCCGTCCAGTTTTATCGAAAGGGTTTCCCCTCCGGTCTTGCCGACGAAGTACGCCGGCACGCCGTTTCTCCTGGCGATGCTCTGTATCGTTGCCGCATTGCCGGGCTTCACCTCTATGAGGGCCCTTGATGCGCTCTCGGAGAAGAGCAGCTTGTAAAGCGGCAGGCAGTCGGGGTTCGCATCAGTAAGATCGATATCGGCACCTATCCCTTTTGCAAGGCATGCTTCAGAAAGGGCCGCGCCCAACCCGCCTTCCGCGCAGTCGTGAGCAGATGTCATCAGGCCCTGGCCCGCTGCCTCTATCAGGAACTTGATAAGCCTCTTCTCGTTGTCCGCGTTGAACCTTGGAGGCCTGCCGGCCTCTATGCCGTGGAAATGGGCCAGGTATTCAGACCCGCCCAGCTCGTCTTTTGTTTCACCCAACAGGACGATGGAGTTGCCGGCCTCCCTGAAGCCCGCAGGCACCGCCTTGTTCACGTCGTCCAAGGAACCTACCATGCCGATAGTGGGAGTCGGGTAGATCGCAGTCTCGCCGTCCTCGTTGTAGAAGCTGACATTGCCGCCTGTTACCGGCGTTCCGAAAACCTCGCACCCTTCGGCAAGGCCCAGCACGGATTCCCTGAAGCTCCAGTATACTTCGGGTTTCATGGGGTTGCCGTGGTTCTGGCAGTTTGTTACGGCAAGTGGCGTCGCGCCTGTCAGGGCGATCTTCCTTGCTGCCTCGGCCACCGCAAGCTTGGCACCCTCCCTGGGGAACAGGTAGCAGTAGCGGGGGTTGACGTCGGTAGTGAGTGCAATGCCCTTGTTTGTTCCGGGGATGCGCACAACGGCGGCGTCTCCGCCCGGTTTTATCGCGGTGCCGCAGCCGACCTGGTGGTCGTACTGCGAGTATATCCAGCGCTTGGAGCAAAGGGCGGGCGATGCCATAAAGTCGATGATCATCGAGGAGAGCTTCTCATCGTCGGGCGCCGGCAGGCTGCCCGGGTCGAATGCGCCTAGCTCATTGATGTAGCCCGGCTTCACGTATTCCCTGTCGTAGGCAGGCGCGTCCTCAGCAAGCTGCGCTGCGGGGATATCGGCTACGACTTCGCCGTGCATGGTCAGCGTCAGCATCCCGCCGTCGGTGACCTCTCCTATGACTGCCGCGTCCAGGTCCCACTTCCTCAGGATGTCGGCGACCTCCCCCTCCTTGCCGGGGACGGGCACCATGAGCATCCTCTCCTGCGATTCCGAAAGCATTATCTCGTAAGGGCTCATGCCGGTCTCGCGCTTGGGAACAAGGTCCAGCTCTACTTTCATTCCTGATCCACCGCGGCTTGCCATCTCAGATGTCGCGCAGGTAAGCCCTGCCGCGCCAAGATCCTGAATTCCGAGCACAAGTTCCTTTTCAACCAGCTCCAGGCAGGCTTCAAGCAGAAGCTTCTCGCGGAACGGGTCGCCGACTTGTACTGCCGATTTCCTCTCCTGGGCCTCCTCTGTCAGGTCCGCCGATGCGAATGTCGCCCCGTGTATGCCGTCGCGCCCGGTGGTGGAGCCTATAAGCATGACTTTGTTGCCGGCGCCTGTCGCTTTGCCGCGCCTGATGTCCTCATGCTTCAGATATCCTACGCACATGACATTTATTAAGAGGATTTACCGAATAGCAGCTTCCGAACCAGCTCATGCCGCCGACTGTGGGAATGCCGACCGCGTTGCCGTAGCCCGCTATGCCGGCTACCACGCCGTCGATTATGTGGCGGTTCCTGGCGTCGTCCGCAGGCCCGAAGAACAGCGGGTCGAGCATGGCTATCGGGCGCGCTCCCATGGTGAATATGTCGCGTATGATGCCGCCGGCCCCTGTCGCGGCCCCCTGATAGGGCTCAACCGCGCTGGGGTGGTTGTGGCTTTCGATCTTGAACGCGACGGCCAGGCCATCGCCGACATCGACTATGCCTGCGTTCTCGCCCGGGCCCTGCAGCACGCAGTCGCCCTTGGTAGGCAGTAGCTTCAGCACCTTCCTCGAATTCTTATAGGAGCAGTGCTCGCTCCACATGACGGAGAACATCGCCACTTCCAGGAAGTTGGGATGCTTTCCGATCTTGGTGCAGACCAGCTCGTATTCTTCATCGGTAAGCCCCATCGCGCGCCAGTCCTTGGGCTCCACTGTCCTTACGCCTGAGACTGCCGGGCTCTGCTTATCCACGAAATCTTTTATCTGCTCGCTCATTTGAGGTAGCCTCCCTTCCCGCACCATTCGATGAGGGATTTGAAGACCCTTATGCCGTCGGTGCCGCCCAAAACGCTTTCCATGACGCGCTCAGGGTGAGGCATAAGCCCTACCACGTTGCCCTCTTTGTTCGATATGCCGGCTATGTTGTTGATGCTGCCATTGGGGTTTGAGCAGGCAGAAAGCTCTCCGTCGGCCTCGGCGTAGCGGAAGACCACCCTTCCGTTGTCCTCGAGCGTTCTTTATCATATCGGCATCGGCGTAGTAGTTGCCCTCTGCATGAGCTATGGGGAAGTCGACTACCTCGCCCTGTGGAATAAAGGCTTGTAAAGGGGGTTTTAACGTTTTCGACCCTCAGCTTCTGGGGCCTGCATATGAACTTCAGGCTGCGGTTTCTAAGCGTAACGCCCGGAAGAAGGCCCAATTCAAGAAGCACCTGGAAGCCGTTGCATATGCCAAGCACCGGACCGCCGTCGTTTGCGAAATCGATCACGGCATCCATTATCGGGGAGAAGCGGGCGATGGCCCCGCAGCGGAGGTAATCGCCGTGGGCGAATCCGCCGGGCAGCACTATCGCATCGTACCCTTCTACGCTTTTCTCTTTATGCCATATGAAGCCCGAATCCGCGCCTGTTACCTCAGCCGCCCTCTCGACGTCGCGGTCGCAGTTGGAGCCGGGGAAGACCACTATGCCTATCTTCATTTCGCCATCTCCTCGGCCAGGGTGAACTCATATCTTTCCATGACCAGGTTGGCCAGAAGCTTCCTGGTTATCTCGTCCAAGGCAAGCTTTGCCGAAGCCTCATCCGCAGCCTTGAGCCTGACTTCGATGAACTTTCCAAGGCGCACGTCATCCACTGCCGAGTAGCCCATGCTGTGAAGGCCCGTCCTCACCGCGACGCCCTGCGGGTCCAGTATGGAGGGCTTAAGCGTCACAATTACTTTCGCAAGATAGCTCTTCACTCTACCGCACCTCCGGATATCCTTCTTAGAACCTCGACATAGGCTTCCTCGACGCCGCCCAAATCGCGGCGGAAGCGGTCCTTGTCCAGCTTCTCGCGGGTCTGGGAGTCCCAGAAGCGGCAGGTGTCGGGGGAAATCTCGTCAGCGAGGATGATCTGGCCTTTGTAGAGCCCGAACTCCAGCTTGAAGTCCACGAGTATGAGGCCTCTGTCCGCCATGAAGGGGCGAAGCAGGTTATTGACTCTAGTCGCCATATCGCGCACCTTGTCGACGGTCGCCTGGTCGGCTATCCCTAGGAGCTTTACGTGGTCGTCGTTTACGAGGGGGTCGTGCAGCTCGTCGTCCTTGTAGTAGATCTCGCGGATCGGCTCCTTGATGTCGACGCCCTCGGGGATGCCGAGCCTCTTGGAAAGGCTACCGGCCACCACATTCCTTACGACTACTTCTAGAGGGACGATCTTTACGTGCTTTACCAGCATCTCGGTGTCCGATAACAGCTTTACGAAGTGAGTCGGAATGCCATGATGCTCCAAATAGCCGAACATGGCGGCGGACATGAGGTTGTTTACCCTGCCCTTGCCGCTTATCGTGCCCTTCTTAAGCCCGTCGAAGGCGGTTGCGCTATCCTTGTAGCTTATGAGGACTTCGTCCGGATTCTCGGTTGCGTACACCCTTTTGGCCTTGCCTTCGTACAACAGCTTCCCTTCCATATCAAAAACCTCCATATCATTGTTATTACAAAGGTGAATTCGCTTATTCAAAGTTCTCTTATTTTCCCTTGACCCTTACTTCCTCATCGGCCTCGATCGCCCTGGCCTTGATGTTCTCCTTGTAATCACGAAGGATTATTTCCAATGTCTTGTCGGATAATGCCAGTATCTGGGCTGCGAGTATGGCGGCATTTGCAGCGCCTCCGATGGCCACTGTCGCCACCGGCACGCCGGACGGCATCTGCACTGTGGCATATAGCGCGTCTACACCGTTTAGCGCCCCCGATGAAAGGGGTACGCCTATCACAGGAAGCATGGTGTTCGCGGCCATTGCGCCTGCAAGATGGGCCGCCGCTCCGGCTCCCGCGATGATTACCTTAATCCCACGGCCTGCGGCGCTCTTCGCGTATTCTGCCGCGATGTCCGGGGTGCGGTGGGCGGATATCACTCTGAGCTCGGATTCTATTCCGAACTTGGTTAGCAATCCCGACGTCGCCTTCATGACTTCCAGGTCCGATTTGCTTCCCATTACTATTCCTACTTCGATTCCGTTGATTGACATGGAAACTCCTCCTTAAAAAAGCATAAAGCCCCGCGAACAAGGTTACGAAACCTGCCCGCCGGGGCTTTTATCCCTTAGGTGTAGCCTTGCCCTCTAAAAAGAGGGGGGCCTGCGCCGCTCGGTCCAGGCCCGCTTCGCTTCTGCTTCGCGGCGGAACCCTAGGCGCACTTTCGTCATATTCTTTTTTGGGGCGGGCTTAAGCCCCTAAAAACTTTGCGCCGCACGAACCCTTCAAAAGGGCCTGCGGCGCATCCTCGATCATCTATTCAGAGCTGTGGGCATGCGACAAGGCAAGCTTACCCGAAAACGCTATCCTTCTCAGCCTACAGTGCCAATTCATAAACCCTACGCGTCCTTTCCCAAACCGGGCCTCGCCGTGCCCGCTTATTTGAAACGACTACATGAGGATTGTAAGCTAAAACGACGAAATCTTCAAGCCTTCTGCGGCTTCGGCAATACCAGCGCCTTGTGCTGATTACGACTATATCGGCAGCTTATTTGCCCAATGGGAGCACTGCCAGTATGATATCGAATTTTATCCTGGCCTGGCCCGCGGCCTGGGAAAGGATGATCTCGTCGCCCTCCACCTTAACGAGTATCCCTGAGAGGGTTGTGCCGTCTTTCAGCACTACTATGACGCCGGCGGTTCCTTGAGCGCCTGCGGCAGGCGATGCTTCGATCTGGCCCGGTACGGAGGATTTGATCTCCTCTGCGCTGAGTGCGCGGCCGTAGAGCCTGACTTCGCTGATGGCGCCTTTTATGTGCTCCAGCTCGTTGTCGTCCATGAAGGCTCCTATTGCGAATGTCGACTGCTCGGGATAGGCGATGTCCCCGTAGGCTTGGGTAGATTCCCTGACAAGGGTACCGTCGATATAGAGCTTCATGTTGGCACCATCGTAGGTGAAGGCTATGTAGTACCATCTGCCGAGCTCGAAATAGTTGTCCCAGGATATCCAGTCATATCTGGGAGAGCCGCCGTCTCTTACGGTTGCGATGTAGCCTCCGATGCGCCCGTCCACCACGCCAAGGAAGAAGCCCCTTTCATAGGAGCCGTTGTCCTGCACGTAGTTCAGAATGCCGGTCCAGGAAGCGACGGGTTTCGATCTTCGCCCAGACCTGCGATAGTGAGCTCCTTAGCCGGCAATGCCGTACCTGATGGTGCCCCTTTGTAAAGTTCGATGCGGTTGCTGGTGCCGTCGAAGACCATCGCCTTGCCGTAAGGGCCGTCAATGAACTGCTGGGGGCCGTTTATCGCTCCATCCTTGCCGTACAGTGCAGAAAGCGCAATGCCGTTAATGTATTCCGGCGCAAGGACCCATGCGCCTATCAGGCCTGAAGGGGCAGCATGCGCCGACGAAACGAGAAGCAGGGAAATCAACAGCGCCATTAGCATCATCTTTTTCATTAAGCATCCACCTTTTCTCAGTCTTCTTTGGGCGCGGTCTTACTTTTATCGCTTAATCAAATAGGAGGGAGATTACGTTGATTTCCTATTATTATACCTGCAACAGCGGTCTTTACAAGCCATTCGTCAGATAAGTGCACGTTTGCTGCCCAATACCCTGCAACGACTGGGTTTGTGAAGCCGGAGGTCATGCGGATGAGACAAGGTGCTTAATGCACTTTGCTATCGCCTGTTTACACTGCTGCTGCGATAATGAAGTAAATATGGCTTTGCGGGGTGAGCAAGATGGATTACGAGGGCATAGTAAGGCTCGATCGGATTCTCGTTATGGCCGGCGTGGCCTTTGCAGCAGTGCTGCTTCTGCTTTTCCAGGGAGGCGCTGCAAGGGAGATGTTCCTTCCCATATGCATAGCCGTTTCCGTGCTGGCTTTGGTGGCCGAAACAGGGCATCGCTACGACAGAAAAGGGCGCACCTATGCAATGCCTTACTTCTCGGTCCCTGCTTTCATGCTCGTCATACTTGCCGCGGCGAGCACCTTCTGGAGCATCGATATCGGAAGGAGCATGGCGGAGCTGCCTAAGTACTTCCTTTACTTCCTCTCGTTCTGGATCCTATCCCGCATGGTGGATAAGCAAAGAAGGGCAGCATACTTCATATTCCTCCTGGTTGCAGGCGCCATGATGGCCTATTCGCTGTATGAATACGCCTTTCTAGCCGGCTCCGGGACGGCAGGGCCGACATTCCCGTTTGCATCACCCGAGCCTTTTGTGGCATTCGCCCTGGTCCTGCTTTCGATGTCGCTCGGCATGCTGATGAGCGTTTGGCTGGATGGGGCTGTATTGAGCGAAGAGGCTGCGGGCGCAACTCATATTGCAGTTCTTGTCGTATCAGCGGCCACCGCCCTTTTGTCGTCGGCAGCGCTGCTGCTGTCCTCTTCGGCCATGACGCTGCTTCTGGGAACCCTAATACTTGTCGCAATAGTGCTTGTCCGCGGTCGGAAAGAGTGGCTCAGATCTGCGGCTCTTGTATTGGGCGTAATGCTCATCGGGCTGTTGTTTTCATGGCTGCTCAGCTCATATGGATCGAGCGAAGCAAGGACGGTGCCCTTCCTTCCTGCGCTTGAGGGCACGGTTGAAGGTTTCGTTAAGGAGCTCGAATACAGGGCTTATCATTGGGTAATCGCATTAAAGCTCGGGGCACAGCGTTTCGTTGGGGGCTTCGGACTGGGGACTTTCAAGGAAGCGCTGCCTCTTGCCTATGTACCTGCCGACTTCAGGCCCGGGCCAAATGCGCAAAGCTTCGCCTTGCAGCTGTTCGCAGAGCTCGGTTTTCTTGGCTTCTCATCGTTTCTGGCTCTGGCGGCATCAGTTGCAGTGAGCCTTGCAAGAAGGGTGAAGCGCAATGACAAGGATGCCTTGGCTCTGGCAGTGCCATTCGTCGCTGCCCTGATCTCCCTTTTCATCGGGGGAGGATACGAGGCGCCGGTGTTAGCAATGCTGTTTTTCATGTTCTCGGGAATGGCCTCGGCGGAAAGGCACACTGCAGCAGACGTAAAGGGAAGGAAGGGCCGGATGAGGCTTATCCCTACCGCAGCCCTGCTTGCGGTGATAGCCGGCTCGATCGTCCTCTGCTCCTTCTCCATGGCGGCGCTTACCGCAAAGCAGGAGGCCGAGCACTATATGGACCACGGGGAATATGAAGAGGCGGTAGTCGCGATAGACAAGGCCCTGGACCTGAATTCGTACGACAAGGACCTCTATATGGCCTGGGCAAGGGCGGAGATGGCGCTGGCCAATGATGGAGTCGAGGGGCACAGCCTTGATGCGGCCCTCAGGTATGCGGAAATTGCAGTAGACCTCTCTCCTTATAGCCCGGAGGCGCTTGCGATCAGGGGCTCCCTAATTAAGGCAATGGTAGATGACGGCTCGTGGTTGGAGGATTTCAAGCAGGCATCCGCCTTCGCCGCAGACGATGTCTCAGCCAGCCTTACAGTCGCGGATGAGGGGCTAAGGACGGGTGACTTGGACATGGCGGGAGAGTACATCGACATTGCGAGGCTGAATGAGCCCCTTCTGTCAACGGGTGCGGATGTGACCACCCTTGAGGGAATAAGCGATCTCTCCAACCTGATAAAAGTCGAAGTGCTTGCCTATGTCCATGCGGTGAAATCAGGGGATACAGATGAGGCCGAGATCATACTTGAGGATCTTAAGTTGTTGGAAGAGGAGTACCCCGACATCCACGGATTCATACACGAACTGATTGAAAGATATGGCGTGGAAGATCCCCTTCACTGACATTGTGCTTGATGGGGCCTCAATATCCATCGGCAGCCCTTTTCAACAAGCGAATCGGGATTCTCTTGGAGGTGTTATCTTGAGTTCAAAGACTAAGCCGGAGGAGAATTTTGCCGACAAAAGCAGACTCGAAGACTTTGACGGCCTTGTAAACAGGCTGTTGTCCGACCCTTCTCAGATAAAAGGCCTTTTGGAGGCAATCCCTAAAGACAAAGGAAACCTGAAATACTTGCATGAGAAAGCTATACGGGCGATAAGCGAGAGAAAGCCCGATCCTCTGCTTCCTCACATGGATCTCATACTGGGCTTGGCTAATTGCGAAAATACGTTCATCCGCTGCGGGGCGATAATTAGCCTATCGAATCTCATTCCAAAGGCTTCGGCAGGGGCGGCGCTTGAGTCATTCAAGGGCTATATGGCGCTCATGGAATCCGATTCCCTTCTTATTGCGGGCAACGCATCAGGTAACGCATGGAAGATAGCGAAAGCCTGGCCCGGATTGGAGCCATGCATAACCAAAAAGCTGCTTTCTATACCATCCAGGACATTCATCCATCAGGGGAAGCCCTCCCCCGAATGCAGGAATATCATGATAGGGCACGCTTTGGAATGCTTCGCCAAGTATTTCGATTTCGCAACTGACAAGGCAAGCATCATAGATTTCTTCGAAAAGGCAGAGGCGAATGAAAGGCCTTCAGTGGCGCGGAAGGCACACACCCTTCACAGAAAGCTTCGAAGCTATTGAGATTCAGAATTTGCAGATGCCCTTGCAATGCATAGCACAACTAAGGCCGGTCTTATCGTTCTTAGGAACAGAAAGTTCACTCATCCCGGCTCCCGGTACGTGTAATTTTCCATATGCTCCGGCCATCTGCAATGAAAAAGCCATCAGCAATAGGGTAAATCACGGCTGGGCCTCTCAACCCCTCTACTTTTAGAATATCGGTTGTGAGAAGATTGTTATCCAGAACAACTATTCTGTCTTTTTGAGGAATGAAGTAGCTGCCTTCATAAGATAGCGGTTCTCCAATAACACCATCTTCCAGCACTGCCGAAGCCAATACATATCCATCGAATGGGCGAAGCAGCTTCAGGCTCTTGGAATCCTTTCCGACGACAAGCACGTGTCCGTCCGCGCCTACAGCCAGAAATTTAGGATTCTCCGTCTTTAACGTCCAGCTCAAGCCCGCCGTATCAAGGGTGTTCCACATGGCTAACCCTGTTCCTTCGACTACGAACAACGCGCCGTAACCCGGAACCTCTTTCATAATGAGAATATCGGCCGGATATAGCTGGAGAAACTGCAGGTCGTTCTTTCCGTCTTCGGTTCTGATCACCTTGGAATATTTTGTTCCTACGGTAAGATTGTCGCTTCCGAATTCATAAACTTCGCCCGTAAGAAGAAGCCTTCCATCCCAGAGTATTTCGAGGAGCCGAACCGGCCCCGGTAGCATAAGTCCTCAGAAATCACATTCCTCATGAGGATAGTATTCCCAAAGGGAGCTTCCCTCATCGTTGAATGCCTGGATTCCGTAAGAATGCCCTACAGCGGGGCTCCCATCAGGCAGTATAGTAATAGCCACAATCTCCTCATTGGCTTCAGATTCCCACGCCTCCCTACCGTCGGCGTCGAACTTTGCCAGTATAGTCCCATATGCTATGAATAGAGATCCTTCTTGTCCAAAGGCCATGGCCTTTATATTGGATGGCAAGACGGTTTCAATAACCTTTTCCGCGGACGAATCGAATATCATCAGCTTCCTCTTATGCGACACCGCGAAGCCGCCATCCTGCGAAGCCGCAAACATGTCGTGGCTATTCTGCCCGATATGGGTGATTTCGTAATCTGAAGCAGCCGCATTCAATGGAAATGAGGCTATTGCCAATAATACGGCAACAAAAATGAAGATCGCTCTCTTCACAATATCATCACCTCTTTGAGACAAGCTTGGGAGCCTATTCGCTTCTCTTGCCAAAGTGAACGCCTTGTGCGTAGTCCATGGTCTCATTCTATATCTTTTGAACAAATGTACAATTATCTATACAAAGCTTTCTATGTTTCGGCTATATTTCATTTTAGGCCATCTAGCTGGAGCTAAGCTATTACAGTTTATCTCTGTAAATCCAGCATATGCATATACCATTTTCTTGTGCTGTTCAGCGTCAGAATATTCATTTCTTTGTATAAAGAAGGACGGGGTATTATCACATAGAAAGCTATTAATCGGTCAAGCTAATTGACCCATTTTAAGGAGGGGAAGCGACACATGAAGAGGATTTTGACAGTCTCGTTGTTTGTTCTGTTAGTTCTGGCAGCCTCAGTAACCGCTGCCAGCATCCCCGCCCAACCCAGCTGGTGGACCGGTCATAATGCAGCGTTGAAAGACTTGTATGTACAGCCCGGCTATCCGCCATATGAAGAGCATGCCCGCTATATCGGCGATCTCAAGGGAACCTGGTTTGAGATGGGCGTGCAGTACGGTGAAAGGGCCGGAGACCTCATCCGCCTTGTTTTCGAAGGCTATTATGATCAGATCTTCGCCTCCGTTAAGGACCAGGCGAGGATCATCAATGACTGCAGAGGCTTCGGAAAGTATTTGTCGCAGCTTGTACCTGAAGCTGTCGAGTTCATGCAGGGCATAGCAAAGGGCGCGTCGCCTGAGCTGGCGAAATCCCTTTATGCCTCAATTGGAGACGATTACGACAAGATACTCATCATCAACCACTACTTCGCAGCCCGCAGAGTCTCCGGAACCCAGCATAAATGGGCCGGAACCGTAATGGATGGAGCCCCTATCCAGATAGCCGAAACCGAGGAAGATTATCCTGCTTGCAGCGGAGTAGTCGTAATCGGCAAGCTGGATGGACCTACCAAGGACAGGACTACCATCCACGGCGGCACAAGGGACCAGGTGTTCTTCCCTCAGCTTTATGAGGTGACCTATACGCTGAGCCCTTCCGATCCTAACGCCAACCGCATCTGGACGATTGCGTCCGCAGGCGAAATCGGCGGTCAGATGGTCGGTAACGACAAGGGCGTAATAATCACCGGTTATGCAGGAGGAACTGCTAAGGGCCTATGGGCATACGGAATCGAGTGGAACATAGGCGACTGGTATGGTGCCTGCTTCGCCGATACAGCCCAGGAAGCAGCCGACATATTGACCAAAGGCCGCCCGGGCTTCATCGAGAAGACCGGTTCTAAGATGGTTCAGCCCGCATGGGGCATCAACTGGCTGATATCCGACCTTAAGGATGCCAAGGTTGTAGAGACTAACCCGGGAAGGTATGCCGTAAGGAGCATCGGAGATCTCGGCGAGACGGACTTCCTGATTTGTACCAACCATTGCGCCGCCACATGGAGCTATGACGAGAACCATGTAAAATCAACCATACCGATGACCGAGTATGGTCCGGAGACCGGCACATACAGCGGCTTGTCTGCGAGCGGCACCAGGTATTGGACTCAGTGGTGGAATGCCAAGTATAACTACGGAAAGATCGATAGGAACATGGTAATCGACTGGTACAGAGGACATTACTATATCAACAAGGATGGTATCCGCGTAGACAACATCTGGGACGCGACCTACGGATGGGTTCCTGCGAACCTGAAGTCCACATCGGTCTGCCGTCATCAGAGCGGTTTCCCGGACACCATGAAGGGCACAACAGTTGACGCCAAAGTGGGCGTTGCACAGGATCTGGCATTCTACTTCACCAAGGGCCGCGGCCATGACTGGGTAGGGCCGTGGGACCTTCTCAGCCTGAAGAACAGGCCATAATCGAACAAACTACAATACGGGGCGCTCCGCTATTTGGGGCGCCCCAACCAGATACCAGCGCCGGAAGGAGGCGTTTCGTCTATGAAAGCCCAAAAGAAGCTGTTACTCATGCTTGCTTTATCTCTAGCGATCGCGATTGTAACAGGCGGTTTCACGGGAGCTGCCGTGACCATACCGAAATTCCCAAGCCCGATTCTCATTACCTGCACCGGCCAGACACCGGGCTCCCTCACGCTAAAGAGCTTTTTTGACGCTCTGGCGATAAAGGCGACCCATGATGAGCTGATTCTTCCATCGAAAATGGGAGGCTTCAAGACTCTTGTCATAGTCATGGGCGCAAGCCTTAAGGGCCTGGGAGCTGCCGGAATAGATCAGGACGAGGAGATGGAAAGGGATACTATCGTAGTAAAGAAGGCCAAGGATAGCGGCATGAAGATCGTTGCTGCACATATCGAAGGAACGGCAAGAAGGAATGCCATCGCAGACAAATTTATAACGCCTTTCGTGCCCATGGCAGACTTCCTGCTCGTCCTTGAGGAGAGCAATCAGGACAAGCTCTTTACGCAACTATCGGAGAAATATAAGATACCTCTGCTGATATTCAAGGACTTTTCAGAGCTGCCTGCCATTTTGGAAAAGATGTTCAAGTAGCTTCTTTGTAATGCAACTTTGGAAGGGGTGGTGCAGTTGCCTGCCCATGTGATAATTGCAACGGCGGTAATGGTCCTTGCCTTTGCCGCCGGCTTAATTTTTCTTAAGAGATGGCCCATGGGGGCCTTGCTCATCATCGCTTCAGTCCTCTCTTCTATTGCCTCAGGTTTTGGATTTTCATTAAGGCACGTAGTAGAGGGCATGTTCACTTATCTGAATATCATCCTGATATGTGCTACCGGGATAATTTTTCTAAAGTCGATAGAAGCATCGGGAGCCGCTGCCGCACTTACCCGCACACTGGTGGTCCGGCTATACAAGCAACGGGCGATCCTGATAATGGTAATAATGCTCCTTCTGCTCGTGCCCGGAGCTTTGACGGGGATTGCCGTAAATTCGGTGCTTAGCATCGGAGCCCTTGTCGCTCCGATAATGCTGGGAATGGGCATCCCGCCCGTAAGGACAGCCGTAATAATCGGGACGGGGTCGATTCTCAGCATGCTGGTCCCTCCGACTAATCTCATCGCGATGTCCATCGCCGCGGGGATAAATGCTCCATTTGTAGGCTTTACGATCCCTACGTTCCTCCTCTCGGTACCTTTCGCACTGATTGTAGGACTTGTGATGGGGCTTCCCTATATGAAGCGCGTGAAACTTGAGGATCTTGTAGGCTCATTGCCAAAAGTAGAGGTGAAAAATGTCCTTCTTTCTTGGGTGCCGTTCATCCTTGTAATAGGACTTATGGTACTTATAAGGGCTTTCCCGTCTACGGTGCCTGACATCGGGACTCCCCTCGTATTTATCATCGGTACCCTGGCAGCGGCCATTACCGGGAAAAGGTTCAACGTCCTCAAGCTCACAACCGACGCTCTGAGCGGCCCGATGCTAAATATCCTGGAACTGCTTCTTGGGGTCGGTGTTTTCGTTCAGATTGCAAGCCTTACCGGGATAAGGGGAATGCTGGTTACAGGCTCGCTAAGCCTTCCTAAGCTGTTGGCATATCCCGCAGCGGCGATAAGCCTCATCCTGGCGGGCGGTTTCCTGTCTCCGTTCGGTGCGGCATCGGTCTTTGCGGTGCCGTTTGCCCTGTTCTTCCTGGACAGGAACCAGATAATCACAATCGCCGCGCTCTCTTTGCTTTGCGCTTTGTCCCAGTTTATGCCCCCAACAGCCATAGCCGGAAGGTTCTCGGCCGATGTTGCCGGAGTCAAGGACTATGGAAAGGTATGGCGGGCATCTCTCATTCCAACGGGTATCCTGGCCCTTGTCGCCCTTGCAGTAATCTTCTGGGCGGACAAAATTGCCAGGGTTATCCTTTAGGGAGGGGAAGTTTAATGCTCAATATCGTTTACAGAATAATGCTTGGCGCAATAACACTCGCTTTGATATGGAACACCATAAAGCTCAAGGAGCCGCGCAAGCAGTACATGTCGGCCTTGTTGATAATACCCTTTGTACTCAGGATAATTGGCGTTAAGTAAGGGGGCGGGGTGATGAATCAGAAACTGCGCACAGAGTATTTCGGCCTGCTGATGCTGGCGGCGGCCGTGATTGTTATTGTCCTTGTCACCCCTGCCTTCACAAGCATGTGGAAGCAGGATCTTATTGTGCCCGGGCCGGGCGTGACAAGGCAGACCAAGTTGTCAGAATATTTTCCCGATCTTGCAGGAACTCCGCTGGATACGGACATTTACATTTTGGAAGGCAAGGAGGCCGGCGGAACCACACTGGTGATGAGCGGGGTGCATTGCAATGAGCCCGGAGCCTACCTCAGCTCGATATTGATTACGGAATACGGCAGCGTCAGCAAGGGCCGGCTCATCGTTGTGCCCGCTACAAACTTAAGCGGCTTCACTTGTTCGGACCCCGGAGAGGGAGCGCCTCAGAGATTTACTATAGAGACTCCTAACGGCCCCAGGACTTTCAAATATGGATCCCGAGCCATAAATCCGATACATTCCTGGCCCGATCCGGAGGTATTCGTGCATTATCCATCAGGTCAGAGGCTGTCCGGCGAAGAGACAAGGAATATTAACCGGGCATTCCCGGGAAAACCGGATGGAACTGCGGCCGAAAAGGTCTGTTACGGGATTACACAGATTATCGAGAAAGAAGGAGTGGATCTCGTAATAGACTTGCATGAAGCGATGCCTGAGTACCCGAATATCAATGTGATTGTGGCCCACCAGAAGGCATTGAGCCTGGCAGCCATGGCCCAGATGAAGATGCTTATAGCGGGAATCCAGATTTCATTAAGTCCCTCGCCCGTCAATTTTCACGGGCTATCCCACAGAGAATTGGGCGACAGCACAAGCGCCCTCTCTGTCCTTATGGAGGCGCCGCACCTTGCCTTCGGAAGGCTGAGATCGGAGACTACCTCCGATCTGATACTTACCGGCAAGGATCCTTTCTATATAATCGGCGCCAAGCTCGGCAGGCTATTCGTGCCGTATACCGAAGCTGGCTGGCCAATTGAGGTCAGGGTGGCAAGGCATGTGACAGGGATTAAGAGCCTTGTTGAGGCATTGGGAACAACGAAACCGGGCAAGGATTTGATAGTGGAGTGGCCCACATATAAGGAAATCATAGCAAACGGAGTCGGGGCATATCTAAGCGCCCCAATCTAGCCATATAGCTGACTATCCCTCACCTCAAACAAGCAAAAAGCAGAGGCCAGATGCAATTTCTGGCCTCTGCTTTTTAATTGAACGTAGATCAATATTCGGAAGGGCCCGTGATGCTAACGAAGTCGATGAGGTCCATCGGAGTGAGTATCCCCAGCGGCCTTTCGTAATCCTTTCCGGTTTCGGTAATCATCAGGGCCGGATATCCCTCATCATACTGCTGAAAATAGGCAAGCGCCTCATAGACTGTCGCATCCTTGGATATGTAGCATTTCTGCTTGCAACTTGCCGGCATGAGCTCGTCAACGCTCACGGATCCGGCAGGAGGCATTGAACCCTCGGCGTGCCTCTCCAGCCATTTTGCCGTATCCTCCCTGCGAAGGAAGAAGTACCTGCCGCCTTTTTCCACAACGACCTGTGAGAAATCATTCTGGAGCATGTGCCTCAAAGCCTTGCTCAGAGGATCCCTACTGTTGAATACCGCCGGCAATGTGGGGCTTTTCCGATCGTATACCGTCATGGGCCTGGCTAATGCCTCGAATATCTCGGAGAGCCTGTCGATTATGTCCTCACGGGGATCAGCCAGCGGTTTCCCGTCCCTGTAATTCTCATGCGTGACAACATTCCTAAGCCTGTTTATGACTTCAAGGTCGTCGTCATAGCGCCTGATTACGTACTTTACGCGCCTGTCGTTGGCCAGGATGTTCTTCTTCTCGATGAAGCTTACCTTCGTCCCGTCCAGCAGATACTCGAAATAGTGGTCAAGCTTGTTGAATTCCTCTATGAAACGTTCCGCGTTAGCCAAGAGCATCCCTCCAAGAGGCTTTATGATTCAACCGGCCCCTCAGCCAAGTTCTCATACTTCGTATATTCCTTCTTCCAGAAGAGGTTGAATTCGCCGATCGGGCCATTCCTCTGCTTGGCGATTATGATCTTGACTATCCTCGCCTTGGAAGGGTCCTTTTTCAGGACGTTCGCATCATCTTCCCTGTGGATGAACATCACCACGTCTGCGGTCTGCTCGATTTCGCCCGACTCCTTCAGATGAGACAGCCTTGGAAGTTTATCCGCCGATGATTCAACCGACCTGGATAGCTGCGCAAGGCATAGGACAGGGACTTCCATCTCCCTTGCGATGGATTTAAGGTCCCTTGTAATCTCAGCCACTTCCTGCTGGCGGTTTTCGATCCTGCCCCTGCCGGAGATGAGCTGCAGGTAATCTATGATTATCAAGGAGAGCTTGTTCTCGGCCTTAAGCCTTCTAGCCCTTGCCCTGATATCAAGCGTCGTCATGTTGGACGTATCGTCTATGAAAATGGGCGCCCTGGAGAGAAGCCCGACCGTATCGCTCAGCTTGTACCAGTCGCCCTCCATCAGAAGGCCCTTCCTGAGCTTCTGGCCATCAATCTCCGCCCTTGCGCTTATCATTCTCTGCGCGAGCTGCTCTGCCGCCATTTCAAGTGAGCAGATGAAGACCGGTTTGCCCCCGTCAACCGCGACATTTTCGGCGATATTCAAGGCGAGCGCGGTCTTACCGACCGACGGGCGCGCCGCGATGATTATAAGCTCTGAGTTCTGGAACCCGGACAGGAAATCGTCCATCTTGATGAAACCCGTCTCAAGCCCTGTGAGTCGCCCCTTTTCGCCATATATCTTTTCTATTTGCTGATACGTGGCGTCCATGACCGTGCGCATGTCCTTTATGTCGCCGGTCCTCTGCCTTTTAGCGAGGCTCAGCACCATCTGCTCCGCCTTGTCCAGGGATTCTTCTACTCCCAAGGATTCGGTAAAGCCGATGCCGGTGATGTCCATGCCGGCCTTGACCAGGCTGCGCATGACGGACTTGGCCTTCACGATATTGGCGTAGTTGGAGGCGTTGGCGGGCGTGGGGACGGTGTTGGCCAGATGGGATATATAGGAGGCGCCGCCTACAGAATCGAGCTTGCCGGCATTGCGGAGCATCTCCGTGACCGTAACAAGGTCGACAGGCTCGCCCCTGTCGAAGAGGTCCTTTATGGCTGTGAAGAGGTAGCGGTGGTTCTCGTGGTAGAAGTCCGCGGCCTCGAGCTTGTCGACTACCTTATCTATGGCCTCCCTGTCGAGCAGCATTGCCCCCAGGGCCGATTGCTCGGCCTGGATGTTCTGCGGAGGCACCCTGTCGTAAAGGTTCTTGTCGTCGTTCGCCAAAGGACTCATCTCCCGTCGTCGGATTCTATGCCGCCCTCCGTCAGCTTATAGCCGGCGAAGGCGTGATCGAAGCATTCCCTGACGTCGTCCACAGGTACTATCGTTATGCCGGTGATGTCTGACGGCACGTCCTTGATATTCCCCTTGGGTATCAGCACCTTGCGGATCCCGGCCTGCTTGGCCCCGTAGATCTTCTCGAAGATGCCGCCTACTTCCTTGACCTTGCCCTGGATGGAGATCTCGCCCGTCACGGCCACATCCTGCATGATCTTAATGCCTTTCGCCGCGCTGAGCATAGCCAGCAGTATCGCAGCGCCCGCGGAAGGCCCTTCGATGTTGCCCCCGCCCACTACGTTTACATGCACGTCGTATTTGTAAAGCTCCTCGCCCGTAATCGAGCGGAAGACGGCGCCCGCGTTGAAGACCGAGTCCTTGGCCATGGAGCCGGCCGTCTCGTTGAACCTTATCGCGCCCTTGTCATCCTTCCTGATGAATGCCACGGCCTCGATTTCTATCACCGAGCCCAGGAAGCCCGATACGCCAAGTCCGAATATCTTTCCGACCTCAGGGGTGTTGGACGCCCTGATGTGCACGTACGGTGCCATCCTGCCCGCCCTGATGGCCTCCTCCAGATGAAGCTTCGTGATGAGCACGTCTTTGCTTCCGCCGGTCTCATAAAGCGCGAAAGAGTATGCGTCAATAAGAAGGCTTGTGGCCTTCCTGCCCTCGATAGTGTAGTCGGATATCATCTCCGGCACCCCGGCTTCGATGCTCACGCCAAGCCGAGTTGCCGCATTCGATGCGATCTTCTGCACATCGTGCTGGGTCAAAGGCTCGAAGAATACTTCGGCGCAGCGGCTTCTCAGCGCCGGGGAAAGGTACTCCGGCTCCCTTGTCGTGGCTCCGATTAGCATGAAGTCCGCGGGGGCTCCCTTTTCGAACAGCCTTCTTATGTACTCAGGGACGCTCTTGTCCTCAGGGTCATAGTAGGAAGACTCGAAGGCCACCCTCTTGTCCTCCATCACCTTAAGCAGCTTGTTCAGGAGTATCGGGTCCATCTCGCCTATCTCGTCAATGAACAGCACTCCGCCGTGGGCCTCTGATACGAGCCCCAGCTTCGGCTCAGGCACGCCGCCTTCGGCCAGGTCGCGTTTCGCCCCCTGGTAGATGGGGTCATGCACGCTGCCCATCAAAGGGTTGACTATGTCGCGCGGGTCCCAGCGCAGGGTTGTTCCGTCCACTTCGACGAACCTTGCGTCTGTCCCGAAGGGTGTATACTTCGCCTTCTTGGCCTCCTCCAGGACGAGCCTGGCTGCCGACGTCTTGCCGACGCCGGGAGGACCATAGAGGATCACATGCTGGGGAAACGGGCTCGATATCTTCGCCATAAGGGCCTTTATCGCCCGATCCTGGCCTATTATCTGTGCCAGCTCGGAGGGCTTCACAGCCTCCATGGCGGAGGTGATGAGCTTCCTGTCCTCAAGCTCCTTCAAATTCTCAAGCTTCTTCTGTGTTTCCGCGGTCTCCGGGCCGGCTTCAGATGTAAGCAGCTGCTTCTTGACGTCCTTTACGTACTCCTCGTGCTTCTGCTGGAGCTTGTCCGTGACCTTGCGCTCTATGCTGTCATCAAGCCTTTTCCTTGCTATCATCTCGGCCACTTCGTCCTCGAGGTCCTCCATGGCGGAGGGAAGCTCGTCGAAGTTGGGGGCTACAGTGATAGTGGGGTCCAGGAACACTATGCGCTGCAGGGCCATGACCTTTTCGGCCAGGTCCTCCGAGCGCATGAGCGTAAGGGACTCAAGCTTGCCTGCCTTCAGGATGAGGCGGTCGGCCCCCATCAGGTCTGACAGCATGGACATCATTGAAGAGACCCTAAGGGCCATTTCCTCTATTGCGCCGGGATGCTCCCACCACAGAAGCTCGCCGGTTTTCGGTTTTTCATCGTTCTTCTTGAAAAGTCCCATCAGGCATCTACTCCAAAGGCTGTATGGTAAGTCTTAACTTCGAGGCTATTCCGGACATCAGCCAAATCTCCGCCTCGTAATCGCCTACTGTCTTTATGTGCTCGGGCATCTCTATCTTCTTCTTGTCGATCTCAAGGTTCAAAAGCTCCTTGAGGGCCTTTGATACGTCCGCCGACGTTACGGTGCCGTAAAGCCTGCCGCCCTCGCCGCACTTTACGCGAAGCGTAATGCCGCTTTCCTTGAGCTGGCGGGCAAGCTGCCTTGCCTGCTGCTCCTCGCGCTCGTGCCTGTTCTGGGCCGAGATCTTTATATCCTCGACCTTTTTGAGCTCGGCTGCTGTGGCCTCTATCCCCAGCTTCCTGGGGAAGAGGTAATTTCTCGCATACCCGTCGGCAACCTCGATTACCTGGCCCTTCTTGCCGATGGCCTTAATGTCCTGCAAAAGTATGACTTTCATCCAGAGCCCGCCGCGGATTCCCAAAGGAACACTTCCTGCGGCTCCCTCCTTTTTCTGTAGTCCTTATTATTTCCCCTCGGGCGGGCAGTTTTCCTTCGCCCTAATGCCTGAGTCTCCTGAAATCGTAGAAACTGTCTAATACCCCTGCGTATGGCAGCAGCCCCGAGAAGAACGGGGTGACGTAGATGAAAACGCAAGCCACAAAGCGCAGGAACTTGGGCACATTGTTCTTCCTCATGTAGAACCAGACGAGAGACATCGCATGGACCATGTAAAGGAGCATGGAGCCCGTAAATAGGTTGTCGCCTATGGTAACGATTATCGGCACCTTAAGGTAATTGCCCAAAAGAGGCAGCGCGAGGCCCATTATGGGGGCCCAGACGAGCACGATAGGCATGGCCCAGGTCTCAAACGCGTCTATGGGCTGCACTTTCGTCTTCATGCGAAGCAGCACTGCCCTGACTATGGCATAAGCTGCAAGGGCGAACAGCAGGCCGGAGAGAATGAGGAAGGCCGGTAGAAGCTGCTTGAGGACCACCGCGGTCTTGGCCGCCATCTCCTCCAGCTGGCTCATTACTTCCGGGGTGGCGCCGAGCTTCTCATAGATGCCCTTGGACACCTCCACGGAATCCGCCATTGCCTGGTGTATCTCATCCCATGCCTTCTGAGGCGAAATCCCCATGGCGAGGGCGCCCAGCAGGAAATCTACGACGGTGGTCACGGCTATCACAAGTCCCGTTATTATGGTCGACTTGGCCCACCCAAGGCCCTTCTTCATGCAAAGACCGAGCACTATGCCGGGAAGCCCTACTATGGCAAGGCAGATCAGCCCGTCCAGCGGGCCCATGATAAGGCCGGTTCCAAGAGCCGCCACTATCGAGGCCATGATCCCAGCCCTTGCCCCATGCCTTTGGGTTATTAGCGCGGCCGGGACAGGATACGCCACTGTCAGCAGCATCTGGGTCGCAGGACCGAGTATGTACATTACTACGGCCACCGCCGCGAATACCGCGCCTTCTACAACGGCCCTCGTGCTCATGACCCTCTCATTTTCCCTCATCAGCTACCTCGCTCATCCCCGGGCCGCCGGCTTTTTAAAGCAAGCTTTGCCCGATTTCGATGCGCACAATTAAACATACGGGACTCCCCGGGATACCCGGAGAGTCCCGACGATAGATACCCTCTTCGCCTTATTCCGCGGTGAATGGCAGCAGGGCGATATGCCTGGACCTCTTGATCGCCTCGGTTACCTGGCGCTGATGCTTTGCGCAGCAGCCGCTTATCCTGCGGGGCATTATCTTGCCGCGCTCGTTTATGTACCTGCGCAGCTTTCCTAGATCCTTGTAATCTATATCGGTGGCGTGGTCCACACAGAACGTACATACGCGCCTGCGGGCCTTGCGGCCACCCTTCTCACGTTTGATCATCATTTGACAACAGTCCTCCTAAATTGGTCTTGCATAGATATCAGAACGGCGGCTCGTCTGCGAGTTCCTCCACTGCGAAATCGTCTTGTATCTCGTCCGAAGTCCCGCCTTCGTGAGGCTGCTGTGGACGCGGTGCAGCGCTTTCGCCCCTTCTGGGCTCAAGGAACATCACTCTGCCGGCAACTACTTCCCAGGCTCTGCGCTTCTGGCCTTCCTGGGTCTCGTAGGAGCGCACCTGCAGCCTTCCCTCGACTGCCGTCATGTGCCCCTTCTTGACGTAATTGCTTACGTTTTCCGCCTGCTTGTCCCAGACGACTATGTCTATGAAGTCAGCCTGGTTCTTGCCGCTTTGGTCCTTAACGCCCCTGTCCACTGCGAGCGTGAACTTCGCGACCGCCTTACCGCTCTGCGTGTAGCTTAGCACCGGGTCCTGAGTCAGTCTTCCGATAAGTATGACCCTGTTTAACATCTACGACACCACCTTGCTGGTATTCGGTCCGGGCAAAAGGTCCTATTAGTCGTCTTTTCTGACGATTAGATGGCGGATTACGCCGTCTGTGATCTTGAAGACGCGATCGAGCTCGGCGGCGAGCGTAGGCTCGGCGTCGAAATAGAGGATTGTGTAATAACCCTCCATATTACCGTCGATCTCGTACGCCAGTCTGCGCCTACCCATACGGTCTGTCTTGGTCACCACGCCGCCGTTGTTGACGATCAATTGATCGAACTTGGCGATGGTGGCCTCGGTCTTCTCCTCGTCGAACAGAGGGGAAATTATGAACATGCATTCATAGGCTCTCACTGACTATACACCTCCCTTCGGACAAATGGCCCCGCAACAAGTGCGGAGCAGGGCAACATATAGTTTAACATCTAGGGTGTCTATTGGCAAACCACAAAAACATGCCTGCATAATTGGCATATTTGACTCTTTGTACGCGGGCCTTTGGTGGAATTATCCGGTCTGTTAGAGCTCAATTGACGAACTACAATTTCTCGGCAGATTTGTATATGCTTTCGATCTCTTTCCTGTCCATGGCCCTGTTTATAAGAAAAGCGATTGCGAAAATGCCGACGAAACTTAATCCCAGCCGCGTTAGGGTGAATTTCGTTCCCATCGAGGCTAGCTCGAAAAGCAGCATGGGTATCTTCGTAGTGGACCATGCGCCCATGAAGATGAGGACGTTCGAGAATTTCACGCCTTTGCGCATGAATACTGCCGCTATCGGAAATGCAGCGTACAGTGGACCTGCTGCGGCGGAACCCAGTATTATGGCAAGAACTACGCCGAGCAACCCCGACTTCTCACCCATGAACTTGATCATGGTCTCCCTGGGCACCCAAACGTCGAGCAGGCCAAGCAAAACGAAGATGGGCGGCAGGACCTGAAGCATCTCCTTTAGGGAAAATAGGGTCGTGTCCACAGCCTTCACGCCTGCCGGCTTATCTATTAGATACAGAAGCCCGGTCGCCAGGATCATGATGATTAGGAACATGTACCTCTTAAGCTGTTTCATACTCTTCCCACCACCTTCCCTATTACGAAGGCGACAAAGAAAGAGAAGACGAATGCCAGGAGGTTTCTCATCAGGGCGGCCTTCCTGCCGAAGTACCTGATCTCAAGCGGAAGGGTGACGACGCCTACCATCATAAGTGATGAAATGAAGGCACCTATCTGCATGTAACCGGCTCCACCCTGAAGGAGCATGGAAGACAAAGGGAATGCTATGAAGCCGGGTATCAGGGTTATCGCGCCGACCAAAGATGCGAGAAGCACCCCGAGCCAGCCCGAGGAGCCTCCGATTATCTTGCTTATGATCTGCGGGTTCAGGATTGCCAGCACTATGCCTATGAGCACGAATATGCCCAAAAACTGCGGCATGATGTTCTCAAAAGATTTCCAGGCCTTCATCAGCGCCTTCTTGGTTTTCTGGCGGTCTTTCAAGAAAGATGCCAGGACCAGGGCTATGGCCACTGAATAGAGTATGATGTTCTGCATATCGGGCCCTTTCAAAGCGAAGATTTTGCTTCGACGTACCGCCGTCGTATTACTCGATATTACCTGAGTTCCTATAAAGCCGCCAGGTTTTCGGGCATGCCCTCTACGAAATGCCTTATCTCGTCCCTCACCCTGCGGTAGTGGACAAGCTCTTCTTCAAGGGTTTTGGCGCCCTTGGCAAGCTGCGGCGGATCATCGAACCCTTTGTGCAGCACTTTTGCCTTGCCCGGGAAGAACGGGCAGTTCTCGTTGGCATGTCCGCAAAGAGTAATGACGTAATCGAATTCCATAGTCGGCAGCTCGGAAACTATTTTTGAGCGTTGGGCGGATATGTCCACCCCCGCCTCCTTCATGACAGCAACCGCTCTTGTGTTAAGGCCGTGCTTTTCTATGCCGGCCGAATACGCCTCGATTGACGCTGTCTTAAGTGCCCTGGCCCACCCTTCCGCCATCTGGCTCCTGCACGAATTTCCGGTGCAGAGGAAGAGTATCCTGGTCTTTGAGGTTTGCTCTTTCATCTGTCAACGAGCTCCTTTTCCATGATCGAACCCATAAACATTGCTTTACTTGGCCTTGGCAGGAAACCATCCCTTTGTTGCGTTGGCGATCTTCACTAATGTAAGCATCACCGGCACTTCCACAAGCACACCAACGACAGTGGCGACGGTGGCTCCGGAGCGAAGCCCGAAAAGGGATATGGCGACCGCAACAGACAGCTCGAAGAAGTTGGACGCGCCTATCATGCCGGCAGGGGCCGCTACGTCATGCGGCAGCCTCCATGCTTTGGCCCACAGATAAGCGATGAAGAATATCAAAAACGTCTGGATTATTAGAGGCACTGCGATCAGGAGTATGTTGAGGGGATTCTCCACGATGATCCTGCCCTGGAACGAGAATATTATGACCAGGGTAAGCAGGAGCCCCGATATAGTCACATTGCCGAATTTCGGGATGAACTGCTTCTCAAAGTAGTCGAGCCCCTTCCTGCTAGTTATCATGCTCCTGGATAACCAGCCTGCGCCCAGGGGAATGACTACGAAGAGCACGACTGACAGGAAGAGAGTCGCCCAGGGGATAGCTATGTCGCTGATGCCAAGAAGCAAACCGACGATCGGAACGAAGGCTACCAGTATTATCAAGTCGTTGGTGGCAACTTGAATCAGCGTGTATGCAGGGTCCCCTTTTGTTAGGTGGCTCCATACGAAAACCATGGCGGTACAAGGGGCGGCTCCCAGGAGCACAGCGCCCGCAAGATATTCTTTGGCCAGTTCAGCTGGTATTAGGCCTTTGAATATTACGTAGAAGAAGAGCAATGCAATGCCGTACATCGTAAACGGCTTGATAAGCCAGTTGGTGACCCAGGTGATTATTAGCCCCCTTGGGTTCTCCCCCACCTTCTTGATGCTCTGGAAGTCCACTTTAAGCATCATGGGATAGATCATGAGCCAAATGAGTATTGCCACAGGGATGGATACGTTTGCATATTCGAATTTGCTCAAGAATTCCGGGACTTTAGGCAGGTAGACTCCTATTGCGACTCCCGCTGCCATGCAAAGCGCCACCCATACAGTAAGGTACTTCTCGAAGAAACCTATGCCGGATTTCCCTTCAACTTTTCCCATGCCCTATCCGCCTTTCGGATTGCCGCGGCATGTAGCCGCGACATGTTTTGTGCTTTGCTACTTTGCTTGCCTTTCCAGGATTTTTACGACCTCGGCAGGTTTGAGAACTTTGCCGAACGATACCACTTTTTCATCGATAACCATCGCCGGTGTGGACATCACCCCATAGGAGATTATCTGCTGGATATCGGTCACTTTCTGGACTTCAGCGACAAGGCCCATTTCATCCAGGGCGGTCTTCACGTTATCTGCCAGCACCATGCAATTTTTACAGCCGGAACCGAGTACTTTTATTACCATTTGATTATGCCCCTTTCGATTCTCAGAATTTGGCAGCGGCTCATTGCTGCAAACAGTGTCAATTTATATGTCTCGCTGTTACAGGCCTTGCCGGATCAGTTGCAGCAATCCCCGGATTTCCCGCCGCAATCACATGAGCAGGGCACGGAATTCGTCGCTCTTATCTCCTACATAGGAAATCGCCCCGACAGGGCATAGCTTTTGGCACCCATGGCAGCCTTGCACGCACCCGTCTGGAAATATCACTACTGGCACAGGTGCTTTTGCCACGTCATATACTTTGTGCCGGCAGAAGCTTGTACATGTACCGCACTCTGTGCAAAGCGAATAGTCTATTACCGGATACCATGTTTTTGACATCGCTGTTTCCTCCTCAGCAAAATTCTCGAGCCTTTTACGAAAAGTTATGGATTTACGCCCATTTCTTTGAGCACAGAAAGAAGCTGACTTTTAGTCATTCCTCCTTCATGTCTTGTGAATAGATGTTCACCGGTGGCCTTGTTGGAATAGTAGCTCATCATATATGCGACAGGATCGGCTGGCACGAATGGTTTGCCATCGCTGCCTATGAACACTTGTGTAGGTATAAGCCTTATCGGGAATCCCTTATACAATGATGAATACTTCAAAACATCTACGAATTTTATGATCGCCTTACCGCGAAGTGTCTCGTTAAGCTCTTTCAGCACCGGCGCCATGTCTTTGCATGCGGTACATGAATCCGAGCCAAAATCTATGATTATGGGCAGTCCATATGACTTCAGTTTCTGCAGGTCGATTGGATTGGTTACGATCAAATCGAAATCGGGGTTGCTTTTTGGAGCCGCGTTCTCCATTTCATTTAACCCGGCTAAGCTTCCAAGGTTAATAGTCAGTACAAATCCAACTATTATAAGCGCCATTATCGATATGATGCTGGCTCTTATGCCGCGACTTTTTTTCATAGCGTCCTCCTTAATACCGGGACAAATATCGATTTTCTGTACATCGCTTTGCGCCAACCGCTTACGATCGTCTTTTCAACCTATCCCTATACAATCAGAAGATATGCAAATGCATTGAACAGATAGCCAATTATGATTATCCCCAGCGTCACTATGCCCACGAAGAAGGCCAACAGCTGTATCTTCACGACTTTCTTAAGCATTATCATCGAAGGTAGCGACAGCGCGGTTACGCCCATCATGAATGAAAGCGCAGTCCCCAGCCCCACGTTGTTCATAACAAGCGCTTCGGCAATAGGAAGGGTCCCGAAGATATCAGCATACATCGGTACCCCGATCAGCGTGGCCAGCGGCACGGAATACCACTTGTCCATTCCTAGAAGGGCATTAATTATGTTTTGAGGTATCCAGTTATGAATAGCGGCCCCTATGCTAACACCGATCAATATGTAGAGCCAGACCCTTTTTACTATGTCGACAACCTGCTTTAGGGAGAAGTCGATCCTGTCTTTTGTCGTAAGCTCCTCCTGGTCCACATCAAGCACCTTGTTTCCCATAACGAAGGGCTCGACGTACCTTTCAAGCTTCAGCTTGCTTATCAATGTGCCGCCGATTACGGCCAATACCACACCTACGAACACATAGGCTAGCGCGATCTTCCAGTTGAAAATGCTCGCAAGCAGCAGAACGGATGCGAGGTCCACAAGGGGGGATGAAATAAGAAACGAGAAAGTCACGCCTATCGGCAGACCGGCGCTGGTAAAGCCTATGAATAAGGGTATAGAAGAGCACGAGCAGAATGGCGTCACTGTGCCCAGTAAAGCGCCTACGATGTTGGCCGATACCCCCTTGAACCTGCCCAGGATCTTCCTGGTCCTCTCAGGAGGGAAGAAGCTCTGGATGTAGGAGATTGCGAAGATCAAAAGGGACAGCAGTATGAATATCTTGATCGAATCGTAGATGAAGAAGTGAACGCTTGCGCCCACCTTGCCCTCTAAATCAAGCCCAAAAACCCTTTCGACTAAGGAGCCAATGAGCGATTTAAGCCAATCCATCCTGAGCATCTGATTATTGAGCCAACTTAGTACCGCCACTAAAAACACCCCTAACAGCTTTTATCTTCGTTTTGTATTGCTTCTTCCTTCATGAGGGATCCTAAGAAGTCCTCAATCAAGCCCAGCTTCTTCCGGTCCAGCGTATACTTCATCCAGACGCCTTCCCTCCGGCTGATGACAAGGCCGCTGCTTTTAAGGGTTTTCATATGGTGTGAAAGGGTTGGCTGAGTGATTTTGAACTCCTCGAGTATCTTGCATGCGCAAAGCTCCCCCTTGGTGAGCATGACCAATATCCTAAGCCTGGTCTCGTCAGCAAGGACCTTCATAAGGTAAGCATATTCCGCATATTCGTACTTCAAATCCGATACCGCCTTTTCTATTTGGTTATAGACCGTCATCTATATTATATACGGGTATAGACGCCCGTCAATATATCCCTGTTAAAGTCCAACTTATGGAAATTACCTCAAAGGCTCTTAACGCTCTTTGCTTCGGCCTCTAAAGAATATTTGTGACAATTGTCCGTATTCATATACAGGTATCCGCAAAACACTTAGAATAATGACTAAACAATTCGATTCAGCACCGCAAGCGTTCATGGCGATCCCGGAAATCGGGCCGGATATGCCTCTGTTATCATATAGATACAATTGCATACTCCCTGCATTAGAGCAGTATGTTTTGCAGGCCTCAATTTACAATTGTGAAATGCTGAATTAATATGTCTTTATTGGAACAAGCAAAACAAGAAAGGAGAGGAATTTATGTTTTCCAGGAAGGTGTTAATCGCCGTATTCATCCTGGCAGCCGTGCTCGCACTGGGCGCTTTCGCCCTGCAGACCGGCGCCGATGATACCAACAGCTGCGTGGACTGCCACACCAACCCCGCCGTGATGAAGGCAATGGTTGTGGTGCCCAAGCTGGGCGGCGAAGCAGGCGAAGGCTGAGCGGGCCCCCCTCCCCCGGTCAGGGCGGAAGATTACTATTTGGGGTTCGTAGTCAGCAAGACTGCATTGGAAGAGGACGTCCACATGATGATGATGGCCTGCGCCGATTGCCATTCGGGCAATCCCGAAGCGAAGGCTAAAGCAGATGCCCATACTGGCTTAGTCAAGAGACCCTCAGACAATATCGAAACATGCGCAGGCTGCCATTCGGATCAAGCCGCGCATTATGAGACCTCCCTCCATTACACAACTGCAGGCTTCAGAAACGGGGTCATGGAGAGATTCAGCGCGGAAGAGCTCGCAAAATATGACGAGAAGGTATTCGAGCAGAGCTGCCGCAGCTGCCACGCCGCTTGTGGCGATTGCCACGTAAAATCTCCTATAGTCTCGGGTGTTAACCTGGGCCTGATCAATGGGCATGACTTCGTAAAGAAGGACGAGGCCAAGACCTGCGCCCTCTGCCACGGCGGAAGGGTGTTTACGGAGTTCACAGGCGAATACGGCGGAACGCCGGATATCCACTATCAGAAGGGCATGCTTTGTGCAGACTGCCACACGGCTGATGAGATGCACGGGGACGGGACCGCGTATGACAGCCGCAGGGACGTGGCAAACAGGCCGCAGTGCGTAAATTGCCATCCGCTTGCTGCCAGCAGCGCGAACTCCAAAGACGCCCACGAAGCGCATCAGTCGTCGCTTTCATGCACGGCCTGCCACACTTCGGCCGAATACAGGAATTGCAAGAGCTGCCATGTAGGAGAAGGGGCTACTTCATTCCCCGCGCTCGTCCTCGGTAAAAACCCCAGGAACCCAGAGCAGGTGACAACGCTGAGGCTTGTCCCCACAGTGCGCTCGACATTCGAGAAGGCGGGCATAGAGCAGGTCAATTTCGACACTCTCCCCAATTGGTGGGACACTGTGCCACATATGACGAAGAAGCGCACGGACCGCACGAAGGACTGCGCCGTATGCCATTCGGAAGGCACTTATTACATAACCAAGGACATGTTCCCGGAGGACGGCTCAAAGGCCAATGAGGGCCTTCTGCATTAAAAATCAAATCATCGGAGGTAAAGCAATGAAGAAGTATGTAGTGATCGTTCTTGTGGCCATGATGGTGACACTAGCCGGCGGAATCGCGTCCGCCGCGGACTTCAATGCTCTGGTCAGCACTTCCTGGCTGTCAGCCAACCTGACAACCCCCAATCTAGTGATCCTCGATATCCGTGCCGTCGCAGACTATAAGGCAAGCCACATCCCGGGCGCCGTAAACGTCATCTACGGGGCGCTTTCCGTAAAGAAGGGCGTTTTGGCAAATGAGATCCCCGACCTGGCAGACCTTCAGGACATGCTGCAGGATGCCGGCATCAACAAGGACTCCACAGTAGTAATCTACAGCGCCAAGTATTCCAAGGTTGATTCCTTCGCAGGCATATATGACTCGCTTCGCATCTACTACACGCTCAAGTACGCAGGAGTCGCCAGCGTTGGCGTGCTCGACGGCGGCTTGGACAAGTGGGTCCTCGAGAAGAAGGCCGTTACTGCTGACGCAACAGTGGTAAAGACCGGCAACTTCGAAGTCAAGGCGAACGAAGCCATAATGGCCACCAAGGAAGAAGTCCTGGCTGCAGTCGGCAAGGACGTCGTAATCGTAGACGTAAGGGATACCGCGACCTATGATACAAAGCATATCAAGGGCGCCGTAAGCGTCCCCTCCGCATTCGTATTCAACGATGACGGCACAATCAAATCAGCACAGGAGCTGGCCCTCTATTCCGTGCCCAAGATCGGCACCGACCTCAAGCAGGCTATCATCACCCATTGCGTAAGCGGGCGCACCTGCAACGCGTGGACCTTCGTCCTTCTTGAGATGCTGGGCTATAAGAACGTCGCAACATATGACGGATCATCACAGGAATTCCCGGCGATACCGAGCCTTCCGATGGTACCGTAGCCTAAACACAAGCGCCAATGATTAGGGCCTCCTCGTATAAATGAGGAGGCCCTTTCTATTGTAGAAGCCGTTATGATTATCTTCCCAAGTACGCCTTCTTGACCATGGGATCTTTCGCCAGGTCCGAGCATTTAGCTTCCATCACAATGCGCCCTGTCTCAAGCACGTAGCCTCTGTGGGCGGTCTTAAGCGCCTGATACGCATTCTGCTCTACCAGAAGGATGGTGGCATCCTTTGCGATTTCGGCTATCTCCTTGTAGATCTCCTGGACAAGGACGGGGGCAAGGCCCATGGAGGGCTCGTCCATCAGTAGCAGCTTCGGCCTGGACATCATTGCGCGCCCGATGCAAAGCATCTGCTGTTCTCCTCCAGAAAGAGTACCAGCCATCTGCTCGCGCCTTTCCTTCAGCCTCGGGAAGATGTGGAAAACCCTATCCCTGTCCCCTTCTATCTGCTTATGGTCTTTCCTCAGGAAGGCTCCGAGCCTCAAATTCTGATCAACCGAAAGATCATAGAATATCTTGCGGCCTTCCGGAGCGTGGCCTATGCCTGCTGCTACGATGTTATGCGGGGCCATTTTGGCGATGTTGATATCGTTGAAGCTCATGTTCCCGGACTGGGACTTCACTATTCCCGATATCGCCCTCAGCAGAGTCGACTTACCTGCCCCGTTGGCGCCTATTATGGTGACTATCTCGCCCTCTTGCACGTTGATGGAGACCGAGTCCAGGGCGTGTATTCCGCCGTAGTAGACATGAAGGTTCTCAATCTTCAGCATCTTTTTGCTCCTCCCCGAGGTAAGCCTCGATTACTTTGGAATCGTTCTGGATTTCCGAGGGCGTGCCCTGTGTGAGGAGCTTGCCGAAGTTGAGCACGTACATGCGCTCGCATATGTTCATGATTACGTCCATGTGGTGCTCAATAATCAGTATCGTGGTCGAGAATTCCTTCTTAACTTTGCGTATGAACTCTATCAGCTCTACGCACTCCTGGGGGTTCATGCCGGCTGCTGGCTCGTCCAGAAGCAGCAGAGCAGGCTTTAATGCCAAAGCCCTTGCAATCTCGACTCGCCTTTGCATCCCGTACGGGAGGCTCGCCGATACCTCATCCTTCCGGTCCAGGAGACCTACCATGCCAAGAAGCCTGATAGCCTCCTCATGGCACTCCTTCTCGCGCTTCTCATATAAGCCCGTGTGAAGGAATGAATCAAAGATGCTGTACGGTATCCTAAGATGCCCGGCAGTCCTGATGTTGTCGTAAACGCTCAAGCCCTTGAACAGCCTTATGTTCTGGAACGTCCTTACGACGCCAAGCTCGGCTATCTGATTCGGCCTCATGTTCACGATATTCTTGTCCTTGAATGTGATGATGCCGGTATCGGGCATGTAAACACCCGTTATGAGGTTGAATACGGTAGTCTTGCCGGCTCCGTTGGGACCGATCAACCCTACTATTTCACCTTCGTCTACATGGAGGTTGACGCTGTCGACCGCTGTCAGGCCTCCGAACTTTATCGTAAGGTTCTCAACATTGAAAAACGACATGGTCATACCTCCTTCTTCGACGGTTTTCTAAATAGCCTGAAGTTCCTGATGCTCTCCCATGTGATTTCCTTGCGGCCGATAAGGCCCTGCGGCCTCGTTAACATGATTATTAGGAACATCGCGGCATAGAATACGGTCCAGCCCCTCTTGATAAACGCGCCTGCCGCAGCCAAGCCCCAGCCTGTGAGGAGCGTTGCGGCGTTTCTGAATACCTCTGGAAGGAGCGTTATGCCGAAGGCGCCTGCGATCGACCCGGTAAGGCCGCCAATACCGCCGAGGATGACCATTGAGATGATCTCTACCGTCTTTGTGTAGTTGAATATCTCAGGATGCAGGTACATCATATAGTGCCCGATGAGCGCGCCGCCTATGCCCGCGAAGAAGGACGATATGACGAAAGCCAGCACCTTGAAGGTCGTCGTGTCGATACCGACCGAGCGCGCAGCTATCTCGTCCTCCTTGACGGATACGAATGACCTGCCATGCTTCGAATGTACGAGGTTAGTTATGAGCCATATCGTGACGACAAGGGTAATCAGCACAACCGGCAGCGTAGATTGGAACGGCACTCCGGCGAGCCCCAGGCCGCCGCCTGTTAGCTCCGTAGTGTTGTTCAATATCGCCGTGATTATGTACTGGAAGCCCAGCGTAACGACCGACAGATAGTCGCCGACGAGCCTCAGCGACGGGAAGCCAATCAGGAAGCCCGCGATGCCGGCCAGCGTTCCTCCGGCAATAAGGGATGGCAGGAATGGCCAGCTCAGCTTCATCATGAGTATCGCTGATGTGTAGGCCCCTATGGCCATGAAACCGGCGTGCCCCATGCTGAACTGCCCGGTGAATCCCGCGACCAGGTTCCAGCTGATGGCCAGTATCGCGTTGATGCAGAACAATGTGAGTATACCTATCGGATAGGCCTGAAGGTTGGCCTTAAGGAAGACCGCCAATCCCCACGCCACCAATATCTGGACTATAAGAGTGCCGAACCTCTTCAGAAATCCACTGCTCATGCCGTCACACCTTCTCTTTCGTGCCCTTGCCGAAAAGCCCTGAGGGCTTGAAGAGCAATACGAGCACCAGAAGTATGAATGCGATGGCGTCCTTGAAATTGGATGATATGTACCCAGCCCCGAAAGTCTCAAGGAAACCTATCAGATACCCGCCGACATAGGCGCCTTGGATGCTGCCTATGCCTCCGAGGACGGCAGCCGAGAACGATTTAAGCCCGAAGAGGCCTCCTAATGAGGGATTGACGCTGAACTTCATCCCTATCAGCAGGCCTGCCGTGCTTGCCATCACTCCTGCCAGGAAGAAGGTCACCGATATGGCCCCGTTTACGTTGATGCCCATCAGCGACGCCGCATCGCGGTCCATGGACACGGCTTTAATGGAAAGCCCCGTAAGGGTCCTGTTCACAAAGAACCAGAGTGCCAGCATGAGTATCACTGCCCCGACTACGAGGAATATATCCACCGGAGGTATGAGTACTCCGCCGAATTCCAAGGGTATCCCGGACAGGATGCGAGGGTAAATGTGATAATCGGCGGAGAAATAAACCACTATGGCGTTCTCCACCAATAGTGATATTCCAATCGAAGTAATCAGCATGTTCAGCCGAGGCGCGTTCTTCAGGCGCAACGACCTGTATATCCTTTGTTCCGTGAACATCGAGAAAAGCCCCGACAGCACCATGCTCAGACCCATGGCCACCGGGAAGGGAACGATCTTCTGAAGCGATATCATGAGTGCGATATAAGCACCGAGCGTAAGAATCGATCCGTGAGCGAAGTTAATGAACTTCAATACTCCGAACACGAGAGTATATCCTACAGCCACCAGGGCGTACACGCTGCCTATTGACAGCCCGTTCCACAGCTGTTGCAGAAATTCTCCCATAAACTCTCTCCTTCCGGCGCGAGCAGCAAATCGAGCATGCCTTCTCCGGGTTGGCCCAGGATTTGAGTCCGGCTTTGAATCTGCCAAAGACTCGACGGACGAGCGTCCGCGACTATGCTTCGGTGGCCCGCACAAGAATCTACTTCGTACAAAATAAAGTGCCCCGCGGCCTACTTACCCGGCCGCAGGGCACGGCTGGGACTTGCTTTAACCCTGATATTACGGATTTACTTTCTCAACGAATGTGAAGCCGTTGTCCTTGACCTTTACGACCAATACCGGTTTGTCGAGAGGGTTATGGGTCTTCGGGTCCATAGTGAAGGTGCCAGACGGTACGGAAATATTGCTTATGTTCTCTATTGCCGCCCTTATTGCTTCCGGCTCTGCGCTTCCGGCCTTCTTAATGGCTTCCGCGAGGACAATCATTGCCTCATAGGAGAAGCAGGCATTGGAGTTCGGCTCGGAGTTGAACTGCTTCCTGTACTTCACTGCGAACGCAAGTGCCTTCGGGTCCGGATCGTCATCGACGTACAGCGTGGTCAGATACAGGTTCTTCAAAGCATCCGGACCAGCTATTTCGATGATCTTCGGAGCATGGGTGGAGTCTCCGCCCATAAACGGGATGGTCGACATTCCAAGCTCCAGCATCTGGCGAAGTATCAGGCCGTTCGCGTCGTACGTGTTGGGCCCGATGATTACTTCGGGTTTGAGGCTCTTTATCTTTGTTAGCTGGGGTTTGAAGTCCTGGGTGGCATCGGGGAAGGTCTCTTCGCCGATGATCGTGCCGCCCAACTTAATGAAGCGCTCCTTGAAGTACTGGGCCAAACCCTTGCTGTAGTCCTGCGCGATGTTATAGAGCAGGGCAGCCTTTGTCTTCTTCAAGGTGTTGAATACGAAGTTTGCCATTACGGTGCCCTGTACAGAGTCGATGAAGCATGCGCGGAAATAGTACGGGTTGAGCTTCGTCGTGTCATTGGGGTCCATAACGACGTTGGGGTTGGTGCTTGTCGGAGCTATTGCGGGGCGCTTCAGTTCCATAAGTACTGGGCCGGCTGCTATCGAGTTGGAGCTTGCGATCTCTCCGAGAAGAGCAACTACCTTGTCCTGCTCGATCAGCTTGCGCACTACGTTGGGAACGTTGACCTTATTCGACTGGGTGTCCTCGTAAACCAGTTCTATTTTCATTCCGAGGACTCCGCCGGCGGCGTTGATGTCCATTACCGCAAGGTCGGTGCCGTTCTTGTTAAGCTGTCCCTTGGCGGCATTCGAGCCTGTAAGGGGGTAGAAGCAGCCGATCTTTATCGTCTTGTCTGCGGCGGCCCCAACCAATACTGTTGTCATAAGCGCGACGATTATTAGGATAGGCACTACTAAGCTGCGGAAACTCTTGGCCTTAACATTGTTAATCAAGATTCCACCTCCTGGTCCATGATGAATTTTTTATTTGCCATCTGGAACTCTAAACCTTAGTTGTGCTGGGTGATGCCCGAGCCTTATGAAATGGGCACCTCTGTTCGTCTAACGTCTCGCGTACAACACCCCTTTCGATACAATAACTGAACTGGATCGTTTCTTTTTGATACTTGATGTTTTAATAAGCACTAGATTATTTCTATGGGAAGGTTGCTTAGTCCTGTATTTCACGGCTTGTATTTTTATTTATACTTACAGGACGCACGCCATAGATAACTTGTTCAAAGTTTTACAAAATCTGCCGTTTTGCTGCCTTTTCTTATCAAAACATAGCCTTGGGCGGAAGATTGCGCTGATTATGCCAGGTAGCCTTGTCATACATTGAACTTGATCAGCACGATATCTGCGTCCTTGATCTCATAATCCCTGCCTTCGGACCTGATTTTACCATGCTCCTTGGCAGTGGCGTAGGATCCGATTTTCTCAAGTTCGCCGAAGTTTATCACATCTGCCTTGATAAAGCCGCGTTCCATGTCGGTGTGGATCTTACCTGCGGCGACTGACGCATGCGTCCCCTTCGGTATGGACCATGCCCTCGTCTCTGTGCCTTTCATTGTGAAGAATGAAATCAGGTCCAGTGCTTTGTAGCATTTCTCGACCATATGCTCGGACAGTGGCCTGTCCAAGCCTAGCTGTGCAAGATATTCGGCCGCGTCCGTTTCTCCCAGTTCGGCAAGCTGATTGTCTAGCTCAGCGCAGATTACGGCAAGCGGGCTGGAACTGTCGATCTTCCTTATCTGTTGCAAGGCCGCCTCGAACATCCCCTTCTTTGCCGGCATCTGTTCTTCGAAAAGTTCTGGCATCAGTGGCGGAAGCTCACTAACCTGAGCCTCATCGATGTTAAGTACGATTATCGCGGGCTTTGCAGTAAGCAGGAAAAGCCTTGCGACCGCATTCCTCTCCTCCTCTGCCAGCTCTATGGACCTTAGGAGTATGCCCTTTGACAAGTGAGTTTTGAGCCTCTTCAGCACATCAATCTCGTCCCTGTATCTTTTCTCACCGGTTTTTAGCATCGGCTCTGCCTTCTGTATGGCTTTGTCCACTGTCTGAAGGTCGGCCAGGATGAGTTCGGTGTTCACAATATCCAGGTCCCTCGCCGGATCTACGCTTCCCTCGATATGGATAACATCCTTGTTTTCGAAGCATCTCGCGACATGGGCTATTGCATCGCACTCCCTTATGTGGCCAAGGAATTTATTGCCAAGCCCCTCACCCTTCCAGGCGCCTTTTACAAGGCCGGCGATGTCGAAATACTCGATCGTGGCGTAAGTGATCTTGTCTGCTTTGGCAAGATGGGCCACCTGGGGCAGCCGCCTGTCCGGGATTTCCACTATGCCGACGTTTGGCTCAACTGTAGTGAAAGGATAGCTGCCGACAAGGGCTCCAGCCCTTGTAAGCGCGTTGAACAGGGTGCTCTTTCCCGCATTAGGAAGTCCTACGATGCCTATCCTGAGCATAGGTACTACCTCCTTGCCCTACTCTGACCTGCCTACCACTGATTTCACAAGCTTCTCCAATTCCCCTCTTGCCATGACCACCTGTCGTCCGCATTTGTAGCATTTGATCCTGTAGTCAGCCCCGGTCCTTATGATCACCCAGTCGAAAGATCCGCAAGGATGCTTCTTCCTAAGCTTGACCACGTCTCCCGGAGAGTATGGAAAGTAGGATTTCTCCTCATTCATCCTTTTTGCCCTTCTCGACGGCCGGGAAAAGCCCGGTATCTATAGTTATAGTGCGGTGCGGGCTTGCGAATGATATTGAATTGTCATCGCATGCCTTCTTAAGCACCTTGTTCAGGTCCCTCGCAATTCCCCAATGCTTCATGGGGACCCCCCTTGCCCAGATCCTTATCCTGCAGCCCAATTCGTTCATCTCTTCCACGCCTAGCACCTTCGGGCCGTCGATGAGCCCGTCCAATTCCGGCTTGGCGGCGTCCATCGCCTCCTGGAATACCGCTATTGCCCTTTCGACGTCCTCTCTTATGTCTATGGTGATCGCCATCCATATCCTCAGGCCGTCGCTTCTATAGTTGGTCACCTTGCTTATGTTGCCGTTGGGTATAATGTGGAGCTCGCCGCCGAAGTCGCGCACTTTGGTTACTCTCATCTGGATTTCTTCAACGATGCCTTCGCTTCCTTCTATCTTCACGAAGTCGCCTACTGCGTATTGGTCTTCGAACAGCAGGAAGAAGCCGGATATTATGTCCTTTATAAGGGCTTGGGCCCCGAAGCCCAGCGCCAGGCCAGCAAAGCCGGCTCCGGCCAGCAGGCTGGTCGTGTTCAGTCCCAACGCTTCAAGCGACATGAGCGCCGCTACGAAATATATTACATACTTTGAGATGCTTTTCAGGATCGTGCCGCTCGTCTGTATGCGCCTCGGGTCGCTCAATTTGCGGTTTTCGTATTTAAGCCTCTTGTTAGTAAGTGTTTTGATCATACTTGATACTATTCGATTGATTATTGCCGCAAATATGAATATCAGCAGCACCGATACTATCTTTGCCCCGACTTCCACTATGGGCACTACATTGCCGATCGGAAGGTGCAGAACACCGGAAATCCATTCTGCCACTGTGTACGTTAACTTCAAAGGCACCACCTCCGGCTCATTGTTTCACGTGGAACATCACAATTTGACTATGGCACCCAGGATGCCGGTTACGAACAGGAGAAGTATCGGGTCCGCCTTGAGGAAAAAGGCTGCGGCAAGTGCCGCGACGAATATCGCAATACTTGCTGTGCTTCCCAAAGCCGCGGCTCCCATAGAGAAGGCAGCTGAGGCGATAAGGCCTATTACGGCAGCCCTCAGTATGGCCTTGACGGCCTTCATCTTCTTGTTATCCTTAAGCTTGTTCACAAAATACGTAAGTACCAGGATTATCAGCACAGGAAAGAAGATGACCCCTACAGTGCCCGTGATAGCGCCGAGGATCCCTGCAAGCTTATACCCTATGAAAGTTGACGCGTTAAGAGCTATCGGGCCCGGGGTTACTTCCGCTATGGCCACTACATCGAGGAACTCCTCCATGGTCAGCCAACCATTTTTGATTATTATCTCCGTCTGTATCAGCCTTAAGGCCGCGTAGCCTCCTCCGAATGTGAATAGTCCCACCCTTGCGAAGCTTGCAAATAGATCTATCAAGATCGACATTACAGCACCCCCTCAGGCAGCAGCAGCGCCAATAGGGCGAAGCCTGCTATTATCGGGAAGGGGCTTACCTTAAGCAGGAAATTGAGCGCGAAGGCAATTGCTGCAATCAGCAGATGGAAGGGCTTCTTAACACATGTCTTCGAAAGAGTGATGACTGCCGTGGCAATTAAGGCTACTACCGCAGGCCTTATCGCCTTGAACGCGCTTTGAAACGCCTCATATTTCATAAATGTGGGGAATACTGCAGCTATCAGGGTTATGATTATAAGCGACGGAAGCGCGCAACCCAGGACCGCGGCAGCGGCCCCTGACTTCCTTTTTAGCGTATACCCTACATAAGTGGCCGTATTGATGGCTATGGGGCCCGGTGCCGCCTGCGTAATACCGAGCATGTCAGAGAATTCTTCTTTGCTCATCCAACTTCTTTTCTCTGTGATCTCTTTCTGCATGACGGGCACCATTACATATCCGCCGCCGATAGTGAACATGCCTATTTTGAAGAACAGTTTGAATATATCCAGGAGAGATGGCTTCGCATCCCTTTCTAAGGCCGCCTTTTCCAATTTTCGCACCTCTTATTGATTATTGCCCCGCCTTGACGGCGGGGCTTTCACCTTCAGTATCAAGTTTCGGATTCTATTTGCTTATTACAGGTGTGCACCAGTGCATGTATTTGTCTGAGCGACCTCTTACGACTTCGTAATAGAGGTTTTGCAGTTCCTTTGAAATCGGGCCTACCTTACCGGTTCCGACCGGCACCCTGTCCACCGCCACTATCGGCGCAAGTTCAGCACCTGTGCCGCAGATGAACGCTTCGTCGCTGATATAGAGCTCAGAGCGGTCGATCGTCCTTTCCACGCACTCAAGGCCCATTTCTTTGCGAGCGAGCTCCATCAATGAAGCCCTCGTGATTCCCTCAAGTATATGTGAGCTGACGCTGGGTGTAATCAACTTGCCGTCTCGTATTATGAAAAGGTTCTCAGCGCTTCCCTCGGATACGTGGCCGTCCCTGTTCATGAATATTGCCTCGTCATATCCGTCGTCCTGTGCCTCGCTCTTTGCGTAAGAGGCGTTGATATATGCCCCGTTTACCTTGGCCCGCATGGGAATGCAGTTATCCTCGACGTGAGCCCATGAGCTTACGCATACGCTAAGTCCCTTTGAAGTGTCTATGTATTTTCCATAAGCCGTCGCAAAACAGCAGAAATCGTTTGCTACTCCTGTTAGTTTTACTCCGATCCCGAGGCCGCTTTTATAAGCCACGGGCCTGATATACACGTCATTTCCCTGAAATTCGCTTCTTCTTAGCAGCTCCAGTGTTATTTCGGACAGTTCCTCCGCAGTCTGGTTCAGAAAGATCCTGGTTATCTTTGTTGAGTTCTTAAGCCTCTTGTAGTGCTCTAGGAGCCTGAACACGAATAGCTGATCCTTTTCGGCGTTCCAATAGGCGCGGATACCTTCGAAGCATGCCGTCCCATAGAGGAAGGCATGCGTCATAATGCTGATTTTCGCATCCTCCAGGGGGACGAACTGGCCTTCAAGATAGGCCACTGGTTTTGACATTTACAAAACCTCCTTAAATAGTCACTTCTGCCTGGTAAGTAGTATGATTGCGACCCCTAGCAGGAAAGCTATCGCAACCCAAGAGTACCTCCAGAAAAACTGCTTCCTTTTTCCTCTCTTAATATCCCCTCTTCCCATCTCCAGCTGCTTGGCCGTTTTTATCAGCGGAATTCCCTTGTCATATCTTTTCTCGCTTGTATAGAGAACCCCCAAGTTGTGGTACGCGTTCGCGTATGCCGGATCTGCCTGTATCGCCCGCTCGTAATACTCGATAGCTTTAAGGCTGTCGCCTCTTTCCTTATATATGTTGCCAAGGTTCGTATAAGCGGGGCTGCACTCTTTATTGATGCTTATCGCAGCCCTAAATTCAGCCTCCGCTTCAGCAATCCTGCCTATGTTGATTAAGCAGACCCCTGCCTTATTCCTTACGGACGCATATGCCTGGCCTTCAGCCCCCAGGCTGTTAAGCAGGGCCAACGCCTCTTCCGGCTTTCTTTGGAAGAGCAGGTCCTGCGCTTTTTCGATTACATCTTCTATAGGCAAGTCCTTCTCCTTCGCCGATTTCCCCTACTTGCCTGACATGCCCCTTGCCTTTTCTATCGCTTCTGTCTCCTCGGGGCTAATCAGGTACTTGGAGGAACCGTTTTCCACAGGCTTTGCATAAACTCTTGTCTCTGCGTGGCCATATATTCCAGTAAGTGCTATTCCGCTCGCCTTATCATCCAAAATGGCCATTGAGAAGCTCTGCTCTCCGCCCACGCCTTCGAATGCGTTATACCGCACCACGCCTACGTTCTGGAGATGAGTTGCGGATTTCAGCTTCGATCTTGGCGCTTCTTTCCTCCAGGGATGCGGTCCTTTTCTCCAGCTCCTTGGATGCTTTGAGATATGCCAGGAGCGCCTGTTCCACATTCTGCGAAGAGACTCCGGCTATTAGGTCCGTATACTGCTTCCTCAGTTTTCTGAGGCCGATCAGCAGGCTTATTAGCAGCGCGGCCAGGACTGCCAGGACCAATGAGAATATGCCCGGCACCAAGTAGTCTCGAATCTCGAATTCCATATAAGGGCTACCGCCTTTCAATCACTGTTCGAGCCCCACCGTGCGCTCGATTATCCTGTCCAGGTCCTCGGGGCTGAAATAATGGATTTCTATTTTGCCTGCAGCTGCGCTGCCCACTATCCTGACTTTCGTTCCAAGCTCCTGCCTGAACCGGTCCTCAACTTTTACAATGTCGGCGTCCCTCTGCTTTTGGACCTTTCTGCTCCTGTTCACGCTTCCGAGCCGAGCGACGGCCTCTTCCAGCTGCCTTACAGAAAGCTTCCTTCTTACTGCTTCCTTGGCCAACCTCGATTGGCCTTCGGTCGATCTTATTCCGAGAAGCGCCCTTGCGTGCCCTTCGCTCAATGTTTCACGTGAAACAAGTTCCAGGACGTCTGACGGAAGCTTGTTCAGCCTTAAAGTGTTCGCCACTGCCGAACGGCTTTTCCCCACAAGATCGGACACGTTCTCCTGTGTAAGGGCGAACTCGTCTATCAGCCTCTTATATGCCGAGGCTTCCTCGACAGGGTTTAGGTCCTGCCTTTGCACGTTCTCGATGACGGCTATTTGCATCATCTCTGACTCGCCGGCCTCTTTTATAATCGCGGGTATCTCCTTAAGCCCTGCAATGCGGGATGCGCGCAGCCTTCTTTCGCCGGCGATGACGTGGTATCTCGTGCCTGAGCGCCTGACTATTATCGGCTGTATTACGCCATGCTCCTTGATGGAAGCGGCAAGCTCTTCCAGTTTGCCTTCGTCGAAATCGCGACGCGGCTGATAGGGGTTAGAGTCGATCATTGTGAGGTCGATCTCGGAAACCCCTGCGCCCTCCAATAGGTTGTCGCTGAGCAAAGCTTCCAATCCTTTGCCCAATCCTCTTTTGTTGGCGGAAGTCACCTGTTATCACCTCGCCTAATGATTTCCCTTGTAAGGGACATATATGATTCTGCGCCCTTCGACCTGGCATCGTAAAGGCAAATCGGTACGCCGTAGCTCGGCGCCTCGCTCAGCCTTACATTCCTCGGAATTACGGTATCGAATACCTTGTCGCCGAAGTAACTTTTCACTTCTGTTTCCACTTGTTGCGTAAGATTGAGCCGGGGGTCGTACATCGTAAGGATCACCCCGAATATGGAAAGGGAGGGGTTAATATGCCGCTTCACTAGATTTATCGAATTGATGAGCTGGCTTAGGCCCTCCAGAGCGTAATACTCGCACTGCATGGGCACGATTATTCCGTCTGACGCGGCAAAGGAGTTAACCGTGAGCAGCCCTAAAGACGGGGGACAGTCAATGAATATGTAATCGTAGATTTCCCTTGCCTTCTGGAGGCCGTCTTTCAGCCTCTGTTCCCTTGCCATCTCGTTGACAAGCTCAAGCTCGGCTCCCACTAGGGACATGTTGGAGGGAAGAAGGTCAAGGCCCGATATCTTGGTATGGATAATTGCCTGCATTGCGGGCTTGCCTGCTGTAAGCACATCATAGACGCTTTCTTTAAGCCCCTGTTTGCCTACGCCCAGCCCGCTTGTGGCATTGCCCTGTGGGTCCATGTCCACAAGCAGCACAGATTTGTTGTAATTGGCTGCATAGGCAGCCACATTGACGGCGGTCGTAGTCTTGCCGGTGCCGCCTTTTTGGTTGGCAAATGCCAGTACCGTCGACAAATAGCCACTCTCCATTCAGATGGGAAGTTCTCTGACATCCTTATTCTATCCTATTCCTGCATCCTTGTAATCGGACGCCTCTGAGGTTCGCCCGTTCTTCTTGGAAACCGCCCGGGAGTGGGGGAGAGCTTGGTCGCGTAAACCAGGCTTCTTTCGCCTTGTCCCTGGGGAAGCGAGACCTTGTTTATTCCGGTTAATTTCGCCCCCATAGAGAACAGCGCGGCCTTGCCGTCGTCCATCTCCTCTTCAGCTTGAGGCCCTTTCATCGCAATGAATATGCCGCCTTTCCTTAAGAAGGGGACACAGTACTCTGCCGCTGTGGATATCGAAGCGACGCCCCTTACGACCGATAATCCGTACTTCTCCCTGTGCTCAGGAAGATGGGCGAGCTCTTCAGCCCTTCCGGTTATCGCTTTGACGTTTCTCAGCCCTAGCATCAAGGCGGCATTCTGCACGAACTTGACTTTCTTGCCGACGGAGTCAAGCAGGGTCGCCTTGGTTTCGGGCATCAATATCGCCATTACAAGCCCCGGGAAACCCGCGCCGGTACCGACATCGATGAAGCTTCCGCAGTCTTTCACTCCCGGCACCCTGAACAGGGTGAGGGAGTCGGCCATATGTTTTATGGCTATGCCTGTTTCATCCTTGATTCCCGTCAGGTTGAATTTCTCGTTTTCGGCCACAAGGTAATTTTTCAGCTTCTCCATCTGTTCCGCCTGCTGAACCGAAAGGGGAACTCCTATTTCCTCTGCCGAATCCACCAGGATCTTCATGAAGCTACTTTCCATCGGCTTTGCCCTCCTGCCTCAGGTGAATGATCATTGCGGCCATGTCGGCCGGTGAGATTCCGGGTATCCTTGAGGCTTCCCCGATGCTGCCGGGCCTTCTGTCGGCCAGCTTCTCCTTCGCCTCGGTGGAGAGCCTGTGCATTGATGAATAATCTACATCCTTTGGAATCTCCTGTTCCTCCATCTTCCTGAAGGATGCGGCCATGCGCCTTTCCTTCTCTATGTATCCTCCATAAACGCCGTCAAGGAGCACATTTTCCTCTGTACATGCCATTAGCCATCCGTCCTCGGCAGAAAGTTGCTCCGCGCTATCCCGGCGTCCGATCTTTATCGATAAGCGAGCCCTTCATCAGGCCCTTCTTCTTGAATGCGACAATTCTATCTGTACCAGCCAGCCCAGCCTCAATCGCAAGGGGGGTGAGCCTGAAGTCGGCGTTGTCCTGTCTTAGAGACAGCCTGTATTCGGCCCTTGCCGTCATCATCCTGTAGGGTTCGTCGGTGCCCTTCATGACCAGATCGTCTATGAGCACGCCTATATAGGCTTGGTCCCGATCCAGCTTAATAGGCTTTTTACCGAAAATGCCCAACGCCGCGTTTGCCCCTGCAATTAGCCCCTGTGCCGCCGCTTCCTCATATCCCGAAGAGCCGTTCGCCTGACCGGCGGAATAAAGGCCCGGCAGGTTTCGAAACTCCAGCTTATGGTCCAATTGCGACGGATCTACGCAATCGTACTCAATGGCATAGCCGTACTTTGTGATTACGGCATGCTCAAGGCCGGGGATCGTCTTTATCATCTGCTCCTGAACATCGGAGGGCAAGCTTGTGGCAAGGCCTGCAATATACATCTCGTCGCCATTTCTCACTATAGGCTCAATGAAGAGCTGGTGCCTGGCCTTATCGGCAAAGCGAACGACTTTGGCTTCGATGGACGGGCAATACCGCGGGCCTATCCCTTTGATCAAACCCGAGAAAATAGGCGCCCTGTCCAAATTCGAGCCGATTATATCGTGGGTTTCGGGGCTTGTATAAGTCACCCAGCAGTCTTCCTGCTGCCTGGGTTGAGGCTTCCTGATATTGGAGAACCCATAAAGAAGCTCCTCGCCATTTTGCACGCCCATCTTGGAGTAATCGAGGCTATCTGATGCGACCCTCGGAGAGGTTCCGGTCTTAAACCTCATCATCTTTATGCCGGCGCCGGTAAGAGACGGGGTGAGGGAGGAGGCTGTGAATCCTTCTGGTCCACCTTCGCGCACTTTCTCGCCGATGTATATTTTACCCCCCAGATAAGTCCCGGAGGCAAGGATTACTGCTTTACAGCTGATCCGCTCACCGCCGATTACACAGCCCTTAACTTTCCCTTCCTCTATGATGAGGTCGGTTACGTCTGCTTCAACCAGCTCCAGGCCGCTTTGCCCTTTTAGGGTCTCTATCATCCTCGAAGCATAGGCCACCCTGTCGATCTGAGCCCTTATCGCCCTGACCGCGGGCCCTTTTGCAGAATTAAGCATCCTTATGTGTATGAAGGATTCGTCTGCCGCCAGGCCCATCTCGCCGCCCAGAGCATCAATCTCCCTAACGAGTTGGGATTTGCCCGGGCCTCCGATTGAAGGGTTACAGGACATCCTGGCAATGGATTTGAAATCCAAGCTGACTCCCAGCACCTTCGCGCCGATGCGGGATGCGGCCAAGGCGGCTTCGCATCCTGCGTGTCCGAGCCCAATTACTATGATGTCGTATTGAGAGCGCAAATCCGAACCTTCCTTCATTTGCCTATGCAGAACTTATCAAACACCATATCTATGATTTCGTCGGCGGTTGTGTCTCCCGTGAACTCGCCCAATGCGTAAAGGGCGTCCCTGAGGTCTAGGCAGACCGCCTCATGCGGCATTTCCATGTCCAAGGCCTTCCTGGCCCCTCTCAAACGCGCAAGGCAGCTTTCCAGACAAGATATCCATCTGGCGTACGGTCCTTCGCCGCCTTCGAAGTCAGTAATGTTGAGCGCTTCCATGGCGATTGCCGATCTTAGCGAATCCATGCCGTACCCGGTCTTGGCGGATATCGATACGATCCTGTGGCCGGGGGAGACGAAGCCGGGGCGGGGTAGGGGCGATGAGGCATTCAAAGTTGCTTCTTCCGCAAGGTCCGCTTTATTGAATACCACTATCACAGCTTTACCTTCGAGCTTTCCAAGCTGCTCATAATCCTCTTCAGACAATCCTTCGGGATAAGAGGCGACATATGCTATGACCGATGAGGAGGAAGCCGCCTGCTTCATCCTGATTAGCCCCGCCGCGACTATCGGATCATCGGAGAGGCCAATTCCGGCAGTATCGGCGAATCGTATCGGAATCCCGTCGACATTAGCCGTCTCTTCTATAGTGTCCCTGGTGGTGCCTGGGATATCCGAGACTATTGCCCTGTCTATTCCAAGCAGCTTATTTAGCAGGCTTGACTTGCCCATGTTCGGGCGACCGATTATTGCGACTTTGATGCCTTCTATGAGCAGCCTTCCGCGGCTGGCATCATCTAGCATAGATTCAATCCTGGCTTCTATTGCCGAAATCTCCGCCACATCCGTCTCTGCATCCTCATCGGACATCTCTTCAGGCCAGTCCAATACGGCCTCTACCCTTACAAGAAGCTCACTCACCATCGACTTGGCGTCTTCCGCCTGCTTCAGGGCCTTGCCAGAGAGCATAACCGATGCAGTCTGCCTTGCTTTTTCAGTCCTCGCCTTAATCATTGCCAGGACTGATTCGGCCTTCAGAAGAGACATTTTTCCGTTTAAGAATGCCCTCCTGGTGAACTCTCCCGCCCTTGCCTGCCTTGCGCCCGAACTAAAGGCGGCAGATAGAACTGCCTTTGCCGTAGCCGTGCCTCCGTGGCATTGCAGTTCAGCCACATCCTCGCCGGTGTAGCTTCTGGGCCCTCTAAAGAACAAGCATATTGCCTCATCTATGAAATGCCCGTCTGAGGAATACACCCTTCCGAACGACAGGTCCTTTGGAGGGGATGGGAACCCTTCTCGCGCCGCCCTGAAGCATCGGGATACGATCCCTGCGGTTTCAGGGCCGGAGATCCTTATTATCGCAATTCCACCCGAGCCGGGAGGAGTCGAGATCGCGGCTATTGTGTCGTTTCTTTCCATGTTCCTTGCCTTCCGGTTTAAAAAAGCGTGCCTTCCGGCACGCTTGTATTGCCTTATTGTGATTCTACACCACAGGTCTTATCGCGTCATTCCGGGGAGACAACGACTTTCCTATTGGGCTCGGCGCCTTCGCTGTAGCTCGTCACGCCCTGGATTTCAAGTATGGCCATGTGGACGATGCGGCGCTCGGAGGCCGGCATAGGCTGTAGGACCATTTCTTTCTGCTCCCTGACCGCTTTCTCCGCGACGCGAACAGCAAGGGACTTCAGCTGGTCCTCGCGCCTTTGCCTGTAGTTTTCTATATCCAGTATGTAGCGGCTCCTCTTTCCCGCTCCGCGCTGCCTGTCATGCCTCATGCCTATGATGTTCACAAGGTACTGCAACGCTTCCAGGGTCTCTCCGTGCCTTCCAATAAGGGCGGCGAGTTCAGGGCCTTTGATGTCCAGCTTAATGCCGTCCTCGGTTACGGATTCCGTGGTTTCCGACTGAAGGCCCATTTTTAAAAGCAGGGTCTCCAGGAATTCCTTCGGCGATACGGCATCCGCTCCGCCTTCGGCATCTTCCGTATCAGCCTCGAATGCAGGGTCGAATTCCTCCTCGGCCCTGGCTTTGGGAGTAACGTTCACGACCACCTTGTTCTCCCCGAGAAGTTTGATGGTGCGATGGGGCGTATCCTGTGCCACTTCGACATCTACTTCGTCGATAGTGCAGTTGAGCTGCTTTAAAGCCCTTTCAACCGCCTCTTCGACTGTCTTACCGGAATATTTCATGACATCCTCCCTTATATAGGACCCCGGGAAGATCTATTTCTCGGGTTTCACGACGAACTTGATTATGAACCACTGTACTGCGTAGTTGACCACGTTGAAGGTCACCCAGTAGATTACGAGGCTCTGCGGCGAGATTATCGCGAAATACGCGAACATCAAGGGCATCATCCACTTGAACATGGCCATTGAGTTGTTCGTGCTTGAGCCCGACGGCTGGCTGGTCTGCGCGAATGTTAGATATGTAGTTACTGCCGTCAGAACAGGCATAATCATCTCTCTTAGAAGGATGAGCCATGCTCCCATGTCGGCGTAGTTGGCCGGTATCGCTATCTGGGGGTGCTTCATGATGTCCTGTATCCACAGGAATTTCATGCTTATGCCCTCAGAGGCTAGGAGCTGCATGAATGCCGTATCGCGCATTCCGCTGTAGAACACCAGCATTATGGGCAAGGTGAGCAGGGAGGGGAGGCATCCTGCAAGCATATTGAAATTGTTCTGCTTGTAGATTTCCATGACCCTGCGGTTAATCTCCTCGGGCTGGCCTTTGTATTTCTTCTGTACTTCCTCTACGAGAGGCTGTATTTTCTTCTGCTTCTCCATCGTGCGCATCTGTGTTACCGAAATCGGGTACAGGGCGATTTTAAGCAGAACCGTGAATATGATTATGCTCCATGCATAACTCCCCGTTAACTCGGCGAAGTAGCGCAATACCGACTGAATAATCCCTGTCATCTATAATAGTCGTCCTTTCTTGGTCAGTCACGGGACGGGGTCATATCCGCTTTTGCCCCATGGATGACATCTTAGGATCCTCTTGATCGCCAATAATCCGCCCTTGACTGCCCCGTAACGGAATATCGCCTCATACGCATATTCTGAGCAAGTGGGCCTGAACCTGCAAGTCGGATATCTTTTCAACGGGGATATCACGTTCCTGTAGAATTTTATCAGCTCTAGGAGCACGGTTTTCATGATCCCGCCCTCCTTTGCGCAAGAAGCCTTTCGAGCTCCTGGGCCACTTTGTCGGTCTTCATGCCTTCTTGCAATATGGCCGACCTCGGGATTATTACCATGTCGTAACCGGAGGGGAGGGAAGAGGCATCGCGCGCAGCCGCACGAAACATCCTCTTTATCCTGTTCCTTACCACCGCGTTACCGTTCTTCTTGCTTACGATGTATCCCACCCTGGTAATACCTTCAAGGCCGGGCGCTAAGCGGATCAGCATTAGAGATCCTTTCAGCAACCGGCCTTCATGCTTTATACGTTCGAAGTCCGAGCTTCTCCTTAGCCTCTCGTACCCTGACATACATATCATCGCCACACCTTATAATAAATGAAAGCCGTCGCTTCGACGGCCCGTGGCGGTTTTCCTATCCCGGATTAGAGAGATAAGCGAGCGCGGCCCTTTGCGCGCCTTCTCCTTAGGACGTTGCGTCCGCCGGGGGTGCTCATCCTGACGAGAAAGCCGTGTGTGCGGGCCTTCTTTCTTGTATTAGGCTGATATGTCCTCTTCATGGCCTTTCCTCCAGTGCTTCTTCGGTCGTGTATATGATTAACAGCAAATTAGATTTTACTTACATTAGGCATACATTGTCAATGAGCTTGCCTCCTTTACTATATGGCAATCAACACAAACGCCTGTTCTGTGCACATTTCGCAAAATATCGGCTTCTGCAGCCAATCCCTGCAAAACGAGCCTTATTCACATATTGTTGATAATATTGTTGATAACTGTGGACGGGCGCTGATAAAATTGGACTGGGGAGCGATTGAAGGCCCCTTATTTTTAACACCTCGTTTTACTGGTGTTTTCATGGGGTTCGAACTCGGTCTCGGGTGGCATTCCACCTAGTTTACTCGCAATTTCGAGTATTTGCCCCTCTTCACAGATGGGTGCCATCTGAAACTGCGGGCCCTGGATCTTGATAGCGTTTCAACATCCTGTTGATAATTCTGTTGATAACCGGCCGGTTTTCGGACTTTTCGCATTAAATGAGCCATATGGCTTTTTAAGTGCTCTTTAATATGAGAGAATACCGAGGGCGGCTTTTTGCAATAGCAAATTTGCTGCGCTATCTTTATCAACACAGCCTTTGTTGACAGAGATAGGTTTGAAATCATTTCTGATATGAGGGGTGTCTGCATAACTCGGCCTGATTAGAATATAGTTATTCAAAGTCTCGTATAAACTCTAAGAAGGGGCTGTCTCATGGCAAAGAAAAGTCTTTTATATAGGATATTGTCGGGCGGCCAACCTGATGATTCTAATACCGAGCCACTGCCGAATCCGGCCCCGGTCAACGCGGAGCCCGTGAAACCGGTCAACTATTCGGCCAGGATAGCCGTATACGATTCATTCACGGCAAGCCCTTTCATAGTTGATATGGGATCTGACGATTTTCTCAGGATTGTTGAGGAAATCTCTGCGAAAGTATATAACCTCGGCCTCGAAAGGGGCGGCAAGATACCTTATATAGTAATTAGGGAAGTTGTAGAGAACCTTGTCCATGCCGGCTTCAAAGATGTAGTCATAACTGTAGAGCCGGACGGAAATGTAATACGCATTTCAGACCACGGCCCCGGGATTACGGATAAGCAGCGGGCTTTCACGCCAGGTTTCACAACAGCTACCGCAGAGCTGAAAAGATACATCAAGGGTGTGGGTTCGGGCCTTCCTATAGTGAAGGAATCTTTGGAGTTGAGGGGCGGTTGTGTTAATCTAGAAGATAACCTCTCTTCGGGACTGGTAATAACTCTAAGGGGCCGCCCCGAAGAAAAGCCCAGCAACAGCTCCGATTTCACCGTTTCTGGCAAGGTCGGGGACCCTCTTGAAAAGGATGAAAAGCCCGACGAAACGACGAACCATATGAACGATAAGGAGATAGGCGAGAGTCTGTCGTCAAGGCATAAGAAAGTCCTTATGCTTATCGCGGAAACCGGCTCGGCGGGGCCCTCCGTGGTTGCAAAAGAGTTGAAGCTGAGCACCGCTACCGCCTACAGGGACCTTGAAGTCCTTGAAAAGCTCGGCCTAATAAAATCGGCCGACGGCAAAAGGGAGATAACCGCAAGGGGCAGTTCCTTCGTCGATTTCATCACCAGATAGATTGTTCTGCTTTTTAATACCGGGGAGGAAGAAGCCATGTCCATCCAAGAAAGAGACCTAGCCGACATATGGGCACTTGCGCTTAAGCTAGTGCAGCCCGACATTAAGAAGCTCTCATTCGACACCATACTGAAAAACAGCAGCCTGGAATCTTTGGACGGCAACACCGCCCTTGTTAAAGTGCAGAACGATTTCGCCAAGGATTGGCTTGCCACAAGATATACAGACAAAATAGAAGACGCCCTTCGCGGGCTTGTCGGTACTTATTGCAAAGTAGAATATTCCGTAGTCGACCAGGCCCAATCAGCGGAAGACAAACCTTCTGCGGTTGAAAAGCCCGCCAGGCAGAAGAAGGCCCGGACCGAGTACGAGCAGGAGATCCCCGTTCAAGAGAAGGTTGCCCATAAAGAGGCGAAGGTTATGCCGGGGCGCCCTCTCCAGGAGAAATACACTTTCGACAAGTATTATGTGGGCTTATACAACGACATACCTTATAAATACATAATGCAGATGCTAAGCGGCGAAAGTAAGCTTCCCCTGATCATCTACAGCTCGGTCGGCATGGGCAAGACGCATCTTCTTCAGGCCGCCGCGCACAAAATGCTCAAGAACAATCCGGATGCCAAAGTGGCTTACCTCTCTAGCGAAGATTTCACAAACGAGCTTGTCAGCTGCCTCAACACGAAGACGATGTCGACATTCAGGGAGCAGTACAGACAGCTCGATATGCTTTTAATCGACGATATACAGTTCTTCGAAGGAAAGAAGGTAACCCAGGACGAATTCTTCTTCACCTTCAACACAATTCTGGAGCAGGGAAAGCTTCTCATACTTTCCTCGGACAAACACCCGAGGTATCTGGAGAATTTCCAGGACAGGCTCCATTCGAGGGTGAAGGCGGCCCAGATTGCAAGCATTCAGGAGACCACTTATGAGGATCGCGTCTCCATACTACAGAAATGGGCCGAGAACCGGAATATCACTCTGCCCACTTATGTGTATGACAAGGTGGCTTCCAGGATTACAGAGAGCATACGAGAGCTCCAGGGCGCTTTCACAAATGTCCTGACAAGGCTGAATATGCTTGGTTGGGGCAAGGCGACGCCGGAATTGCTCGATTCTATACTGGACGAATACTCTCCAGGAACGAAGAAGCAGACCGTCACCGTTGCCAGGATACAGAAGGCAGTATCGGACTATTTCCAGATTAATGTGGACGATATGAACGCTTCATCTAGGGTAAAGGCTGTGTCCGAGGCCCGTCAGTATGCTATGTTCATATGCCGGGAGCTGCTGAAGATGCCTTTCGAATCCATCGGCAGGGAGTTCGGCGGAAGAGATCACGCAACCGTGCTTCATGCCTGCCGAAAAGTCAGGAAGCTAGTTGAAGAGAACCCGTCATCGAAGACTTCGCTTAAGGAAATCGAAGACGGCCTCAAGGTTTAACGACAGTATTGAAAAGTGCCTCAGCTATTGTTAAAAGGATGTTGAAAACTTGACGTGATTTTCCGGGATGTTGGCTGTTGTTGAAAACAGGCTCGATAATCCAATCGGGCTAACAAGCGGTTCAACAACAAGATTAGCGCCTTTAGCTTAGCCGTCGTGGGTTAATAACAGAATCAACAGTGCATACTACTGATACGTCTTATATTATTATCTTATATAGAAGAGACTATTGGCGGGGAGGTTGTTCATAATGAAGGTTTCTTGCAGCAAGACTGCCCTCGTTACCGGGGTCAGGACAGTCTATAAGGCGATATCCCAGAAAGCCACCAATCTAATTCTGTCCGGCATATTAGTCGAGACCACTGCCGACGGGCTACGCCTGGTGGCGTACGACCTTGATCTGGGGATCGAGACTTTCATACCGGTTCAGGTGGAAAGGGAAGGATCCTTCGTCTTCCCCGCGAAACAATTCGCAGATATAACCAGCAAGCTTCCGCATTCGGAAGTTACTCTCGATTACCAGGAGAGCACAGGATCCGTGGAAGTCATTTCCGACAGGACCCACTTCTCCATAAAGACGATGCCTGCCAAGAACTTCCCCGAACTGCCCGAGCTTATCGCGGGAAAGACCTGGTCCATGCCGGAGACCGACCTTAGGAAGATGATAAGGAAGACCGCGATTGCCACCTCCAACGATACTAACAGGTCGTATCTCATGGGAGTATCTGTGGAAGCGGACGAAAAGGGAGTGGCTATGGTCGCGACCGACTCGTTCAGGCTTGCTTACAGGAGCATCGAGGCCCAGACGGGCCTGAGCTCGAAGATAATAGCTATTGTGCCCGCGAGGATGCTCAGGGAAGTCGAAAGGAACCTCTCGGCCGACGGCACCAGGGAAGTTGAGATCTGCATCACCGAAAGGCACTCTTTCGTCAAATTCGCAAACACAAGATATATTACCCGCCTGCTGGAAGGGCAATTCCCCGACTACAGGAAGATATTCCCCGAGAATCTGTCCACTAGGATAACAACGGATACGAACAGCTTCCTTGCGGCAATAGACAGGGTTTCAGTCATGTGCAAGGACGAGTTGTCCGCAATAAAGATGTCCTATACCGGCGGAGAGATGGACAGCCCCGGCTTTCTTACCATCAAGGCTGTAACGCCGGAGTTGGGCGAGGCCGTTGAGGACATGCCGGTATCGTTGCAGGGCAATGCAGAGATGGTTGTCTCGATAAGGGCCAAGTACTTAAGAGAAGTCCTGCAAGTGCTCGAGTCCGACGATGTGGAAATAGGTTTCAACAGCAGCCGGGCTCCTGTGTGCGTAAAAGAGACCAACAATGAGAATTACCTGTATCTGGTCATGCCGATAAACGGCTAGCAAGACCAGGAGACGGGAAGGGGGAGGGCGAATGGGCGCCAGGAAGGTATCGATCTCCACCCCTTATATAGCACTAGACCAGCTCCTAAAATGGGCTGGTCTTGTTATGAGCGGGGGAGAGGCGAGAGGGTTCATCCTTGAAGGAAGTGTTTTGGTCAACGGAGAGGTCGAGACAAGAAGAGGAAGAAAGCTCAGGAATGGGGACAAGGTCCTCTTCGCAGGGCAGGAGATAGAAATAGCAAACTCGCCGGAGGCATGAATTGCTGCTTAAAAGGGTTTTACTGAAAAGCTTCAGGAACTATGCCTCATGCGACATGGAGCTTTCGCACGGAGTCACCCTACTATCGGGCGCAAACGCGCAGGGAAAGACCAACCTGCTTGAAAGCATATATGCGCTTTCGGCGGGCACTAGCTTCAGGGCCGCCAAGGATTCCGAGATGGTGCGCTGGGGGGATGAGGCAGCCTGGGTGAAGGGGTTTGTGACCGGCAATTATTCCGACTTCACGCTTTCAGTATCTGTATCCGCAGCCGGACGTAAAATGGCAAGGCTGAACGATGTGGAGAAAATTCGCCCCTCCGAGCTTTCAGACAGGCTGAATGCCGTAGCTTTCATACCCGACGATTTGAGCCTCGTAAAAGGCTCTCCTTCCGACAGGAGAAGGTTCCTGGACCTTCAGATATCGCAGCTGAGCCCCCTTTACAGGGAGACGCTCAACACATATGCCAGGATACTTTTGCAGAAGAACGCCCTTCTAAAGAACTACCACGAGATGGAGGGCGCCGGACGATTGCTGGATGTTTTCAACGACGAGATGGTCGGCGTAGGGTCCAAGATAATCGCAATGAGAGACGATGCGATAAAAAGGATGTCCCCGCTGGCCTCCACGACGTACGAATATATTGCGGCATCCAATGAGGCCCTTGAGGTGTCATACATTCCTTCCGTAGACATTGACGAAGGCTGCTCGGAAGAGGACATCTCGCAGGCTTTTACGGTCAAGCTGCTCTCCTTGAGGGCGGCCGAGATAGCTCGAGGCGGAAGCCTGGCAGGTCCGCAAAGGGACGATATCGGGCTTTCGGTTGATGGAAGGCCGGCCGCGTCCTTCGGCTCGCAGGGTCAGCAAAGAACGGTCGTAATTTCACTAAAGCTGGCCGAGGCCGAGACGATTACGAACATAAGAGGCGATTCGCCGATAGTTCTCCTGGATGACGTCATGTCTGAGCTTGATGACGGCAGGAGGACAAGGCTCATATCCAGATTCCTGGACAGATGCCAGACGGTGATCACGGCAACGGACGCGGAATTTGCTTGCTCCATGCCGGGCTGCATTTCATATCTCATAGAAAACGGAGGTGTGAGCCCGGTTTGAGAAAAGGGTTAAAGAGCATCGGCGAGATAATGGGCCAGTCCGGACGGAAGAAATCTGGGCATTGCCAGGACTATTGCCATGGCCAACGTTGCCTCCGCATGGGAAGAGCACATGAGAGGCAAGTTCGGCTGCGCAAGCTCGGTCAGCTCAATAAGCGACGGCGTCTTGCACATAGCGGTGGAGGAGCCCGTTTGGGCCCAGCAAATGAGCATGCTCAAAAAACACATACTTCAGTCGCTCGCCGAGCACTGCGACACTTCCGGCGTCAAAGACATCAGGTTTAGCAGCTTCGGAAGCACAGAGAAACCTTCAGCCGCAAGAAAGCAGAAAAGCGGGGCGAAGAGCTGGCCCTCATCGGCGGACTTGAGGAAAGAGAGCATCTCAACGAGTACTGGGGGACATGGCCAGCTGAAGGCAGGGCTGCCGGAAGTCCTTAAAAAAGCGCATTCTATGCAGATGAAGACCGAGGCCGCGCTATCCAGGCGCTCCTCATCGTGCTGTGAAGTCTGCAACTTACAAATTCCCCAAGGCAGTGCGTTTTGCCCCGTCTGCGCGCTGAAGCCTTATCCCGCAAAAACGGCAGAAGCAGTGCGTTTCCTCCTTGAATCTCCGTATGCCGCCGATAATGACGTTTCGGAGATCTGCGATTTGGACGGCCTGGAGCCCCCGGAAGCCTATGAAATCATACGATTTTCGAGGGACATTGCAGGCAGGCGCCTGATTGAGGAGGCCATAAACGCGGCCAAGTCCGGAGATGGGGGCGAAAGTTGCAAGAATAAGGCTCGCATGCTGCTAGTCGGGAGCGCTTGCGCCTCGACAGGAGCGGCCCCCGATGTTATAATTGCCCGCGGCCTCAAAGCATACTTCATCCCTGCTATACTTGATGCAGCGGGTCAGGGTACTAAGCATCTCTTGGGGCAAGAGAGTTAGAGAAGGGAGATTCTGAAATGATAATCACAACGACGCCTAGCATAGAGGGAAGGCGGATCGTGGAATACAAGGGAATCGTCTTCGGCGAAGTGGTCGCCGGAGTGAACTTCATTAAGGATTTCGCCGCCGGCCTTACCAACATACTCGGTGGAAGGTCTGTCTCATACGAGGGAGAGCTAATCGAAGCGAGGCAGAGCGCCATCGCAGAGATGTCCCAAAGAGCGGCTCAGCTGGGAGCCAATGCGATTGTCGGAGTCGACGTCGATTATGAGGTCCTAGGAGAGCACAACAACATGCTAATGGTAACGGCTTCCGGCACGGCAGTGACTGTCGAATAATAGGGCACCACAGGCTTCCGAAGGCCACCTCACGCCTCCTTAATCAGAAGGCGTGATTTTTTTGCCAAAAAGGGCTCAAAACGTCAATTGGGGCACCATTTCTGCCCCTCGCTGTGATATAATGAACCGTACCAATCAGAAATCTGCTCCCAGGAGGAAGTCATTTTGGAAAAAGAGCTCAATAGCACGCCTGTTACCAAGGATTACACCTCAGGTGACATAGATGTCCTTGTAGGACTTGAAGGCGTCCGCGCCCGTCCTGCGATGTACATAGGCAGCACCGACACAAGAGGGCTGCACCATTTGGTGTATGAGATAGTCGACAACAGCGTAGACGAGGCCTTGCAGGGCATCTGCGACTTGATTGTCGTGAAGATCTCCAATGACGGATCCATAACGGTTCAGGACAACGGAAGAGGCATTCCCGTGGACATTCATCCAAAGACCGGAAAGTCCGCTTTGGAGACCGTCCTTACTATGCTTCATGCCGGCGGCAAGTTCAGACACAGCAGCTATGCTATCTCCACGGGCCTTCATGGTGTCGGCGCCTCTGTTGTGAATGCGCTGTCTGAGATCATGGAAGTCTGGGTGAAGAAGGACGGCAAGGAATATTATCAGGCCTTTGCAAAAGGCAGCGCCCTTGCCCCGATAAAGAGCATAGGCAACGCCAAGACCACAGGGACTACGATAAGGTTCAAGCCGGACGCGACGATATTCAAGGAGACACAGGAGTTTTCATATGAGACGCTCAGCCACAGGTTCGAAGAGGTCGCATACCTCACGGCAGGCCTCAAAATCGAGCTAATTGACGAGAGGTCCGGGCAGAGCGAAGCCTTCCACTTCGAAGGCGGCATCAAGTCCATGGTCGAGCACATGAACGCGGCCAAGGACAAGCTTCACGAAGAAGTCATCTTCCTGAAGAAGGAACTTGTAGATAAAGTCCAGGTGGAAGTGGCAATGCAATATACGGACAACTACAGCGAGAACGTATATTCATTCGCCAACAATGTGAATACCGCAGACGGCGGGACACATCTTTCTGGGCTGAAGTCCGGTCTTACAAAGACAATCAACGACTATACCAGAAACAAGAAGGACCAGTTCAAGGAGTTCGAAGAGAACTTCATGGGCGATGATGTCCGCGAAGGGCTCACTGCCGTAATTTCGGTGAAGCTGCCAGAGCCGCAGTTTGAAGGCCAGACTAAGGCCAAGCTTGGCAACAGCGAAGTCAAGGGCATGGTCGAAGGAGTGGTCAGCGAGCTGCTCGGAGAATACCTGGAGGAGAACCCGAAGACAGCAAAGGCCATAGTCAGCAAGTGCCTCCAGACCGAGAGGGCCAGAAAGGCCGCCCAAAAAGCGAAGGACCTTGTCAGAAGGAAGAGCGAGCTGGATATATCGGACCTTCCCGGCAAGCTTTCCGACTGTTCTGACAAAGACCCGTCCAAGTGCGAGCTGTTCCTTGTAGAAGGAGATTCAGCCGGCGGCAGCGCAAAATCGGGCAGGGACCGCCGCTTCCAGGCGATTATGCCTCTGAGGGGCAAAGTAATCAACGTCTACAAGGCTGACATAAAAAGAGTCCTAGAAAATAACGAAATTAGGTCGATAATCACCGCTATTGCGGCCGGTTTCGACGAGCTGGGACCCAACGCGGTGGTGGAAGAAGAGAACGGCACGAACAGGAAGACCTTCAATATCGAAGATCTCAGATATCACAAGATCGTGATCATGGCAGACGCAGACATCGACGGCGCCCACATCAGAACGCTCCTGTTGACGTTCTTCTACAGGTACATGCCCGCGCTTATCTGGGGCGGCCACATATATCTGGCGCAGCCGCCGCTCTATAAGGTGAAGGCAGGCAAGATCGAGAAGTACGCCTACTCCGATGAGGAGCTGCAGAAGGTCCTCGACGAGCTCGGCCGCGACAACTTCAACATTCAAAGGTACAAAGGCTTGGGAGAGATGAACGCCGAGCAGCTGTGGGAAACCACCATGAACCCTGAATCCAGGACGATGCTGCGCGTCACGATGGACGACGCCAGAAAAGCCGAAGAGCTGTTCTCCATATTGATGGGGGATGCTGTGGAGCCGAGGAAGAAGTTCATCGAAACGCACGCGATATACGCGAAGAATATTGACGTCTAGCAAGCTAGATTATGACCAAGGGGTGGACATATGTCTGAAGATCTGGAGCTTATAAAAAGGGGCAATTACATAAACCGGGATATAGAGCACGAGATGAAATGGTCTTACCTGCAGTATTCGATGAGCGTCATCGTCGGCAGGGCTCTTCCCGATGTGCGTGACGGCCTCAAGCCCATACACAGAAGAATTCTGTATGCAATGAATACGCTGGGGCTTACCGGCGATAAGCCGTATAGGAAGTCGGCGACGGTAGTCGGCGAAGTCATAGGTAAGTATCATCCGCACGGAGAAGTCGCCGTCTACGATTCTATGGTCAGGATGGCGCAGGACTTCACATTCAGGAGCATGCTGGTAGACGGCCACGGCAACTTCGGTTCTGTGGACGGGGATCCGCCGGCGGCCCAGAGGTACACGGAAGTCAGGATGGCGAAGTTATCTTCGTCCATGCTGGCCGACATAGACAAGGATACGGTAGACTTCATCCCCAACTACGACGAATCCCTGAAAGAGCCCACCGTGCTTCCTGCAAGGTTCCCTCAGCTGCTGGTTAACGGCTCCTCCGGAATCGCCGTTGGCATGGCAACGAACATACCTCCTCACAATCTGGGAGAAGTAATAGACGGGACAGTGGCTCTCATTGACAACCCGGAGCTCAGTTCGGACGATCTCAACAAATACATACTCGCACCGGACTTCCCCACAGGCGCCTATATAATAGGCACACAGGGGATTAGAGACGCCTACAATACCGGCAGGGGCAGCATTAAAGTCCGCTCCAAGGTCCATTTCGAACCTATGAGCCTGGGCAAGACGAGAATCGTAGTCGATGAGCTTCCCTACATGGTCAACAAGGCGGAGCTGGTAAAGAAGATCGCGGAGCTTCATAAAGAGAAGAAGATCAGCGGCATCACCGACCTCAGGGACGAGTCCGACAGGAGCGGCATGAGGGTAGTGGTAGAGCTTAGGAAGGACGCCAACGCGAATGTGGTCCTCAATCAGCTCTATAAGCACACGCCTCTTGAGAGCAATTTCGGCGTCATAATGCTCACTTTGGTCAACAACATACCACGCGTGCTGACGCTTGCTGAAGTTCTGACGGAGTACGTGAAGCACCAGAAGGATGTAGTAACCAGAAGGACGCGCTTCGACCTGAACAAGGCCGAAGAAAGGGCCCACATACTCGAAGGCCTGCTCATTGCCCTCGATCACATCGACGAGGTAATCGCGCTTATCCGCGCATCCAAGGACGATGAAGAGGCGAAAAACGGCCTCATGAGCACGTTTGCGCTGTCTGAAAGGCAGGCTTTGGCGATACTCGACATGAGGCTAAAGCGCCTTACCGGCCTTGAAAGAGGCAAGATCGAAGAGGAATACAGGATACTCGCAGAGACAATCAAGGGGCTCAGGGCGATTCTTGCAGACGAGAAGCTGCTCCTGGACCTTATCAAGAAAGAGCTGCTCGAAATCAAGGAGAAGTTCGCAGACCCCAGGCGCACCGAGCTTATGCCGGACGAGGGAGAGCTTGTGGACGAGGACCTCATAGAGGATAAGGAGATATTCATCTCCATGAGCAGCATGGGCTACATCAAGAGCATGGCGGCCGACGCCTTCATCGCGCAGAAACGCGCGGGCAAGGGCAAGACCGGTATGAATATCAAAGAAGAGGATGGAGTGGAGAGGATCTGCTGCACCTCAAAGAAGGCCACAATCCTGTTCTTCACCAGCAAAGGGAAGGTTTACAGCCTGAAGGGCTATAACATCCCCGAGGCTTCAAGGCAGGCCAGGGGCACAGCCGTAGTCAATCTCATACAAGTTGACAGCGGTGAAAAGGTTACAGCGATGCTGCCTGTGAAGGAGTTCACGCCGGATGTGCACCTCTTCTTCGTTACATCGAAGGCCACAGTGAAGAAGACCACTCTCGACCAGTTTGCGAACATTAGGCGCGTGGGGCTTATCGCAGTAGGCCTTGCCGACGATGACGAATTGATGGCCGTAAGACAGATCAGCAACGGCGACGAGATTATCATGGTCACCAGGAAGGGCATGTCCATACGCTTCAATGAATCGGATGTCCGCTCGATGGGCCGCGGGGCGGCAGGCGTGAGGGGTATCCGTCTCAAGAGTGGGGACTTTGTGGTGGGAGCGGATATCGCACAGAGCGATCACGAAGTGCTTGTGGTTACCGAGCGCGGGTTCGGTAAGCGCACCGAGTTCAAGCAGTACAGGTGCCAGACCAGGGGCGGTTCGGGCGTCAAGGCGATGCAACTTACCAAGAAGACCGGCGAAATAGCCAGCGTCCGCTTCGTGTATGAGAAGGACGACCTCCTGATCATGACTGAAAGCGGCCAGGTAATCAGGATCAACGTCGGAGGGATATCGGTGATGGGGCGCTCCACACAGGGAGTGAAGCTCATAGGCCTTCGCGATGACGATCTCGTAACTGCGACGGCAGTAATTCCATATGAGCCGGAAGAGCCAGAGGAAGCCTGCCCGGTCGATGGGGCAAACGGGACGCTGTTCCAGCAATAAAGCTGAATAAAGAAAGTAAAAGGCGTTTTCAAGGGGCTGTTCTTAGAAGAATGGCTCCTTTTCTTTTTATCGGAGGCAAGTTGCCAAGCAGGGGCGATTGAAAGACACCGCTTGGCTATCCCAACGAATGAGGACCGCCTAAATAGCAAATCTGTCAGCTTGTTAATTATCCGCACCTTAAAGGAAAATAGCCTGGCGCGTCAAACAAGTAAGCAAGAATATGTCATTCATGAGGCTTGATTTGTCAGAAAAGTGGCGGAGGTGGGCAAATGTCAGTCAAATCAGCAGTTAGAGGCTGTCTAGCCATCCTTATAGTGGCGATGATAATAATGATGCAGCCGGGTTGCTCGAAAAGAATGGCGATTCTATATTTTACCGATTCGGATAATGATTTCATGGGTGAAGCGCTTGACAGGATGAATTACGCCTTTACAAGGATTTATTCTTTGGTAGATTTCGCAACTATAGATCAGAGCGCAGAATGGGACCTAATAATTTTCGACAATCGTTTCCCAAGCCCAATACCAGGTTATCAGGAAATTCTTATAACGATACTTTTCTTTTACCAGCAGCAAGGCGGCAAGGTTATTTTTACTTCAAACGAGTTAGCTAATGACGATTTTGCTGTAATGCTTAGCTCTTTTGGTTATGAATATAAAACGACCAGCTTGACGCCTATAAGCGTTTACAAGATAGAACCGGACAGTCAATTCTGGACAGAGCCAAACGATGTCCCGGATCTATACTTCGCGGGCGTTACAGACACATACGGGACTGCGCCGAATGCTTTTAAGGGTGCAGCCGTCCTATCCGGAATAAAAATGGCATCTTTCAACGCAGCTAATCGAGCCGATTTAAATGCCGGAGCCATATTCAAGGCAAATTCAGGAAGGACGATACTGAACGCGTTCTTCTTGGATGATGCCGTTGTCGGAGGAGTCCCTATAGACTTTGATATTGACGGGATCCCTGATGCTGTGGAGTGGTACATGAACGAGCTGGCTGCAATAGAGAAGGTACCCGGAGAAAAGGTCAAATTGGAGTTTCCGGATTGAGCATCAGCAGTAAAGACTGGTGACCCATTAATGGAGTCTATCCGAGTTAACGCTCGGATAGACTCATTTTGAAGGCATCTCGTATTTGTCATTGACCAATTCAAACTTCAGAATGGCAAAGGAATTATTAAATTAGCGTTGAAGCTGATAGAACAGGCACAAAACAAAAGACATCCGAGGAGGACAACCATGAATAAGAAGGCGCTCACTTACTGTCTGGCCGCAACTCTAATACTCACACTTTCGTCAATCGCCCTCGGTACAAGCCTTAAAATCACCCTTAAGGACGGCACAGTTGTCTATTACGAAATTGATGATATTGCTCAAATGGAGTTCATTGAGGACGCAGCTTCAGGGCAACAGGCTCCGATAGTTGTTCCTCCGGCCGCAGGAGCCGGTCAAACAATACGCCCCGCAGAAATGGTGGCTGTGAGCAAGAGCTTCAATGGGCCGCTTGATCCATTTTGGACACAGGTGGGCGCCGCCGGTGGCAACTTCCAAAAGTTCGCCAAATTGGAGAACGGACAGCTAAACATTGATGTACCTTCAGGCAACAGCTGGGGGAAGACGGGCATCATGAGCTCGGAGCCTCTGTTCACAATAACTAAAGGCATGGCCCAGGACCCGGTGAAAATCCTCATTGAGCTTGATCCTTCCGGGACCGACGGTTTCGTAATAGCGTTGAACCCCGTCAGGGACACCGATGCCTGGAACAGGACGAACCTGTGGGGCTTCTGGGGCAAAGTAGCGGGCACCAACAAGTCTCATTTCGGCCTGACCAGCTACCAGGGAGAAGGGGACTACAGAGCCAACTCCGAGAAAGAGGGAAGGGCCGTCCCGCAGTTCCTGCTTCTTACTATATGGCCGGGCAAAGCGGAATTGAAGGATCCCGTTTCCGGCGAAACATTCACGGCAAATTATTCCTGGCTCAAAGAAGGCGTACAACCCTACTTCTTTATCTTCTCCAGCCCGCTGGCGGCAAGCGGCCCATCTAAGCTTGCGGTGAAGTCCATTGAGGTATTCGGAGCGGCAAAAGTCGCTGAATTTTCCACAAATCCTGCACCGCTCAAGGGCTTTGAAGGCGCACCGGATATCAATATGCAATTCGAAGGAACGCAGCTTGATCCATACTGGTCGAAGATCGCAGTAGTCGGCGGCAATTTCGATAAATTCGCAAAGATCAGCGGCGGAAAGCTAAGCATAAATGTCTCTTCGGGCAACAGCTGGGGCAAGACAGGCGTCGTATCAAAAGCCCCGGTGTTCACAGTCGAAACCGGAATGGCCTCCAATCCCGCCAGGATACTGCTTGAGTTCGATCCCTCTGAGACAGAGAATTTCGTGGCAGCGCTTGCCCCAACGATGTATCCGGACGTTTGGCTTACTACAAATACATGGATCAGCTGGGTCAAGAAGCCGGGGACGGAGATATCGTCATTCGTGCTTGCCAGCCCACAGGGAGAAGGGGCCCCAACGACCGAGGCGGAGAAGGCCGGGCGAAAGAATCCGCAGCACATGTCCATAACGGTCTATCCCGGAAAAGTGGAGGTCAAGGACCTGGTGTCAGGGGAGACGCTTGTGGGCAATTATTCTTGGATGAAAGCGGGTACGCCTGTCTACTTCTATCTATTCAGCTCCCCGTATATTGAAGGTGGGCCTGCCAAGTTCTCGCTGAAATCCTTCAAAGTCTTCGGATTGGGCAAACAGGAAGCGGTAGAGGGTGGCATGGAAACAGACGTGCTTGCCGATGCAGGCATCACAGGCACCCCTGCAATGATCGAAGAGTTCGAAGAGCCACTGAGCTCACTTTGGGACAAGATTGAAGTGGTAGGGGGCAACTTCAACAAATTTGCCAAAGTGGCAAACGGCGAGCTCACAATAGATGTGCCTTCTGGCAACAGTTGGGGAAAGACTGGAATATTGTCGGCCTTCCCGATGCTTACTGTTGAAAGCGGAATGTCTACAAGACCGGCCAGGATATTAGTAGAATTTAACCAGCAATTGACCGAAAACGTACTGCTGGCGCTCTCCGAAATCAAAAATCCGGACGTGTGGCTCACCACCAATGTCTGGGCGAATTACATGAAGAAGCCGGGATCGGCAGATACCAATTTCATTCTCGTTAGCTCTCAAGGCGAAGGAGCTCCCACGGACAAAGCTACAAGAAGCGACAGGCCGATACCTAAGTACCTGATGCTTACGATATGGCCCGGGAAAGTCGAGTTCAAGGACCTTGACACAAAAGAGACGCTTACGGCCAATTACCCTTGGATTAAGGTGGGAACACCGATCTACTTCTATGCTTTCGTTCACCCATGGGAAATGGGAGGACCGGCGAAGATGTCCATAAAATCCATCAAGATCTACAAGTAGTCCTTTAGACAAGACTTCAGGGATGACTGCTGATGCCGGACTGAGAGGGTAAACGAGCCCAGGCAGCCCGGCATCATGCATTGTCGGGGCAGTTGAGCAACAACCGCTTTTGTTAACGGGCAAGCTATACGACAGAGGAGAACTTGCCTAATCAGGCTTGACTTGCCCTTGCCCGCGCGATATAGTAATAAAGCCACACTGCTAGCAATACGCACGTGGCGGCTCTTTGAAAACCGGGAATAGGGAAGGACAGCAAACGAGGAAAAAGAGAGAGAAAGAGACTCTAAATAAGCGAGCGGGCGAAGAGGATCTTTGAGAAACTTGTCAGCGGATGAAAAAAAGCTAGGTTAGAGCAGACCTCTAATGGGGTTTAGCGATAAACTTTTGTTGGAGAGTTTGATCCTGGCTCAGGACGAACGCTGGCGGCGTGCCTAACACATGCAAGTCGAGCGGAGGCGGAGGATAGCCCAGCGATGGGAAGGAGACTGCTTTAGCGGCGAACGGGTGAGTAACACGTGGGCAATCTGCCCTCTGGAGCGGGATAACAGACCGAAAGGCTTGCTAATACCGCATGAGGCCGTACCCTCGCATGGGGGAACGGTCAAAGGGGAAACCCGCCGGAGGAGGAGCCCGCGTCCCATTAGCTAGTTGGCGGTGTAACGGACCACCAAGGCGATGATGGGTAGCCGGCCTGAGAGGGTGAACGGCCACATTGGGACTGAGACACGGCCCAGACTCCTACGGGGGGCAGCAGTGAGGGATTTTCGGCAATGGGCGAAAGCCTGACCGAGCGACGCCGCGTGAGCGAAGAAGGCCTTCGGGTCGTAAAGCTCTGTCTAGGGGGAAGAGAACGGACGGTACCCCTGGAGGAAGCCACGGCTAACTACGTGCCAGCAGCCGCGGTAATACGTAGGTGGCGAGCGTTGTCCGGAATTACTGGGCGTAAAGGGCGCGCAGGCGGTTCGTTAAGTCTGGGGTGAAATCCTTCGGCTCAACCGGAGGGGGACCCTGGATACTGGCGGGCTTGAGTGTGGGAGAGGGAAGCGGAATTCCACGTGTAACGGTGAAATGTATAGATATGTGGAGGAACACCGGTGGCGAAGGCGGCTTCCTGGACCATAACTGACGCTGAGGCGCGAAAGCTGGGGGAGCGAACAGGATTAGATACCCTGGTAGTCCCAGCCGTAAACGATGAACACTAGGTGTGGGGGGTATCGACCCCTTCCGTGCCGCAGCTAACGCAATAAGTGTTCCGCCTGGGGAGTACGGCCGCAAGGTTGAAACTCAAAGGAATTGACGGGGGCCCGCACAAGCGGTGGAGTATGTGGTTTAATTCGAAGCAACGCGAAGAACCTTACCAAGGTTTGACATCAATGGAAGAGTGTCGAAAGACATTCGCCCTTCGGGGCCAGAAGACAGGTGGTGCATGGCTGTCGTCAGCTCGTGTCGTGAGATGTTGGGTTAAGTCCCGCAACGAGCGCAACCCCTACTGCCAGTTGCCAGCGAGTAAAGTCGGGCACTCTGGCGGGACTGCCGGTGACAAACCGGAGGAAGGCGGGGATGAGGTCAAGTCATCATGCCCTTTATACCTTGGGCTACACACGTACTACAATGGCCGGTACAGAGGGAAGCGAAGGCGCGAGCCGGAGCGGACCCCGTAAAGCCGGTCCCAGTTCAGATCGCAGGCTGAAACCCGCCTGCGTGAAGTCGGAATCGCTAGTAATCTCAGGTCAGCATACTGAGGTGAATACGTTCCCGGGCCTTGTACACACCGCCCGTCACACCACGAAAGTTTGCAACGCCCGAAGCCGGTGGCCCAACCTGCAAAGGAGGGAGCCGTCTAAGGCAGGGCAGATGATTGGGGTGAAGTCGTAACAAGGTAGCCGTATCGGAAGGTGCGGCTGGATCACCTCCTTTCTAAGGAGAATTAGGCGAAGCGCTCAGGCGCCGAGCCGAAGACTTCAGGTCGATGATCAATTCGTCCAAGAAAGCTCGCGCCGGTGGCTGACAAGCCGGCGGGTCAATGACTCTCTCAGACAGCTCGTAAGTTCAACTTCCATGTTCCCGGTTTCCAGGGAGTCTTCCTTGGAGATGGGCGCGTAGCTCAGGTGGTTAGAGCGCACGCCTGATAAGCGTGAGGTCGGTGGTTCGAGCCCACCCGTGCCCACCATCTTTTTGAACCGAGGCGCTGACCCTCAGCTGATTCAGCATCCTTCGTTCAAGGTTTGGCAATATGGGGATGTAGCTCAGTTGGGAGAGCACCTGCTTTGCACGCAGGGGGTCGTCGGTTCGAGTCCGATCATCTCCACCAAAAAGCTCGGGTACTTGTGATACAGGATTTGGGCAATGCTCTTTGGCAACCGCATAAGGGAAAAGTGAAGAGGAAAGACAAAAAGGGTAACAAAAGGCAAGTGTATACAGTCCAGGCGAATACCTGGGAAAAGATAGAAGAAGCGCGTAAAGGGAAATAAAGACAATTGGTCAAGCTACAAAGGGCATACGGTGGATGCCTTGGCGCTGGGAGCCGACGAAGGACGTGGTAAGCTGCGAAAAGCCTCGGGGAGCCGCAAACAGGCTACGATCCGGGGATATCCGAATGGGGAAACCCGCCGCGGGCAATGCCGCGGCATACGCATGTGAATACATAGTGTGCGTAAGGGAACGCGGGGAACTGAAACATCTCATGTACCCGCAGGAAAAGAGACAATGATTGCATTCCCTGAGTAGTGGCGAGCGAAAGGGGAGAAGCCCAAACCGAATGGCAGCGATGCCAGTCGGGGTTGTAGGACCGCACAAGTAGGAAGAAACCATGCTAGCCGAGCGCGATGGGAAGCGCGGCCGAAGAGGGTGAGAGCCCCGTAGGCGAAAGCACGGTGAACCGAAGCGGTATCCTGAGTACCACGGGGCACGAGGAACCTTGTGGGAAACCGGGAGGACCACCTCCCAAGGCTAAATACTACCCAGCGACCGATAGTGAACAAGTACCGTGAGGGAAAGGTGAAAAGAACCCCTGGCGGGGAGTGAAATAGAACCTGAAACCGTAATGCCTACAAACAGTTGAAGGGCTATGCCAGCAATGGCGGCCTAACAGCGTACTTTTTGTAGAACGGACCGGCGAGTTGCGTTATGCGGCGAGGTTAAGCTGGAAAGAGCGGAGCCGTAGCGAAAGCGAGTCTTAAAAGGGCGAATGAGTCGCATGGCGCAGACCCGAAACCGGGTGATCTATCCATGGTCAGGGTGAAGCGGGAGTAAAATCCCGTGGAGGCCCGAACCACGTTGTCGTTGAAAAGGCATGGGATGAACTGTGGATAGGGGTGAAATGCCAATCGAACCCGGAGATAGCTGGTTCTCCCCGAAATAGCTTTAGGGCTAGCCTCGGTATACAAGCTTGCGGAGGTAGAGCACTGATAGGGATAGGGGCCCTGAAAGGTTACCGAACCCATTCAAACTCCGAATGCCGCAAGGAGATGACCGGGAGTCAGACTGTGGGGGCTAAGCTTCATAGTCGAGAGGGAAACAGCCCAGACCGCCGACTAAGGTCCTTAATTCATGGCTAAGTGGAAAAGGATGTGGAACCGCAGAGACAACCAGGATGTTGGCTTAGAAGCAGCCATTCATTGAAAGAGTGCGTAATAGCTCACTGGTCAAGCGGAGCCGCGCCGAAAATGTCCGGGGCTCAAGCCATGAACCGAAGTCGCGGATTTGATTAGTTTCAAGTGGTAGGGGAGCGTTGTGTATCCGGAGAAGCAGGACCGTAAGGACTTGTGGAGGGTACAGAAGAGAGAATGCCGGTATGAGTAGCGAAAAGACAGGTGAGAATCCTGTCCGCCGTAAACCTGAGGTTTCCTGAGGAAGGTTCGTCCTCTCAGGGTAAGTCGGGGCCTAAGGTGAGGCCGAAAGGCGTAGCCGATGGACAATCTGTTGAAATTCAGATACCTCCAGAGTGACGTTTGAGCGAAGTGGGGGCGCGGAAGGGTAGACCATCAGGCCGATGGAATGGCCTGTCCAAGCGAGCAGGGTGCAGCCTAGGCAAATCCGGGCTGCGTCAAACCCGAGACGTGATGGGGAGCGAAATTAAGTAGCGGAAGTGGTTAAGCCCATGCCGACTAGAAAAGCCACGCAGCGAGTCAAGTTGGAGCCCGTACCGCAAACCGACACAGGTAGGTGGGGAGAGCATCCCAAGGCGCGCGAGAGAAACCTCGTTAAGGAACTCGGCAAAATGATCCCGTAACTTAGGAAGAAGGGATGCCCCTGAGGGTTAATAGCTTTTGGGGGCCGCAGAGAAACGGCCCAAGCGACTGTTTAACAAAAACACAGGTCTCTGCTAAGTCGGAAGACGAAGTATAGGGGCTGACGCCTGCCCAGTGCCGGAAGGTTAAGGGGAGGGGTTAGGGTAACCGAAGCTCTGAACCGAAGCCCCGGTGAACGGCGGCTGTAACTATAACAGTCCTAAGGTAGCGAAATTCCTTGTCGGGTAAGTTCCGACCTGCACGAATGGCGTAACGACTTGGGCGCTGTCTCAACGAGGTACTCGGCGAAACTGTAAATACTTGTGAAGATACAAGTTACCCGCGACTAGACGGAAAGACCCCATGGAGCTTCACTGTAACCTGAGATTGGATCTTGGCAGGGCATGTACAGGATAGGTGGGACGCTTAGATGTATCGGCGCAAGCTGGTGCGGAGCGGACGTTGGGATACCACCCTTGTTTTGCCGGGGTTCTAACTGCAACCCGTAAACCGGGGGCAGGACATTCTCAGGCGGGCAGTTTGACTGGGGCGGTCGCCTCCCAAAGAGTAACGGAGGCGCTCAAAGGTTCTCTCAGCGCGGTTAGAAATCGCGCATGGAGTGTAAAGGCGTAAGAGAGCTTGACTGCGAGACCAACAAGTCGAGCAGGGACGAAAGTCGGACTTAGTGATCAGGTGGTACCGAGTGGAAGGGCCATCGCTTAACGGACAAAAGCTACCCTGGGGATAACAGGCTTATCTCCCCCAAGAGTCCATATCGACGGGGAGGTTTGGCACCTCGATGTCGGCTCATCGCATCCTGGAGCTGAAGTAGGTTCCAAGGGTTGGGCTGTTCGCCCATTAAAGCGGTACGTGAGCTGGGTTCAGAACGTCGTGAGACAGTTCGGTCCCTATCTGTCGCGGGCGCAGGAGGTTTGAGGGGCTCGGTCCCTAGTACGAGAGGACCGGGACGGACGCACCTCTGGTGAACCGGTTGTCACGCCAGTGGCACAGCCGGATAGCCAAGTGCGGATCGGATAAGCGCTGAAAGCATCTAAGCGCGAAACCGGCCCCAAGATGAGACCTCCCACCGGGTTAACCGGGTAAGACCCCTTGAAGATCACAAGGTTGATAGGCCGGCAATGCAAGTGCAGCAATGCACTAAGTTCACCGGTACTAATAGGTCGAGGGCTTGACCTTTCATAGCGGACTTCTGCCTTAAGAACAGATATCCGCCGTGACTGTAGCTTGCCCAACCCATTACCCCATAAATCCATCCTCTTCTTCAATTCACCTTTTGCGGTTGCCAAAGGGCATTAAATGGGCCTGATCTTTCGGATCAGGCCCATTACTATTAAATATAAGACCAGGAGGTAAAATATGGCTGTAAACAGGACAAACCAGCTTACTTTATCAGCTATGTTCGTAGCAATGGCGCTGCTGATCCCGAGGCTGTTACACTCCGTCCCGAACGCAGGGACGCTGCTTCTGCCCATGCACTATCCCATCTTGCTCGGAGCTTTCTTCCTTGAACCTGGGTATGCGCTTATGGTCGGGCTCCTGAGCCCTGTGCTGAGCACCCTTATAACCGGCATGCCCCCTGCATTTCCCGGTGCTTCCGTTCATGGCGGCCGAGCTGGGCACATATGCGTTGCTGCGAGCATCCTGTACAGGAAAATCAAGATGGACAAGAACATCGCCCTCGTCGGGGCGATGGTATTGGGGCGTTTTGCGGCTTCGGTTGCGGTCTGGATTCTGGTTATCGCATTCGGTGCGAAACTGCCGTCGCCCTGGATATTCTTTGCCGGAGCATTCACAGGAAGCCTTCCTGGAATAGCGATACAGCTTGCCAGCATACCGGCAATAGTCTCTCTGATACAAAAAGGAAGGGCCGCCAGGTAGCAGCCCAAACCGATTAAATATTGAAGCAAAAGAGGGGGGATCAAACCCTCTTTTTTGCTTTCTTCAGCTTCAACGCCGCTATCTGTTCTTCGGAGTAGTTGGGCGGTGCCAAAAGCCTTTCGGGGTGTTCCAGGTAATCTTTGAACACTTTGAGAGAGTTGCCGTAGTACATCCCGTCCGCGAGCCTGTCGTCCAGCGTCATATATATGTCGAGGACACTGGCTATTTTCCCCTCGCCGCTTCTAGAATCTAAAACAGGCGCTTTCTTTATCTTGCCGATTGCGATTATGACGCCGCTGTTGCCCCAGTTGAACAGGTGATGGAACACGCCGTCTATGCCGATGCTGCCGAGATTCGTCATCAATACAGTGCTGTAGGAGGGGTCGTTGTCTATCATGAAGCCGGGCAGCATGTTGTTCGCGTCCAACAATTTATAGAGCCACATGAAGGTCCCGATGACGGGCTTGGGCATCTTCATCAGGAAGTCCACTTCCCTCTCAGAGCCGCTGCCGGCCTCGCTCTTACCAATCGCGATGTCCGCCCTTACCTTTCTTGCGACATCGAAAACGGTGTCGTTCGGCAAGAATGTTGTCTTCACAAGTCCCTCGATGCCCTCGTCACTGAACTCCTTCTTGGCCACCAGGCTGAAGGATATCTCATTCCTTTGATAGAAGTCGTGCCCGGAAACGAATGTGTTCATCAGGGGGCGCTCAACAACAGCCCGGATATAAGCTGCGATTATCAGATGAAGTATTGTTATCCTATCACCCAGCGCCCTGCCTCGGTTCAGCTCCAAAAGTTGCGATATCGCCGCGTCCATTTTGAAAGTCTCCTTGTAGTACAAAGAAGACTCATCCCTAGTAACGCAGGTATAAGTGAGGACTTTCTTGAAGCTTGGCACTTTGATGTATGTGCCGTCGGGCCTGTTCCTGAAAAGCATCCCGTACCCCTCCCGAAAAACATGCTCAATATTCCTTCCACACAAAAGCCTGAATATCCTATGTAAGACCCCATCTTCGCCGAAGAATCAAAAGGCCCGCGGCATATCATCACATCCGCAGGCCCGAGTGATTGCCAGGCACCCCTAGTCCTTAAGCTTCAGCTCGGCGATCTGTTCCTTTGTGAACTGGCCGCTTTCCATCAATTGCCTGGGATGCTCGATGTAATTCTTGAACAGCCGCAGCGAGTTGCCGTAATAGACGCCGTCCGCCACCCTGTCGTCCAGGGTGATTTTCATATCCATTACATTGGTTACCTTGACAATCCCGCTCCTGGTCTCGTATAGCGGACCCTTCTTGAGTTTGCCCACGGATATGAATATCGAGCATGTGCCCCAGTTATAAAGGTGATGGTAGATCGTATCCATGCCGATGCTGCCGAGGTTTGTGAAGAAGGCCGTCGAATATATCGGGTCGGTCTTGATCATGAATCCAGGCAGGAGGTTGTGGTAATCAAGGAACTTATAAGTCCAGATGAAGGCCTTTATGAAGGGCCTGGGGAGAGCCATCACGATGTCGATTTCCTTTTCGGTCTTGTTGCCCGCCTCACTCTTCCCGTGGACGACCGCTTCTCTTATCTTGCGCGCAACGTCCTGCAGGGAGTCGTTGGGTTTCAAGGATATCCTGACTATGGATTCTTCGCCCTCATCGGTCAGGTCCTTCTTCGCTACGAAGCTGAAAAGTATCTCATTCCTGCGATAATACCTCTGCCCTGCTACGAAAGTGTTGAGGATGGGCCTTTCGGCTATGGTCCTGAGAAGGGACGTAAGTATTATATGGAAGAGGTTTATCCTGTCTTCGGGCTGTTTGCCGCGGTTCACCTCAAGAAGCATCTCTATGGCTTCATCCATGTTGAACCTGTCGGTGCAGAAGAGCACCGACTCGTCCCTTGTTGGGAACATGTAGGGGTTCAGCTTCTTGAAATTGGGGACCTTCAATGCCGTTCCATCGGGCCTATCCCTGAATATCATCAGAAATCCTCCGGTGTCTAAAGCTTTACCTGTCAATTATACATCATCAACCGGGCGCAAGAACTCCGGCACAAATGAAACGACAAACAGGTCGCAATCTTTCACATACAAGCACAAAGTGTGAAAAAGACCGGAGCAGGGATCGGGCCGAGCATGCCTCTGGGCAATTTCTCCTGTAATAGAAGAGGTTTCATTGATAGAATAGACATTGATGAATTGCCTGGCGCGGGCTACGTGTCTTACGGCCCGCGCTTGGATTTTCATCTTGCAGGAGGGCTCTATGCGCTACAGGATGCTGGTTACGGACCTGGACTACACGTGCCTCGATGAGAGGCATGAGATCCCGGAAGTGAATCTCAGGGCCGCGAAAAGGGCTATTGAGGAGGGTATCATCTTCTCCATAGCCACGGGCAGGGGGAAGGCGGCGGCGCAGATGCCGGTCAGCCAATTGGGCCCCAACGCCCCGGTGATACTGCAAAACGGCATGAACATATATGATTTCGGAAAAGACCTGATGATCAGGGAGCATATCGTAGACATCAACACTGCGATAAAGGCGGTCGCTTGGGGAGATAAAAGGGGAGTCATACCTGTGATTTCTGTCGGCGATAGGCATTATGTGTCGAAGCGCGGCGGTAAGAAAATCGACGATCTAGAAAGGCTCGAGGGGGTTCCGACCATAGAGACGGGCGATATGGAACAATTCCTCGTTAAAGAAAGAGAAAGCATCGCGGTGGCGAATGTACTATACATTTGTGAACCGGAGGAGCGCGACACGGTAGCGGCCGAGGCGGCGCTCGTCTTCCCTGAAATGAACGTTATAGTCTCTGGGCCACCTTTTGTGGAGTTTCTGAACAAGGATGCGTCCAAAGGGCATGCTCTGGTCGAGATTTGCGAACTGATGGGAATAAATATGTCGGAAGTCGTAGTAGTCGGGGACGCCCAGAACGATGCCGAGATGTTAAGGCTGGCGGGAATGTCCTATGCTGTCGCAAACGCAGACGAGGACATTAAAAAGATAGCCAAGAAGGTGTGCGTTCGCAGCAATAATGACGGAGTCCTTCCTGAGGTGCTCCAAGATGCATTCGGAATCGAGATATAAGCGGAAGCCAATCAGATTTGAACTGCAGGTGATATGAATGTCGGATAAAAAGAAGCTAATGCTTGTAATAATGGACGGTTGGGGTGTACCCAAGAAGCTGTCAGACAGCGCGATAACGCCTGTCAATGCCCCCAATGTGACCAAGATGTCCGATCTTAACCCCTACTGCACTCTGCCTGCTCACGGCAGGGCAGTGGGACTTCCCGACGGCCAGATGGGAGGCTCCGAAGTTGGGCACCTATGTCTGGGCGCGGGTCGAGTCGTCCCCCAAGCCCTCGCCTATATTGACGGGCTGATCGAATCAGGGGAGTTCTACAAGAACGAAGTAATTGCCGAAGCCTTCGATTCCGCAAAGAAGTCGGGAGGCTCCGTGCACCTATTGGGGCTGTTGTCGCCGGGCGGCGTACACTCTCACACCAGACAGGTAGAGGCCATCGTTAAATTTGCCAAGGCATCAGGCGTCGAGAGATTGTTCTTGCACGCATTCCTCGACGGCAGGGACGTGCCACCCAGAAGCGCCAGGGAGCAGGTGGCGGATGTCGAGGCGATGCTTAAAAGGGAGGGCCTCGGCAGGATAGCCACGGTATCCGGAAGGTATTATCCCATGGACCGCGACAACAGATGGGACAGGGTCAAAAGGGGCTGGGACGCAATAGTCCTGGGAAGAGGAAGGATAGCCGCAAGCGCTGAGGAAGCTATAGACACATCCTACCAGGAGGGCATAAACGACGAGTTCGTAGAGCCCACCGTAATATTCCACGACGGAATGGCCATAGGGAAAGTAAAAGATGGCGATTCCGTGATATTCTTCAACTTCAGGGGAGACAGGGCGCGGGAGCTGACCAGGGCATTCAACGAACCCGGTTTCGATTCCTTCATCAGGGAGTCCGTGCCGAAGACGCACTTCGTCTGCTTCATGGATTATTTGAAAGAGCCGGGATACAAGATAGCATTTTCGCAGCCGGATACGAAGGAAGGCCTCTCTGAGACCCTTTCCGGACACGGCCTGAAGCAGCTGCATACGGCGGAGACAGAGAAGTTCGCCCATGTGACCTACTTCTTCAATGGCGGCAAGGAAGAGCCTTTTGAAGGCGAGGACAGGGTAATGGTCCCTTCTCCGAGAGTCGCCACATACGATCTAAAGCCCGACATGAGCGCCCACGAAGTATCGGAAGTGGTTATCGGGGCGCTGAAATCGGAGAAATACGACTTCATAGTCGTGAATTTCGCAAACTGCGACATGGTCGGGCATACTGGCTTCTTCGATGCAACGGTCGAGGCTGTGAAGACCGTGGATTTCTGCGTCGGAAGGATAGTGGAAAAGGCAAGGTCCATAGGCTGGACGGTAATGATAACCGCAGATCATGGAAACGCGGATGAGATGAAGGACCCGTCCACAAGGGATACATCCACGGCCCATTCGCTAAACCCTGTTCCGTTCATCGTAATAGGAGAGGGAGATATAAAACTGAGGGAGGACGGGGACTTCGGCGATGTGGCGCCTACTGTCCTTGATGCCCTGGGAATTGAAAAGCCGGCCGCTATGACCGGCAGGAGCCTTATAATCAGATAATCAAGCCATTCCCAGGCTGAGCGTGCTCAGCGTGTCTATGGTGCCCGGCTTGAAAGAAGCGTGACGGAAAGTATGCTTCATGGCCATTATGCTGAGAAATTGCGGGAAAAGGGCCGATTCCACAGGCTTTCTAAGATCGAGCGACATGGCAAGCGAAGCGTCGGGAAGCATCACATCGATCTCCTTGGCGCCGGATGTGTAGGCAGAATCAAGGGCCATCCTTACGGCATCAAGCCTTGCGGAGCGCATGCCCTTTTCGGGAGGATCGATGCGGCGGACTATCTCCGATACTGTACGGCCTTCGGAGTCAAGAAGAAGCGCCCAGGCGTTCGCCCCGCTGTCGTGCCTTAGAAAAGCGTCGATATAGGCAGTGACCTTTCCTTGTATCTTGGACATGGTATTCACCTCGCATCCTAACTGATTTTATTATACCGAACATATGTTCGATGTCAATAAGCAAGGGGGTGTTTTCTACCCAAAATGGAGCTAGACAACATAAATGCACCACTATTCCAGGCCTTGAGGCGGCATGCCGACATGAACCCGTACCAGTTCCATGTGCCGGGGCATAAAGCGGGCAAGGCCTATCCGAAAGAGATATTTGAGTGGCTACGGGACTACGCGATGAGGATAGACCTCACCGAGCAGCCTGACATAGACTGCCTGCTTGCACCGTCCGGCCCGATAAAAGAGGCGCAGGACAATGCGGCAAGGACCTTCAAGTGCGACAGGACCTTCTTCCTTACGAACGGAAGCACATCCGGCGTGCAGGCGATGCTTCTTACGAACACGAAGCCCGGTGGCAAGGTGATAATGCCCAGGGATGCCCACATGTCCGCTTTCAGCGGCCTAATAATGTCCGGTGCCTCCCCCATATTCGTATATCCGGATGTTGACCCCAAATGGGGAGTGACCAAGGGTGTGCCCTTCGCCGAATACGAAAGGGCTCTTGAATCGCACGACGACATAACGGCGTGCTACATTACCAGGCCCAATTACTACGGCATGTGCCCCGAAATAAAGCAGGTAGTGAAGCTGTGCCACGATCGGAACATACCGGTGCTTGTGGACGAAGCCCACGGTGCACACATAGGCTTCCATTCCGAGATGCCGGATTCGGCGCTCGAGTCCGGAGCCGACTATGTGGTGCAGAGCGCCCACAAGACCTTGCAGGCCTTCACAGGAGGCTCCTGGATGCATCTGCAGGGATCTTTGGCCGATTCCGAGAAGGCGGCCAGGATGGTGTCCCTGCTGCAGTCTACGAGCCCCTCCTACATAATAATGGCCACCTTGGACCTCACCTCCTACCTTATGTATGAGATGGGCAATGAGATAGTAAACAAGCAGTACATGCTCAATAAGGCATTCAGGAAGGAAGCCAATAAGCTCAAGGGCGTAAGGATCATAAACGCCGCCATGATAGACCCATTGAGGATAACGGTATCCGCGTCCGACCTTGGGCTTTCGGGAATAGAGCTGGACATGCTGCTCAGGACCGAATATAGGGTGTGCGCCGAGATGGCCGATCTTGAAAACGTCGTCATAATCCAGACTGTGGCGGACGATGAAGAAACCATGGCGGCATTGCTCAGCGCGCTTACGGATGTCAGCCACAGGTTCAAGGCGGACCCGAAGAAGCGATCGAAAATGGGTAGGCAGGTCGCAGCGACCTGGCTTGCGATGCAGCCCAGCCCGGTCAGGATGACGATGAGGGAGGCGGCCTTCAGGGACAGCGTTACTGTGCCCTTGACCCAGGCCGTCGGCTTCGTGGCATCGGAGACGGTCTCCGTCTATCCTCCCGGCATACCAGCGATACTGCCCGGCGAGGAGATAACAGCCGAGAAGGCGGTGCTGATAATAGACCTAGCCCGCTCCGGCTATTTTATAAAAGGCCTAAGAGGCTCGGAGGATTTTGCTGTCAGAGTGGTGAAACCTTGAGCTTAGCTTAAGGATCTGGAGGAGAACCCATGTTCATAACATTCGAAGGGCCCGACGGCTGCGGGAAATCCACGCAAGCGAAGCTTCTCGCCGAGAAGCTGGAAGCCTCGGGACGAAAGGTCCTTCTTACAAGAGAGCCCGGAGGAACTGAGATAGGCCGCAAGATCAGGCAGATAATCCTGTCCCATACTTCCGAGGGCATGGCGCCGGAGGCCGAGGCCCTGCTTTACGCGGCGGACAGGGCGCAGCATGTGTTCGAGGTGGTCAGGCCTGCGCTTAATGGCGGAGGCATCGTGATTTCGGACAGGTTCGTGGATTCGAGCTTCGCCTACCAGGCAGTAGCGCTGAAAGTAGGCTATGAAGCCGTCAAGGCCGCAAACGATATCGCAATCGGCGGGCTGAAGCCGGACCTTACCATATTGCTCGACGTCGACCCTGCCACGGGCATAGGCAGGATAAGAAAGTCCAAGGCGAGGATCGCGGCTGAAGCTGAAGTAGACAGGATAGAGGCCAGGGACCTGGAGTACCACGCGAGGGTAAGGAAAGCCTACCTCGACATGGCAGCCAGGGAGCCCGAGAGGATCAAAGTCGTCGATGCTGCCCGGTTCGGCGTATCCGAAGTGCACCAAATGGTCTCATCCATAGTGCTCAACTTCCTTGATAAGTGCGAAGGCAAGGCATCAAAGAAGTGAAATCCGAGCATTTCCTCTTCGAGAAAAGGGCCATAGATCTCCTGGAGGGCGACATCGCCCGCAAGGAGGTCTCTCATTCATACCTTTTCTGGGGCCCGAGAGGAATCGGAAAATCGGAGCTTGCAGAGAGGTTCGCAACAGCCCTCAACTGTACAGGGAAGCGGAAGGGGCCGCTGGGCTACTGCGGCAAGTGCTCCAGCTGCTCCAAGATGAAAGAAGAAGTGCTCGTAGACTTCAACGTCAAGCGACCTACCAGGGCAGTAAGGCGCGAAAGAGGAGCCGAGGTCAAATCGTCGAAGGCGTCCATAAAAATCGAGGACGTGCGCGAGATGATAGACGACATATATATCAAGCCCAATGAGGCCAAGCACAAGTTCTGGGTGCTGGAGGACGTCCACACCATGGAAGAGAGGATGTTAAACTCGCTTCTTAAAGTGCTTGAGGAGCCCCCCGGAGATTCCGTAGTGGTTCTGACTGCCCCCTCCCCGGACGACCTGCTTCCGACCGTCATCTCAAGATGCAGGCAAGTAAAGCTGCTGCGCCCTTCACAAGATGAAGTGGCCGGATGGCTCACAGAAAGATACGGGATAGAGGAGAAGAGGGCGCAGGCTTTGGCAAAAGCTTCGGAGTGCCTGCCCGGAAGGGCGAGGGCGATGGCCGAGGACAAATGCTTTGAGCCTTTGAGGAAAGCTTTATTGGACGAGCTTATCAATGCTGCGGTTGAAAAGGGCCCCTTCGCCGCCCAGAGAGCAGCAGATTCATTGCAGGGGCTCAGCGTCCTTGCGCTGGAAGAAGGCTTGCCCGGGACCGGCGGGCCCGCAGATCCTGACGGCGAGGCGGGCAGGCTTGCCTCCGCAGGAGGTATAATGGAATTTATAGCGGTATTTTTAAGGGACCTGGCCTACATGAGGCTGGGCTATCCGGAAGATGCTGTTGTGAATATGGACAGGGCTTCTGAGATTTCGGCCGCTTCGGGCGCCGCAACCGGCGCACAGTGGCTTAAAAAAGCTGAAAGGGTCCAGAATCTGGCGGTTGCTGTATGGGCTAATGCGAATTTCAGGCTGGCGCTCGATGAGGCGACGTACCTGGCCGCCGGAGATTCTAACTGAAAGGATGCCATGATTTGGTTAAGATAACTGGGATAAGGTTCAAAAGGGCAGGCAAAGTCTACTATTTCGATCCGGGCGAGCTGGAGATGTCAATCGGCCAGAAGGCCATAGTAGAGACCGTCCGGGGAATAGAGATGGGGGATATAGTAATCTCCTCCAAGATGATAGAAGACGATTTCGTCGTGCAGCCCCTGAAGAGGATAATGAGGATTGCGACGGAGGAGGATCTAAGGCACGCCGAAGAAAACAAGGCCAAGGAGCCAAAAGCCCTGGATATGTGCCATGAGAAGATAAGGGCGCACAACCTGCCGATGAAGCTGGTAGGCGCCGAATATACCTTCGACAACAGCAAGATAATCTTCTACTTCACCGCCGAGGGAAGGGTCGATTTCAGGGAGCTTGTGAAAGACCTTGCCTCCGTTTTCAAGATGAGGATAGAGCTGCGCCAGATAGGCGTCAGGGACGAGGCTAAGCTTGTAGGCGGGCTGGGCCCTTGCGGCCTTCCGATGTGCTGCACCACCTGGCTTGGCGATTTCGATCCCGTATCCATAAAGATGGCCAAAGAGCAGAATTTTTCGCTGAACCCGGCCAAGATATCGGGCATCTGCGGAAGGCTAATGTGCTGCTTGAAATATGAATCCGGCATGTATGACGACTCAAGGCCGAGGGCGGCTCAGCGACAGGCACCAGTACCGGCACCAAATGCGATTGCTGCCCTGGTATGCCCGGGCGCCGTGCAGTGCATAGGCTGTGATGAGTTGGAAGCCAAGCTAGATGCCTTGCCCGAGGACGAAGAAGGTGTGCTTGTAGCCGTAGTGGATGAAATCCCCGGCTTTGAGCTTTCGCAACCTAAGCCGGCCGATGCCTCCGGGGCCCCTGAAAAGGGAGCGCCACAGGCAGAAACTTCCGGAATAAATGCCGAAGCCGACAGAAAAGCGCAGGTCGCCCTGCCGAATGTGAATATTCCCAAGGCGGGCTTGCCCGCGGCGAATGTCGTCAAAAAAGAGTTCGTACCTCGGAAAAGCTGGAATGATCAGAAGAAACCCGGCAACTTCCAGGGCCAGAGGCCGCAGGGGAACGCGAATCCCAAACCGGCTGTGACAAACAAGGCTGATTGGCAGGATTTCCAGGCAAGGGAAAAGACGGATGCGCCGAAGACGGTCGAAAATGGCAAGACCGCCGGCCTTCCCGGAGGGAATCCCCAAGGGCCCAGGCCGGTTGAGGCCAGGCGCTTCAATAACAGGAGAAGAAGCCATGGACACAGAAGGGAAGATGGGCCATCGGATCCCAACGGAAATCCTAAAGGGGAATGAGCGGTTTGACGACCTGCAACGCTCGGGCCTCAGGATAATACAGGACCCAAAGGGAAACAGGTTCTCCACCGACGCGGTCCTGCTTTCGTCCTTCTGCAAGGCCAAAAGCTCCGACAACGTCGCGGATCTGGGGACTGGCACCGGCATACTGCCGCTTCTCATCTGGGCCAAATGGAAACCCAAGCATATTGTGGGCATTGAGCTGGACGAGGCCACCGCCGACATGGCTATGCGCAGCATAATGGCCAACGGCCTGGAAAAAAGCATAGACATAATACATGCAGATCTCAAATTCTCCCCTGAAATTCTCGGCAGGGGCAAGTTCAATTTGGTCGTATCAAACCCCCCTTATATTAGGCTTGGCGGGGGTGAGCAGGGAATTTCAGGGCCCAGGGCCCTTGCGAGGCACGAGATAGGCTGCACTTTCGACGATGTCGCCGAAGCGGCGGCCTCCCTTCTCGTCCCTGCCGGCAGATTTGCGCTGGTACACAGGCCCAACAGGCTGGCGGATGTGTTCTGTTCTCTTAAGGGCCACGGGCTTGAACCGAAGCTTCTCAGGACCGTCCATACGAAACCGGATGACGCCCCGACGATGGTGCTCATATCCTCGGTGAAGGGTGCGGCGCCGGGCCTTAAGGTAGGCTCTCCTCTGGTTTTATACAAAGACGACGGCACGTATACTGATGAGACACAGGAAATATATTTCGGAGTATAAAAAAGGCCCCTCCATGGCAAGAGGGGCCGCCGTTAACTTTGAATGATCCTTATTTCGAGGTTTTAATTGTGCCCAAGCAGTCGGTGCATATATTCTTTCCCATGATATTGCGCATATTGTCGGCATTGCCGCAGAATATACACGCCGGTTCGTACTTCTTGAGTATTATCCTCTCCCCGTCGACGAATATCTCAAGCGCATCCTTCTCCTGAATGTTCATCGTGCGCCTTAGTTCGATGGGGATGACTACGCGTCCTAATTCGTCCACTTTTCTGACTATACCTGTTGATTTCATGAAACACCTCCGTTACCTTGATGAAATTTACATGATGTATTACACGGTAGCCTTAATCCAGCTATCATCCAGTTGTAAACCGATGATCAGCCTTCCTACCAGGTTCTGGGCGGCAACCAAGCTTGTCTCCTGAGCATAGGCTACAATCAGGATTGCCCTGTTATAGTCCGTAAGCAAAGTGTAGAGCCTAATTGGTGCCGTGCCTGAAACCGCAGTGGCCTTGCCCTGGACAGAGAATTGCAAACCTTCAATTCCAGCGGCTTTTATGCTGATGGCGCCACTGGCTTTTGCCTCGCTCTCCCTTAGGAAGGACATCGACATTCCGTCCAAAGGACCGACGGTGAGAGTATCGAGCTTGGCTGCTGATATCTCAATAACGGGCCCTTGCGATGAAGAAACATACAGTTTCCTGAGGCCGTAAGCGTCCTTGGCCTCATAGACGGATAAGTCGCCTTCTGTGGGCAAAAGGAAGCTGAAGCCGGAGCCGTGGACGATGCTGAACCCATCGCCGGACTTTACAAGCTTCGCGACAGTCAGAGGAGAGGTAGCCTTGACCGCAGCTATAACCCCGCCGGACAGGGATAAAGCCAGGGCCGCCGCTAGGATCACTGATAATGCTGCTTTGCTGAACAACCTGCTCATGATGTCACTTCCTTGTCACTGTGGTGAAATCTACCATAAATTGAATATTGTTTTCAATATGCTTTTAACACAAATCAAAAATTTCCACAAATTATGAAAAGGATCCACATAGATAATATACTCCAGATATGCCCATTTTGGTTCCCGCGGTATCCGGATTGAAACCTATAAGCCGGTTTATTTGACAGTTTAGCTCTACAAAATTAACATATAACTACTATAGCCGATTTATAACGGCGAGCGGAAAATAAAATGCGTTTCGATTTCCGGCCGCCTCTGGAGGTAGCAAATGGAGAACAAAGCTTTCTATATAACAACGCCGATATACTACGTTAATGACCTTCCGCATATAGGGCACTCCTACACGACGATCGCCTGCGACGTCATGGCGCGCTACAAGCGCCTGGCAGGTTTCGACGTCTACTTCCTGACGGGAACGGATGAGCACGGGCAGAAGATAGAGCGCATGGCCGAATCCAAAGGAGTGGCCCCTAAGGAGTACTGCGACGGCATAGCCGCGGCATTTCAGAAGCTTTGGGAGCGCCTCGACATATCCAACGACGGCTTCATAAGGACCACGGACGATTACCATGTAAGAAGGGTACAGAAGATCTTCAAGAAGATCTTCGATAACGGCGACATATATAAAGGAAAGTACGAGGGCTGGTACTGCACTCCGTGCGAATCGTTCTGGCCGGAAGGCCAGCTTGTCGACGGCAACTGCCCCGACTGCGGCAGGAAAGTGGAGCGTACCGAGGAGGAAGCCTATTTCTTCAGGCTCTCCAAGTACGCCGACAGGCTCTTGAAGCTGTACGAGGACAACCCCGATTTCATACAGCCGACCACGCGCAAGAACGAGATGATCGCCTTCATAAAGAGCGGCCTGGAGGACCTTTGCGTATCCAGGACCACCTTCAAATGGGGCGTGCCCGTTGACTTCGACGACAAGCACGTAGTCTACGTCTGGATCGATGCACTCTCCAACTACATAACCAAGCTGGGCTTCCCTGAGGACAAGGACGGCCTGTTCGGCCGCTACTGGCCGGCCGACTTCCATGTAGTGGGCAAGGAGATAGTGCGCTTCCATTCAGTGATCTGGCCGGCGCTTCTGATGTCCATGGGCGTGGAGCTTCCCCGCTCGGTCTTCGGCCACGGCTGGTGGACCGCGGAGGGCGAGAAGATTTCCAAGTCCAAGGGCAATATGATCGACCCCGGCAAATACATTGACGAGTTCGGCTCGGATTCCGTAAGGTATTTCGTCCTCAGGGAGATCTCCTTCGGCCAGGACGGGGACTTTTCAAGGATGAACTTCCTGCACAGGACCAATGCTGAGCTTGCAAACGACCTGGGCAACCTTCTTAGCCGCGCCACGGCTATGATCGGGAAATTCTGCGAAGGGTATGTCCCGATCCAGGAGACTTTCGAGGAGATAGACAGGGAGTTCGAGCCCCTTGCCGCAGAGATACTTGAAAATTACAAATGCAAGATGGACAGCATGGATTTCCAGGGCGCGTTTGCCGAAGTCATGAGGCTTGTGGGTCGCGCCAACAAATACATCGATGAGACTGCCCCGTGGAGCCTGGCAAAAGAGGAATCTGGCAAGGGCAGGCTGGGCACTGTGCTATACAATGTAGCCGAGACCTGCAGGGTGGCTGCGATATTGCTCTCGCCCGTGCTTACAAAAGGCGCGCCTGAGATCTGGCACCAGCTGGGGCTGGACGGGACGCCGGCAGACAACGATTTGGATGCGGCAAAATGGGGAGGGCTGGTTCCGGGCACCGAGGTCAGGCGCTGCGATCCGGTCTATCCGAGGATAGACATTAAGGCGGTACTGGAGCGCGACGCGGCGGAAAAGAAGGCGAAACAGGAGGAAAATGCGGCAAAGGTGAAGGCAGCAAAGGCGGAAGCCAGGGAAAAGAAGGCGGAGCCCGCGGCAGTTCCTGCCAATGCTGATGAGCCGAAGCCCTTAATCTCCATAGATGATTTCGCCAAGATAGAACTTAGGACGGCGGAAGTCATGGCTGCCGAGAAGATAGAAGGCTCGGACAAGCTTTTGAAGCTGACCGTAAGCATCGCGGGCAAACAGAGGCAGATAGTGGCGGGCATCGCCAAGCACTACGACCCGGCGGATCTTGTGGGCAAGATGATAGTTGTAGTTGCCAATCTCCAGCCCGCAAAGCTGAGAGGCAATGTTTCCGAGGGCATGCTGCTGGCGGCGTCGACTGAAGACCACTCAGAACTTGCGGTGCTGACTGTCGACAGGCCTGTTCCCAGCGGAAGCCGGGCCAAATAGGCATGAGGATATTCGATTCCCATTGCCACCTGGATGACGAGGCCTATGAGCCCGACAGGGACGATTGCGTCATAAGGGCCAGGGAGCAGGGAGTAGTCAATATCCTAAATCCGGGCTACGACCTCGTTTCAAGCGAGGCTGCGATCAAGATGGCGGCCCGTTACGAAGGTGTCTGGGCGGCTGTGGGCATCCATCCCCAGAAGGGCGAGGAGCATAATGCTCCGAGCCTTGATGCGCTAGTATCGCTTGCGGCTTCGGAAAAAGTCGTGGCGATAGGCGAGATCGGCCTTGATTACTACTGGATGAAATCGCCGAAAGAGGCCCAATACGAGGCCTTGCTGAACCAACTGGACCTTGCCTCATCGCTCGGGCTGCCTGTGCTTATCCACAGCAGGGATGCGTCCCAGGAGACGTTCGAGATAGTCAAGGAGCACAGAAAGAGGCTGTCCGGGCTGGTCATGCATTGCTACTCGGGAAGCGCCGAGATGGCTGCCGAATACGTAAAGCTCGGTTGCCTTATATCACTTGGAGGCCCGGTGACTTTCAACAATGCGAGAAGGGCCCAGGAGGTGGCGGCTAAAGTGCCCCTTTCAAGCCTTCTTGTTGAGACCGACGGGCCATACCTATCGCCGATGCCCTTCAGGGGAAAGCGCAACGAGCCGGCTTACACGAGGCTGGTAGTCGAGAAAATAGCGGCCATAAAGGGCATTACAGCCGATGAGGTGGCCGAGGCATCCTATGAGAATACCGTGAAGTTGCTCAAAATATAGTTCACCCAACAATAATGTCGAAAAAGCGGGGTAATCCAAACAAGGATTACCCCGCCGTCATTCCCAAGGATTGCTGCCTAAAGCATGTGCTCCCTTCCGGAGCCGCTTCTTACCATCTTCTTGCTCAAATCGTGTATCGTCATGATCCGCCTTATGGTGCCGGTACGGTATCTCATGGCAAGAGACTCTGTTACTGCCTTGTCTCCCATGTACCTTACGCCTTTGAGCATTTCGCCGTCGGTCACTCCCGTGGCGGAGAACACCAGGCCGTCGCCTTTTGCCAGGTCCTCTGCACAGAACAGCCTGTCGAAGTCGGTGAAGCCGGCATCTCTTGCCCGCTTTTTCTGATCCTCGTCCTCCAGGTACATCTTGCACTGGATCTCCCCGCCCAGGCATCTCATCGCGGCTGCCGTTATTACTGCCTCCGGCCCGCCTCCGCTGCCCATGAGCATATCTACGCCTGTGTCGGGCAGGGCGGTTGCGATGGCTGCCGCCACATCGCCGTCCTGGATGATCTTTATCCTTGCCCCGCAGTCGCGGATCTCTTTAATAAGGGCCTCGTGCCTGGGCCTGTTCAAAACGACCACAGTCAAATCCCTTACCTTTTTCCCCAGGTTGGCGGCGGCTACATGGAGATTGATCTTCACCGGCTCGTTAATATCTATGCCCTCCCTGGCGGCAGGGCCTACTGCGATCTTGTGCGCATAGAATGTGGGAAAGTGCATCAGAGAGCCTTTGCTCGCCGCGACCAGGACCGATATTGCCCCGGGCATGCCCTTTGCCACCAGGCTGGTTCCTTCTATCGGGTCTACGGCGATGTCGACTTCCACCGAATCCCCGCCCATTCCCACCTTCTCGCCGTTGTAGAGCATCGGAGCTTTATCTTTTTCGCCCTCGCCGATGATTATGGTTCCGTTGATCCTGACCAGGTCCAGCATGCCTCTCATACCGTCTACTCCGGCGGCATCGATCATGTTCTTGTCGCCTGTCCCCATGAAGCGTCCGGCCTTGAGAGCTGCTGTTTCCGTAACCCTTACAAGCTCCAGAAGAATTTCCCTCTCCCTGTCGTTTATCATCAGAAGAACCTCCTGCCGACGAGCCCGTGCCCGAAACTTTCGCGGCATTTCTATAGTTTTCTAATTGGGGAGGAGAATCCTCTAAAAGGTGTGAAACAAACCGCAAATTTGACATTGAGGTTGAAGTTGGCATATCTTTTATATACGAACTTAGAGACTAAAGGAGAAATTTATGCAGAACACAAGGGCGAACAGGTTGATCGCCATAATATTGCCATTAATGCTCGTAGCTGTGTCTTCGGTAGTGCTGGGCAGTGCGGGCATGGATATAGCCAATGATGAGCCCCTCCTTGGTGTCACCAGGGTGGAGGCTTCGGTCGACCCCGACTGGCTCACAACAGACAGGCTCTCCTATCTGCCGACCGGCAAGAACGAGAAGTACACGCCGGGCTTCACCCTGAAAAGGTATCATGAGGGCGCGCTCTTAAGGGCGGACCTAACTACATACAGGGTTGAGACTTTATACAAGACGAAAAAGGTGGCGGATTTATCACTGGAACAGGGAGTGACCAAGACCGTAAAAAGAGGCGAGCTCGGAGTGCTGGTCAAAACCGTTGTTGAGACCAGGATAGGACTGAAGCTTGTCTCAAGAGTGAAGCTGGCCGAAAGAAAAGTTAAAGAGCCCGTCGACCAGGTGGTCCATTACGGGACGAAACCTCCTTTAAAGAAGCTGAGCACAAAATCCGGCACGTATTACTACAGGAAGTCCTTCATGGTAACTGCGACGGCATATGAGCCGAGCGCAGTCTCCTGCGGCATATATGCGGACGGGATAACGGCTATCGGGCTGAAGGCGGGCCCCGGCATAATCGCCGTAGATCCTAGGGTGATACCCCTTAAGGAGCAAAGTGTACGTCGAAGGCTACGGCTACGCCATAGCAGGGGACGTTGGCGGCGCGATCAAGGGCAACCGCATCGACGTCTGCTTCAACACCGTAAGGGAAGCTTTGAATTTCGGGCGCAGGCGCGTCAGGATATATATACTAGAAGATGTAAAGAAGTAGGGCGAGGCCTTGGGTGAGGTTCAGATATGCAAAAGAACCATACGGAATGGAGCCACGGGGTAAGGCTCGGGCAGAATTTCCTGAAGGACATGGCCGTGGCCAGTTCCATTGTGAGCGCTGCCACGGCATTGAAGCCGACAATAGCGGTAGAGATAGGCCCCGGAAGAGGGGCCATTACTTTTATGCTGGCCAGGCAGGTCGAAAGGCTGACTGCCATAGAGAAGGATGAGTACCTCGCCGGGAAAATGGCAAAGGAGACCGCCCCTCTGGGCAATGTGGAGATCCTGGAGGACGATGCCTTAAGGGTCGATTTCAGGGGGCTGATCGGAGGATCCGGGGAAGGCGCCGTACTTGTCGCAAACCTCCCCTACTACCTTTCCACCGCGATGCTGAGGAAGGCGTTCCAGGAGGCGGCCTTCAAGCGCATGGTGTTCATGCTGCAACTTGAGGTGGCCCAGAAGGTCTGCGCGAAAGCCGGCGAAGAGGGATATGGGCCGATTTCGGTCGCCAGATGGGCATCCCATGACGCCGAAATCCTTTTCGAGGTCGCTTCCTCGGCGTTCGAGCCTGCACCGACCGTGAAATCTGCAGTCATAATAATAAGAAGGACCGAACAGAAGTCCGAGGTGCCTTTCGACGTGCTCATGAAGTTCACCGATGCCGCTTTCATGGCAAGGCGTAAAAATATAAAGAACGCTTTGCTGGGAAGCATACTCAAACCGAATGCGGACGATCTTGCCAAAGCCCTTGTGGAAGCAGGGTTAACAGGCACAGAAAGGGCCGAGGAGATACCCGAGGAAAAGATGGCCAAGCTTGCATCCATGCTTATGTAAGAACCCGGTTACCAGTATCGATATTTCAAGGTCGCGCTTCAAGGCGCGGCCTTTTCGTTTTTATACAATAAATATTCTATAATTTCAAGAAACTATGGTATTAACTATTGACTTGTGCGGAATTGGTTTGTATAATCATAAATACTTTACTGAATAATAATGAATCGGAGGAGTATATAATGAAGAAATTGTTCGTAGTAATCGCAGTCATATCGGCCTTTATGCTAATCGTCGGCGGAGCCGGAGCAGCAAAGGTTCTAAAAGTTGGAAACGACCCTGCATTCCCGCCTTTTGAGATGACAACCGACAAGGGCGAGATCGTCGGGTTCGACATCGACCTGATAAAGGCAGTAGGCGCCGCGGCAGGTTATGAAGTACAGGTTATGGCAGTCGCATGGGACGGCATCATACCTGGCCTTATCGCCGGCAATTACGATGTGATAGTATCCGCAATGACAATCACCGCGGAGCGCGCCCTTGCCGTTAACTTCTCGGATCCTTATTTCGAGGCCAGCCAGGTTATAGTCAACCTCAAGAAGGATAAGGTCATCAACACCTTGGCCGAGCTTACCGGAAAGAAGATTTCCGTCCAGATGGGCACGACAGGCGACTTCGTTGCAAGCGATGAAGTGAAGAACGGCATCGTAAAGAGGTTCGACATCGCGACTCTTGCGGTACAGGAGCTTCTAAACGGCAACGTGGACGCGATGGTAATCGATGACCCCGTAGCCCAGGCTTTCGTAAAGCAGTTCCCCAGCCTGCAGTACGGCGCCAAGTGCACCGAGGAGCTTTACGGCTTCGCGATCGCGAAGAAGAACACGGCACTTCTCGCAGAGCTCAATGCCGCCCTTAAGAAGCTCAAGGCCGACGGAACCTACGATAAAATATTCGACAAGTGGTTCTAGAAGCTCAATCCTAGCTTAAGGCCAGCTGCCGGGCCATGTATTTGGTCCCGGCAGTTTTTTTGCCTGTTGCGCATTATTTGGCCACAATGTATTATTATTTGAACGTGGCACATTATTATTCTGAACGCACGGAGGGCTAAATGCTGGACTTTTCTTTCATACCTAGAATAATGCCCAGCCTGCTCCAGGGCGCTGTCGTAACCTTGTGGCTCACGGCAGCCTCAGTAAGCGTAGGATTCCTGATAGGTTCATTCATGGGAATCATGGCATCAGGCGTTAACAAGCCCCTTAAAGATCTTATCAACCGTATATATAAACATAATCAGAGGAACCCCTCTGCTGGTCCAGATCTTCCTGGTCTACTTCGGCATTCCGCCTCTACTTGGTATCTCGATGCCTTCGAACGTCGCCGCAATTCTCGCGCTGAGCCTGAACTCCGGCGCATATGTAGGCGAGATTGTCAGAGGCGGCATCGTATCGGTAGACAAAGGGCAATATGAGGCGTCGTTTTCTTTGGGCATGAACAGGAAGTTCACCATGCTGCACGTAATCTTCCCCCAGGCCTTCAGGCGCATAGTGCCGATGCTGGGGAATGAGTTCATAGCGATGCTAAAGGACTCGTCCCTGGTCGCGGTAATATCGATGGAGGAGCTGTTGAGGAAAGGCCAGCTTGCGGTCTCGCGTACATTCAGGCCCTTCGAGATATACATAGTAATAACATTCATGTACCTGATAATGACCTACGGCATATCGCTTCTTGTCAAATGGAGCGAAAGGAGGCTTACTACCGATGACAGATAACATTATCGAAGTACGCGGCCTCCACAAGAAGTTCAAGCGCATAGACGCGCTTAAAGGCGTAGACATCGACATAGAAAAGGGCAAGGTCATGGTGTTGATAGGCCCTTCGGGATCGGGAAAGAGCACACTTCTTAGATGCATGAATCTGCTTGAAAAGCCCTCCGCCGGGGATGTGCTCTTCGAAGGCAGGAAGATAAACGAAAAGGGAGTCAATATCAACGAGGTGCGCCGGGAGATGGGCATGGTGTTCCAGAGCTTCAATCTCTTCCCTCACCTCAGAGTCATTGAGAACATCTCCCTTGCGCCCATAAAAGTAAGGGGCCTGAGCAGGGATGAGGCGCATGAGTCCGCCCGCGAGCTTCTGAAGAAGGTAGGCATTCCCGAAAAGGCCAATGACTATCCCGCCCAGCTGTCCGGCGGGCAGCAGCAGAGGGTGGCGATCGCAAGGGCGCTGGCTATGAAGCCCAAGGTGCTGCTCTTCGACGAGCCCACATCCGCGCTCGACCCTGAGATGATTGGAGAAGTCCTGGACGTCATGAAGACGCTTGCGTTCGACGGCATGACAATGGCGATTGTCACCCATGAGATGGGCTTCGCCAGGGAAGTCGGAGACATGGTGACGTTCATGGACGAGGGGCTGATCGTTGAGCAGGCAGAGCCGGAGAAGATTTTCAGCTCGCCTGAAAATGCCAGGACAAAGGCCTTTTTGAGCAAAGTGCTCTCATCGAGAAGATAGCCTCATGTAAGACGAGGCATCAGTAAGAAAGAAGATATGCTCCCTCCGGCGCGGACGCAAAGACTGTCCAGGAGGGAGCATTTTTATGCCTTTATGGGCTTTTCAAGTCGAAGCAGCCTGAATATCGCGGTGGCCCCGGCAGTCGGCCATATCCCGAGCAGGAAATACAGGGGAAGCAGCGTAACTGGGTAGGCTTCGGCACCCATATCCGCAAGGGCCTTAAGCCCCAGAAAACCGGCAAAACCAATGGCGAGCTTGACCGCCTGCAGCAAAATCGCCCCGCCCGCTTCGGTCCTTACATACTTGTCGTGGAAGTAGTAACCCAATGACATGCCGCCGATTATGCCAAGAAGGCCGATATAGTCCTCGCCGCTTTCGGCAATCGACGGTATGAGGGAATAGGCAAGTAACACCAGGCCGGCTATGATTAGCCCTAGGTCCTTGAGTCCGCCCTTGAAGAACCGTGCCGCCATGGAGAGCGCAAGGCCCACCAAAATTGCGGTAGCCGCCCCGCCCGCCCATCCCCATGCCACCTGAAGCGGGAAATGGACGCCCGAATACACCCTCGTGAACCCTATCAGGAGCACCAGCATGGCCGAAAAAACCCAGAACCACGCCTTGCGCAGCCGGAACGACGCCGCAGCCCAGAAAGCCATCGAATTGAACGCATGCCCGGACGGCATGCCGCTGCCCGTGGCGGATTTCAAAAACTCCTCGCTCACTTGTATGGATGGGTCGACCTGAAATGGGCGCAACGCCCCTAACATGCCCTTGGCCACATCAGTGGCGACTCCTCCTGCCAGCACTGACATTCCGATGAAGTAGCCTGCCCTCCTGTTCATGCACCAATAGATCACAGGTACCGCTATTAGGTAGAATTTCGTGGATCCCAACTGCGTTACATAAAACAGGACTTTGTCCAACAAAGGTGAGGCAATCGTTCTGAGGGCCAATATCAGTTCCATATGCTCCTCCGCCGGTTTAATAGCTTTTCCGTTTCCTCAAAGATACTACATAGGGCCCGCGCAGAAAAGGTTTTTGAACCTTAGCATCGCTTTTTCCGGACCTTTGGGCTGCGGGTTGCGGGATCGCGGTGAAAATGGTATTGTGTATACAGAAAACAACAATGCATAAATGTGTATCTGAAAGTACAACATAGTACAATGGAGGTTTCGGTTTTGGTCATCTCTGTCGGAGACATAATGCTCGACATTTATATACAGGAGCCGGACAGCTTGAATCCCGACACAGACACCGAGGGGAGCACGAAGCTAATGTGGGGCGGCTCGGCTGCGAATTTCGCGGTCTGGGCATCAAGGCTGGGCCTGAATCCATACATAAACGGAAAAGTCGGCTCCGATTTCCTTGGAGATGCAGCCCTCGAAGACTTCAGAAAAGAGGGAGTAAAGGCCCTTATCGCAAGGGATGCAAACTCGGCTACCGGTACTGTCGTGGTTAAAAGCAGGGGCGCAGACGGCAGGGAGATGATTTGCGACCGGAAGGCGAACGCCAAGTTCAGCGAAGAGGACCTTCCGGCAGACAAGATATCTACAGGCCGACTGGATCCATATATCGGGCTATACGGTCATAGAGCAAAAGCCGCGCAAGGCGGTCGTAGCATGCATAAAAAAGGCCCTTGAGGGCAAGGCGACGGTTTCTGTGGACCCGGGATCGTGTTCGCTTATCGGAGGGCTTGGCGTCGGCCGCTTCCTTGACGCAGTCAAAGGGGCCCATGTGATACTCCCCAATCTCGAGGAGGCAAGGCTTCTGACAGGCATTGATGAAGCCCGAAAAAATGGCAGATGCATTATTGGGCCTGTTCCCGGTAGTAGTAATCAAGCTGGGGCCGCAAGGGGCCCTTTATGCCGATAGGACGGGATCTAGTGGGGCGGGTGCCCGCGTTCGATGCAGCCGCAAAGGACGTAAACGGAGCCGGCGACGCATTCGGGGCTGCATTTGCCGCATGCTTCATTCATACGGGCGACTTGCGGAGATCCGTCGAAGCGGGATGCGAGCTGGCAGCGCTTGTAGTAGGAGCCGAAGGGGCAAGGCCTGCGGTGCCCATAGACAGGATAATCGATAAGTATCTCTCACCAAACAGAAGGGATTAGATGATGACGAAGATATATCGTGCAGCTATAACTGCTTTAATATTGCTTTTGATGCTGTCTGCCGTATCATCGGCCGCCGAAGCTGACGCGTCTGTATTGGGCTTTCCTCCGGAGGGTTGGTCGCGCGAGACGCTGCTTTGCGAATATTCCAGGCTAACGGGCGCATTCAGCGTCGATTTGAACGGTGACGTGCTTTGCATAGCTTACTCCGACGGCGAATACGACTGGCTGAAAATCTCGGTTAAGGCCTTCAAGCTTTCCCCAAGCGGGCCGAAGCTATTGTGGCAGAAGGAAGCGTCCACTACTCAGACACACAATATAACGCCTTTGGTTTTAGCCGCGAAATCCGGCGGCTTCCACATATTCTGGGTCGAAAGGCCCAATCAGGATGACTACAGCATTAGATACTCAAGGATAAACGTCTCCGGCGATGTTGAGATAGCTGATACGCTGCTTGAGACGGGAGCCGGCCCCATAAGAGACCTTACGGCCGCGGAAACCGGCGACGGCAGCATAGCGCTTGCATGGTCCGACTGGAGGGGGCGCACTCTTGAAGTGATGGTAGGAAGCGTGGGCTTTGGCGATGGCTCGCCCTCACTTTCGAAAATCAATTACATGCCCAGCTTAGACGCGGAAAAGGCCATGTCGACTCCAAGGATGGCCTATGTAGGCGAGGGGGATTACCTGGCCCTTCTCTGGGTCGAAAGCGGCTTCGAAGAGGCCAATCTGATCCTCTCATGGCTCAACGCCTCCGATTTCTCAGTCCAGGGCCTGCAAAGCTTGGGAGGGTATACGACGGCCTCGGGGGCATATCCGGCAATCACCAAAGGTGAGGGCGACGAAATCTATGTCGCATGGCCCCAGGATATAAACACGAAGTCTCTGTCGGCAACCAGGACATCGGATCATCATGCTCGCATATTTCGCCGGCAAAGAGCTCGTATGGTCCAAGAAGGTAATCGAGATGCCGGAAAACCAGGTCTCTCCGGCCCTCGCATTCGACGGGCAGGACGCCTTTATGGCCTGGCACGATTTCAACGACAGGAGCCCCCACGTATGGGTGGGCAAGCCCGAATCCGAGTATGGCCCGTTGAAGGTGGATTACAACCTTATGGCATCCATGAAGCCGTATGCCGGCATGGTGGGCGACAAGGCCGTTTTGGTATATGAGAGGTTCACAAGCGAAGGCCCGAGGCAAGCTTACCTTATGTCCCAGGTGAATCCCGCAAAGCCGAGCCTTCTGTATTCGCTGGGCATCGATAAATCGGCCCCTGTCAAACATCTGGCCTTCACTTTGGCCATGGCGGCTTTAAGATCGGCGTTGAGCGTGATGCTCAATATCGGCGCTCTCGCGCTAGGTATGGGCTTCCTGTGGGCTATGAAGTATATAAGATTGACCGAGAAGATGAGACAGAGGCCGGAGTTGATGGCAGCTTCGATCATCGCGTTCCTGATGCTTCTGCAGGCGACTCCTCTGTTCGTATCCCTGCCCGGCATATTCGGACCCGATTTCCACGCGATAGTATCCATAGTAGCAGGGCTTGCGGCCTTCACCCTCATGAGGCTGGGAAGGTCGGAGTGGTGGCTGGATTCGCTGATGCAGCTGGTGTTCATGTGCATATGGCTCTTCTTCCAGCAATTTGCGCTGCTTATTCCTTCTTTGCTGAAAGCGGGGTTGTTGTAGATGTTGAAAATGAGCAGATTTAGCAGGGGAGTCATCTTCTTCTTCGGATCTTTGGCGGGGCTTGCGGCGGTCGTCTTCCTGTATATATTCCTTTCAGGGGGCGGCGAGTTGGGCAGCAAGTACCTGAGCGCTTACTTCCCGCTGGCTGCACTTGTCCTTCTGTTGGCGGCCGCCGCTACCAGAAGCTCGCGCCGCAGGGACGCTTAGCCGATGGCGCAGCTTTTGTGCAAAGCCCGGGCCAAGGTGAACCTGACCCTGGACATAATTGGCAGGCGCCCGGACGGCTATCATGACATCGAGAGCGTCATGCATACGCTGGAGCTTGGGGATACAGTCGGCATCAATATTACCGGCAGGCCGGAATGTGGATTACGGTCCGGGGGGAAATCGGGGCCCCGGAAGGCCCGGAGAACCTCGCCTTCAAGGCAGCTGCGGCTATGAGGGAGCATCTGAGGCAACAGGGGCACAAGATGGACTGGGGAGTAGAGATAGAGCTGGTCAAGCACATCCCCTCCGAAGCAGGGCTTGCCGGAGGCAGCTCGGATGCAGCCGCGGTACTGGCCCTGATGGACGCGGCCCTTGGAAATCCTCTTGGAGAGGGACGGCTACTAGAGCTTGCAAGCCGCCTTGGCGCCGACATTCCATTCCTGCTTGAGGGCGGAATGGCGCTGGCTAGGGGAACCGGAGGGGAGCTAAGGCCGCTCGAAGGGCTGGAAGGGTACACAGTGGCCCTTGCCAAACCTGATGAGGGGCTGTCCACCGGGATTATGTACAGGGCGTGGGACGCGGCCAATGCTTCAACGGTGGCAAATGCGCAAAAAAAGGAAACGAGTTCGTCTGTACTTTTGAAGGCCCTTTCCGCAGAAGGCCCGCACGCCGCACTGAAATGCCTGCATAACGGCTTCGAGGAACTGGCTGTCGGAATGCTTCCTTCAATAGGAAGGCTTAAGAGGATGATGTTGGACTCAGGCGCGATTTCGGCCTCGATGTCGGGATCAGGGACTGCGGTCTTCGGGATTTTCGAGGACGAGCCCGCGGCCTGCAGGGCAATAAAGTCCGATAAATGCAGGCTTTAAAGGTATATTCACAATGGTTACCAGACTGGACGGCGATCGCGGATTGCCGATGCTTAAGTGAGGTGAGCTAGATGACTGACGGCAGAATTATCCTGAACATGGACAACTACAAACCCCTAAGGGAGATCGTCTTCGAGGCCATGAGGGAGGCGATAGTCTCAGGCAGGCTGGCGCCGGGGGAAAGGCTTGTGGAAATCAAGCTGGCGGACGAGATGGGAGTCTCAAGGACGCCCGTCAGGGAAGCGATCAGGAAGCTGGAGCTGGAAGGCTTCGTCATCATGATGCAGAGGAAAGGCGCATATGTGGCGGGCCTGTCCCCGAAGGAGATCAGGGATGTCTTCGAAATCAGGTCCACGCTGGAGAGCCTTGCCGCCCGCCTTGCGGCGGAGCGCATTAACGAAATACAGCTGGAACAGCTCAAAAGACAGCTGGCCGACATCGAGGAGAAGATAAGGACGCATGAGCTGGAGGCCGTCGTCAAGTCGGACATCATCTTCCATGACATCCTTTTCAACGCCTCGGGAAACGCAAGGCTGGTTTCTATGCTCTCCAACCTCAGGGAGCAGATCCACCGCTACAGGTCTATGTCCCTCTCATATCCCGGGCGCATGGTAATAGCGCTGGACGAGCACCGGGCCATAGTCAAAGCCATAATCGAGCACAACTCAGAGGCGGCTGGCAGGGCCGCAATAAGGCACATGGAGAGCGCCGAGGCAAGCCTCATCGAGGTCATGAAGAAAGTCCACATGTCGATTAACGAGGAGTGATAACATGGCCAAAATGATCGAAGCCGTGCTGCTTGCCGGCGGAGTGAACAAAGGCAAGCTTGCGGAGTGTTCGGATGCAGCATGGGAGGCCATGATAGACATCAACGGAAGGCCGATGGCCTCATATGTCGTCAAAGGCATACTAGATAGCGGCAGGGTATCGAGGGTAATAATCTCGGGCCCCGAGGAGCTGGCAGGAACGCTGTCACAGTTCGGGGAGAGGGCCAAGCTGGTCAAGCCCGGGGCAAACCTTCTTGACAGCCTTTTGAATGCCCTTGAAGCCACCGAAACCGACATGGTGGTAATCGGCACCGCCGACATTCCTTTGGTGGACGGGGCGGCTATCAGGGACATGATAGAGCTCTGCGACAAGCAGGACGCCGAAGTCTATTACGCCCTCGTTTTCAAAGAGGATTACGAGAAGGCGTATCCCGGAGGCAAACGGACGTATGTCAACCTCAAGGACGGGGTGCTGACCGGTGCGAATGTTTTCATCGCCTCTAAAGCCGCAATAATGGGCAAGAAAGAGCTGATCTCGGAGATGTATGCGAAGAGGAAGAACCCCCTTGCGATGGCGGTGGCCCTTGGCCTCGGCCCGGTAACTTTATTGAGGCTTATGACCGGCAAAGTCGCGATTTCAGAGATCGAAGCAATAGCAAGGAAATCGTTCAAGCTCGAGGGCAGGGGCGTAAGGACCCGCTATGCGTCCATCGCCATGGATGTGGACAAGCCCTCGGACCTGGAATTGGCCAGGAATAATGCCAGATGGGAATAACAACAGACTATTTAGGAGGAAGGTTTCATGAATAAAACGGCGGTATCTACTGACAGGGGGCCAAAGGCGATAGGGCCTTACAGCCAGGCCATAAAGACTCAGGGGTTCATGTTCATCTCCGGGCAGACCCCGCTTGAGCCATCGACGGGCGAGATGGTCGGAGCCGATGTAGAGGTTCAGACTGTAAGAGTCCTGGAGAATATAAAGGGGATTTTGGAATCCCAGGGTCTCAGCCTCGCAAACGTGGTGAAAACCACCGTGTTTCTTAAAGACATGAACGATTTTGCGGCAATGAACAGGATATATGCGGGCTATTTCCCGGAACCTGCCCCTGCGAGATCTACGATCCAGGTGGCCAGGCTTCCGAAGGATGCCTTGGTCGAAATTGAATCAATTGTTGTACTGGAGTGAGTACAATTAACATAAGCGCAGCTTAACACCACTTACCATGAAATTGGAAGTGGAAGGATATATTTGGCAATTGTAGAAGGTAATAAATATCTACCTAGGTTTTCATCGGAGGTGCTTTATGGACATCACTGACGTAAGAGTCAGAAAAGTCATCACCACTAGCCGCATGAAAGCCATCGCGACCATTACATTTGACGATTGCTTCGTAGTAAGAGACATCAAGGTCATCGATGGCCAGAACGGATTGTTCGTTGCGATGCCCTCAAGAAAGTCGGCGGACGGCCAATTCAGGGATGTGGCGCACCCTATCAGGCAGGAATTCAGAGAGGCTATTGAAAAGAGGATCATCGAAGTCTTCAAGGAACTAAAGGATGAAGTGCCGGAGCTGAAGGACGAAGCGCTAGAGGAGGCAGCCGGGAGCTAAGAATCCTTTATTGTGCCAGCCCGCTGTGGTAGAATCTCCTTGCTTCGCATTTTGGGGAGTCGCCAAGCGGTAAGGCACGGGACTTTGGATCCTGTACCGCAGGTTCGAATCCTGCCTCCCCAGCCAAAAACTATGGCCGGCTTCTTTTAAGGAGGCCGGCCTTCTCGTTGATGTTTGTAGAATCGATGGCGAGCCGGGAAGCGGGGGACTGAGCCGGGCGGCTATCTCGTTATCAGCTTGGCTATAGGCACTACTAGGACGATTATGCTTATCAGCCTTATAAGCTGCAAAATCGCAACGACAGGCGAGTTGGCATCCATCTCGGTGGCCACCATGGAAAGCTCGGTCATGCCGCCCGGCAGTGGAGCTGAATATCGCCGTCATCATGTCGAAGCCGAAGAACCTGTTCAGAATGAACGCTATCGCAAAGCCTGTGGCAAGCAATATGCCGGTTATTACGGCGGCGGGTATTAGGAGCGACTTCAGCTGCTGCAAATCCATGTTCCGAAGCCCGAGCCCAAGTATGGCGCCCAAGACTACCTGCACAATCGCCTTAGAGTATGAGGGGAGTCCGCCGAGGTCCACTTTAAAAAGAGAGGCCGCCGCTACAGCGAGCATGGAACCTATCATGGCGCCCGCCGGTATCTTAAGCTTGTATCCTACAAAACCTCCGACTGATGCTATGATAAGCGTCTTCAAGACCAACATGTACTGCTGCATATGGATACCTCCGGGATTAGTGATATTGAAATTATCCCACCTGCTTGGGAAATTTCACATGGGTCGGACGATGATTTCCAAAATCCTGCCTGAAAGCATCGGTAGAAGCCATACAGCCAAGGGCCTGGATTAATAGCTGTACAATTCCACTCCACGTGCCAGGAATGGAGAAGCGGCGCCGAATAAAACCGGCGCCGCTTCTTTAACAGTTAACTCAAACTCGCAGATTACTCGTCAAATGCCTCTTTCACGCTCCATACCTTCCAGACATTGCCGACAAGCTCCGGTGATGGTCTCAGCGTCTTCTTGCCCGGCTTCCATCCGGAAGGGGTTGCCTCGGTGCCTTTGGAGGCTCTGACTAGCTGGAAGGCTTTCACCTGCCTGATGGTCTCGCTTACGTTTCTTCCGACGGGGGGAGTGAGGACTTCGAAACCCTGCACATTTCCGTCCGGGTCGATTATGAAACGGCCTCTGGTCTCAATCCCGTTTTCCTCGGAATATATGCCATATAGCTTGCCTATCTCGCCGCCCGAATCGGAAAGCATAGGAAACGGTATATCCCGTCCGATCATCTTGGAAAGCTCGTGCTCATTCCACATCTTGTGTACAAAATGGCTGTCTACGCTGCATGAGAGGACCTCTACGCCCAGGCTCTGGAATTCGTCGAATTTCTCGGCAACTGCCGAGACTTCGGTTGCTCAGACGAAGGTGAAGTCGCCCGGATAGAAACAGAGGACGACCCACTTGCCCTTATATTCCGAAAGGCTCACATTTACGAACTTGCCTTTGTAAAACGCCGATGCGGTGAAATCCGGCGCCGGTTTGCCTACTTTTATCATATGCTGTATCTCCTCCTTCTGGTCCGTTGACTGTGCTATTGCGTCCGGCTGCCTTTCCGGCCTTTTAATCTCCGGCCTTTGACAGCCTGCCTTGAACTCTTCGGGCATTTACATCCCCCCTTCTCTGCGCAATCATAGCCACTAAATTATGGATACGTAAATAATTCTGCGCCGTTTTACATAAACCTCTTAGATAGTTATCGATACGATAGCAACATTCCAACCGAGTTTATCGTTAGGGAGATATAGCAGATAATGACCCGTTAGGGTCTTGCGGGAGGAAATAAAGTGGAAGAGATGATCAATTCGGAGGCAACTCCAAAAGAGGGGCCGAAACCAATCGAGCAGAGCCAGCCTGTAGGCGCAAAAGAGCCCGAGGCGATAATACAGAAGGTCTCGCGCCATTTCAGAGTCTCGAACTTTATATACATTATCGGTGTTTTGGAGATGGCAGCGGGTGCCGTGCTGGGCGTTGCACTGTTCTTCGTCAACATGGCGGGGTTCAGGGGTTACGGCTATAACTACTATTATAATATGCCCAGGCTATCCAGCTTCTTCAGCTCCCTGCTAATGGCGCTTTTCGTCTTTTGTGCATTCCTCGTAAGCGGGGCGATGACGCTGGGCTTCGGCAAGATGGTGCAAGCAGCCGAGGTCTACATCCAGAGGCGTGGGAAAAAGCAGGCATAACACGGGTACAATGAAGGGCCCTCCTTTGACGGAGAGCCCTTTTTGCATCCATTAGCCCATTATTAGGACATTATGCGCTTTTCGCCCTGAAGAGCCTTGATTGCGCTGATCTCCTGCGACACTTCCAAAGCCCCCGCATACTTGCCGTTCTCGTCGCGCACCGCGAAATACCTGATATATACCATCATTCCATGCATGTTGATCCAGAAATCCTCATTATCCTTGGCGCCCGATTTGAAGTCGTTTAGGATCTGCTCCACAACGGCCATGCTCTTGGGCGGATGGCAGTTCTGTACAAGCCTTCCGATTATGGTCTTGTTCCTGGGGAATATCCGCTCCTTGGAATTGGAGAAGTAGCGGACCACATCGTTCTCATCGATGAAAGTGATGTCAACCGGCATGTGATTGAGCATGAGCTCTATCTGGGCAGGCTTCAGCACTCCTGTCCCAAGGTTAATGGATGATCCGGACGGCTTGCCCTCAGGTGAATAAGCATCTACCTCTTTGGCGACAGACACACGCTCGGGGTTCCATTTCGATGTTGGCGGCACCAGACAGTAGCCGAGTTCATCGCTTTCGTTCTCAACTTTTATCCAATCGTCCTCTGAAAGGGCGTTGGTCATCATAGGATAGAGGATGTTCCTCTCTTTGAAGATCATGTCGGACACTTTCTGCGCGGCGTCGGTCGCCACTTTCACGGCCTCGGCCCTCTTGCCCATCACCAGCACTTTAGCGCCCTTGATCATCGCCCTGATTTCGTCATGCACGCCCCACATCACCTTAGGGGGCGCGGTTATGCCGGCTCCTTCAAGGAAGGGGAAAATGAGGTTCTCTTTCCTGAGATAATGCTTGTCCACGTCGGCAAGCCCGTTTAGAGCCTCAAGCACCTTGAACGAATTGGGCTCTGATGCGAGCCTCGCATACTCGTTGATAGCGGGCATCAGCTGCGTTGAGATAAGATTTTCAATCGCCTTATTCTCAACTTCTAGCTGATAGACGGGATGCCCTGCAGTGTCGATCGCCTTAGCTGGTATGTGTATGTTCTCCACGGAAGTGCCCATGATGGCGGCATGCACGTCGCACATCTTCTGTATCTCTTCCACCGGCATGCCCTCTTGGACCAGGGTGGCTTCTATGGCCGCTATCTCCTCGGAGCTTACACCGCCGAACAGAGCCTTGAATTCCTTTGTTACCTCGTCTTTGGACCTGCCCGCGTGAAGGTCCATAATAAGGCGCTTCAGGTGATGCTGCCTTACAGGGTCCAGACCTTTTGCGTTATTGTTGTGGATCATCTCACTCATGTTGATGCCTCCTATGTAAATTGTAAATCCGATCTAATTTATATCCTACCAATATAGTAGGATAATAGTCTCTACAAATCAGTAATAAATATTACGTTGTTGCAAATTTAAAAATTCATGATCATCATTTGCGGGAAGCCACTAGGACTATGTGTATAAAACTCGGTCACAAACGAAAATTATTGAATATGTGGCACAAATATACAATGATATGCAATAATAACTGTATATCTATTATCTCGCTGAGGTGGACCATGGACGGTACGGCATTTATTGGGTATCTAAGGAATATTGGTTTGGACGACAAGGCGGCGCGCAGGCAGCTTGCGATTGCCGAGCACCTGGATGTAATGATGGAGGCCAGGAACAAGGCAAACGGGTCCGGTTGCGGCAAAAGGGCAGCAAGGAGCCTTATAGATTATCTTGTGGAAGCGAAGCAGGATACGGTCGATAACATAACCGCCGTATTGAGATATGGCCATTTCGTAGGCAATGACGACATTTACGTCGAGGCGTTTCAGATCCTGGACGGCGTAGAGGCCTTGGACAACCTCTACTTGAGGCTGGCAGATGTTGCGGGCAAAGAAACGAGAGATGCGATTTTCAGCTCAATCCCGGGAATATCCCCGGGTACAGCCGCCGATGTTAAAGCCGGGGCCATGCGTACGGCAATCGGCAAAGCTCTGGAGGCGTTGGATCAAAAGCAATTAGACGAGCTGTTCATAACAAGCTTCAGGGACCTTGACCCTAAAGCATATGAAAAGGATAGATGCCTGTTTCTGGAATGCGGGGGTGTAGACGCTTTCACCGCCGCGAAGAAAAGGCAATTCTTAGAGGAACTTAATGCATCAATGCGAGCCAAAAAACTCTTCTTCGGCCAGGAAATCACGCCCGACGTAATTAGTTACGTTGAGGCTGACCCCGAGAGTTGCGTCGGAAAAAGGGATGGCGGAAGTGTATATGTAACGAAGATCCCTTTCCGGGCGAAGAGGTGGCTTGAGGAGAAGGACCCCAAGATGCGCAGATACCTGTACTGCCACTGTCCCTGGGCAAGGGAATCCATCCTGTCTCAGGAGGGAAGCGTTCCGGCGGAGTTTTGCAGGTGCAGCGCAGGCTTTCATAAGAGGGCATGGGAGGCAATATTCGAAGAGCAGCTGAAATGCGAAGTAATGGAATCTGTCCTCGCCGGGGACGACAGGTGCAGATTTAAGATTTCTCTGCCCCAAAGCGCTTTTTAAACCCTGGCGGACGTTAACATTGTCGAAACAAACCTACAATAGGTGCAAAAGAAAGAAGCCCGGCCTCGGCCGGGCTTCTAATGCGCCATCAGAGTGTCTAGTCTATATAGGGCATATCACTGATATTGCCAGTAGGGTATACGACGCCGACGCTTTCCAGGAAGAAGCCATAGCCGTCATTCAACGGGAAATCCTCTTCTACCCATACATTCGGGCCGAACCACTCGGAATCGTATACTGACAGCTCGAAGTTTGCATACTCAACATCGTTCAGGAATATCTTGACCTTGTTGCCCCTCTTTACGAGCTTGAAATCGTTATATCCATGGGTATTGAGGCCAGGTGCGTCTCCGTCTTCGTCGTAATGCACGACAGACGTCCCATCGTGTTCCTCTATGTAATAGCCTGCATCGTCGGTGTTAGGATTGTAGAATTCGATATGGATATCATTATCCGTAGTGTGATACCATGTACCGTCTCCCAGGCAGATGCCGAAATCAAGAGTGTGATTCTCGTCGGCATTCAGGTAGAAAGTGACAATGTAGGTGAGATCCCCGGAGAAGCGGAAAGGACAGGCCACGTTGGCGTCCTCTGCCGTGAAACCCTTGGAGGTAAATCCCCAGGCTTCGTCCTCCTCCAAAATCCAGTCGCCCTCCGAATTGCTTAAAGACTGCTCGTCTCTGAAACTGAAGAAATAGGTCTTGTTACACCCTGTAAGCGACAGAATGGCCAATATGAACAGGATCGTCATGGCTATTTTTAAAGACTTCACGCTTACCCCTCCTTTTTACTGGATATCCTTTCACTATTTCTATGCGAAGGCCATTAAACCTGCAAAACAGGAATAATTCGTGAATAATTTAATGCTTAGAAAGAGTACAAATGATTCCAACCAAGCGCACAGATTGTGTTTCATTAATGAAAATGTCGATAAAAGGCCGGGCGGCATCCGGCAAGCGGGTTTTCGAAGTGCCGCCCAGCGCCTTACTAGGAAAAAATGATCCGACTAAATCGGTAGAGGAGTATCATCTATTCCTCCCTCGGGATAGGTGACTTTCACGCTTTCTAAGAAGAAACCGTACTCAGGCAGCAATATGTCCGGCTCGGCGGACATGATTACTGCTACAATCGGATTTCGCGCCTCGATACCGGGGGCGAACCACTCTGACTCATAGCTATCAAGATCGAAATCGGCGAATATCACACCATTCATCCTGGCTACAATATGATCGCCCCTCTTAACTAACCTGAATGTGTTCTTTCCGCTCCTTCTGAGGTTAGGATGGGGATCCTCGACATAATATTCCGGCATCACCATTGCGTCTGCACCGTGCTCGACTATCATCCAATACTCCTCGTCGCCTCCGACACCGTAGAATTCGATATGTATCTCGCTCTCAGAGGTTCCCTTCCACGTGCCGTCGCCCAAATTGAGCCCGAAATTTACCCAGTGCAGCTCGTTTGCCCTGAGGGTGAAGACAACCTCATATGTGATGTCGCCGCTAAACATGAAAGGACAGGAGACAATCTTTCCGTTGAGGTACAGCCCGTCAGGGGTGAACACGTACTCCCCGCCAATAGAAGGAGAGACGGATTTTATCATCGCGAAATAATCGTCCATATGCCAGGTGCCCTCGTCGTTGCTGAGGGATTGCTCGTTAATAAAGTTGAACGAATAAGCCCTGTCGCAGCCCGGTATCGCCGCAACGGCGATTACGGTAAGAAAAACCAGTGCGATTCTCAATAGCTTCACTTTAATCCCTCCTAAAAGTTTTCCCGGCTTAATCGGGCCTAACCATGCCCCATAAGCACGGCTTCTTGCAGCATAGTAATCTCCCGAAAGGCCTTCACGGCAGATTTTCCGATCAAACAGACCGCCTTCGACAATGAAACATTGCCTTTATGTAATATTCCACAACTTGACATAAAATCCTATTCCATTGCGACGATATAGAGACGATATAGACGGGGGCTTATATTCATACAGCACAGCGCCTTTTGCGGGCAAAAAAGGCATCAGCGTGCTATAATATTGCGCGTATCCCTATTGAAGGATTTGCCGACTCCGGCATAGAATCCGATATTCAGTAGCGGGGCCAAATAAGGGCGCAAGCTCTTTAACGGGGGAATGATGTCATGCCATTTGCGGGGCTCATCCTTGCGGCGGGAATGTCAAAGAGGATGAAATCGTCTCTCCCTAAGGTTTTGCACAAGGTCAACGGCCTTCCTGTTATCGACCACGTCATTTCAAACCTTCAGAAAGCAGGCTGTGACCGCATTGCGACCGTAGTGGGGCACATGGGGGAGCAGGTAGCTGAACACATAAACGGCAAATCCGATATATTCTGGCAGCATGAGAGGCTGGGCACCGCCCACGCGGTGATGCAGGCCCAAGCCCTTCTTGACACCTATTCCGGCCCTGTGCTGGTAATACCGGGGGACGCCCCCGCCACAAGGCCATCCACCATAAGGCAGCTCATAGACGCACACACAAGCCGCGAATCCGCCGCGACAGTACTTACCATGATCCTTGACGATCCGGCATCTTACGGCAGGATAGTGCGCGATTCCTTCGGGGATTTCACCGACATAGTCGAATACAAGGACGCAAGCGACGATATAAGAGAGATAAACGAAGTGTCCACCGGCATAATAGTCTTCGATGCCGCAAAGCTTTCGGACGCCCTCCGGTATATAGGCAACGACAACGCCCAGGGAGAATATTACCTGACCGATACGCTGAAAGTGCTTTACCAGGCAGGACACAGCATCCGGGCGGAGGTCCTCGATGACGAGACTGAAGGCATTGGAATAAACAGCAGGGCGGATCTGGCCGAAGCGCAGCACGTGCTGGGGATGAGGAAACTGTCGGAGCTGATGGCATCAGGCGTGAGCATAATATCCCCGGAAAACACCTTCGTCGAGGAGGAAGCCTTAGTCGGACCTGATACCGTGCTGCACCCCTTCACCATTATCTACGGCAAGTCGGTAATCGGCTCAGGATGCGAAATTGGTCCGGGTACCACAGTGGAAAGGTCCGTTGTGGAAGACGGCAGCGAGGTCTGCAATTCATATATCACGGACTGCCGCATCGGCCCGGACTGCAAAGTGGGCCCCTTCGCCTATATAAGGCCGGGGACAGTGCTCAAAGCAGGCGTGAAGGCGGGCTCCTTCGTTGAGATCAAGAACTCCAACATCGGCGAGGGGTCGAAAGTACCTCACCTGTCATATGTTGGCGACACTGACATGGGTTCGGGCGTCAACATCGGATGCGGCACAGTAGTTTGCAATTACGACGGGTTCAGGAAGCACAGGACCACGATAGAGGATAATGCCTTCGTCGGGTCCAACACCAACCTTGTAGCGCCGGTCAAGGTGGGCAGGGGCTCATACATAGCGACGGGTTCCACCATAACGACGGATGTGCCCGAGGGGGCGCTCGGCGTGGCCAGGGCGAGGCAGGAGAACAAGGAAGGCTGGGTCGAGAGGAAAAAGCGCCTAATAAAGGGAGAAAAGGATGACTAGGGAGGCTTTATCTATGATTGCATGCCACAGGAAGCTAAAGATCATGACAGGCACATCAAACCCTGTGCTTGCGCAGGAAATAGCGGACGCGCTGGGCGTCCCTATTGTAAAGAGCGCAGTCACCCGCTTTTCGGACGGCGAATTCAGGGTGCAGATATTCGAGACCGTAAGAGGCGCTGACGTCTTCGTGATACAGTCTCTCGGAAACCCAGTACACGATAATCTCATGGAAGTACTTATCATGGCGGATGCCTTAAGACGGGCCTCCGCGCGCTCTATAACCGCAGTAATCCCTTATTACGGCTATGCAAGGCAGGACAGGAAGTCGTCCTCCAGGGAGCCGATAACCGCTAAACTTGTGGCAAACCTTCTGGTAACAGCCGGCGTTAGCAGGGTGCTGACATTGGACCTTCACGCCCCCCAGATCCAGGGCTTCTTCGATATTCCGGTGGACCATATGCAAGCGGCTCCGCTTCTGGCGGATTATATGAAGGAGATCGGACTTACGGAATGCGTCGTAGTATCTCCTGACGTGGGCGGCGTCTCAAGAGCCAGGGCGCTGGGCGACAGGATAGGCGCGACCCTTGCCATAATTGACAAGAGGCGGCCCAAGCCCAACGTATCCGAAGTCATGCACATAATTGGTGATGTTGAGGGCAAATCCTGCGTGCTGGTGGACGACATAATCGACACTGCAGGGACCTTGTGCCTTGCCGCCGACGCGCTCATTGAAGCGGGTGCCAAGGAAGTATACGCGCTCTGCTCGCACGGCGTGCTGTCGGGCCCGGCGATATCGCGCATCAACCAGTCGCACCTGCAGCAGCTGATAATAACAAACAGCCTTCCGAGGGATTCCTCATCCCCCTGCGACAAGATCAAGGTGCTGTCGGTAGGGCGGATGATGGCAGAGGCCATACGCAGGATCTACGAGGAGCTCTCCGTCTCGATACTGTTCAACTAGGAGGGCGCGATGGGATCTTGGCTGGTCGCGGGCCTGGGGAATCCGGGCAGCGCATATGAGACAACGAGGCACAACATGGGCTTTCTTGCGGCCGATCTGATCGCGCGCCGCATGAAGGGGCGTTTCGTGCGCACCAGATGGAATGCCGTCGCCGCCAAATGCCTCTTCGCGGGCGAGCAGATAGTGATCCTTAAGCCCCACTCCTTCATGAACCTGTCCGGAGGGCCCGTTGCTGCGGCAATGAGGGCGACAGGCGCGGACCCTGCCCGCCTGATCGTCATCTATGACGACATGGACCTGGACCCCGGGCGCATCAGGGTGCGCCCCTCGGGCAGCGCCGGAGGGCACAAGGGCATGAAGTCCATAATAGGCACAATCGGCACTGAAGAGTTCGCAAGGGTGCGGATAGGAATAGGCAGGCCCCCCGCATACGCCCAGACCATAGACTTCGTGCTTGAGCGCCCAGACAGGCAGGAAGCCAGGCTGCTTGCCATGGCGGTGGAGACGGCAGCGGAGGCCGTCGAGGAGATAATAATGGCGGGGGCGGAGTCTGCCGCCTCGAAGTTCAACGGCCAGGCGATAAAGCCAGCCGACGGCTCGTAGACCGATCCTGAACCTTAGGAATTATGCCCGTTAAAAGGCAGGATTCTTGATGCGGGTATTGCTAATTCCGGCATAGCTGCGATACGGCAGGGGATGTAAAGTGGCCCCCGCCGACGGTTGTGATTCCATAAGGCTATAGTTTTTACTGGAAGGCTGATTAGTAAGGCTCAAGAAGCGAGGTTCGGGGAGGTTTCAATGTCCAAGCTTACGGGGCTGCTTGCTGATACCAGGGAATTTACCGACCTTCTTGCGGCCGCAGGGCCTTCAGGCAGGCCCGGCATTGCCCGCCTCACAGGGCTTTCCGGCCCTCAGAAGGCTTACGCGTTATCTGCCCTCGCCGAAGCCGAGGGCGGCCTTCTCATCATGACTTTCAACCAGACGGAGGCCGACAGGCTGGCCTCCGACATGAGGGCTTTTCTGTCGGGATCCCTTCCTGTATTCGAATTCCCTTTCAAAGACCTGCTGCCATATGAAGAGGCGAGCGCCCCTGCCGACCTTGTAGCAAAGAGGATCGCCGCTATGTCCGGCCTGTCGCGAAAATCCCCCGGCGTCTATATACTAGCCGCGCGCTCTGCCGCATACAGGCTTATGCCCCCGGACGCTTTCCGCGCCCTGCACCTGGAGCTGGCCCCGAATACCAGCATGGATCCGCTGGACGCCGTGGCCAAGCTGATAGCGCTGGGCTACGAGAGGGTGGACAGGTGCGAGGGCGAGGCGCAGGTGAGCTTCAAAGGGGGAGTCCTGGACATCTCACCGGCAGGATCCGACTGCGCGATAAGGGCGGAGTTCTTCGGCGACGACATAGAATCCTTAAGATGCTTCGACCCCGAGACCCAACGCTCGGTGGGAAAGCTTGAAAGGGCGACAATCGCGCCGGCAAGGGAGATGTGCCTGGATAGCAAGACGCTTCTTGCAGGCATGGAACGCATAAGGGGGGCGCTTGAGAGCGCAAGGCAGGATGCGCTCTCCTTCCACGACGCCAAATCCAGAATCGATGCCGTGGAGGGCCTTGCCGAAAGGGTAGAAAAGCACCTCCAGAAGCTTGAGGATACCGGCAGATTCGACAACGACGAGCAATACATCGGCTATTTCTTCCCCAAGCCCTCGTCCATACTAGATTACGCAGGCGGGCAGCTTCTGGTCATTGATGAGCCCGAAAGGTCCCATAACAGCCTCAAAGGCTATGACCGCGATGCTTCCGAGACCTATGCCAGCTTCGCTGAGCAGGGGCTCGTGCTTCCCGGCAACATGGGGGCTCATCTTGGCGCCGGTTTCGTTGAGCTTGAGTCCCAGCAGATGAGAAGAGTTGAGCTCACAGCCGCCCCTGCGCAAGAGGAGGGGCCGAGCGACGTCCGTGAAGTGATGATGAGCATGCGCGAGCCCGCGTTCAAATCGGGGGACATCGCCGGCATCATCAAGGAAGTGGACAAAGCAAGGCGGCGCGGCTTTGCAATAGTAATCGCGGCTTCCACCCCCGAGAGGGCAGAGCGGCTTAAAGCGGCCTTCCTGGACGCTGATTCTATGGCCATGCGGGAAGAGTGGCATGAGCTGGTACCGTCCCAAGGCGCCATAAAGATAACGGTTGCAGAGATATCGTCGGGCTTCATCTCCAATCCGGCAAGGCTGATGCTGCTTACCGACACCGAGTTCTTCGGCACGAGCAAGAAGAAAAAGAGCTACAAACAATTCTCAGAAGGCGCCAAAATCTCAAGCTACAAGGACCTTTCTCCCGGCGATTACGTAGTCCACCAGAGCCACGGCATCGGCCGCTATATCGAGATGAAGCCCATGCAGGCGCTTGGCGTAACAAGGGACTACATGGTTGTGGAGTACGCGGGCGGCGGCAAGATCTTCGTTCCGACCGAGCATGTGGCGGCCCTGCAGAAGTACATCGGCGGCGAGGATGCGGTGCCTAAGCTCAGCAAGCTTGGCGGGCTGGAGTGGACCAAGGCCAAGGACAAGGCCGGAAAGGCCGTGCGCGAGATAGCCGAGGAGCTGGTGCGACTCTATGCTTCGAGGCTTGCGGCGAAAGCCAAGGCATGCGGGCCGGACCAGCCATGGCAGGCGGACTTCGAGGACCGCTTCCCATACGACGAGACCCCGGACCAGCTGGAAGCGGTAAGGGCGACCAAAGAGGACCTTCAGCAGGAGCACCCTATGGACAGGCTAGTGTGCGGGGACGTCGGCTTCGGCAAGACCGAGGTGGCGTTGCGGGCCGCCTTCAAGATGGCGGCAGAGGGCAGGCAGGTTGCGGTCCTCGCCCCCACCACTATACTTTCCTACCAGCATTACAACACTTTCAAGGAGAGATTCGAGGGCTTCCCGGTGAAGGTGGCGCTATTGTCCCGGCTAACCAAGCAGGAGGATGAGAAAGCCATACTCAAGGAGGTCTCAAACGGCCTCGTCGACATAGCGGTGGGCACCCACCGCCTGCTTTCGAAGGATGTAAACTTCCGCGACCTGGGGCTTCTAGTCGTGGACGAGGAGCAGCGTTTCGGAGTCGAGCAGAAGGAACGCCTCAAGATGATGCGAAACGACGTGCATGTGTTGACGTTAACGGCTACTCCCATCCCCCGTACGATGCACATGTCCATGGTGGGGGCGAGGGATATGAGCCTCATCGGCACGCCTCCCGAGAACCGCTTTCCTATCAGGACTTACGTCACTGAGTACGACGATAAGATGATCAGGGAGGCAATATTAAGGGAGATCGACCGAGGCGGCCAGATATTCTACGTGCACAACAGGGTCAAGAGCATAAACCAGGTCGCGGAGGAGCTTTCGGGCCTGATACCGGAGGCAAGGATAGAGGTCGCCCACGGCCAGATGAACGAGGAGAGGCTGGAAGCCATAATCATGAGCTTCCTCAGGCACGAGTTCGACATACTGGTGTGCACAACCATCATCGAGGCGGGCATGGACATGCCCAATGTGAACACTTTGGTCGTCAACGACGCGGACAAGTTCGGCCTTGCCCAGCTGTATCAGCTAAGAGGCCGCGTAGGGCGATCAAGCAGGGTGGCCTACGCCTATTTGACATACAAGAGGGACAACATCCTCTCGGAGGCGGCCGACAAGAGGCTGGCAGCAATCAGGGAGTTTTCTACGCTTGGCTCCGGATACAGGATAGCTATGAGGGACCTGGAGATTAGAGGCGCCGGCAACCTCCTGGGCAGGGAGCAGAGCGGGCACATCGCCTCGGTAGGCTTCGAGATGTACTCGGCCATGCTAGAGGAGGCGGTGCGAGAGCTAAAGGGCGAGAGGCCTTCGCTGCAGCCGGCGAGCGTTTCGATAGAGCTGCCGCTGGACGCCTACATCCCGTCTTCCTACATACAAGACCAGGCGGAGAAGATAGAAGTGTACAGGAAGATAAACACGATAGTGACGGCCGAGGAGGCAAAAGAGCTCGCAGACGAGCTAGCCGACAGGTTCGGAAGGCTGCCCAAGGAAGTTTTGAACCTAATTGCGGTGGCGGAGCTGAAGGCGATGGCAAGGTCCGCCTACATCGGCAGCATCTCCATGGAATATGAAGACAGGGGGGAGCCCCTGTTATCGCTTTGAGGTATGTGGACGGAGTGAAGCTCAACAGCGATAAAGATGCGGAAAGGTTGGCCGGGCTCTTCACGGGCATCATGCCAAAGCCCCTGTCGTCGACCGCTCCTATTTGGGTAAGATACGAGAAGATGAGCTCAGAGGAGCTAATAGGCACGCTGAAGTCGGTAATCAGGGAAGTCGGCAGGACATTCTTGAGGGATCTAACCTTCATTGACAACATGAGAGCGGGAGAGAGCCAAGATGAGGCGGTAAAGAAGGCGGCGGGGATCCTCGGCATAAAGATCCTTGAGGGCAAAGCGGCTGAGGCGGCAAAGGCCGAGGCCAGGAAGAATGCGCAGAAGGGGCCGAAGGCCGGCCCACGATATGATGCGCCTGAGCTTGCGCCTTCCCCCGCTACTGCCGCAGCGCCTGTCGCGGCATCTGCCAAGATACCTTCCACAGAAACGGCGAAGGCTTCGACGGTAAAGTCCGCGCAGCAGGCGGCACAGCAGGTGCCCTACAACAAGAAGCTGAGGCTTGCGGTCCAGAAAGAGCCGGAGAGACCCAAGGGCAAGTAGATGGTAAAATATTGGTCTGTGCTGCCGAAACGGTTGGCGGACGAGGCCTTAAACGGGAATGATTGGAGCGGAAATTATGGGAAAAGGCATGATCAGGATAATCGGTATGGGACCGGGCCCCAGAAAACTAATAGCGCCAGCTTCCATAGATGAGGCCAGGTGCTGCGACGTGGTTTTCATCAGGACATTGAGACATCCTGCATCCAAGGCTTTCGAGGAGCTTGGCCTGGGTACGAAGCTCGTCTCTTTCGATGCGCTTTATGACAAGTCGGAAAGCTTCGAGCTGGCCTATGAGGCGATGGCCGAAGCTGTGCTGAATGAGGCCCGGAGCGGAAAAGATGTGGCTTATATTGTCCCCGGAAGCCCTGCTGCTGGCGAGGTTGCGGTGCGGGAGATAATAAAGGGCGCGACTGAATTGGGCATTCCCGTAAGGACGGTACAGGGAATGAGCTTCATAGACGCTTGCTGCCTTGCTGTAGGCTGCGACAGCCTTGTGGACGGCCTTGTCGTGATGGGGGCCTTCAGGCTCGATGAGCAGTGGCCCAAATCGTCCACAGGGGGCAGGTTGCCTTTCGCCGTCCCGCTTCTCATTGGAGAGGTATATGACAGGATGATGGCTGGTCTTGTGAAGCTTGCGATAGCGGATGCATACGGCGACGAGCACAGAATCAAGATCATCACGGCGGCCGGAGACATGGAGGGCCTCTCGGTAAGGGAGGTTCCTGCATATGAGCTGGACAGGCTGGATGGGTTCGACCACCTGACATCTGTGTATGTCCCGAGGAAGGCAGAGGCCGAAGCCGCGCGCCCTGCCGCCTGGCCCGCCGACAGGATAGTCGACATCATGGCAAGGCTTAGAGGCGACGACGGCTGCCCGTGGGACAAGAAGCAGGATTTGAAAAGCTTAAGGCCATATGTGCTGGAGGAGGCCTATGAGGTGGCCGAGGCCATAGACGAGGGCGACATGGACCATCTCTGCGAGGAGCTTGGGGACCTGCTCCTTCAAGTAGTATTCCAGGCAAGGCTTGCCCAGGAGGATGGGCATTTCGATTTCACAGACGTGGTTGACGCCATCTCCGAGAAGCTCATAAGGCGCCACCCACATATCTTCTCCGATGTCGAAGCCGATACGCCGGAGAAAGTGCTAAGAAACTGGGAGTACATAAAGCAGCAGGAGAAGGCCGCAAAGGCTCAGAAGGCGGGAGTTAAAACTTCCAATGGCGAGGAGGGTGAGCCGTCTCTGCTTGAAGGGATAGCCAATTCGCTGCCGGCGCTGTGGTATTCCTCCAAGATGCAGGACAAGGCCGCCAGGGTGGGCTTCGACTGGAAGACGCCCGAACAGGCGATGGTTAAAGTGCATGAGGAGATTGCGGAGGTCGAGGCGGTGCTCACCGGTCCGCACGAAGAGCTTGAAGAGGAGATTGGGGACCTGCTGTTCGCAGTTGTCAACGTAGCCAGGCTTGCGAAAATCGACGCCGAGGCCGCTGCGAAGAAGACCGCCGCCAAGTTCAAGAGGCGATTCATGTACATAGAGGCGGAAGTAGCCATGTTGGGCGAGAAGATAGAGGATATGGGCCTTGAGAGGCTGGATGCGCTCTGGAACGAGGCAAAATCAAAGGGGATATAACCGGAGGATGCCAAATGTGAAGGCGCGGAGCTTGCCAATCGAGCCCCGCGCCTTTTCCTAGACAGTCATCTTAAAGCCAAGGCATCTATAATGCCATGTCTCGCCTGCTGAAAATTGCCACCCCCGCAATATACGCCGCCGCGGCAATCACAAGAAGCACAATCCCCTGAACCATAGTAGATGAGCCGCTCATTATCCTCTCGGTGTCATAAAGCGAGAATATCGTAAAATTCTTGAGCCAGGCCAGCTTGTCACCTACATTGGACAGCATATGTATGACATAGAAGCCGAGAGGTATGCCTGAGCCCAGTGCCGATGACACTTTAGCCTCGTCGAAAGAGCAAGAACACAGGAAGCAAATTCCTGAAATCGCCAAAAACAGGAAGAAAGCGTTGTAATTCAGAATTCCAATACTTGGCTGTCTCCAAAAGCCCCGGGAAGCTGGCCTCGCAGAATGCATAGCCTCCTATCGCCACAAGGCCGAACAGCAAGCCCAGGCTAATCACCAGGAACAGCGCCTGTGTGGATGCTATTCGGGATCTTTTCATGGGGCAGGAGAGTAAATACGACATGGAACCCCTGTCCACATACTTGGATATAAGCCTGCCGGAAAGCACGATGCTATAAATCATGGGGAACATCAGGATTATAAAGCCGAAGTAATAGCTGGCCATGAAGTCAGTTAGCGTTGAGCCCAGGTCATCGAAGCCCATTGCAGACAGAAGCTGCTTGGGCATCGAGGCTAACAGGTCTTTCATGGCATCCATGCTGGCCGGGTCGTACATCATTGAAATGACCGACATGTACATCAGCATGATGGCCAAAATCACAGAGAACAGGAACCAGTTGGATTTGATGTCGAGCTTTATCAGCGGCCGGTTCATCTTGCCACCTCCTTCCCGTAATACTTGAGGAACACCTGTTCAAGGTCCTTTCCTCCGACATACAGCCCCCGGACGTCGCATTTCGCAAGCGCCCTGAAGAAAGTGTTGAAATCCCCTGTCACGGCCACTTCCAGCTGTCCGTCGTTCTCGCGCAGAATTTCTATTCCAGCCGCCCTCAGCACTTCAGCGCTTTCACGGTCGCCGAGCGACACGATGTACCCGGTCCTCTGCTCGGCCCTGAGCTTAGCCATCTCCTGCACAGCTACCAGCTTGCCCTCCCTCAGGATGGCGGCCCTGTCGCATGATCGAGCGACCTCCTCGAAGTTGTGGGAGGACATGAAGAACGTCTTTCCGCGCTTCTTCTCATCGAGAACCAGCTCTATGAATTTGTTCTGCATCAGAGGGTCAAGGCCGCTGGTGGGTTCGTCCAGTATGTACGCCGCAGGGTCGTGGGCGAAAGCTGCGATTATTGCAAGCTTCTGCCTGGTACCCTTCGACATCCTCCTGATTCTGCCGGAAAGGTCCATGTCGAACCGGTCACATAGCTCCCGGGCCCTTGCGCCAAGGCGGACGCCTCGCATCTCGAGCATGAACTTCAGGAAAGCTTCCCCCGTCATCTCGTCGAAAAGTGCGATTTCACCCGGCAGGAATCCAAGGTCCTTCTTTATGGCAGCCGCATCTTTCCAGCAGTCCAGCCCGTTTATGCTGGAGCTTCCGGAATCGGGCTTCATGAAGCCCATTAGAAGCCTGATTGTTGTCGTCTTGCCGGAGCCGTTGGGCCCTAGATAGCCGAAAGCCTCGCCCTGTTTAATGGAGAAGTCGAGCCCGAAGACGCCTTTGCCGCCCTTGTAAGTCATGGAAAGACCCATGGCCTCTATCAAAATGCAACACCTCCGACGTAAATGTGCGGATAATATGATACAAGTATTCTACACCGCAGTCGGCATAAGCGCAGAACATCATTGCCGGCGCCCTAATAATCCATTGAGGATTAGATGCTGACATCAACGCATTCCAAGGGTTTATAATAAATAAAGTATGGGATTTGAATCGCACCTGTTTTTAGAATCGGAGGGCTAAGCGCATGTTCGGACGCAGCAAGGATAGAAGGGCCATGAGGGCGAAGTACGGTTCCGTCGCACAGAGGCGGCCGGCCGCAATACTCGCTGTTATCGGGCATTTTCTTGCAGCGCCCTTCATTATGCTTGGAGCTATTATTTCGGGCAGCATCGTGCCCGGCCGCAGGCACATAGTCTCCGTTCTTATAATGCTGATGGCAGCGGTCGCGTTCTCATGGGCGGGCAGCTTCATCGTAGACGGCTGGATGGACGACAACCTTGAGGCTCTTGGCAGGTATGACGAGGCGCTAATTGAAGTCAGGGACATACCTTTTGCGGACGTAATCAACCTGGAATCGGTCCGCGCGGGCGTGGACCCGGCCCTTGTTGCGGCTATGATCTCACAGCACAGTGGCTGGAAGTCCGAAAGCGTGTCATGGCGGGGCGGGCGCGGGCTCATGAACGTCACCCCTTCGGTCTGGAGGCAGTTCAATCCCGAGGCAAAGTGCGCGGGCGAGCATGCCCCGCCCAAATGCGGGGACGATTGCATCTATGATGTGGAACTTAACCTCAGGACCGGCGCGTCCTATCTGAGGAATGTCATAGACATGTACGGCGGGCGAATAACGGTGGCCCTTGCAGCTTACGCAAGCGGCATAGATTATGTTGAGGCGTATGATGCGGCAGGCGGCGAGGGAGAGCCTCCGGCACCGGCATTTCAGCGAATACTACGGCACTTTGCGGCAGGTGCTCACTTTCTGGCGTGAGGCGCGCTCGGCAAAGGGCTCAGACGATGTTGCGGCAGCTTTAAGGCTTATGAGCATCAGGCGGATTTCAGGTTATGTGGCCCTGGCGCTTGCGGGTTTAACGCTTCTGTGGGCCGCGGTAAGATACAGACCGGGGGCGTAGAGTAAAGAATGGCAGACGACAAAAGGCGGGCAAAGCTGGAGAAGACCGGCTACATAGTAAGCATTACGATCATTGTGGTGTGCCTTCTGGGCATAACCATCTCCTCCATGTGGCGCCTTTCGGAGATAAAGAAAGAGACCGCCCTGCTTGAAGAGCAACTGGCTTACTGGCAGGATAAGCTTGCGGAGATAGAAGTGGCGATCAAAGAGGCCACAAAGGACGAGACTGTCGAGAGGATAGCAAGGGAGAGGCTTGGCCTTGTAATGCCCGGCGAAACGGTCTACATGCCAAGGGAGAATGACGAGCAGTGATCGATCTTTTCGCAGGATACAAGTCCGATGGTTTGTAAAATAATACATATGAACGTTTGACTGCGTGGTATAGTTGGAATATAATTGCGAGAAAGTGCGTATAATTATTAATTTTCTGGAGGGCTGAATTGATGGTTCCGAACGTCGGTGACGTGATAAGCGGCAAAGTAACAGGCATTACGAAGTTCGGGGCCTTTGTGGATATCGGGGGCGGGCGCACCGGCATGGTGCATATATCCGAGATCGCCGATGAATATATTACGGAGATCGGGGACCACCTTCACATCGGGGATATCGTCAACGTGATGATCATAGGGATAAACGGCGAGAAGGTAGGGCTTTCAATTAAGCAGACGCTGCCCAGCTTCGTACAGAGGCAGGAGGCCAGAAATCGGGCGAGGGATGCGGCTTCGATGGCGAATTTCGAGGACAAGCTTGCGAAATTCATCAAGGACAGCGATGAGAGGCACTCCGACCTAAGAAAGAGCCAGGACTCCAAAAGGGGCGGAAGGGGCAGCCGAGGAAGCAGGATGTTCTAATAGGAAAAACAAATGCCGGACGCCTGGAAATAGGGTCCGGTTTTTATTTTAGAAGGGATTAAATGAAAGCTTGGCTTGAGTGCGCAGACTGCAGATGCACAAAAGGATCGGATATAGAAATGGCGAGACGGCAGCTGGGCAGGGAGCCTGAGGGCATGACAGGCGTCGCCGCCAGGTGTTCATACGGTGCGCCAGTGGTCCTTGTATGCTCTCCGATAATTATCAGGGGCTCGGGGGCGGCGGAGCCTTTCCCAACCCTTTACTGGCTCTCATGCCCGCACCTTAAAGAGAGGGTTGGCTCATTGGAGGGCGGCCCCGCATTTCCAATGATCAGAAACATGATCAATGAAGACGCTTCGTTTAGAGAAGCACTTACAGAATCTTCGGACGCCTACAAAGCTAAAAGACGCTTGCTATATGAAGGGCTGCAGAGCGAAGTAAAAGCTATGATTGGCGGCAAGGCGACCGAAGACCTGCTTGGCGCAGGGCCCGGGGGCGTTAAGGATCCCGTGAACCTCAAATGCCTGCATATACACCTTGCCAATTACCTGGCCGGCATGCAAGATCCTGTGGGGCTCGAAGTGGCCAGGATGCTAAAGAAGGAGCAGACGGATTCCAACTGAAAAACACCACATAAATAGGCCCGTTTAATTAGTCCTAAATATCCCAATCCCCCTTCCATTCTGCCAAATAATTAGGATAATATACAAATATAGGCATAGATACCGAGACGTCTCCAATCTGAGACCGGACCGGAGGATTTCTTATGTTTGCCAGCTTCCGGCGAAAGGCAACTTTCACTGCCCTCCTTTCTTGTGCGATCATCGCGCTGCTTGGCTTCCAGGCGGCTGCATGGGGCGCGGAGCTGCATCTCTCCTGGACTTACCTGTATGCTTTGGGCAAAGGGTACGGCCATCAGGATTCATACCTGCTGGGAATGCTCAATTATGACATAGACATAGGGGATACCTCGTCGTTTCCCATCGCTGGAACGCCCGAATTCCATTTCGATTACATGAAAGAATCGAAAAGGACCGGAATAGACGCAAGGGACAAAATGGCCGTTAAGCACATCCTCGCCTCCTGGAAATGCGCTTTTGAAGGTGATGACGAGGGCTTTCTATATAACACGGCGGCAGCTCTGCACCCTTTGCAGGACAAGGACGCTCACTTAGATAAAAGCATCCTCTACCATGCCTTCCATTTCACTCTCGGAACCATAGTGTACGGCGATGGATGGTATTACAGCTGGCTTGACGATCCCTTCTCGGACAATGTGTTCACCAAGAAGATGAATCCCACCGTATATTCGGAAAGGGCAGTCAAAAGCCTTCGCAATACCGATTACGTTCTAGAAATACAAAAGCCCCTTTACGACTTGGTGAACTCCGAGAACAGGGCGGCGCTCGTTTCCGAGCTGATCGAAGGGTGGTCCGCGGACGCGGCAAAGGGCCTTGGTCTCGGATGGGATGAGGTTATTGCGGTGGCGGGCATAGGAGGCGGCATTGCATCGGATAAGTACACTGTGCCGGTGAGCAGATACTGCCATGATTACGACTTCGCAGAGATGGCGCAGGGCGGATCGGGGCTTGTTTCGGCCTCCGCCCCATCCGAAGGGGAGGGCGGCGAGGCACAAGTGCCCGAGGTTCGCACAAGCTTCTCCATTTTGGATGCCAACCTGGCGCTTGCGCTGGAAAGGTACATGGAAACATCCATTGCCGGGTTTTTCGAAATGAGGGCCGAGTGGGAGGACGCAATAGGGATCATCGACGAGGCGGACCCGATGGACTGCCTGGAGACAATAAGGGAAGTGTTCATAAAATCCGCTCAACGTGCCATCTGCAAGGCCTTGATTGAAGATGAGCTTGCTAAGCTAAAGCTTGAGGCCCGATGACAGAAGCTGTGGCCCAATAAAAAGCGTTATGCTCCCATTCAAGACGGCGTTGATCGACTTTAACCGCCCTGAGAAGGAGCATATCAATAGGTAAGTATCCCGATCTTTGGCCTATTTTACTTCCAACACCTTCACTATTTCGTAATCCATGCTTCCCAAGCCAAGCTCAGCGGCGTGTGAAAGCTGTACTCTCCAGTCCGAATTGGGTGAGAGGAACTTGAACTTATCCTCCCCCGAGCACATATGATGGGTGCTGCTACCGGGCTCTCCCGCCACGGACATGACCATGTCCGCCGCCGCCTTGTCTATCGCAACTGGATCCAAAGACGCCATGATGCCAAGATCTGGCACTATGGGCACATCGTTGTTGCCGAAGCAGTCGCATTGCGGGCTGACGTTTAGTATTACATTGAAGAAGACGGCCTTCCCGGCTTTGCCTGAAAGCGCTCCCAGCGTGTACTCGGCCATCTTCCGCTGCAGCGCGGTGGTGCTGTCATCCCAGCTGAACTTTATTGTCCTTACGGGGCACATTGCAAGGCAGTCGCCGCATCCGATGCATTTCTCTGTATCGATGAAAGCCTTGTGCCCGTCAGTAAAGAAGATCGCATCCACCGGGCAATGCTGCGCGCACTTGGTACAGCCGGTGCACCCGTCCTGCTTAACCACAGGCCTTACATCAGAGTGCTGTATCAGCTTGCCGGCCCTGGATGCGCAGCCCATGCCCAAGTTCTTGATTGTGCCGCCTATGCCGGCAGATGAGTGCGCCTTGAAGTGGGCTACCGAAATGAGCGCAGTCGAATTGTATATCGCAGAGGCGATCTTCGCCTCTTTAAGATCGTGCCCTTTGATCGGGACGCTGACGTAGTCCGTACCTGTAAGGCCGTCCGCCACTATGAAAGGCGCGCCGACGGTCTCAAGCGTGAAGCCGTTGAGGCTAGCGTTTAAGTGATGTTTCACGGCGTCGTTTCGCTGCCCGCCGTAAAGCGTGTTCGAGTCAGTTATGAAGGCGGCAGACCCTGTCGATTTCGTCTTGTCGACTATCCTTCTTATAAGCTGCGGGGCGACGAAGCTCAGGTTGCCGTACTCTCCCACATGCAGCTTTATCGCCGTAAAATCGCCCTTTCCCATAATACTCTTCAGCCCTACTGCGTCGCACAGCCCGTCCATTTTGTTAAGAAGGCTTGTGCCAGGCTTGGTCCTGGCATTTGAGAAATATACTTTGCTGGCCATAAAGTACCCCCGATTTAAAATTTCTTGTCCATAAAGAGGTTATACGCAGATTATATCAAATATATCTCTTGTTAGCGGATGCGCGGTACCCGCATGGGGCGGGCCGCCCAAAGGACGAAAATGCGCCTCTAGTAAGGCGCGAGGAGGGGACAATGAGAAAGAGGACAGCTTTGGTATGCCTTATCGCAGCTGCGCTGCTGGCAATGGCAATACCTGCTCAGGCCAAGCTTCCCGGGCAGTTTTCCATAAACGCCAACGGGGGATACATGTTCACTTACGGAGAGCTTGAGCTTGAATACAAAGAGGGCGTCGGAGCCATCGGTATTAATGTCGGCTCGAACGGACTAATTCTGGAAGTTGGCGTGCCGATAAAGTACTTCGTCCCGCTTAAGGCAGGGTTCAGCTTCTATGCTTCTGTGAATCCCGCAGCTCTCATAACTTTCGTCGGGCCGACAGTAGAATTCGGAATTAAGGCAGGGCCCGGCGTGGAGTACAGATCGGGCTTTTTCAGAGCCGCAGTCGAGCTCGGCTACAGGTATTCGGTAAGCACAAGCCATGGATTCTACGCCAAGGGCGGCGTGGGCGTCTGCTTCTAGAAGGAGATCGGGCCGAGATATTTGAGTAATGTTCGTAACATTCTAATATCAGGGAGGTATCACGATGAAGAGGATCGTCCTAATCACATCGCTTGCAGTGCTGTTCATGTTCGCAATCGCATCTTCGTCAATCGCAGCGAACCAGTTTACAATCGGCGTTAACGGCGGCTGGAGCTATACCTGGGGAGAGCTGGAGCTCGAGTACAAGATGGACAATATCGCATTCGGTGCTCAAGCGGGCGTAGGCTGGAACGTCATTGAGTTGGGCGCTTTCGGAAGGTATTATTTCCCGCTGAACTCCTATATCAACCTTGCTCCCGAGTACGAACTCTCATTGTTTGCGGGGATTTCGCCGTCGCTTCTAATAGGTTTCAACACTTTCGATCTGGGCTTCGGTTTCAAAGTAGGCCCCGGCATCGACTTCAGGTGGCAGCATCTGAGGGTCATGTTCGAGCTGGGATATGGATTTGAGACCTTGTGGGATTTCGACCATCACTTCTATACCAAGGCGGGAATTGGCTATAGGTTCTAGGCGTGATTAGTCGGGGGCGCGGCGGCGGATGAAGCTTGCCGCGCCCCTCACTGTCTATGTCCGGTTCAAAGGTCAGGCATAAGGAGGCAATCCTATGAAGAAGAGCATATTGGTGATGTTGTTTGTAACTCTTACAGTTTTGGCCATCGCGGGGAACGCGTCCGCTGCAGTACCCGGAGAATTCACTTTGAGCCTGAACGGCGGGTATCCGATAACTCTTGGGGAGCTGGAGCTTGAGTATAAGAACGGGCCCTGGGCCGGAGGAATACATACGACATTCGTGGGACCGGGCATCGAGATGGGCATGTTCGGAAGGTATTATGTCCCGTTAGGGGCGGGCTTCAACTTCTATGCGGCAGTCAACCCTTCGATGATCGTCATGTTCACGCCCGAAGTAAGAGGCCTGATTAAAGTTGGCCCTGGCTTTGATTTCCGCTGGAAGCACCTGAGAGTGGGGATAGAAGGCGGCTTGCTTTATTTCTTCGGTGGCAAGTTGTTTTTCTATACGAAATTGGGGCTTGGCGTAATATTTTAGTTAGGCCGGGCGGATGCCCGAATCAATTCTAAGAATGTTAACATCTAGAGAAGACTTGAGGATGCAGCCATACGGACTGCATCCTCACTAATTTGGTGCAGGTGGTGGGATTCGAACCCACATGTCCAAGGGACAAAGGTTTTTAAGACCCTCGTGTATGCCGTTCCACCACACCTGCTCAAAACAATGATAGCATCAGATGAAGCCTGCAAGGCTCATGCGATAATGTGATTATACAATAAAGGCGAGCCACAGGGCACGCACATCCGTAAGCTCTGTTAGAATGACTGCGGACCATATTGCGGCCGCAGGCGCTTGGATGTTATCGTTCATGTATATTTATTACGGAGGGATACCAATGCACGGAAGAAACAACATCAGTGTCGGGAAGAACGGCAACTTGTACCTAGGCAAAGTCGACCTTGCTACGCTCGCCGAAAAGTACGGCACACCGCTATATGTGATGGATGAGGATTATATGCGCGACAAATGTGCGCAATATCTAAACGCCTTCAAATCAAGGTATGAGGACGTCGAGGTGCTTTTCGCCTCCAAGGCGTTCCTGATGAAGGCCATGGCTGCATTGATAAAGCAGGAGGGCCTGTCAATAGACGTCGTATCGGGAAGCGAGCTAGCATGCGCCCTATCAGCCGGTATGAGCGCGGATCGGATCCACTTCCACGGAAACAACAAGAGCCCTGATGAGATAAAAGCAGGACTTGTTGCCGGAATCGGCCGCTTCATAGTGGATAACTTCGACGAGCTGGAGCTTCTGGACCGTACTGCCGCCGGCATGGGCAAAACCGCTTCCATCATGTTGAGGATAGCCCCTGGCGTCGAAGCCCACACGCACAAATACATTCAAACGGGGCAGACCGACTCCAAGTTCGGGCTGGGAATCGCTGATGGAAGGGCTGACAGGGCCGTAGACATGGCGCTCTCCATGAAGAATGTGAAGCTCGAGGGCTTCCATTGCCACATCGGCTCACAGATATTCGACATAGAGGCATATAAGCTTGCGGCTGAGAAGATGATCGCCTTCGCCGCGAAGACGGCCAAGCGCACCGGCTTCGTGTACAAGGAGCTCAACCTTGGCGGAGGGCTGGGCGTGCGCTATACGGAGAAAGATGAACCAAGCAACGTTGATAGCCTCGCGGAGGCAATTTGTTCGACAGTTAAGAAGGAATCGAAGAAGCATGGCTTACCTCTGCCGAAGCTCATGGTGGAGCCCGGAAGGTCCATAGTCGGGGAGGCCGGCATCACACTTTACACGATAGGGGCGATCAAGGACATACCCGGCATTAGAACGTACGCGTCGGTGGACGGCGGCATGACCGATAACCCCAGGGTTGCGCTCTATCAGGCGGAATATGATGCAATCGTCGTGAACAAGGCGGGCAAGAAGCCCGAGAAGCTATATTCGATAGCCGGCAACGCATGCGAATCCGGCGATATGCTGATATGGGACATTTCGCTGCCCCAGCTGCAATCGGGAGACACCTTGGCGGTGCTGACCACAGGTGCCTACAACTACATAATGTCATCGCACTACAATATGCACCCCAAGCCTCCCGTAGTGTTCGTAAAGGGCAAAAAAGCTCAGCTTGTGGCAAGGCGCGAGACCTACATGGATATAATGAAGCCGCAGCTTTTGCCGAAGAGATTCAGGAAATAGGATAGCCCGATAGAAATGCGAAGCCCGGCGCCGCTGATTTGGCGGAAGCGCCGGGCTTTTGAATTCTTGGCCGAGTCAGAAAACTACTTGAGCTCTGAAGTGCAATTCGGGCAACGCTTGGCCCTGATGTCCACCTGCGTGAAGCAGTGCGGGCATTCTTTTGTGGTGGGTGCGGCCGCGACTTCTGCCGCCTTCTTCTTGTCTGCGCTCTCCCTGGCCTTGTTGATCGCACGAATTATGAGGAAAACGACGAAAGCGATTATCAGAAAGTCGATTATCGTGCCGATGAAGCTTCCGTAATTAACAGTGGCGGCGCCTGCTGCCTGGGCTTCCGCAAGTGTCGCATACTTGTTGCCGTCGAGCGATATGAACAGGTTCTTAAAGTCCACCTTGCCCAATAGCATTCCCACTAGCGGCATGAGGACCTCGTTTACGAACGAAGCCACAATCTTGCCGAACGCCCCGCCGATGATTATACCGACGGCTAGGTCAATAACATTGCCCCTCATTACGAATTTCTTGAATTCTGCAAACATGGACGCACCTCCTTATTGTACTTGCCTAACAAACTATACATTCGACATTGTATATGCACATCCTTCCGCTTTCAAGCATTTGGAAAAGAACTGCGGGAAATGAAATGCGTTGTTGTGTGATAAGCAGATAAGATGTTGTTAAACAAACAGGATATATTGACAAATGACTTTAAGAAACTTAAAATGAAAGTGCAAATAAAACTTCTCAATAATAGGGGGGTAAGGATAATGAACATTGTAAGGTGGAACCCGTACAGGGAAGTAAACGACATGATAAGGAATATGAGCAGAATCATGGAGGACGATACCTCAAGAGGCTATAACCGCGAGAAGGGCTGTTGGTCGCCCGCAGTAGACATCGAAGAGGACGACAAGCAGGTAGTGCTCAGGGCCGAGATGCCCGGCTTCGCACCTGAGGAGATCGATATCAACCTCAAGGAGAGCATGCTGGAAATCAAGGCGGAGACCAAGCTCGAGGAGGAGAGGCCCGAGAGGAACTACATCAGGCGCGAGCGCAGGTGCGGCTCTTTCTACAGGGCGTTCGAGCTAGCCGAGGGGCTTGATACGGTGAATTCCAAAGCCTCCTACAAGAATGGCGTGTTGGAGCTGGCCATACCCAAGAAGGCGAAGGAAGAGGCCCCACAGTTCAAAATCAAGGTAAGCGCCGAATAAGATAGTTGTATGAGGCATAGATAAAGAGGTCATCAAGAAACAATTTATCCGTTGGGGCTGCGCTTAAAAAGGCGCGGCCCCATTTTCTTCGTACATCTAATGGAGAAGAACCCTGCTGAGTAAAGGGATAGAAAACAATGCTGCCTCTTCCTTTGACTAGGACCTGCTTTACCATCATAATTAAAAGGCATTGAGAATCTCGGAGGTAGAGCTATGAAAGTCGGTATCATAGGAAAGGCATCATCGGGCAAGACTACTCTGTTCAGGCTTCTGACGGGTAAGGCCGATACCGGAAGGCAGGAGGCGGCCATAGGCATGGCCAGGGTGCCCGATGCCAGGATAGATGCGCTCTCTGCCATGTTCACCCCCAAGAAGACTACATACGCGCAGGTCGAGGTGCTGGATTTGGCGGGCGCGGGATCATCCGGCGCCGACAAGAAGGCGCTTATCAGGCTTGTGAACCATATGCGAACGATGGACGCCCTAATCAACGTGGTCAAGGCATTTGGAGAGGACGCGGCCAGCTCGGCTTATGCGGACGCTTTACATGCGACAGACGAACTAATACTCGCCGACATGGCTACTGCTGAAGTGCGCGTTGAAAGGCTTACTTCCCAGAAGAAGAGGACCCCGGAGGAAGATTCGGAACTAGAGCTGATGTCAAGACTCGGCCGGGAGCTGGGCGAGGGCAAGAGCCTAAGGCAGGTAGAGCTTAGCGCCGAGGACAAGGAACGCCTGATAGGCTACGGTCTTCTTTCGGTAAAGCCAATGATAATGTGCGTTAACCTCGGCGAGGAGGAACTCCTAGCTAAGTCTTATGAAGGCGCCCAAAAGGTTAAGGAGCATTGCGCATCCTACGGCATACCCCTGGTAGAGCTGTGCGCCGGCGTCGAAGCCGAGATGGCCGAGCTGGACGACGATGACAAGGTACAGCTCATGGCGGGGTATGGGATCGAGGAAAGTGGAATAGGTAAGATCTCCGTTGCAGTGTACGAGGGCCTGGGGCTGATATCGTTCTTTACAGTCGGAGAAGACGAAGTGAGGGCATGGCCGATACCGAGGGGAATTAACGCCAAAGGTGCCGCCGGTAAGATTTATTCGGATATAGAAAAGGGATTTATCAGGGCCGAGACGGTCGGCTATGAGGATTTCATGCGCCTTGGGGGTATCTCCGGAGCCCGGAATGTGGGGCTGTTCAGGCTTGAAGGCAAAGAATACATCGTCAAGGACGGAGACATCATGAACTTCCGTTTCAGCCAGAGCAAATAGGAAAAGATGCATAGGAGTGCTAAAATATATATGTGGCGAGCGCTCAGCCTAACAGGGCGCAATCGAACGGAGGTCATAGGATGTTTGAAAAGGTAAATGAAATCCTTGAGCAGATAAGGCCCAGCCTCAAGGCGGACGGCGGAGACGTCGAACTCGTAGAGGTGACGCCTGAGAACATAGTCAAAGTGAGGCTGCAGGGCGCATGCAAGGGATGCCCGATGTCGCAGATGACTTTGAAGATGGGCATCGAGAGGCTCCTTAAGAAACACATTCCCGAAATAGTCTCGGTAGAGTCAGTACAGTAACGTATATGGCCGGCGCGTAAAGCGCCGGCCATGTTCTGTATATGTGCAAAGATTGTGAAACTAAAGCACGCATTCGCAAGCTCCAATGATAAGAATGTTGCATGGCTTGTACTAATGATCAGTTGAGTAAAAATCGATGAACATAGAGTAAGTTGTGTCCAATAGCCGCATAGCAACTAGTCTCAAAGCGATGATGGGGGGTATCTCCTGTGGAGGGGACTATGAGGGCCGTGGCTAAGCTGAAGCCCGGCCAAGGTTGTTCACTTATCGACGCGCCCATTCCGGGCATTAAAAGAGGCGAAGTCCTCGTCAAGGTCAAAGCAGCCGCTATCTGCGGCACAGACGTCCATATTTATGAATGGGACGAATGGTCCCAGAAAAGGATAAAAACCCCACTTATCTTCGGCCATGAGTTCTGCGGAGACGTGGTCGAGATTGGAGAGGGTGTAACCTCTTTGAAGAAAGGGCAGTTCGTTTCCATTGAAACGCATATAAATTGCGGGCACTGCTTCTATTGCAGGCAGGGGATGGGCCATATCTGCGAGACCATGCAGATCATCGGTGTTGACCGAGACGGTTGCTTCGCCGAATATGTCGCCGTACCTGAGTCGGCATGCTGGACATGGGATATCCCAATTTCGGCCGAGATTGCGGCAGTTCAAGACCCTTACGGAAATGCCGTGCATACTGCACTTGCACAGGACTTGGTTGGAGCCGACGTTTTCATAACGGGCATGGGACCGATAGGCCTTGCGGCAATTCCGGTGGCCAAGCTTTCTGGCGCAAAGACCGTTTTCGTGACCGATGTGTCGGAGTACAGGCTTGATCTGGCAAGGAAGCTCGGGGCGGATTTTGCAATTAATCCTAAGGAAAAGGACCCGGTTGCGCTCGTCAGGCAGCTGACCGGGGGCAGAGGGGCGGACGTGCTTCTTGAGATGAGCGGCAATCCGGCAGCTATAAAGCAGGGGTTCGCGGCTTTGAGGAAGGCAGGCAAGGCGGCTCTTCTGGGCATACCTTCAAAACCGGTGGAATTCGACATGGCTAACGATATCATATTTAAGAGCATTGAAGTCAGGGGCATAAACGGCAGGCGCATCTGGGATACCTGGTATAAGGGGCAGGCGCTGCTAGCGAAGGGGCTCGACCTCAGCAAGTTGATTACGCATCGCATGCCGCTCGAGGACATCGAGAAGGGATTAGAGCTCATGAAGGCCGGCGAGTGCGGGAAGGTCATACTATATCCATAACCCGCGAGATCGCGGCTTCGGGAGGTTTTAAAATGGAATACGCCCTCGGTTACTTAGAGGCGGAAATTGAGAAAATGAAGGAGCAGAAGCTCTTCAGATACCCAAGGGTGCTTACGGGCAGACAGATGGCCAAATGCGTCTTCGACGGCAAGGAGATCGTGAATCTGTCCTCAAACAACTACCTCGGCTTTGCCACCCATCCCAGGCTGATCGAAGCCGCCGAAAAGGCGGTCCGGGAACTGGGCGTTGGATCAGGCGCAGTCAGGACGATAGCGGGTACAATGGCAGGGCACACCGAGCTTGAAAGGAAAATTGCCGAGTTTAAGCACACAGAGGCGGCGCTGGTCTTTCAGTCGGGCTTCACAGCAAACGCAGGTACGGTGTCCGCTGTTCTTGGCAAGAACGACATAATCATCAGCGATGAGCTCAATCACGCGAGCATAATAGACGGATGCAGGCTGTCGAGGGCAGAGATCAAGGTGTTCAAGCATGGCGATATGTCGCAATTGAGGGAACGGCTCGAGGAGAGCAAGGACGCGATGGCGGCGGGATCCCACGTGCTTGTCATTACGGACGGTGTATTCTCTATGGACGGTGATATCGGCAAACTTGATGAGATGTGCAAAATCGCTAAGGAGTACGGCGCCATAACGATGGTCGACGATGCGCATGCCAGCGGAGTTTTGGGCAAGAATGGGCGCGGAACTGTAGACCACTACGGCATTCACGGCCATGTCGATATCCAGGTGGGCACTCTATCTAAGGCAATCGGCGTTGTGGGCGGATATGTGGCGGGGTCCAAAACGCTCATTGACTATCTCATTATGAGGGCTAGGCCGATCCTGTTTTCTACGTCAGCGCCGCCGGCGGTTACGGCTGCATGCCTTGAGGCTTTCAAGGTACTTGAGGAAGAACCCTGGCACATCGAAAAACTATGGGAGAATTCCAGATTTTTCAAAGAGGGGCTCAAGAGGTTGGGCTTCAACACAGGAATCAGCCAGACTCCGATTACGCCTGTTATGGTTGGCGATGGCGCAAAAACCATGAGGCTTTCCGACAGGCTGTTTCAAGAGGGCGTATTCGTTGTTGGATTAGCTTTCCCGACGGTGCCGGTTGGCAAAGAAAGAGTAAGAACTATAGTGACTGCAGAGCATACCAAGGCGGATTTGGAGTTCGCGCTGGGCAAGTTCGAAGAAGTGGGCAAGGAGTTAGGTTTGATATAGAATATTTGTCATAGCTGAGATCAGACGTAACTATCGGGCATAGAGAATCGATTTGACATATCTTTGGCAATTATGTAACATAATCTGTGCATTGTGGCGGCGTAGCTCAGTTGGCAGAGCATGCGGCTCATACCTGCAGTGTCACTGGTTCAAACCCAGTCGCCGCTACCAAGACGTTTGCCCGGGAGACCGGTTGATATTGATAAATAAATAGAACAGATGGTATATTACAAAGGCAAGGTTTTCGTGCGCCACTAGCTCAGCTGGCAGAGCAACTGACTCTTAATCAGTGGGTCCGGGGTTCGAGTCCCCGGTGGCGTACCAATTAGTTAAGGACCAGTATAACAATGGAAAAGCGGCGATGACATCGCCGCTTTTTTCATACCCGAAAACCGAATCAGTTGCTCCTTTTTGCTATCCTTTTGCTATCCTTTTTACACTTTTCATAAGAGGCTTGGCATAAATGCCAATCATCTAAGGCAAACCTTCATTCAAGACCTATAACAAGGCAGATAAGTGATTCTCGGAAAGGGCGAGAACAGACGTATGTACAAAAACCTCTTATGTTGATGGACTCTTTATTTGCTTTTTAGTGCTTATTATGTCTCATGACAAAGGAAAATTGCGAGTTGTGGAAAATTACAATAGTGACATATTTAAAGATTTTGGAAGCTTTATATCAGAGGGATTACTGATGGGAGGAATCGGAATGAACAGGATGAAACTTGCATCGGTTGTGATTATTGCCCTGTTAGCAGCATTGTTGTCCGGATGCCTCGCGAAATACTCGTTCAGCTTCCTTGATGAAGGGGATTTCGTAAACAGCCAGGGTGCATGGTACCACGAAAGTTCGGGGCATACATTCGCGCCCCAAGGCCTTTGGATGGTAGATACACACCTGACCGCCCCTTACGCATATAAGGGGGACTTCACATGTACCTATGAGTTCTATGCGGACACTTGGCTTGGAAACAGCATAGATTGGATGTACTTCATCCTTCTGAACGCAAAATGGCAGGACGAGGTGCCTGTTGAGAAGTTCTTCGGCTTTACGATCCACAGGTACGGGGACGCGCCGGAATACTCCGTCTGGCAGGGCGCAGCGACCTGGGACATCTACAATATAGATACGGATCCGCCTGGAATGATAAACGGCGCCGTTAATACTGTTGAAGTCAAGAAGACCGGCAATGAATTCAGCGTAAAGATGAATGGTACGCACCTTTACACGATGGCCATGCTTGCGGCAAACGACACTACATATTGGTACCCTGGCATCAATGGAGTCTACGATTTCTACCTACCTTATGGCTTCTACTTGAGGAAGTTCTCGATCGTTTATACGAAGGGCAATGAAATGGAGGCTGAGTGGGCCTTCTAATTCGCCTTACAAAACAGGAGATGGATTTCGGATACTAGTGTCTTTCGATGAAATGCCATGCCTGGTTCTTCTGGCATTTACATCGACGTTAACACCGGAAACCGATATCGTGTCCAAAGCCCGTCAATAATGAAGTAAAGTGCAGGATGGCGATAGAAGGATAAATATCAAGAAACCTATCTGGGGGGTAGTGAGCCACCTTAGTTAGGAAGGATATCAAGAGAGTACTCGGAAGGAGCGGACTGAACCAAGAAAATGGTCAGTAAAGCCGCTCCTTTTCAATTCCTAAAACCCCGTCAACCCAATTTGCTCTATTTAGGAGGACTTGTGGATACAGAGGATCCTGCGATTTTGCTCTCCAATTCGGCAAATCGCTCCAGCAACATATTAATCGCAGCATCTTGAGCCTGGAGATGAGCCTGTATTTGTTGAGTTTCGTGGAATGTTGCTTCAGCATCCTTAAAAGTCATTTCGGCACGCCGGTCTGCTGCCTGTCCCGAGATATTTTGGCTAACCAGGATAACTGATAGCAAAACTAACTGAATGAAGGTCTGGCTGAGCCATTCCACAAAAGCCGGAAGGCCGTTATGTATGGCGGCCGAGACAACTGTAAAAGCGATAATGGCAAAAGCATATGCACACCACATCGTACCTACTGCTGACGTGAGCACAAGAGCTATTCGGCCGTTCAAGCCGACCGGGACTTTGCTGATTTTGCAAGGTCCTAGTTCTTGGCGTTGAGCAATGTGGGGATGATGTTTGGGGCTAAAGATGACGCCCATATGACAGTCCTCCTTAAATAAGGTTTTCTTCGAATGATCATACCAAAGTTTATGAGGTCTTCCTAAAGGCACCGGGCATAAGTGCACAGGTGTTATATCATTAAGTGAATTATGCCATTGCAATTAGTTTTTGCAACGAAGAAAGTAAAACCAAACCATAGTAGAGGATATAATTTCATTTTCGGCGAATAGAAGTTTGATTTTAGAAGCAAGTATAAATCGATATATTCACAAAACTAAATGAACGGGCCTTATTGGGGCTGGGAGGAAGCTGTATGTCCGATCACACGTTCGCTTTTATTATCCATCCGATTAATGTTAAGAACGATGTGTCTCACAAGTTCCCCTTGCTTGGACGTACATTCAGCGAAAAACAGCTGGATTTCCTTTCCCGTTATTTTCCGCCTGTCTACATCTCTGAGATCACCGGCATCAGATCTGCCGCCACAGGCGAAGAGGCCAAAGGATGGTTCATAGCATGCCCATTTACGCCGACTACTATGCTAAAGATGCAGACTGAGGCGGTCTACAGGAAGATAGTAAAGTGCGGGAACATGGCCGAAAAACTGGGTGCCGGAATAATCGGCCTCGGCGCTTACACGTCGGTTGTGGGCGATGGAGGGGAGACCATAGCCCAAAGACTGGCAATCCCCGTTACCAACGGAAATGCCTATACGATATATGTGGCAATAGAGGCCTTCAGGGAAGCTGCACGAGTTATGGGCATTGAATTGAGGGAATCAAGCGCTGCCGTAGTCGGCGCAACCGGATCTATAGGCAGGATTTGCTCTGAAATCCTCGCAGACGAAGTGAGGGAACTTGTCATTGTAGGAAGAAACCCTGAAGCCGTTGAAGTGATAAGGAAAAGGTGCGAGGGCCACCTTGCCGTAATAAAGGCAGGATGCGATGTTTCCGCAATATACGGCTCGCGAATGATAATCACTGTGACAAGCCAGGTTAGCGCAGTAGTGGAACCGCAACATCTGATGCCGGGTTCAGTTGTACTTGATGTAGCTAGACCTCGCGATGTTTCAGTGCGCGTAGCTCAAATGCGTGATGACGTTCTCGTAATTGAAGGCGGCATGGTGGACGTTCCCGGCGAGCCAGACTTCCACTTTAATTTCGGCTTCCCTCAGGGCAAAAGCTATGCGTGCATGGCGGAGACGATGGCCCTTGCTCTTGAGGGCAGATATGAAGATTACACTGTGGGCAAGGAGATAGAGCGGTGGAGGGTTGACGAGATCGGAACCATTGCCAAGAGACATGGCTTCAAACTAAGCGGTTTCAGGAGCTTCGAGCACGCCGTGACAGAGGAGCATATAAATAGAGTAAAATCGTTAGCAAGGGTTTTCTGATTACTGTTGGCAAAACGAGAAGCTGTAAAACTGCAATACTGGCGACTTCTTAATTGCAATAATGAGATAATCGATACATAAATGAGGCGGCGAATTCTGCGAAGGAGGAAGACATAATGAAATTGACTGCGTATCTCCTGTTGGTTCCCCTTCTATTGGTCCTGTTCCTGGGCCCTGGTCAGGCGGCCATTGCATCAGGGAAAGCGACCCTTACCTTAATAGGCCATGCATCTATGAAGATAAGAACCGCAGAAGGCATTGTCATATATATTGACCCGTACTACCAGGGAGATTACAGCGAAGAGGCGGACATCATCCTCATAAGCCACGAGCACTCCGATCATAACAAGGTAGACATGTGCAAGCAGAAGGCGGGCTGCAAAGTACTCAGGGTTAAAGACACCATCAATCAAGACGGCAGCTACAACTCCTTTGAAATCTCTGGCGTGAAAATCGAACCCTTGCCTGCATCAAACAAGAACCATTCGATTAAAAGTACGACAGGGTTCCTGATAAGCTTCAACGGCATCGTCATCTACCACGCTGCCGACACGTCGAAGCTGGATCAGATGGCCAATTTGAAATCCCGGGACGTGGATTACGCTTTCTTTCCGATAGATGGTCAATACAACATGAATGCCGCAGAGGCCATGGAATGCGCAAAGCTTGTCGGCGCCAAGCATAATGTCCCCATGCATTACTTCAATGCAGATTTAAAGACCTTCAAGCCGGATAATCTCCTGGTAATCAAATATGGAGAGACCATAGAGTTGGTGGCCGACTAACGAATCATCGATCTAAAAGCTATTGTGCCTTTGCACCTATTTCACCACCAGGATATTAGGGCAGAAAGTAGGCAGGCAGTCGATTGACTGCCTGCCTTATCTTCATATAATTAAGCCCATTCCCAATGATCCTTCTATCATAGTGCAATTGCTCCGATATATCCACACCCCTGTTCGAAGTCAGGTGACAACCCTCGATATTTCGACTGTTTTTTTGGCATAATAATTCACAGGCAGGTATTTTCATATAGTAGTCGAAAATTGATGAAGCAAACTAAGAGAACAAACAAATAGAAAGGACAACTGACATGTTAGTAGAAAGACAATGTGCATATGCTTGAAACAACAAGAGAAGGCATTGCCTACAAAGGAAGAAAAGTAAGCAGCATGGTATATGCAGTGATTCTTCAAGAAGGCAATCACTTTGATTGATAGCGGCTTCCCGGCATTTGCTGCAGGAATTGTTAATGAACTCAAGAATTTGGATAACATAAAGCATTCTGAGGATTTTATTGACTCACGCAGACCTAGATCATATAGGTAACGCCTACGACCTTCAGCAAACCACAGGGTGCAAAGTATACATATCTAGCGATGAACTTGCATATATGACCAATGCTAAGCCACGCTTCGGCATGAAGCAGAAAATGTGTGACGACTTCAACTTAAAAATCCCGGAGTTGAGCCAATACGAGAATTCGCGACTTAGGAGAATTTCAAATAATCCCTACCCCGGGTCATACAGAAGGTCATGTATCAATTCTGTATGATGACGTGCTTTTCCCGGGCGACATTTGTTCATATTCCGGCGAATGTTTTTTGCGGCCCGAACCCTTTATGGACTGAGGATATGGATCGGGCTAACCAATCGCTATCAAGCTTGCGAAATCTACCAATTCTCAGTCATATGTCCTGCTCACGGGGCTCCCTTTGAGAGAAAACAATCTTATAATTCAACATAGTGGAAATTCTCAATAAATACAGGAGGCATCATGAGAAGGGCAATAAAATGGCTCGATGAGAATTTCGAAGAGAAAATACTGGCATTCTTCCTGGCTCTGATCTCTCTCATCATCATGTTCCAGGTGATCATGAGATACATCTTCAAGGCTGCTCAGCCTTGGCCGGAAGAGCTGGCAAGGTATTGCCTGGTGTGTTCAACCATGCTTTCGATGGGCTACTGTATCAGGCATAATGCGATGCTCAGAGTGGATATGCTGGTAAAATTGCTGCCCAAACCATTGATGAGGTTGATGGACATAATAATCCAATTGCTTTCCTTGGCGTTGTACTCTTACTTGTTTTATCATTCATTCTTTGTAGTCATGATGGCGAAAAATAGCATGCAGCTGAGCCCCGCGATGCAGCTGCCGATGTATATCCTATATGCCTTCGCGACGGTTGGGTTTGGCCTTGCCGTTATTCGATCTGCACAGAGCATAATTGTGGACGTTGCATAAGATGGCCCAAATCCAATAATTCGCAGAAGGAGGGCTTAGCAAGATGACAGCATTGATATTTCATAATACTTAATTGTCCTCCTAGTGCTTTCAGTGCCCATAGCTACATCACTAGGCGTGACCATAGTAATCCCCGGCCTTGTAGACCCAAGTTTCCCCACAACGATAGTGTATTTGATAAGATCGATAATCACAGGCGTTGACAGCACTCCCTTGCTTGCAATACTTCTTTTCGTGCTTGTCCGGCGCAATCATGGCGCATGGCGGAATATCGAAGAAGCTCTTCAATATCGCGGCCCTTGCGACCGGCAACAAGACCGGGGGTCTGCCAAGCGCCGTAGTTCTGACATGCCTTTTCTATGGGGCGATTTCAGGTTCAGGACCTGCAACTTGTGCGGCAGTCGGGGCGATGGCAATACCTGAACTCGTGTCGCTTGGATATGATAAGACATTCGCCGCGTCACTTGTGGCGTCCGCAGCGGGGCTTGGAATAATCATCCCGCCCAGCATACCATTCATTTTGTGGGGCCTTAGCACCGGCGCATCAGTTGGCTCGCTGTTCATCGCGGGCATTATCCCCGGCATCATGATTGCCGTAATCTTCATGGTGTATGTATATTTCTATTGCAGGAAGAAGGGCGAAGACAAAGCCCAGATTGCAAAGAATTACAAGCTCCTAAGGGCGCGTGGGGTAGGCAGCGTCCTGTTGGATGGCATATGGGCCCTCTTAACGCCGGTTATCATCCTGGGGGCATATACACAGGAGTTGTCACCCCAACGGAAGCTGCCGGCATTTCGGTCTTCTATGCACTGATAGTCTCCCTGTTCATATACAAGTCGATGAACATCAAGGATCTCCCCAAGATACTGTATGAATCCGTGCGCTCATATGCTCCGATCATCGTCCTTATAGCGCTTGCCGGCGCTTTCAGCAGGGTGCTCAACTTAGTGGGTGCTCCTCAGGCGCTGGAGGCTTTCCTGGTCGGCAACTTCAACACGCAATTTGCATTCCTGATGATGTTGAACATCGTTTTGTTATTCCTGGGTATGGTCATTGACGTAGGTCCAGCAGTCGTAATAATCGGCCGCTTGCTTGTGCCCATAGCTGTGGCACTGGGCATAGACTTGGTGCACCTCGGCATCATTGTCACAGTCAACTTGGCAATAGGGTTTATATCCCCTCCGTTTGGGCTCAACTTGTTCGTGGCGAGCTCCATGACAGGAATTCCACACATGCAGATCGGGATGAAATCGATACCGTTCATGCTTTGTTACATTATCGCCCTGTTGTTCATTACTTACATACCCTGGTTCTCGATGGTTCTGTTATAGAACAACTCAATTTAGCGAAACCGCTCTCATAAAAAAGGAGGAAGACTAGATGAAAAGGCTGCTATCAATATCACTCGTAGTACTAATGGCATTATTGGCAGTAGGGCTTACACTCGAGACAAGCGCAGCTACAAAGCTCATTTACATCCACGGGTCAAGTACGACGTCAATTCTCCAGGCAACGGCGACGCACTTCAAAGAGCTGGTTGAGAAAAGGACGAACGGAAGGTACACAATAGAAATCCATCCCAACTTCGAACTGGGATCACTCACAGAGAGCGTTGAGATGATCAAATCCGGAGAAGTCGCGCTAAGCGGCGTGACCCTCGGCTCATATTACACTCCGGAGCTCTCCTTCGTGGACCTTCCCAATGCGGTAGTCAGCATCGAAGCGGCTTACAAGCTATATGCTGAGAGTCCGTTCCGCAATAAGATCAATGACATCATGAGCAGCAAAGGCATCAAGCTGCTCTCCTTCGGAGCCGCTTACTTCAGGGAACTGACAAGCAATAAGCCGGTAAATACAATAGAGGATCTCAAGGGTTTGAAGATCCGTACGATGGAGAATGCGCTGCATATGGCATATTGGAAGTCATTGGGCGCACAGCCGACACCTCTGGCATGGGCGGAGACCTATATCGGCCTTCAGCAGGGGCTGGTAGATGCTCAGGAGAATCCATACGACTCCATCAATGCAGCTAAGCTGTATGAGGTCCAGAAGTACATCATACACACGCACCACATCCTCTATTCTTCGCCGGTAATGGTCAATCAGAAGTTCTTCAACAGCCTGTCGGCAGAAGATCAGAAGATATTCATAGAGTGCGGCAAGGAAACGGAGAAATTCACTTTCGACACGGCCTCCAATACGGTCTCAACGCTCAGGAAGACGCTAGAAGGCAAGGGAATGAAAGTAACGGAGCTTTCGCCCGCAACTCTTTCAAAGATGAGGGAGATGGCATCAAGCGTATACGACACGGTTAGAAAAACAGTAGGCGACGATGTTATGAATGCATTCATGGCGGCGTTGGAAGCAGCCAATAAATAGGCAATTGCCTTGACATGACCATGGTCCACAATTAGAGAGTTGGTCGGTTCGTAAGGCAAGCATTCTGATGCCCTCGGAAAATTTCCGGGGGCATCAGTTATTTGTTTGGCTAACCTTGCTTGCCTGCTCGGGAAAAGCTTAAGGCACAAGCAGTTCAAGCATGTGATCTACATCTTAGTTCGATCAGGGCAACGCCAATACTCCGATATCATGGGCCTTCTTGATGATCTTCCTGATTGCTTTTCCGATAGTTGTCTTTTCTTCAATCGGCCTCCACGAGACCGCGTAAAAGTCGTCTGTTCAGGTCTCAAGTGCTGATACCTTCACAGTCAAAAGTAAAAGGAAAGGAGATTTTGTACCTGCCATTAGCAGCATCTATGTGCCAAGTCGCTTCCTCAATCATGGCCGGTCCTGATGCGTTATTGTATTCAATCCTCACGAATGCATCCAGGTAACGCCCGCCGTCATCGTAATCAGTAATCCTCAAGCCGTCCGGCTCGAAATAGATAATTTTAGTTTCATCGCTCCCGGCAAAGGCCATGCCGGGCAGAAACCTCATCGGCACCCATAATGCCAAAACCAGCAGAATCAAAAGTGCTAACGATACCGTAATCATCCTGACATGCTTCATGTGCAATAAGCCCTTCTGTATAAACGCCCTGATAATAAATCGCCATTGCAGTCTGAACTTACGTAAAGTGCTTGATACAAGATCAGGACAAAGCCATTAAAATCAAAAATGGCCTTAGCAGCATCAGCCTTTTCGGCTCAGCATCGGCAATGTGACCCGTTTGAATTGATGATGTCCCTTCAAACAAAGCTTCTGTTTAGCAAGTCGGCAAGTTCCATTTGAGTCATCTACCTTAAGGTCTGTATACCGTCATATTCAATCAAGACACTCTTGTAAACGATCGCTTTCTTAGCCAAGTCCTGGCCGCTCCATATTGCGAGGCAGTATTGATCAGAATTGTAGAGAGGGGGCACTATGCCTGATGTTATTGCCGAACCGTTTAGCCAGAACTCGAAAGCAGTCCCCTTCTTGACTATTTTTAGCTCATTTATGCCGTTAGTTATGACTTTCGGTATCGGAGAGATATTGCCGACTATTACTGCATAAGCGTCAGGCTTATGTCCGTTGAAGATGGAATAGCGCTGATTAGGACCGCCCAGGTCGATTAGCTTGATACCGGCGTACCCATCGGATATCTCATAACCTGCGCTAGCAGAAAGGTATATATCCATTGATGCGAGATTCGCCGCTGAAACGTTGAGTTCGAACTTTACTGTGGCAACCAAATCTCCTTTATAGATGTGCGGAACGGAAGCCCAGCAATTGTGCAGAAGGAAACCGCTGCTAGTTTGAGTGTATGACTTATTAAATGTGGACCAGTTGCCATCATCTCTAAGGAGATCGGCTTCTTTCGTAAAATCGAAGAAATAACTATTGCTGCTTAGGGTAGTGCTTGTAAGGGAGAATGCCAGAAAAATAACAGCTAGAAGCGCCCAAATCTTCATCAATCCACCTCCTAGAATAAAGTTGTCGCAAGGTGAAATGTTTCAATGCTTTATGTCGTATCTTCGATTAGCATCAATGTTCTCTAGTGTTAAGCAGCGATCACCGACGTAGCTCTTTGGCAAAAGTAAAAGCGGCGATTTTCCAACTCAACGGTTCAGGAGCCCTGAAGTGCAGAGCCAAAGCCACACGCTTAGATTCGCTTGAGAGGCCACCATATATGGAGTCTGAACCGAGTTGACAGAATTGTCTTAACATCACCATATTTCTGCGACTGCCGCTATCTGGGCACCATCTCGCCCGAGTACTGCACTTTGATGCTCTTAAAAAGCACATAACCTGAGCTTTGGAACGCTATAGCGCCAAAAGACGGGGCCACAAAATCACTTGAGAAAAAGCTGTAAGGGCTGTTGTAGATTTCGGTGTTGTTCAGCTTGATCCTAACTTGGTTATCAGTTTTCGAGAATGTTAGAATATTGGACCCTATGTAGTTTATACCAGGCACTAAGGTATTAAATTCAACCTTGTTGTCGTAATGATCATCGACGAATGAATACTTTTCATTAGGTGCGTCACTAAGATCATTAAAATCAATCCATAAATAACCGTCGCCCGGTTCAGCTAAGAATGCGAAAAATAGATCCTTTATAGGATTTGATGGGATGCAGAAAATCTCGAAGACGACAGTCATTGTGACATCGCCCGAAAATGCGAAAGGCGCCGTAGCACTGTATGCGTCCAGCATCAGCCCATTGTCGTCGATGGCATTCTTCGCCTCGGCATCGTATACGAATAAATCCCAGCCGGCCAGATCATAGACATCTTCAAAAGTCACCGACCAAGTCTTAGTACAACCTGAAAGCAATATGCACCCTGTGACGATCAGCGCAATGGCGAGCATCCGTAAGTGGCGCACATCAAACACCTCTTTCCTAATGATATTGAATTAATAATTAGACGAATATTATATAACTCCTCTAATTTAGCGAAATGAAGCAATCGGCGCCTCCTTAACGGGCATCAATTCGGAGAATGCGTTTTCTTCATATGGCGGGGAAATCCCGGCAGAATCTTCTGGCCTTCAATTAGGCATTAGTTATCGAAAGAGGTTATTATTTCTTTATTGAAAGCATGAAATTGGCGGTTTATACGGATTCCTAAGTCCGAGAAATAAAGGAGAGTTTCAATGAAAGTATTATTGGTAAATGGCAGCGCGCACGCAAAAGGTTGCACTTACACGGCTCTAAGCGAGGTTGCAGGCGCATTGGACAAACAAGGCATCAGCACAGAGATCTACCAGTTGGGTACGAAGCCTATATCAGGTTGCCTGGGGTGCGGTACCTGCAAGAAGACCGGCCGGTGCTTCATGGATGATTCGGTGAACGAATTTTCCGAGATGGCGCTGAAGGCGGACGGCTTTGTTTTTGGCTCCCCGGTATATTACGCATCTGCTTCCGGAATATTGATTTCCTTCATGGATAGGCTGTTCTATTCGAGCAACGCTATCCAAAAGTTTTCTTACAAGCCCGCTGCAGCCGTCGTCAGCGCGCGCCGCGCAGGCACTACTGCCTCATTCGACCAGATCAACAAGTACTTCTCCATTAACAGGATGCCGATCGTGTCGTCGCAATATTGGAACATGGTCCATGGGAATACACCGGAGGAAGTCATGCAGGACCTGGAAGGGATGCAGATAATGCGTACTCTGGGTAATAACATGGCTTGGCTTATAAAATCCATAGAGGCCGGCAAAGCGGCAGGGTTGCCTTTGCCCGAAAGAGAAGAGCCTGCCCGCACGAACTTCATTCGTTAGTTGTGGCAACAAATGGGATCGAAAGGCGGAGCAAAATGAAAAAGACAGCGCTGATGATCATGGCCCTGATATTAATCTCAGCACCCGTCTGCGCATTCACCATGAGGAATGAGCCTTTGGGGTGGCTCGGCTGGCAATGGGGAATGCCGTTAAACGACATCAAGGGCTGGCTATACTACAACGGACAACTGGCCCTGCCATTTGTAGGCGCCACGAACAATGCCATATACACCAGGCAAGGGCAGGATAATGTTTATTTCGGACACGAATGGCTTGATACTTACTATGTTTTTGAGAAAAGCAAGCTTTGCGCCGTCATGCTGGTAACGGATGATTGCACTGATATAGGCCGGGCCATTTCCTTCTTCGGCCGCAATGTGGGTACTAACGATGCCAAGCAACCGATGTCCTTCTATGGGCCGGGCGGCGCAGAGGTGTTCTCAAGGGTTTCAGAGGAAAGCAGGAGCAAGATATTCTATTACGCAGCGGCGAAGGGCACATACGCCTCCTTCCTGTATATCAGCGGGCCCACCATGTTTCTTAAGCCTGAAGAAGTGCTGACAGCAAAGCATTACGTCATCATAGGGGAAAAGGATTATGTGGATAGGCTGATCGATATGGTGGCAGAAGGCCAGTAGATCTCATGCATGAGCATGCACGCCCGCCGCACTCGCGCATTGACAACTAAGTACTGTCTTCTGCTATAAAGATGCGTTTACATTGTCCAGCCAGGCAGCAATGTCTTTACCTGCGTCATTTACCCTGCTCCCCCGAATTGCCAGCCCCTTTTGCAACTTTGACTTAGGGCACAGCTTAGCGATGTCCTTCTCGCTGCGCCCGAGGCCGCTTCCTTCATGCGTGCAGAACGGCAAGAGAACCTTGTCCGAAAAATCATATCCTTCAAGAAAAGTAAACACAGGCATCGGCATCGTTCCCCACCAGTTAGGATAGCCGAGGAAGATTACATCATAAGATGAGATGCTATCCAAATCGGCGGAAAGCTTTGGCCTTGCATTCGCCCGCAGCTCGTTCCCGGCTACATCGGTCGCCTCATTGTAGTCCGCCGGGTATGGACTTATGGATTCGATGCGAAAAAGCTCTCCCCCGACTATTCCATGTATCATTTCAGCTGCAATCTTGGTATTGCCGACCGGCAAATCCACAATCTTTCCGGCGACATAATTGTTGCCTTCACGCGAGAAGTAAGCGATAAGGCACCTCTTCTTGAAAATGCCCATTATGTGCACCTCCACTTTCAACCGGGTTTGTCGTCTTCCGCTTATGTTTCAAGAATTTCAAAGGGAATACAACCTTGCCGCTATCCATATCCATGATAGAACTTTTGTGGCCAGTTCGCCCGGGCACAGTTCTTAAACCTGCTTGCTTGACTATGACTTCTCACGAGTATAAGAATTCCCTTTTGATATTTCGAGAAAGGGATATAATGAATACTAATACAATTTGAGGCCATAGATATGAAACATGGCCGGCCTGCGCTAATCCGGCCCCAAGGCGTCTGAACCCATGAAGGCACAGCTTTACGGACGAGTCCGCCGACGGCCATGAAGGAGATTATATGAGGATAGTTATAAAAATCGGGACTTCAACTATAGCACATCCACAGGGCAGCTCAACATCCGCCGCATGGAGAAGATGTGCAAGGTGCTCTCCGACCTTAAGAACGTCGGCAATGAGATCGTGCTCGTATCCTCTGGCGCCATAGGCATGGGCGTGGGCAAGCTGCAGATGAAGCAGCGTCCGAAAGACATGCCCACCAAACAGGCGGCCGCTGCGATCGGGCAATGCGAGCTGATGTACACCTACGACAAGCTTTTCTCCGAATACCGCCACACCGTGGCCCAGATCCTGCTGACTCGAAGCGACATAGACCAGAAGGACCGCAAGACGAATTTCCAAAACACCATCCACCGCCTGTTTGAGCTGGGCGCGATGCCCGATTATAAATGAGAACGATACGGTGGCAACCGAGGAGATATCCATCGGCGACAATGACACCCTTTCTGCGGTCGTTGCCGCTGCAATAAAGGCGGACCTGCTAATACTTGCTGTCCGATATCGACGGGCTTTACACCGCCGATCCCAAAAAGGACCCTTCTGCGAAGATGATAAACAGGGTGGAGGAGATCACCCCGGAGATACTGGCTTTGGCTGACGGCAAGGGCTCGGAGCTTGGAACAGGCGGCATGGCCACGAAGCTGCGCGCAGCCCAGATCACGACCGAGGCCGGCATAGACATGATCATCGCAAACAGCGAGGACCCCGACATACTTTACGCCATCCTGGACGGCAAAGAGGTGGGCACAAGGTTCGTCAAAAAGGGGCTGGGCTCATGAGCACGCAGGAGATAATGAGGCAGGCGAAAACAGCATGGCCAAACCTTGCCAAAGCATCCTCACAGAAGAAGGATGAGGCGCTCCTTCGCATGGCAGACGCCCTGATTTCGAACGCTGACACGATAATCGCGGCCAACATAGAAGATGTCGAGGCAGCCAAAGGCTCCATTTCCGAGGTCATGCTGGACAGGCTGAGCCTGAATAAGGCCAGGATCGAAGCTATGGCGGACGGCATCCGGCAGGTGGCCAAGCTGCCCGATCCTGTCGGCAAGGTGATAAGCAGGATAGAACGACCCAACGGGCTGGTCATAGAAAAGACCAGCGTCCCGATGGGCGTAATCGCCATAATATATGAGAGCAGGCCCAACGTCAGCTCCGATGCCGCAGCCCTTGCCTTGAAGTCGGGCAATGCGTGCATACTTAGAAGCGGCAAGGAGGCCTTCCGTTCCGCAAATGCCATCGTACTTGCGATGCAAGAGGGGCTTGCGGAAGCAGGATTGGACAAAAAACTGGTACAGCTGGTGCAGGACACCTCCAGGCAGAGCGCGCGCGACCTGATGACGGGAGTGGGCTTTATCGACCTGCTCATCCCCCGCGGCGGGGCGGAGCTCATCCGCGCCTGCATAGAGGGGGCGAAAGTCCCCTGCATCCAGACGGGCACCGGCATCTGCCACATATATGTAGACTCCGAGGCCGATTTGGAGATGGCTTGCAGGATCATAGAAAATGCCAAGGCGAGCCGCCCTTCGGTGTGCAATGCGGCAGAAGTATGCCTTAGTCCATAAGGATATCGCAGAAACCTTCCTGCCCAGGCTGCAAAAGCAGCTCGTCTCAGAACGCAGGCAAAGAGGGCAAAAAGAGATCGAACTGAGGCTGGATGAGAAGGCGCAGAAGATAATAGCAGGTGTATCCGCCGGCCCGACGGATTTCGATACAGAGTTTCTGGATTACATCCTCGCCGTGAAAATCGTAGGCGGGGTTGAGGAAGCCATCGACCATATCGCCCTGCACTCCACAGGGCACAGCGAGGCCATCATAACGGAAAACAGCGCGACCGCGAAGCAATTCACCCTATCGGTGGACAGCGCGGCCGTTTACGTTAACGCCTCGACCAGGTTCACAGACGGCGGGGAGTTCGGCCTGGGTTGCGAAATGGGCATATCCACACAGAAACTGCACGCTCGCGGACCCATCGGGCTTGAGGAACTGACGACATACAAATATATAATCCACGGCAACGGCCAGATTAGATGAGGTGCATCATGATTGACAGGAAGACCGGCTTCATTGGAACGGGCAATATGGGCAGCGCTTTGGTCAAAGCGGCGGCAAAAGCCATCGGAAAGGCAGACCTGCTGATAAGCGACCGTACTGCCTCAAAGGCGGAGGCCCTGGCAGCGGAGGCCGGAGCTACTGTTTCCAGCAACAATGCGATTGCTTCAAGCTGCGGTACGATATTCCTCGGAGTTAAGCCTCAGATGATGTCGGAGATGCTTGGCGAAATTGCCCCTGCCTTGAAATCGAGGACGGACGATTTTGTGCTGGTTTCCATGGCGGCTGGAGTCACCATCGAGCGCATACGCTCTATGGCAGGAGGCGACTACCCCGTAATCCGCATAATGCCCAACCTCGCAGTTACGGTGGGCGAGAGCATGATACTCTACTCCGTGAGCGAAAATGTCCCGGCGGACGGGGTAGCGGGCTTTCGCGATATGCTTCGATTTGCCGGAGCCTTCGACGAGCTTCCTGAAAGCCTGATGGATGTAGGGTGCGCCATATCGGGCTGCGGCCCTGCATTTGTATTCATGTTCATTGAGGCCCTCTCCGACGGAGCCGTTGGATGCGGCCTGCCGCGCGAAAAGGCCATGAAATATGCGGCACAGACGCTATATGGCGCATCCAAGCTTATGCTTGTAAGCGGCAAACATCCTGCCGAGCTTAAGGACCAGGTCGCAAACCCGGGCGGCGCCACAATAGTGGGAATCCATGCGCTTGAGAACCGCGGCTTCAGGGCCGCCGCCATAGAAGCTATAAATTCTGCATACCAGAAGACGATAAAACTGGGCAAATAGCCAACAATACCGCGCATTTGGCAGGCAAGCGGATTTTGCTTATGAATCCGCTTGCCTGCCTTTTTGCATTCACAAAATCGCGTTACCTCTTATCAGTGCGATAACCTAACTTCCGTTTGACTATAATGAATAAATATACTAATATAGATGAATAACTACACAAATTCCTTGGAGGGTATTCCTATGAAGAAGAATGGCTTTAAGAAGATCGCTCTGGCATATTCGGGCGGGCTGGACACGTCCATCATCATTCCGTGGCTTAAGGAAAACTATGAGGGTTGCGAAATAATCGCAGTGACCGGCAATGTCGGCCAGGCAGATGAGCTGGAAGGGCTCGAGGAGAAGGCTCTAAAGACGGGAGCGTCCAAGCTCTATGTGCTGGACCTTACCGATGAGTTCGTGGACGACTACATCGTGCCCACACTGAAGGCCGGCGCTGTATATGAGGAGTATATGCTCGGTACGAGCCTTGCAAGGCCCTGCATTGCGAAAGGCCTTGTGGAGGTCGCACTTAAGGAGGGCGCCGACGCTGTCTGCCACGGCTGTACCGGCAAGGGCAACGACCAGGTGCGCTTCGAGCTTGCCATAAAGCACTTCGCCCCGGAGATGCCTGTCATCGCCCCGTGGAGGGAGTGGAAGATCCAGTCCAGGGAAGAGGAGATAGAGTACGCCGAGGCGCACAATGTGCCCTTGAAGATAACGCACGAGACCAACTATTCGAAGGACAAGAACCTCTGGCATCTGTCGCATGAGGGCCTGGACCTTGAAGATCCAGGCAACGAGCCGATGTACGACAAAGAGGGCTTCCTTGAGATGGGCGTATCGCCTGCCATGGCCCCCGACAAGCCATCTTACGTGACGCTGGAGTTCGAAAAGGGCGCCCCGGTCGCGCTGGACGGCGTGAAGATGAGCGCAAAGCAGATCATATACAAGCTCAATGAAGTCGGCGGCGCCAATGGAATCGGCTTGCTGGACCTCGTGGAGAACAGGCTGGTAGGGATGAAATGCCGCGGAATATATGAGACGCCGGGCGGCGCCATCCTATACAAGGCACACACCGTTTTGGAGACGATCTGCCTTGATAAGATGACATTGCACGAGAAGCAGAGGCTGGCGATTACATTTGCCGAGCTGGTCTACAATGGCTTGTGGTTCACACCTCTGCGCGAGGCGCTTTCCGCATTCGTGGAAAAGACGCAGGAGAAGGTGACGGGCACGGTCAAGTTGAAGCTATATAAGGGCAACATGATAAACGCCGGCGTGTGGAGCCCGTACTCCCTATACTCCGAAAGCATCGCGACTTTCGGCAAGAGCGATTACAACCAGAAGGATGCTGAGGGCTTCATCAACCTCTATGGGTTGCCGATAAAAATCCAGGCTATGATAGATAAGAAGAAGCTATAAATTCTTGCGAGGTAAAACATGGGCAAGATTTGGGCTGGCAGGCTTGCAGGCGATCTGGATGAGAGGGCGGATGATTTCAACTCCTCGATTAGCTTTGACGGCCTGCTCTACAGGCACGACATAGAGGGCTCGATCGCGCATGCCAAGATGCTTGCCGCGAAGGGCATAATCGGCGAAGACGACGCAAAAGCCATCACCGAGGCCCTTGCCGGCATACTCGAAGAGCTGGAAGACGGCAGGCTTGAGCTGGATATGGGCTGCGAGGACATCCATACATTCGTAGAGCAGGTGCTGACTGAGCGCATCGGGGAAGCGGGCAAGAAGCTCCATACGGCAAGGAGCCGCAACGACCAGGTGGCGCTCGATATGCGCATGTATCTGAGGGATGAGGCCCAAGAGGTCATCGTTCTCATCAAAGACCTGCTGGGCGCAATCGTCGGCAAAGCGGAAGCACATAAGACGTCCATAATGCCGGGCTACACCCACCTGCAGCGTGCGCAGCCGATTACTTTCGGGCATCATCTTCTGGCCTATGCTATGATGCTGATTCGCGACATCGACAGGCTGGAGGACGCTATCGCCCGTATGAACGTTTCGCCAATAGGCTGCTGCGCCCTGGCGGGCACCACCTACGATATAGACCGCGATATGGAGGCGAAGCTGCTGGGCTTCGACGGCATCGCGCAAAACAGCTTGGACGGAGTGTCCGACAGGGACTTCTGCATAGAGCTTCAGGGCGCTTTCGCAATCATAATGATGCATCTCTCGCGCTTTGCGGAGGAGTTGATCCTCTGGTCATCTTTCGAGTTCAGATTCGTTGAATTGGACGCCGGCTATACGACGGGCTCATCCATCATGCCGCAGAAGAAGAACCCCGATGTGGCGGAGCTAGTCCGCGGCAAGACGGGCAGGGTCTATGGGAATCTGATGGCTACGCTTACTATGATGAAGGGGCTCCCCCTTGCCTATAACAAGGATATGCAGGAGGACAAGGAGGCAATAATCGACAGCCTGGGGACCGTGAAGAAAAGCCTTGGAGTCTTCGCCCCGATGATAGCCACGATGCATGTAAATACCGACAGCATGATGAAAGCGGCCCAGACTGGTTTCATGAATGCGACCGACCTTGCCGACTACCTGGTGAAAAAGGGAATGCCGTTTCGCAGCGCCTATAAGATAGCCGGGCAGGTCGTGGCTAAATGCATATCCGAGGACAAAATCCTCGAGACATTGGCCCTTGAGGAATACAAGCATTTCAGCGAGCTGTTCGATGCCGGCCTTTATGATGAGATCGACCTTAAAGCATGCGTAGAGAAGCGTATATCGAAGGGCGGCACTTCAAAGCAATCGGTTGAGGCACAGATAGAATTCGTCAAGGAATTCCTGAAAGAACGAGTATAGAAATTGGCCTGCTATCAGGGTTCTTCGGAGACATTCGGCTTCAGGCCGGCATTACTTGTTTAGTTCCGCCGATGTATTCGTGAATTCGCCAGAAATGATGAACAGGGGGCATGTAAGATATGCTCCCTGTTCGTTAATTCCTAGCTATATTTCCTAGAATCTCTGGTTCTATGGGCCTTAGACCAATCTGTCGATAGAAATGCGCAATTACACCGGTTAGTAAGTCTTTGCTTCTACATTACCTGGCCATTATATTATTGCCCTTGTAATCGACCTGGATGCTTTCTATCTCGACGTAATTTTCAAACCCTTCGAAATCGGGTTCGACCAGGATGTTCGGGCAGAACCAGTCCGAATCATAATATGTCAGCTCAAGCTCCTGAATCAGAGTCGAATTGATGGTGATAGAAACGTCATTGCCATTCTTTACAATTACCATCGTGTTGGCCCCGGTTCGGTTCAGTCCCGGCACAAGGCCTGTGGAGTTCATATGAACCACCATGCTCGGAAAATCATCATGGTCTGTTATCGTAATCCTCTCTTCTGTTGACGGATCAGCTGCGATGTTGTCAAACTCGATCGCGAAGTGATTACTGCCGGGGCCGAATCCCTTTTCGAATACGCCATCGGCAAGTATAAAAGAGAAGAATGCCGTATGGCTGCTGTCCAGGTTCAGATTGAATGCTATCGTGACGGTGAAATCGCCGGAGAACATATTCGGACAGGCGATCACCATATCATGCAACCTGACGCCGCTATCGACGAAATCGTGCCCTACTCCCTCGAAGTACCATTCATCAACCCCCTCGCCGAAGTCGCCCTCAAGCTCGAAGCTATAGACATACTCCAGCGTTTTGCAGCCGCATGTCAGCGCCAATGCCATTGCAAACATGATTACCAGAACCATCCTGAACGATCTCATCAGTCCACCCCCCCTTTTAGTGGATATGCTTTCCGCATTGCACGAATTACTCCTGCAGCAGTTGAAAAAATGGATGCGCAGAAAAAAGAAGGGCAAATATGTCAGGTTATCCCGAAGGAAGCCAAGCTCGCTTTTTCGGCGTATATTGCGCAGAGGAAGACCCAAAAAGTATCGCAAATCTAGACCAGAGACTTAAACAAAATGGGGAGGGGTTAATGCCCTCCCCATCTATGAGCTGTGTTTTGTTACAGCTAAATCGAATTGCCCTTCTCATACTTCACTTTGACGCTACTCAGATAGAAGCCGGCATCGGCAGTGAAGCCCGTGTGGCGCACATACAGGTAGGGCCTGTAGTATTCGGCCAGATTTCCGCCGTCGATGTTGAAATTCCCGGTGCTAAACCCATTGATCAGCACATTTATTGCGTTGCCAGTCCTTCTTATCGTGAACTCATTAACGCCATCCTCCATGCCGTCCGGGCCCCAGGACCTGTCATCCCAGATATTCGGATTTGCACCTTGCCCAACGCTGTGCCTTGCGGTAAGAAGGTCGAAGTACTCTGTAACAATGCCTGCATGGTGGCCTATGGAGCTGGCATTGCCGTCTACTATAAAGAATGTGAAGTCCACATAATCCGTATCCGTTACGGGAAGCTCTATTTCGAATTCGAAAGTGCATTCGAAATCGCCTTTGAACGAAATGGGAGCAGCCATGGCCATATCGTCGATTAGAAGGCCTTTATCCGAGAAGCTGTAATCCGAACCCTCCGTGCCCCAGATGCCTTCTTCATCAAGGAATGTTTGTTCATCGGCAAAATCATGGGAATAGGTAACTTTACAGCCTGTTAAAAGGGCAACCAGCATGATGATAATGACCAGGATAGTGCCTTTTACTATTGCGCGCATAGTTTTTCCTCCTTCGAATTTCGCCTGAAGCCATACTTATACTTAGTCATATAGGCCCCTAATCCTGCATAGATGCAAGAAAATCCAAATCGTTCAGCTTGGATTCCAGTACCAGACATCAGCCCTTCCTTGCGTACAGGCATAGCCTTCCTTTTTTGCCGCATGCATCGATTACTTTCAGGAAACTTAGGACATTCAAAGCTGTTTGGGCATGCTTGCGGCTTATTGCAGCGCTTTTAGCGAAGTCGGCGCTGGTGAAAACCGAAGGCAGGTTCTCCGGCACAAGCGAGGAGTAGTCTTCGGGACCGCTTATTAAAAGCTCCTGCTCGAGGCCGAGAGGCAGGCGGTCGCATCTGCTGGAGCCCTTCTTCCTGTCATCGCTCCAGCCGTTCAGAAGCCTGTACTCCTCCATGTCGACCAGCATGATGAGCAAGGACAGGTTCGGGTGCGCAAGCAAGGGCTTGATACGATAAAGCTCGTAGAAAGCATCGTAGATGTTGCCGTGCTTCGGCGAGAGGCGAGGCTTCGAAACCTGCCCATCTGCAGGATCGATCCAAAGCAGCCATTTTCTAGCGGGCAAAGGATAGACTATTGTTACCTTGTGTCCGGGCAGGAAGGCCCCAAGCTTGGCGCGGAGCTTATTGAACTGCCGTGTCTGGATTTCGAAGATGTGATCGCCGGAGAGTATATCGGCGAAAAAGGAGCCCAACTTTATCTCATGCTTTGCTAAATCCGGTTCCAAATAGAGCTTGATGGTGGCATGCAGGGCCTTTTCGCCGAGCGTGCCGATGCCGTTTGCGGCAGGGTTTCCTTCAATGAAAGCAAGGCGCGCAGATTCGAACCGGGCTTTATCCATCATTAAGGTACCTCTTCGTAAGACTTGGATAATGAAAACGACGCCTGGTTACATTGATAGCATACCGCTTGTCCGAATTAGATAGGAGAGGGCTTATCATTCGAAAGGCTTGATCTTTCGCATGGCTATGACATCAAATGAAATGATAAATGAGAGTGAAATCTGCTGTCTTCCTCACTATGGGAGCTCATCCAAAATTACTTTAAGAAATGTCGGCTTTTAAGTTATCATCATTAGTATGACGGATAGGGCCACTCGTTGGAGGTGATTGTATGCCTAACATTCAAGCCTCAGCGCAGATTCTCCGCGAATATGAGAATCTGAAGCCGGTAGGAAAAAGGCTTGCCAATTACATCATGGATAACGAAAGGGAAGTCATACACCTTTCAATTACGGAGCTTGCCGAGAGGGCCGACGTGAGCGAGACTACAGTGATAAGATTCTGCAGGCAATTGGGGTATGAGGGCTATCAGGACTTTAAAATCAGGACAGCCCAGGGGATGGTACCGGAACTGAGCAATATACATGAGGATCTTTCCGAAGGCGACAGCCCGAGATCTGTATTGAAGAAGGTGTTCGCATCCTCCATAAGCGCGATCGAGGATACACTTCAAATCATTGACGAGGTGGCCTTCGACAAGGCGGCAACAGCCATCGCAAATGCAACGAGGATAGTATTTTCGGGCGAAGGCGGGTCGGGTATCATCGCGAAAGATGCGGAGCACAAATTCATAAGGCTCGGAATTCCGACATGCTCCAACCTGGATCCCTATATGAGGCTTGCAGCCGCGACTTTGATGAAACCGTCTGAAGTAATGTTAAGCATCTCACACAGCGGAAGCACTAAGAACATCGTTGAGGCATTATCGCTGGCAAAGAAAAGCGGAGCGACAACAATCTGTATCACGCAATATCAAAAGTCACCAATCACAAAAGTCGCCGACATAGTGCTGACAGTATTCTCAAAAGAGGTAGAGTACAGAAGCGAAGCCATGGGCTCGAGAATTGCCCAGCTTTGTGTAATTGACAGCTTGTATGTAGAAGTTGCAAAGAGGCTTAGGGAGAAATCATGGGACACGATTAAAAAGGTCCGTGAAGCACAAGTTACTCTTAGGTATTAACGTCGCCTAATTAAATAACAGCTCATATCAATATCGCCCATCTATGCCAATGGAATATGGGTTGTCGGGTGAGCATCCCCTGGTTCTCAGCCCTGTGTCGAAATACTTTGTGAAGAAAAATATATTTCTTTTTTGGTAATTAGGAAGGAATATTTTATTTTTGCGTGTATACTTATATATAAGTTTCGATAAATATTGATCGAAATCATTCTCGATGAAAATAAGGGAGGTAGCAGACCATGTTCAAGAGGTTGACAATCCTGAGCCTGGCGATCCTAATGGCAGTTGTATTAGCAGGTTCGGCAATGAGCGCGTACCCGACGCAGCCCATAAACTACCTAATTGCCTTCAGTGCAGGCGGAGAATCAGACATCACCGCACGCATGCAGCAAAAGTACCTTGAGCAGGAGCTTGGCGTCCCTATCGTAATGACATATAAAACGGGCGGCGGCGGCGCAGTCTGCTGGGCAGAGCTTGTCCGCTCCAAGCCGGACGGATACATAATAGCAGGCGTTAACGAGCCGCATACCATGCTGCAGCCGATGCAGAGCAACAGCGGATATGAGACAAGCCAGATCCAGAGGGTAGCCCTCTTCCAGTTCACCCCCTGCGCATTGATTGTGCGCAAGGATAGCCCCTTCAAGACCCTTCAGGATCTGATCGATTTTGCGAAGAAGTACCCCGGCATGGTGACTGTAGGCGGCAGCGGCAGCTGGGCTTCGACCCACTTTACAACGATGTTGCTTGAGAAGGCGGCCGGAATAAAGCTCACATACATCCCGTTCGCAGGCTCTGGCGACACTAAGCCCGCAATCCTTGGCGGTCATGTGTCAGCGATAGTTGCACATCCAACGACCGCAGTAGGAATGAAGAATGACATAAGGATACTGGCAGTAGCTGCAGAGAAGCGCTCTGCGGTGTTCCCGGATGTTTCTACGTTCAAAGAGCTTGGCGTCCCGGGCGTTGTTGAAGGTTCCTACAGAGGCGTCGCAGTGCCTCCCGGCACCCCAAAGGATATTGTTAACAAGCTGGCAGCGGCCTTCAAGAAGGCCAATGAGGATCCGGCGTTCGTTAAGACCATGACAGATCTGGGCTTCGACCTGCTGTGGAAGGGCCCTGAGGAATATGAGAGCTGGATCAAGGAGAGAACGGTATATTACGCAGAGCTTCTCAAGACGCTCGGATATTCGAAATAGCTTCTGGACAAGCTTCGTAAGGGGGGCGAAAGCCCCCCATTTGAATGCCTCTATGAAGATTAACTAATGATTGCGAGGGACGCAAGATGGTTCTTGAAGGCCTTCTGGGAATTTTGACTCCTCAGATACAACTTTATATCCTGCTGGCGACCATAGGAGGCATGATAGTCGGTGCACTGCCCGGGCTTACTGCGACAATGGCAGTTGCCGTTATGGTCCCGCTGACTTTCGGAATGGAGCCGGTTACGGGCCTTGCGGTCCTCGGTGCCATATACATGTCAGCAATCTATGGCGGATGCTTCTCGGCCATCCTCATAAACACCCCGGGCACGCCCGGTTCCATAGCAACAGCTTTTGACGGGTATCCGATGTGTGTGAAAGGTGAGGGAATGAGGGCCATCGTAGGCGCGACGGTCGGCTCCGTGATCGGCGGCGTCGTAAGCCTTGTAGCACTTTTCTTTCTGTCGCCCCCTCTTGCAGCCATTTCGTTAAAATTCGGGCCTCCTGAATACTTCTGGCTTGCCATATTCGGACTTACCGTAATGGCCAGCATGGGGGGTGAGGGCTCTCTAGTAAAGACCTTCATGGCGGGAGGGCTCGGGCTTCTGATCAGCTGCATAGGGATGACCATAATGGGCGGGCAGCTGCGCTTCGGCTTCAACAACTACCACATGCAGGGAGGCATCGACCTCGTGTCTGCCATGATAGGCCTTTTCTGCATCCCTGAGGCGCTGAACTACATGAGCACCTTCGGCTCCATGTATAAAATTACCGAAGTAAAGAAGCCCAAGGGGGCAATCTGGGCGGCGATCAAGGAGACTCTGGCTTTGAGGGCCACCCTGGTGCGTTCTTCGCTTATTGGTTTAATCGTCGGCATCTTGCCGGGTGCAGGTGGCACTATCGCCAACATGATCGCATACAACGAAGCTAAGAAAGCCTCAAAAGATTCGGCTAAGTTCGGCACAGGAGTCCTTGAAGGAGTAGTGGCTCCTGAGACGGCGAACAACGCGACCGTTGGAGGAGGGTTAATTCCGACTCTTACCCTGGGTGTTCCGGGCACCACGGTAGCTGCGGTTATCTACGGAGCATTGCTTCTGCACGGCCTTAGGCCCGGTGCAGACCTTTTCACCTCGAACGGCAAGGTTGTCTGGGGGTTCATGTTCGCAATTCTCATATCTACGATAATGATGGGCGTTATTGGACTTCTCGTAGGGATACAGATGTATAGAGGAGTCTCAAAGGTGCCGACGAGGTTCATGGCACCGGCTATAGTCGCGTTATCAATCGTGGGAGCATACGCGGTAAGAAACAGCAGCGTGGATGTAATAGTTATGCTGGTGTTCGGACTTCTCGGGTACATCCTGAAAGAAATGGGCCTGGCCCCCGGCGCATTGGTTCTCGGCCTTATATTGGGCCCCATCGCAGAGGCAGGCTTCGTCAGGTCCAGCCTCATTGGGCAGGCCGCAGGCTATTTCAACATTTTCGTTAAAAGGCCTATCAGCCTTATACTGATAGCCCTTACTCTCCTGTCGCTTATCTGGCCAATAATCACAAATTACCTGTCCAAACGGGGTAAGGGGAGGGTTTCAGGTGCCTAAGAAGAGAAATATCGACCTTATTGCCGCATTATTCGTGGGGGCCATCAGCCTTGTCTTCTGGTCCCAGCTGAAGGACATCAATTCTCCCATGGATGTTATATTTCCCAAAAGCGTCCTGATAGTAATGTTCGTTCTGTGCGGGATCCTGCTGATTAAGGCGTTCACTAAGCCGGATCTCAAAGAATTGTTCGCGATAAAGAACAGGAACATGGTCGCGTTGGGGGCTATCTGCCTTGTTGTGTGGGTGGCGCTGCTCGGGAGTAACGGGTTTCATTTCAATAAGCGTGTTGGCATTCACGCTGCTCTCATGGATTATGCAGGACAAGGAGAAAAGGACTCTGAAATCGGCCCTTAACTCCGTGATTGTGGGCAGCATCCTAATCGGGCTTATCTATCTGGTGTTCGTAAAATTGCTGCTTGTTCCGCTTCCAAAGGGCTTCCTCATTTAGGGATCGAAGCAATGAGCAGATTAGGGGGGTGTACCCTTGTTGCCTAGAAAAATTGGCTTCATAGGCTTCGGCGAGGCGGCTTCGGCATTTGCGAAAGCGCTATCCGAACATGGAGCAAACATTGAGGCCTTCGATATCCTTATAAACGCTGAGGACGGCCTGAAGGTATTGAATCGCAGGAGCGATGGCGTAGATGTGAAGTTTCGCAAACTCGAGGATGTCATTAAGGACTCCGAGCTGATCATATCCACAGTTACCACGGACGTTGCCCTGGCAGCTGCGAGAAGTTGCGCCGGGTTGCTGTCCTCATCAAAAGTATATTTCGACCTGAATTCCACTTCCCCGAACGTAAAAATCGAGATATCCGAGGTCATAAGAAGCACCGGGGCGGGCTTTCTGGAAGGCGTAGTGCTTGGCGCAATAGGAGCCACCGGGTCTGCCACCAAAGTACTTCTCGGCGGCGATCTGGGCGAAGAGTATGCAATCAAGCTGAAGGAGCTGGGGCTAAACACCTCGTTTTTCAGCAGGGAGATAGGTAAGGCATCGACTTTCAAGATGATAAGGAGCGTTTTCAGCAAGGGCGCAGAGGCACTGCTGCTAGAGATGCTCCTTGCCGGCAAGAAGGCCGGTCTTGAGGAGGAGCTGTGGAAGGACATAGTTGGGTTCATGGAATCCAAGCCGTTTGGCAAGATAGCCTCCAATTGGCTGCAAACCCATGCGGTAGCGTGTGAACGCAGATACTATGAGATGCTCCAGGTCTGCGGAACCATGGATGAGCTTGCAATCGAGCCTGTAATGGCAACTGCAACCGCAGAAGTGTTCAGGCATTCCGTTGAAGCAGGCCTGAAGAATAGTTTCCAGGATAAGGCCTCGAGCGTAAATGAGGTAATAGACGTGCTTTCCCAACTTGTGGGCAAAATGTAGGAGGCATCTTCACATGAACAAGACAACGCAACTGAAAACACTGCTGAAATCCCCCCAGCTAGAATTCATACTAGAAGCTCACGATGGCATGAGTGCGAAGATCGTCCAGGAGGCGGGTTTCAAAGGCATTTGGGGCAGCGGGCTTACGATATCAGCGGCCATGGGAGTTCGCGACAGCAACGAAGCAAGCTGGACGCAAGTCCTTGAGGTTATGGAGTTCATGAGCGATGCGGTAGATATCCCGATATTACTTGACGGCGACACCGGATATGGCAATTTCAACAACTTCCGCAGGCTCGTCAAGAAGCTAGAGCAAAGGGATGTCGCTGGAGTATGCATAGAAGATAAGCTTTTCCCTAAGACGAATTCGTTTATAAATAGCACGAACCAGCCGCTTGCGGATATTCGTGAATTTGCCAACAAGATCAAAGCCGGAAAGGATACGCAGTCCGATCCCGATTTCTGTATTGTCGCCCGTATCGAATCGTTCATCGCCGGCTGGGGCCTTGAGGAGACTTTGAAGAGGGCCCACGCATATCACGAGGCAGGGGCCGATGCACTGCTCATTCACAGCAGGATATCCAAGCCCGATGAGATCCTGGCATTCATGAAAGAGTGGAAAGACACATGTCCTGTGGTCATAGTACCGACCATGTATTATGACACACCGGCAGAAGTGTTCGAGAAGGCCGGGATATCGCTCGTCATATGGGCGAATCACCTCATGAGAAGCAGCATGGCAAGCATGAAGGAAACGGCAGCGCAGATTGCCGCAGAGCGCTCCATAAGCACCGTAGAGAAGAAAGTGGTCTCCGTAAAGGAGATATTCCGCATGCAAAACGCGAAGGAGCTTGAAGAAGCCGAGAGGATCTATTTGCCCTCCTGAGCAAACGGAAAACATTACTTGGTTTCGATTAATTTCGGGTATGACAGCTTTGGAGGCGTTTCCGATGAATGCCAAAGTCATGGTTGAGGTAGATTGGCTAAGGAAGATCTCCCGCAAAATCCTTGAGATGCGCGGCGTAGACAAGGATTGCTCCGATGTTGTGACCGACATGCTCGTCGAGGCGGACCTGTGGGGGAGGAATTCCCATGGAACAATGCGCCTCGCTAAATGGGCACCCGGGATCGAAGAGGGAACGATAGCCAAGCGCAATGAGATGAAGCTTATTAGAAGAAGCGGCTCCATCGAGTGGTTCGAGGGGAATATGACTCTTGGCCCCGTCTCCGCAATGACGGCGATTGAATCGTGCCTGAAAAGGGCAAAGGAATCCGGAGTGGCAATCTGCTGCGTATCCGGCGCGTCCCACATAGGAATGCTGGGCTATTACGCCCAGAAGGCAGCCCTCAAGGGGCAAATCGGGATAATAATGTGCAATACGGAGCCTGCCATGGCACCTTACGGAGGTTTAGATAAGGTGATTGGCACAAATCCGATTGCGGTGGGGATACCTTCCGGCGTTAATCCGCCAATAGTGCTTGATATGGCAACTACAGTGCATGCAAGGGGAAGAGTCGTGGAAGCCCTCGAAGAGGGCGAAGAGTTGCCGGCAGGATGGGCTGAGGACGCCTTCGGTGAGCCGACAATAGATCCGGCCAAGGCGCTTGAAGGCTCACTGCTTCCGACAGGGGGCGTAAAAGGATACGCCCTGGCAATAATAGTGGACATACTCTCCGGCGCCCTCTCCGGAAGCTCGGTCGGCACAGGCGTGCTCGGCTCTCACGATATGAGCAAGCCTTCCTCAAGAGGGGACTTCTACATGACAATAGACCCGGACCATACAGTAGGCCGTTCAGCGTTTGAGGCATCTGTTATGGACCTTGCGGGACAGATCAGGTCTTCAAGGACTAAAGAGGGAATGTCGATAATGCTGCCGGGCGACCCGGAAATGGACGAAAGGCAGAGAAGGCTTGAAAAGGGCATACCGATGGTACAGTCGATAGTGCAGAAGCTCGAGATGCTGGCCAGCATGCAAGCAAAGTAGTCCAAACATACATCCGTGTCCGGCTTGGCTGAGCAACAGGCAAAATAGCAAATCCGTAAGACACATCCGAAATGACGGACGATGACGGCTTTCTCAGTGGGGTTCAGACCTGAGAAGGCCGTCATCGTTTAAATCTCTTGTTTAGTTAAACCTGCTCGTAATCCGTATTATCAGGCTCATCGAATATGAAGCGAGAAGCGTTCCCCGAACAAAGCCAGGAAATCCTCCCGCGACTTACTAAATACCCATTCTGCGCCTTCCAGCCTCTCACCCAGCGTGCATGACATAACATGCAGCAAGTGCCTGATATGGTACAGCCAGTCCTTAACACAGCTTTCCTCCAGCCGGCTGCGCATCTCGATTGTAAGCCGCTCGTTCTCCTCGGTGAGGTCTATGCCGTGCCAGGTGAATTCGCAATATCTCAGCTCGGCTCCGGACAATTCCTGCTCCACTTCCAGGTTAAGATTCTCATCGAATCCCATCGCCAGGTGCCTGTCGATGTTTTCGCAGTAACAATGGCCCTCCTCAGTCAGGTTGTTCTCCTGCCAGGCATCGTGCCAGGGGCATGACAAAGTGCGGATTACCAATACGGGGGATCGTTGCACAATAACGGAACGCATGCTGCCCTGAGGGGCTCTCCATTCGCTGTAAGCCCTGTAAGCTGTCATATTTGTCTCATCGCCGTTTCTCAGGGCCCTTTTTCTCATGCGCCTTCCGCGCTGCAGCCCATATTCCTTGACCGCTGCAATTACCGCCAGCCTGCCCTCTTCCCCGTAGCGCTCGACGGCATTTCTCGTGATGATGCCGAACAAAGTCGCATGATGGCCCGGGAGCAGCTCTGCAGCCGCGCTTTTACACGCCTCGTCGCCGAACGATTTGACTTTGCCCATTTCGCCTACCTAGCCCCTATCTACATTAATCACTGTCCTGACGGAGGGATCCTTCTTGCGTATGGCCCTGCTTACCGCAGTAACAAGCTCATCTTCGCCCATCTTGTAAGAAAACGGGACAGACATATCGAAGATGATGTTGTTGTGAGTGATGCCTTTTACCACCCTGAAATCGTGGAATCTGAGCTCGGGATCTATCTCGGCTAAAGTTGCCGCAGCCAACTCGCGCATCTTGTTGACGAAAGGGTCATCTATCACTACCGGATCGAGGTGGATTACGAGATCGACCTGGCGCGCCTTCCTGATGTCCAGCTCGATGTTGTCTATTAGGTCATGGCTTTTTAGAATGTCGACTTTTGCGTCGACTTCCACATGGACGGAGGCGAAAATGCGGTTCGGGCCGTAATCATGAACAAGCAAGTCGTGGGTGTTAATCACACCATCGTACTTCTTTATGAAGTCGTCGATCTCCTCTATGGCATCTGCAGTCGGCGCTTTGCCGAGCATCCGGTCCATGGTCTCCCTCATAACCTTGTAGCCGGAGAAGATGATAAGGCCGGACACGATCAGCCCCATGTAGCCGTCCAGCTGGAAATGGATTATGGGGCTCAACAGCATGGATACTAGTACCGCAGAAGTGGCTAGGACATCAGAAAGGCTGTCGGTTGCCGTCGCCTGTATCATAGTCGAGCCTATCTGCCTGCCCAATGCGATGTTGAACCTATACAGCCAGAACTTAACGCCTATGGAGAGCAGAAGAATGATGACGGCCAGGATGCTGAAGCCTATCTCATCTGGATCCATGATCTTCCCTACGGATGATTTGCCCAGCTCGAAGCCCACCAGAAGGATTATCACCGCAACTATGGAGGAGGCTATGTACTCGATTCTCGCATGCCCGAACGGGTGGTCCTTGTCTGCGGGCTTGGAGGAGAGCTTGAAGCTCACCAGCGAGATTACTGAGGAGCCTGCGTCTGAAAGGTTGTTCATTGCATCGGCGGTGACAGAGATGCTCCCAAACAACGTCCCTGCCGTGAATTTCGCGGCAAATAGGGCGAGATTCAGGATTATACCCACTATGCTGCTCAGCTTCCCGTACTGGTTGCGGACGGCATCATCATGTATCCTGTCGGGGTTCTTCACGAAAAGGCTAACGAGATAGTTCTTCAAGATGGTTCACCTTCGTCGTATTAGCGATCCAATGGGCCCATCGGCGGCCTCAAGCATCGCTTCTGTTTTTGCTTCAGTTTAGCACAATGCCGGCTGTATGGCTCAAAGCGCATCTTTCAGCTGCCGTCGGTGGGTTTCTGTGAACGACCGATTGTCGCCTGCCTTCGTATAAGACATCGTGCGAAAAGTCCCGTGAGTCAGGTAATTCCGGCAACCGGCATTAGGCTATGTAAAATGGGGCCAAGGACATATACTTTGATTGTCAATGCACAATAGGCGAAGGGGAGAACCCGCCGTCAATGCGAGCATCAACTACCAAGGAGGATAATATGTACGCACCGAGTTTCAGGCTTGACGGGAAGACAGCAGTAGTGACAGGGGCAGGGCGCGGAATAGGCAAAGCCATAGCATTGGGCTTGGCTGAGGCCGGCGCCGACATAGTCCTTATGGCAAGGACCGGAAAAGAGATGGACGAGGTCGCAGGCCTAGATCGGGGAAATCGGCAGAAGGGCACTGGTAGTCCAGGCAGACCTCACAAACAAGGAAGCCATAGAAAAGGCTTTCGATGAAGCCCTGGGGCTGTCCGGCAGGATAGACATACTTGTCAACAACGCCGGCGTGAATCCGAGGACGCCTACCTTCGAAGTCGATCAGGAATCGATGGACAAACACTTGAAACTAAATCTGGAAGGAGCCTTCTTCTGCTCCCAGGCCGCAGGAAGGATAATGAGCAGGCAAGGGGGCGGCAGGATAATCAGCATTGCGTCCGTTGCTGCTCAAGTAGCAACCAAGGCCGGGATCATCTATTCGATGACCAAGGCCGCCGTAGTGCAGATGACGAAGACGCTCGCTGTAGAATGGGGCAAGTATGGCATTAATGTGAACGCGATCGGCCCGTGGTATATAAGAACGAGCATGACGGAGGAGAAGCTGAAGGACAAGGCGCTTGTGGAGCAGATACTTTCAAGGACGGTGATACAAAGGATCTCCGATCCGGAAGATCTTGTAGGCACTGCGATATTCCTATCCTCAGACGCTTCAAGCTATATAACAGGCCAGACCATTTTTGTGGACGGCGGCCTTACTATCTACGGTTTCTAAGGATCAGCCTGCCCGGGAGCCGAAGGCCAAAAACCTTCGGCTCCTTTTATTTGCCCAAAAAGAAAGATGACGGCAAGGGCGATCGATTTTTACTCTCGGTGGATATGGAACCGATATCACAATATACCTAAATTTGCCAATGATGAAACGCTAGCTAGATTAGGCAATCAAATAATCATATGCAATCTAGCTGTATGTTACACGCATATCACTGGCAATATAAATATCTCTCTGAAACAGAGTATATTCATAGAAATTCCCGTCAATGTAAGAGCGAATATCAATATAGCAGCAGCTAAATACGCTTATAGTCGAAATAAATAAATATTTGCACTTTGCAGGAGGAATCTCAACTTGGGCGGATAATAAATATATAATATATATGAAACCCTTACCACATTTCCGAGTGCTCATGAATACTGAAAGCGGAAATCTGGTACATGGAGGTGCGCAGGATTGACGACGATCTATGAGATTGCTAAGAAGGTCGACGCTTCTCCATCAACGGTTTCACGTGCGCTTTCAGGCAACGGCTATGTAAGCAAGGAGATGAAAGAGAAGATCCTTGCCGTGGCCGAATCCCTATACTACAGGCCGAATGCGCTCGCAAGGGCGCTAGTCACAAAGAAGAGCCAGACGATTGCCTTCGTTGTAGCCGACATCGGCAACCCCTTCTTCCCCGCAATAGCCAGGGGAGTGGAGGATGTCGCAAGCACCAAAAGCTACAATGTCATCCTTTGCAATACGGATTCCAACAGGGTCAAGGCCGACGAGTACATCAAGGTGCTAAGCAGCAGGCAGACGGACGGAGTCATATTCTGTACCGCAAGCGTTAACGACAGGCATGTGAAGGAAGTTATTGGAAGCGGCATCCCGGTCGTATTAGGATACCCGAGCAAGACCATCAAATGCGACACCGTCTCGTGCGACAACCTCCATGGGGGCATGATCGCGACAGAGCACCTTATAGGCCTCGGGCATACAACGATCGGGATAATCAGCGCCCTTGTGAAGCGCGTGACGGGCGGCGACAGGCTAAGAGGGTATAAGAGGGCACTCGTTAAACATTCGCTCCGGGTGAGGGAGGACTTGATCGTCGAGGGCGACTACAGCATGGAGAGCGGCTACGAGAACGCCAAGAGGCTTCTAAACCTCATCGGCCGCCCGACTGCGATCTTCGCGACCAATGACCTTATGGCGATAGGCGCGATGAACGCGATAGAGGAGGCAGGGCTCAAGGTCCCTGATGACATTGCAGTCGTCGGATACGATGACATCCTTATGGCATCGATCGTAAAGCCCAGGCTGACCACGGTGGCCCAGCCTAAATACGAGATAGGGCAGCTTGCGTGCAAGGCCATCCTGGACAGGATGGAGGCCCCGGACAGGCCCTGGGAGCATACGGTCCTCAAGCCGAAGCTTATAGTCAGAAGCTCCAGCGTAGTGATGGATACCAACAGGGCGTAACCTTTAGCGATAAATTCTAGTCAAAACTATTGATGAAAAACGAGAAAGGAATGAACCTGATGCCTGAACTTGGATTCGACCCCGCAGATCGGATGAAACTGGTGCCCTTCTCTGGTATCCGCAGGATGTTCGAGAAGGCCAAAGCGCTTGAAAGACAGGGCAAGGACGTAATCATGATGGAGACCGGGCGTCCGGACTTCGACACCCCGGCACACATCAAGCAGGCTGCAATCAAGGCGCTTGAGCTGGGCCATGTGCACTACACCTCGAACTTCGGCATCCCTGAGCTCAGATCGGCAATCGCCGAGAAGCTCCAAAAGGAGAACGGGCTCAGCTATGACCCGGAGACCGACATCATAGTGACGGCAGGGGCCTCCGAGGCCATACTCGACGCTTTCCTTGCCTTCCTCAACCCCGGCGATGAAGTGCTGTTCCCCGAGCCCAGCTGGCTGAACTACAATGCGGCGGCAAGGCTCACAGGCGCGATCCCCGTTGCAATGCCGATGAGGGAGAGCGCGGAGTTCCAGCTGGATCCCGCAGAGATCGAGAAGCTTGTGACCAAGAAGACCAAGATGATGGTGATCGTCTCCCCGCACAACCCGACGGGCACGGTCCAGCACCCCGATGTGGTCAAGGCGCTTGCGGAAATCGCCGTCCGGCACAACCTGCTGGTGGTATCCGACGAGATCTACGAAAGGATCATATTCGGATCCGCCAGGCATGTAAGCATTGCGTCGTTCCCCGGGATGAAGGAGCGCACGATAGTTGTGAACGGCTTCTCCAAGGCATATTCGATGACAGGCTGGAGGCTTGGTTACCTTGCAGCCCCCGCGCCCATCATCCAGGCGATGAACAGGGTGCACCAGTACAATACGGCCTGTGCCAACTCATTTGCGCAGGAGGGCGCAGTTGCCGCCCTTAAAGGCTCCCAGGACTGCGTGCGTGACATGGTGGCGGAGTTCTCCAGAAGGCGCGACCTGGTCATAGGCGAGCTTCAATCGATGAAGGGCATCACATGCCCGACTCCTGAAGGCGCGTTCTACGCCTTCATAAATGTCGGCGGCCTTGGCCTTACCTCGGAGGAGTTCTGCGAGAAGCTCATCGAGCAGACATACGTCTCCTCCGTGCCGGGCCCGGTGTTCGGCGAAGCTGGCAGGGGTTTTGTTAGGTTCTCATACGCCAACTCCTACGAGAAGCTGCAAGAGGCGATGAAAAGGATCAGGAAGTTCACCGAAGAGCATTCGAAATAAACGGCAGTCGCCGCCCTCACAATAAGGGCGAAAAGCAATTCTGGCATTTTGAAGAAATGAGGTGTAATTCGTGGCGTTTCTTTACTCAAACGAGGATACAGTCGAAAGATTATCCGGTTTATGCCTTAAGGGCACGATGCTGACCACAACGCAGTACCATGACAGAAGGCATGTATTGCCCTTCGTGCTTGAGAAGGGCGGCAAGAGCTATTTTGTGGTAAGGCAGATGGACCAGGGCAATATCGAAGGTGCGGGATTCAAGTCCATGCCGCAAGTAAGGTTCCTGCCCTACTTCCTGCCGGGGGCAACAGCCGATGTGCCGTACAACAGCCGCCCAGGCCGTACTGGCCGTTTTGGGCAAAGAGCCCCTTACCGTGGATGAGGATATGCCGGTGTCTGTCTACCGTGAGCTTAAGGCCGCTGCCGACGCCGCAGTGCAGCAGTCCCCCGCAAGGCCGGTAGACGCATTCAGGCTCAGCACCAAACAAGTGCTTTCCAAGTTCAACCACCACAGGCCGGACGTAATAAGGGCGGCAAACGAGATGACCGCGGGCCATCCGCAGTACAAGAGGCTTAATGCCCTATATGCTCTCAAGGGCGACCCGTTTGCGATCCTTGATGCGAAGGCGTCATCCAAAGGAATTGGCGCTCTGCTCGCATCATGGGTAACCAATTTCCAGGAGTTCACCGGGCTTAAGGCCACCCTGTCGGAATGCTACGGCTATGCCGCCCTCTATCTAGCCGGCAAAGCGGAGACCTGGGTTATAGTGCCGTCAGGCGAGGCCAAGGCATATTCCAGCACCTTCAAGAGCTTCGCCAGCTTCGCTGATGCCGTAAAGGAGCTTTCAGCAGGTGCCGTCGTAGGCATAGAGGAGGACACCTTAGGCGCAAGGCGTTACGTCGACATGGCCGAAAAAGGCGTCACACTTAAAGATGCCGGCAACATGATGAAGGAATGGCGCGACGAGAAGGCGATGTTCGACATCCCGTATTTCGTGGTCGGCGCGATGGCGACAAGGTACGCAATGGAAGGCGCATATGATTTCGCCGACCTCGCCATCAAGGCGAACGTACCCGTGAGCGAAAAAGAAGTAGACAGCATATACAGGGCGAGGCTGGATGAATTCGCCAAGCTCTACAGATTGCAAGTGGAGCTGAAGTTCTTCTTCGTGAACACCCATTCAGGCTCAAGGACGATTTACCCTTCAAGGCCCACCGACTATGTGATACATAAGGGCATCAACTCGCTAAAGCTGGACTCGGGGATATTCGTTTTCGACGATGGCCTGTTCCACGCATCCAGCGACATAGCCCGCACTGTGACAACGACCGCAGCCGCCGACGAAGTCGTAGATCTAATGGAGAAGGTGCTGGTCGAGCAGACGATACCCGGAATCAAACCGGGCATGACAGGCGAGGAGATCCATAAGATGGGCGTCAATCAGATGGGCGCCTATGCAGACGTGTTCTTCAAGCATGGCTATATGCCGAGCTCGTTCTCATGGAGGCATGGCTATCCCAGGGACATAGGCCATTCCATGGAGAGGCAGGAGACCACCCACTTCCATTTCAGGCCCGGCGTTACGCTGAAGATGCTTGCCGGCATGGTGGGTTGCATAGAGTACCACTGCGCATACGATAACCACTCAATAGCAGCGGAGGACAGTTTCGTGCTGGATGATCAGGGCGCAATCATAATCAGCAGGGGCTCCGAGGAGTACGGCCCCGACGGAAAAGTAACTAAGAGGCGCCGCATAAACCGTATCTAGCTGACCAAGTCAAACAAAGGAGGATATAAGATGAAACGTTTAATGGCACTGGTTACCTTAATGCTTGCGTTGGCCATGGTTTCCGCAATGGTAGGCGCGGCCGCAACACCCATACAAGGTGGGCTGCATTGTCCCTCTGACAGGTGGCGCCGCTGCTAACGGAATGTACATCAAGCGCGGAGCAGAACTCGCCATAGCCGAGATTAACGCCAATGGCGGCGTGGCAGGGCATCCTGTCGAGCTCATCATGGCTGACGACGCCGGCGTGCCGGCAACATCCGTCTCCGCGATGAACAAGCTCGTCTTCCAGGACAAGGTTGACTTCCTCATCGGCGGCAACATCAGCTCCACAGTCCTGGCGCATATGCAGATCTCCGAGAAGGAAGGCATCCCCTACATAGTGACCACGGCCTCCAACGCGCAGATAACCACGAAGGCCAACAAGTGGACCGTAAGGCTGCACCAGAACGACCTGACACAGTCAGTTCAGCTTGCAGACTTCGTATTGAACGTAATCAAGAAGACCAAGATCGCCGTCATGTTCGACACCGGCGACTACGGCACCGGCTGCAAGAACGCCTTCAACGACCAGCTCGCCAAGCTCGGCAAGGCGCCGCTGATCACAGTAGGCTTCAACACCGGCGATAAGGACTTCATGTCGCAGGTAATCCAGGTCAAGGCGAAGAGCCCTGACGCAGTCATGGTATTCGCAGTCCAGGCCGAGGCCGCCATCGTGACCAACCAGCTCAGGCAGATGGGCGTAAATGCGACCATTTGCGGCACCGGCGGATACATTGTACCCAAGTATATCGAGCTTGCACCCGGCACATCGGAAGGCACGGTCGGCATGACCACATACAGCCCCTTCGATGAATCGCCTGAAGTAAAGAAGTTCACCGAAGCCTACATCAAGGCCTACAACGACACACCTACACACCACGCTTGGAATACATATGAGGCATACATCTACCTGCTGAAGCCCATAGTGGACAAGGTAGGAATCGACAAGGCCGCCGTAATGAACGCGCTCAAGTCGTACAAGTGGTCGGTAGCGGGCAATAACAAGTACTTCGACGAAACAGGGCAGGTAATCATGCCCTCGATCTTCATCTCAGTGCAGGGCGGAGTCTGGAAGTACTTTAAGCAGTAATATCCAGCACTTACGGTCGGGGCCGACATTTCGCTTCGGCGATGGGGCCCCGGCCCATCCTTTCTAGGAATCGGGGGGATATGCTTGAGCTTTTTGACCTTGATACAATACGTCATTAGCGGACTTGCCATCGGCAGCATCTATGCGTTGATAGCGGTCGGGTACGCGATGATATGGAAGGCCATGGGAGTCCTCAACTTCTCGCAGGGCCAGGTATTCATGCTTGGGGGCTTCTTTGGGCTTACTTCGCTCAGGTTGATGGGGACCCCGCAATCAGGGACGCTGCCGGTCATCGCCGGCGTTGCGATTTTCGTAAGCGGACTAGCAATAATTCTTGCGCTCTTCACCCAGACTTTCGTGTTCGCCCCGATACAAAGGAGGACCCCGCCGGAGAGGATAAAGGTCAATATGCTCGTCTCCACAATGGCGGTAGGCATAATCCTTGAAAATGCCGCAAGGCTCATCTGGGGCACTGAACCGATCTTCTTTCCCAGGATATTCGGTTCCAGGGTCTTCGTAATAGCGGACATCTACATACCCGAACATTACATCAGGATCATCGGGCTTGCCGTAGTCCTTGTAATCCTGTTGCAGCTTCTGCTGTATAAGACCAAGATGGGCCGCGCAATGCGCTCCATCGCCCAGGACAGGGACACGGCGGCATTAATGGGCGTAAACGTGAAGCAGGGCATCTATATTACCCTTTGCGTTACGTATGTGCTAGGCGCGCTCGCCGGCATGCTTGTGGCCCCGCTCCTTTACGTCTCGTTCGACTACGGCGGACTTTTCGGCCTTAAAGGATTTACCGCAGCCGTCATCGGCGGCATCGGAACCGTTCCCGGGGCGATACTCGGAGGGCTGGTACTTGGAGTCGTCGAAAACGTCGGGGCAGGGCTCATCGATGCGACCTACAAGAGCGCTATAGCCTTCCTAGTCTTGATACTGGTGCTGCTTATCAAGCCCTCGGGGCTTCTTGGCAAGCGCACTATTCAGAAAGTGTAGGCGGCCGCCATGAAAAGCAAGCAGAAAAGGGCTTTAATATGGGTCGCCGTCGCAATGGCCGCGCTTTTGGTGCCGCTGGTCGCCCAGCAGTACGCCGTTCACATTTTCGTCCTTGCCGGCATCTACCTTGTTATGGCGATAGGCCTTAGCCTGGTAAGCGGCTTCGCAGGTCAGTTGTCTCTAGGGCAAGCAGCCTTCTATGCCATTGGCGCATATATCTCAGCCCTGTTGACCATCAATCTGGGCATATCATTCTGGCTGGCGCTCCTGGCCGGCACCGTAATTGCGGGGCTCATGGGCATAGTGCTTGGTTTGCCTACTCTGAGGCTTTCGGGCGTGTACCTTACTGTGGCCACAGTTGGCTTCGGTGAGATTGTCAGGCTAGTGCTTCTGAATTGGACACCTGTCACCAGGGGAGCGATGGGAGTGCGCGGAGTGCCGCCTCCCTCACTATTCGGTTTTCTGATAGATACACCTTTCAAGTACTACTACCTTGTGCTCGCGGCCGTGGGCATCAGCCTTTTCATCGCGTCGAGGATCATCAATTCGCGCGTCGGCAGGGCGTTCATATCGGTCGCCGACAAGGAGATCGCGGCCCAGTCGGTCGGCATCAACCCTACGTACTATAAAACGCTCGCTTTCGTGATGGGCGCATGCTTCGCAGGGGCCGCCGGCAGCTTGTACGCGCACTATATCGGCTATATCCATCCGGATGCCTTCACACAGGCGGAGTCGATAATGGTAGTGACCATAATGGCAGTGGGCGGAGTAAGAAGCCTTATGGGAATCACGGTCTCGTCGATCGTGCTGGTCACGGCGATGGAATACCTGAGGGCGTTTTCGGAGTTCAGGCTGATAATGTATGCCTTGATGCTGGTGCTAAGCCTAATATTCATGCCCAACGGCGTGGGCGGGGTCGCCAGCATGCTGATTGCCCGAGCAAGGCAGAAGTCGGGACGCTCGAAGCGGGAAGGGAGTGCATCTTAGATGGGCGATATGCTAAGAGTCGAAAATCTCACGATGATGTTCGGCGGCCTGGCGGCCCTGAAGGATGTCTCGCTTAACGTGGAGCAAGGCGAGCTGCTCTCGGTAATCGGGCCCAACGGCTCAGGCAAGACGACGCTTTTCAATGTCATAACCGGCCTTTACGTGCCCACGTCGGGAAAAGTCGCCTTCAACGGCAAGGACATCACGCGCTTGAGCGCCTACGGAATTGCCGAGCGCGGCCTGGCGAGGACGTTCCAGAACATAAACCTCTTCGATTCAATGACGGTGCTAGACAACGTGAAGGTGGGGCAGCACAGCGCCACTAAGTCCGGCGTGCTTGATGCCGTAATCCGCTCGGGGCGCTATCAAAAAGAGGAGAAGGAAACTAAGGCCAAGGCTGAGGAGCTTGTGGAATTCGTAGGCCTTTCGGCGGTCTCAGGCGAGCTTGCCAAGAACCTGCCCTACGGTGAGCAGAAGAGGCTGGAGATCGCAAGGTCGCTTGCATCGGATCCGAAGATGCTGCTTCTGGACGAGCCCACAGCCGGGCTGAACCCTCGCGAGAAGGCAGTCGTTGCGGAGCTTATCAAAGCCGTCCACAACAAGGGAGTAACAATAGTGCTCATCGAACACGATATGCGCGTTGTCATGGGCATATCCAGGAGGATCATCGTCCTTGACCACGGAGAGAAGATAGCTTCGGGAAGCCCGCAGGAGGTTAAGACCGACAAGCGGGTCATAGAGGCGTACCTTGGTAAACAGACGGCCGCAAATTGCTAGGTCTGGAGGGAATTCCAATTGCTTAAGATAAAGGACCTGAATGTATACTACGGCGCCATCCATGCCCTTAAGGGAATATCCCTGGAGGTCAACGAGGGCGAGATCGTCACTCTGATAGGTTCCAACGGGGCCGGGAAAAGCACTACGATCAAGACGATAAGCGGGCTTATAGCCCCGCATACAGGCACTATAGAATTCCTGGGAAAGCAGATCGGCGGCATGCCGGCGCACCAGATCAACGCACTTGGCATCATACAGATACCTGAAGGCAGGAGAGTCTTCCCTGAGATGACAGTGGGGGAGAACCTTCTGATAGGCGCTTTCCTCAGAAAAGACGTTAAGGGCATCAAAGAGGACATGGATAAAGTCTACGACCGCTTCCCCAGGATGAAGGAGAGGGAGAAGCAGGTGGCGGCAACGCTTAGCGGAGGAGAACAGCAGATGCTCGCCGTGGGCAGGGCGCTCATGGCAAGGCCCAAGCTGCTGCTACTCGATGAACCTTCGATGGGCCTTGCCCCGATACTCGTAGACGAGGTCTTCGAGATAGTGCAGGAGATCAACAGGCAAGGCACTACGATACTGCTCGTCGAGCAGAACGCGAAGATGGCATTAAGCGTTGCCAACAGGGGATATGTGCTTCAGACCGGGGAGATCGCCCTGTCGGGTACGGCCTGCGAGCTTCTGAATACGGAAGAAGTTAGAAAGGTGTACCTGGGAGAGAGCTAATATAAGTTTCCAATATTACGTGGAGGTGGCTTGAGAGATGTCGTTTAAAGTAAGTGGGATTATCCCTGCCATGGTTACGCCGTTTGGCAAGGACGGAAAATTGAACCTTCCCGCCTTGAGGAAATTGACGAATTACCTCATAGATTTGGGAGTTCATGGCCTGTTCGCCGTAGGCGGGCAAGGGGAGTTCTGGGCAATGGACGCGGACGAGAAGAGACAGGTTATCGAAACAGTCGTGGAGGAGACCCGCGGCAGGGTACCGGTATATGCGGGGACCGGCGCGGAGACTACATGGGAGGCGATTAAGCTCACCCAGATAGCAGAGTCTGCCGGAGCCGATGCCGTCTCGATAATCACGCCTTATTACGTAGCACCGTCCCAGGACGAAATCCTCGAGCACTATAAGGCCATAGCGAAGTCGACCAAGCTGCCGGTAGTCCTCTACAACAACCCGCCAAGGACCGGAAACAACATTTCGCCCTCGATGCTGGAAAAGGCAGCCAAGGTCGAGAACATCGTCGGTGTTAAGGATTCCGGCGGAGACATGACGCAAGCTTGTGAGTACATAAGGCGCACTGACAAGGACTTCGCGGTGCTGATGGGCCGCGATACCATGATATTCGCGGGAATGTGCGTAGGGGCCAAGGGTTCGATTACCGCAACCGCAAATGTGGCGCCGAAGCTCGTAGTCGAGATATATGACGCCTATATGGAAGGGGACATGGTCAGGGCGCAGAAGTGCCAGGACCAGCTGGCTCCATTGAGATTGGCATTTGAGCTGGGCACGTTCCCGGTCGTTATAAAAGAGGCCCTTGAGATGATCGGAATAGAGGCGGGGCCTGCAAGGATGCCGGTCGGCCCGATGAAGCCCGATAAGAGGGCTGAGCTGTTTAACGTGTTGGTCGGCATGGGGCTTCCTGCCAAGATGTAGTGAATTGACTCTAAGCGAAAAAATCCGGTTGCCGCAAGGTAACCGGATTTTCATATCCCGCTTGTTAGAAGGGCTTTACGCCGTCCAGCCAGCCGTTGCTGTGCCAGTGCTCCCTGTCGTGCAGGTTCCAGGTGTTCTTGCGCATCATGCCGGACATCAGCTTGAAGAAAATGCTCCTGAAAAGGGGGTTCCCGGCCTTTTCTATTCCATCGACCGAGCTTATCAACTTCTTCGCCAGCTTTGCCGCGTCTTTCCTTATCTTGGCCTGTTTTCCCGGCTTCACCTCGGCCCATTTCATGGCGGAAACGGGGTTCTTGTAGGAGTATACTCTCTTGACTCCCCAGAAAGTCAGGCTCTTGCGCAAAGTGCTTGTGGCGTGCCCGAGTCCCGGCGCCCGCCGTCGTGCAGACTGTAAGGCCTACTTTGTTGAACATGCTGGGATTAGGCCTGTGGCTCATCCACATGAAGCACAGATGGTCCAGCATGGCCTTCATCTGGCCGGATATGTCCATTGCGTAGACAGGGGACATGAGGATTATCAGATCAGAGCCGGTAATAGCCTCGACGATGGGAAGCACTGCCGACGAGTGAGGGCAGGTCCCCTCCCCGTTCATGAAGCATGAGAAGCAGCCGTTGCAGAAATGCGGCATATCTTTAGGCAGCGAGAACTCCTTGACCTCGATTTCCGTGCGCTTGGAGATTTCCTCTTTTATCATGTCCACGCAATGCCAAGTGCTCCCGTGCCTCTGGTTTCCGTTTAGAACAACAATCTTCATGTTACCCCTCCTGATGTCTGTCTTAGTATAATGATTGATCATAGGCATTTCCGGCTCCGCCGGCCCCATATACCTTGTTGAAATGGTCCACATGCCTTTCGAAAAGCGCCCTTGCCTCTGCCAGGCTTGCCTCATCGTTGTCGAACTTGTAGAAGATGAGGAAAATCGGAGCGAAGAAGGCCATCGCCAGCAGATAAGGGTCGGTCTTGATGAACCCTCCGGCTTCTATCAGGGCCGCGAAGAGCCTTGATTGGAAATCCAGCGCGTCGTCGAAGGAAAGCCTCCTGTACAATCCGCCGAGCTCGGCGTTTCTGTACTGCTCGATGGTTAGCATCTTCCTGAGCTTCACATTTATCTCATCGACGAAGTAATAGTCGAATATCTTTGCGGATATGATCTTGAACTGCTCATTGGACATCTGCTTGTACATCTCGATAGTCCTTCTGTCCACCTCGAATTTCATGTCTTCTCCTGTGATCTCCATTTTGCGGAAGATCTCGGCTCCTCTTCCCGAATGCTCCTTGATTATTGAGTCGAATATGTCCTGCTTGTTCTTGTAGTGGTTATAAAGAGAGCTTTCCTTTATCCCCACGGCACCCGAGATGTCCCTTACAGAGACAGAGTCATAGCCGTAAGTGGAGAACAGGTCGAGCGCCTTCATCAGTATCAGCTCTTTAGTAGTCATGCCGCACCTCACATTGATAGGGCAATCCTTGACGCCTCGATAACTGCTACTTGTATCATGAAAAGCGCAGATATCGAGAAGAAGAATGCCCTTCTGATCTCCTGCTTCCTTACGAAAATGCTGGCTAACCCGAGAAGAAGCACCAGGCCGCCCGCTATCGAGCAGATATTCGACTGCATGCTCGTCATGGAGAACATTGCTTCCGGGCCCGCATAGCCGTCCCTCATCGCGGAGGCGAAGCTGACTACAAGGCCCACGAGGATGAACAGGGCGATAGCCTTGCCCCAGCTTTTAAAGCCGGCCCCCTTGCGGGACATGAACAATATGAATGCGATCATCAGGACGACTAACAAGGTTGTAACTGCCGCGAATGCACTTCCGAAATAGAGCTCAAACATTTCAAATCCTCCAAACTAACAGTTGTTAGCATCAATATAACTAACGGTTGTTAGTCTGTCAAGCGCGATTCTACGAGAATGACGAAATTTCTTAAATGACGCAAGAAACTGAAACCAAAAAGGCTTCAATCGGCATGGTATAATCACTCTTACTGTATTTGAACTGAGGTAATTAAATGAAAATCAGCAGATTTTCCGTTGTACTTCCCCTGTTAGTCGTAGTTCTTTGCCTGTTTACAACGCCATGGGATTATTTTTAGCGGATAATGGCCAGCCCTTTGAAACATTGAATGTCTACGGCGACTCCGTCACCCTCTACGGCAGCGGCATATATGCATATGATTTAATAATGAGAGCCCCCATATTTAGAGGAACGGATGCGGTAATGCTGTTTCTCGCCGTGCCCGCGCTCTTAATGGTCCTTTGGCTCCGGGCTAGAAGATGGAGCCTGAGGCTTCAGCTTATGCTTGTCTCGATGCTCTTCGTTTTTGTCTATTACTCAATGAACCTTGTTTTCGGGGTTATGAATAATGGGATGTTCCTGGCATACATAGCGCTGTTTTCGGCCGGACTTTTCGCGTTGGCCGAAGCGTTACGGGGGCTGACCGGTTCCGGTCTAGTTGACAGGATAATCGGACCGCTGCCCAACCGCGGCTTCAACGTCTTCCTTGTGCTAACAGGCGCGGCACTAACACTAGCATGGATTCCGGATATAATCACAGCCATGCTTTCAAATGGACCGCTTTCCTTGATCGAGGTTTACTCAACAGAGGTAACCTATGTTATCGACATCGCGATAATAGGACCTATGGCAATTGCAGGTATTTTCTTGATCAAATCGAGGCAGGACATCGGCTATGTGATCCTTTCAATGTTGCTGACGCTATGCGCATTTATTGGAATCATGTTGCCGGTGCAGACGGTATTCCAAGCAAATGCAGGGATTTCCTTGCCCGTGCAAGTGATGGTTACCAAGGTAGCAAGTTTCTGCCTGCTCGCAATATTTGCTACATACCTCGAAATTAGGCTTCTTAAAGCGATACAGGACCCGAAAAAGAGGGTCCTGTAACAAGTCGGAAGCCAAATTTTGCAGATGAAGTGTTAATAGTCAAAAAGGCAATACAAACGGGCGGCGAAATCCCCTGATGGACTATTCTTTTCTATCAGGGATTCTGGATTCGCACGGCACGCCGACCTGGCACTTCCCGCACCCATATCTTGGGCTGAATTTTTCTCTCACGGTCTCTACGAATGCGTAGCATTTGACGTGGTCTTTGCCGCCTTCCAGGGTTATCGCCTGGGCCGGGCAGTTCTTAGCGCAGGAGCCGCACATCGTGCAATACTCGTAAGGCTCGCTGTAAGGCCTCTCACTAAAAGGCAGGACAATGTCCGAAACCAGGCTGCCGAACCTTCCCGCCATTCCTTTGCTAGTTATCATGCCCTTGGAAAGGCTGAAGGTGCCCAAGCCGCAAACGTAGGCTACGTGCCGTTCCGACCAGTTGCTGGTGAAAGAAAGCTCCTCCGGGAATGGAGTTTCGAAGGCGCTCGTCTTCGACCAGAACCGCGGATCCGCAACTGGTACTACGCATTTGCGGCCCTCTCTTAGCAGCTCCGATTTCAAATGGGCGCACAGCTTAAGCAGCAGAGCCTGCCCTTCTATGCGGGCATGGAGCCATTCGGCGGACGGCATCAGCATATCCCTTTTATTGCCCTCTCTGACTGCTTGGCTGAAGGGAAGGAAGAACGATATAACGGTCTTGGCCTCCGGCAGCCACCATTTTGGCTCCTTGAAGTGGCTTCCTATAATGGAAGGCTGCTTCAGCTGCTCGAAAAGGCAATCTTCGGCATCGCCGAACGCGAATATAGGGTCTTCGAAGATCTTGACGCCCACCGCCTCGTCGGTGATAGCAATCTTCTCGGATATGTAGTTGCCCTCCTCGTCTCTGAGAAACTTTGAGGCGATAGCGGCGAAATCGGCTCTATCCATGCTGTGGGCCCCCGATCATCATGTCATAAAAGGTGAATCGCTTCAGATACATATAGGCGGATCGCCTATATAGCTGTCTTATAGTATTCCGCTCATCAAAATCCAGAACCTTCGAAACGGAGTGCTCCTATTACTAGGATAAAGGCCAATCCCGCACAGCGCCACTATATGTTGGGTTCGGCATCGACGAGAAATATTGGTTATGAAAAGGCTTCCCCTTTCGAGGAAGCCTTTTTGCGCTATGACTGTGGGATTATTCGCTACTTGCCGCCCAGAGGCGCGGTTACGCCATCGACTCCGGCTACGGCGCAAATGGTCATGAAGCCCACTTGAAGGGCCTTCCATGCATCTTTGGGATTCCAGGTTTCGGCTGGAGCATGGTTTGCTGTGCTGCTTCCGCCGGCGCCAATGCATATCGAAGGATAGCCCTTGTAGACGGACCAGTTGATGTTGGTGCTGGACGCGCTGCTAAGAGACGGCTTGTATCCGAACACCAGATTGCTCTGCCAGTGCGCCTGTATCAACTTGATGTTCTCGCTCTGCTCGCCAGCAGGCCTGTCGCCGACCGGCGTTATTTTGACAGTAATCATGTTCTTGCCGTTCCAGTAACCCCAATGGTTGTTCTCCTCATCGGCGCCCAACTGCCACAGCGGCATGATGGTCTTTTCTATGGTAAGGAGATTGGCCATCAGGTTCGACCTCATGTCGAGCTGGAGCCTGCAATCGGCTGCGATGGAGTTAACAGAAGTGCCGCCTTCTGCCATTCCCACAGTGTAAGTGGTCTTCGCGCCGGCGGGGACGGCTACGTCCGCGACCTTGGCGATGGCCCTTCCTGCTGCGTGGATTGCGCTAGGCAGGCCGAACGCGCCGAAGCTGTGGCCGCCGGGCCCGATGAAGTCTATGAAGTATCTGTGGCTGCCGGTGCAAAGATAAGTAATCCTCTCAGGTCCGCCGCCTTCGAAGTCGATTACTGCGATTACGCTCTTGCCTATCGGGTGGTTCTCATTAAGGAAAGCCTTCATACCTCTCAGGTCTCCTAGGCCCTCCTCGCCGACTGTCCCGACGAATACTATGTCATATACCGGCTTTATGCCGTTCTTAACGAAAGCCCTGATTATCGAAAGAACGCCGCCAAGCGCCGATGTATCGTCACCGATACCCGGGGCATGGATGGTCCCATCCGGATCTTCAGTAAAGCCCTTGACGGTACCGGCTTCGAACACGGTGTCAAGATGGGCATCTACGAATACGACGGGGCCCTTTATCGTGCCGGGCAATATGCCCCAGCAGTTCCAGGACTTCTCGTCGATCGTAACGTCCGAAAGGCCTTCTTGCTTGAGAAGCGCCGCGTATGCCTTGGAGCGGACCTCCTCTTGGAATGGCGGGGCTTCGATTACTACTAGGTCTTTTACGAACTTGATTCTCTGCTGATGGTCAGCTTCGAGGAACTTGACAGCTGCTGTCACCTTGGGATCTTTTGCCAGTTTGTCATAAACCGCCTTCACTTCAGGCGATACGACCGGATCGGCCGCGAATACTGCAGGCGCGCATAATGCCAGCAATACGACCGATGCCACTAGAAGATACAATAATCTCTTCATTGGCTTCCTCCCTTTCCTCAACTTTGCAGCCTTCGTGGCCGCCTATATATAGAATTACTTAAATCAATATCGAATCCTGCACTTAAAAGTGCCTAAAGAGAAATATTCATTGGTTTTTCTTTCATTCGGAATTGCAGGCAGTTTGATTGTATTTTGTATACATGCTTGCATATAGGCAATGTAAGTGGGGGAGGAGTATCTGAATGAAAGAGCCCGGACCAATCGGCCCGGGCTCTTTAGTTAGTTAGCAGAAAAGTCAGTTTAGTATGACTTGACTACCCTTACTGTATCCTGTGTGGCGATCGTGGGTCCGCCTGCATATTTGGCGCTGAACCATATGTTCATCAGGCAGGGGGTGAGCGATCTGATATCCTTCGTGAGGACGGTGATCGTAAGGTCGGCAATGCCGTCCCCGTTTACATCGCCCACTACTGACTCGCGGGCCCTCGCCCATGAGGAAGGATTGCTGTAATCGGCGCCGAGTGCCGCGGTCTGCGTGTCAACCTTGGTTACATCCAGAGTCGAAGATCCGAACAGCACCGCTTTTACCGGCTCTTCGGTCTTCGTCAAGGTCTATGGTCTCGTTTACTATGTCGACGCTTGCGCGAAGCAGCGTGTTATAAAGCTGCCTTGCACCGATCATGGCCCTCAAGGATGCGTCCCTTGTGTACGATGTGAGCATCGCAGCAGCCTTAGCCTTGTCAATCTTGCTCATCGCCATGGCCTGTGTTTCAAATGCCTTCTGGTTGGCGAACCACTCGTTCTGAAGGTTCGTCTTCCATTCTTTGACCAGCTTGGCATCGGTGGCGTAGTTGAAATTGACGAGTGTCTGCAAATCTATGAACGCCCACCACGCCCTCGAAGGATCGTAGCTGTAGTCGATCCGAAGCGGCGGAGAAGTGCGTAGCCTTTCCGAGCTCGGGATCTATGAAGGCATACTCCTCGATTATCGAGGTGATCCCTCCGTACCAAGGGGTGTATGGGCTTGTGCAGGGATGTCCGCTGGATCTCCACATTACCGTGAAGTCCGGATCCTGCCTGAACTGGATTGCATAGCTCTCCTGGGTGCTGGATGCACAGAGCACCCTCATTGTCGTAAAGTGCAGATAGCCGTCCTTGTAGCCGTTGGTAAGATCATCAGCTGTACCCTCGTAATGATAGCTGAGGGCATTCATGATGTCCTGGAGGCCGACTTTGCGAAGAGGCTTAACCGAGAAGGGCAGGTCTGAACCTGCAGGTATGTCCAAGCCGTGCAATATCTTGTGCGCATATCTGTGCCTGAAGGTGTTGCTTGCGGCATTGAAGCTTGATTCCTTCTGATAGGTCTTTGCGAAGTCGAAGTCGCTGTAATCGCCCTCTTTGGCCGGCTTGTACCAGCCCTTGGCGATCGCATAAGTTACGAGGCCCTTGGAATAAATGAAATTGGCCTTGTCGTTGAAGTCGATCTTCCTTGTGATGTAGTGGTTCGGGATTACCATGACCTCATCGTCAGGTACCCTCTGGGCTACGAAGTTCTTGCCCATTGCGACCTGGCAGACCCAGCCCTCGTTCTTGTCGACGATCTGATAGGAACGGCCTGACGCGAAGTAACCGAAGGTCTCAACTAGCCAACCGGCCAGCTCAACGCCCTCGCGGGCGGTCCTGGCGCGCTCGCCTACGATCTTCCTGATTGCATAGCCCATGCCATTGTCGGTGAGCTCGGCAATCGCCGTCTCGACCTTGGAAGATGCGCAGCTGTCGCTAGCCACGGCCACGCCGTACTCGTTGTACATGAAGTCGCTGAAGGAAGCGCCCGGAAGCGCGGCCCTTGTCTCGCTCCAGAAGTAGCTGGCCGTCTCGGCGGCCTGCGGGATCCTTGCAGTGTTGTTTTCCAGCTGCAGCATCTCGCCCAGGGAATTGACCTTGTGATCCACCAGATAGATGGGCATTACGAGCCTGCCGCCGTTGTCCTCGTTGTGGCCAAGCAGGACCTCGCCGGTCGTAGAAGCTTTCTTACCGACGATGATGCTGGTGCAAGCTGATGCGCCCAGAGTCAGGGCAAGAACCAGGATGAAAGACACAAGAATCGCCAGAATGCTCTTGGACTTCATGTTCCCTACCTCCTTATATTTTCGGATCATTTCTTAACCAGGTTTTCCCTTCGCGTGGCCTCCGCTTCGAGGTCGGATATGAACCAGAATTTCAGGGGTTTCGCCCCGGGATAGGTTAGATTGGCGACCCACCAATCATAGAAATTGCAGGCTCACAGGTCGCCGGGGATTATCGGCGGCTGATAGATCTCTAGCGAGGCTCTTGCCTCACCTGCCTGGAACGTGTAGATGTCCACGATCTTCCCCTTGGTCTGGAAGAGCTTCACGAACTCGTAGTCGAGGAATATGATCTGTTCCTTGTAGGACCAGAGGACCAATCCCATGACCAGCTGGCTGAAGCTCTCCTTGTACTCCTTGTCGGGAAGCGTAGAGAGCCATTTCGTCGCGATTTCCTTCTCCGGGGTGCTTAGTTTCTTGTATTCTGCCAGGGATGTTTCTGTTAGCTTCCAGTCTGAAGCCTGCGAATAACCTTCAAAGGAGAGGATAAGTGCAAGGATGAGCGCTAAAAGCAAGGACAACCTCTTCATGCTGTACCATTTCACCTCCCCTCAGTCGGCTTTGCACCATTAGTTATTCAATAGGGCCGGCGGTTATCCTGTATGTTCACATTGCTCATTTTTCAGCACAATGAATATGGGTATAACTGAATTTACAGTGATATACCAAAAGGGGGAAAAGTGGGGAAACCTGCGAGATTGCCATAAAGCTCGGAAAATCTGAGGGCAGACGCCGGCTTTCAATAGGGCTTTATAAACCATGCAAGCAAGGAATTCAGAAAACAGAAGGCAAAATACGATTTGAGGGCACGTATGGCAGATTGACATTCTTTGTTGCAGCTACTACATTTGCATTAAGCGAAATATCCGCCTGACTAGGTAATTCTTGAATCTGGCATGCCCTCTCGAAATTCCAAATATCCCAAATCAATTTCGAACAGCAGAGATGTTCCAATCCTGTTAAGGAGGGAAAGATATGAAATCGAGATTTCTGGTCTGCATTTTAGCGCTTCGCCTTAGTTATGGGCCTCGCTTCCTTCGCATCCGCGATCGAACCTGCTTCGATAAGCGGGCCTGCCCACTTCGGGGTGAAACACTACCAAAACGATTATTTCGTTTTCACAATTAGCATACCCGACGACCTGCGCGCGATCGCAGAAAGCTCCGCTTCAAAAATCCCCCTGAAGATCCAGATAGACTACAAGATGGGGAATGGGGAGTGGCACCATACAAGCGAATGGGATACGGCCCAGTTCGGCATGTCAAACGCAATGGGTGTCAACTACATCAAGGACGAGACTTACATCTCTCAGGACAGGGCAAGCCTTTCAAATATGTTTAAGGCCGATGCCACTGCTCTTCAAGGGGTGAAGAATTCGGGTTGGGATTTCCCGGCGGAAAGGCTTTCATTCAGGGTGCGGTTTGTAGCAACGCTGGATGGGTATAAAACTTACACATATTCTGACTGGTCCGAGACTTTTATATACGCAAAAGACGTGGTTTCGAACCCTGATGAGCTGATAAAATACGCGCCAACCTTGACCACGGCCACGGTAGAGAAGAACACCGCCGGGATGCCCTTCCTCAGGGTAATGACCGACAGGATACCCGGGCCGGTGCAGGATCTAAACGCCATGACGGGGACCGGTGTGAACATGGAGGTATGGATGAGAAGGGCGGGCGAGAAGGACTTCAAGCTGATCCACTCATCATACCTTTATGAGTTCATCCTTATCGGCGTAGATGACTACTTCGACAAAACCAAGCAGAACTACGAAGAGGAAGGCTATGAGATAAAGATCCGCTATGTTCTGAACGATCTGAGGAAATACCCTCAGGCCGGCCGCTCTGACATAATATACAGCCCGTTCTCGAACATATATTCACAGAACATGCCGGCATGGAGCGGGGCTTCGAAGTGGGCGACCACAGAGCTGACTGAAGCTGATCAGCTTGGGCTCATCCCTGAAATCCTGAAGGGCGCGGACATGACGAAGCCCATCACAAGGGAGGAGTTCGCAGAGCTTGCCGTGCTGCTTTACGAGAAGACTACAGGCCTGGCAAGCACCCCTATGGAGCCCAACCCATTCATCGATACGGTGAATCCGCAGGTGCTTAAAGCTGCCAACCTCGGGATAACCAAGGGCACCTCACCTACGGAATTCTCGCCCGATGTGCTCATTAACCGCGAGCAATGCGCCACTATGCTGTTCAGGGCGCTCAAGGCTATGAAGCCCGAGGGCGATTACAGCATAGAAGGGGTCAAGGACTTCGCCGACCAGCTTGATATATCGGGCTTCGCAGTCGAAGCCACTAAGTACATGTCCAAGATAGGCATAATACTGGGAGATGTGCAGGGCAGATTTATGCCTAAGGCAACGACAACGGCCCAGAAGGCATCGGGTTATGGAATGGCGACAAGGGAACAGGCGATAGCGATGTCGCTGAGATCCTACAAGAAGTAGCCTATAAGGAATAAAATCAAGGTCCTCCTGTTAGCGGTCATCGCTTGCAGGGGGACCTTTACCTTGCTAATCGAGCCTGAGCTTCATTATCCCGTCCGGGCCGCAAAGGTAGGTGAAGCCTCCCTTGAAGATCAAGCGAGCCTCTTTCAAACCCCCGGCTATTGCGTAGAAAGCGGCGATCTTCAAATCGCTGTCCAGCGCAAGGATGCCATTGTGAACCGGGACCAAATAGCGCGAACCATCGAATACGGGCCTGCCTACGACTTTGACTGGCGAGGTGATGCTCCTTATTACCTTTCCGTCCTCCGTATCCAATGAAGTAATCAGGCTGCCTTCATCTTCAATTAACAATGCCATACCCGCAGGGCCGGGACATACGTATTCGGGATGATTGCCTTTAATACCCCATTCGTAGACGTATTTATCTCTTGTGTTCCAGAGAACGGTGCCGTAGAAATCGGCGACTACAAGGATTTTGTCTTCGCTTATCGGCTCGATGAGCCTGATATCGAAAGGCTCTACCGCCTTGAATTGGCCAACCGGATCCCCGTTTCTGATGTCGAACATATTGAAGATGTCTATCCCGTCGCCTACGTCCGGCCGGAAATAGAATCTTTCAAAGACCACTATGCATTTATGATTTCCGAGGTTTACAAGGGACCAGGCCGGCCCCGTGAATGTGACGAATCAGCAATCTTCAGGAGCCTGATATTCCCAAGACAGGTCCCCTTCCTCGTCAAGTGCGAAAAGTCCGTGCTCCCAGCCGACATAGGCGTTGCCTTCAATGACGGCAAGCGCCGTAATGTCCCCGAACGACTCGAACTCCCAAATAGCCTCGCCGTCTTTGCCCAGCTTGACCAGCTTTTCTCCCGACGCCGCAAAAAGCGCTCCGTCCGAATCGGCAGCAAGATACTTCACTTCATCCTGCGCCGCCATTCCCATCTAATGCTTCCGTCATCGTTGAGCACGACGACGCGATTCCCAGCAGCAAGGGCAGGGTTTCCTCCCGGAAGCACAAGGAAAGGCCCGACGTCCTCAAAAGGGGCGGACCACTGAACATAACCGCTGCATGCGGCATAACCCGAGAAACATAAGAGCATGATAAGTTAGAAAGACAAATAACCATCGTCTGTCCATGTTGTCCTCCAAGCACGTAAAGCCTCTTGAATATATAATAGTTCATGAATATAAACAAATGCCAACCGACCGGACCCATGCCCCTCAGAGTCCTAAAAAGGCCGCCATGAGGCCGATATCGGGCATATGGTGTAAAATTATCATATCCGTCAGAGCTTCAAGAATCGGAGGGATGCCTTTGCCAGAAATCAAGGACAGTTCCGACAAGAAAAGGATCGCGGCAGCCTTGGAATTTCCGGGCTTTATGCGCTTCAAAGCTCTTCATGAGGGGCTTGCAGACTGCAGCATTTACGCAAGCTCTGCAAAAGATCCCATCTACGCTGCGCGTTTCAACTACAAGCTCTTTATTCAGCCGCCGTCCGGCAGGCGGGATGCGAGAACTGCAAAAGACGCGGTGGACTTCATCGAATATGAGATCAGGTCCAAGCGAGGGACGGACTTCGACATCATGAGCATTTTCTGCCCCGATATAGCTTTCCTGAGGCTCATGAAGGACGCATTAGGCCAGCAACAGCCAGCTTTCGAGTGGCGCGACCGCTACTCATTGAAGTCGGAGGAGCCTTATACCGACGCCCCCGTACCGATCGGCTATGAGCTGAGGGAAGTAAGCCAAGGGCTATTGGACGAAGGGCTGGGCAATACTGAGGAACTGAAGCAGGAGATGTGCTCCGAAAGGCCCTCTGTAGACGATTTCCTGGCCAAAGGTTTCGGGATATGCGCTGTCAAAGGGCGCGAGCTTGCCGGCTGGTGCCTGTCCGAATACAACTGCTCGGCAGGTTGCGAGATAGGAATCGAAGTTCGCAACGAGCACAGGCATAAGGGCCTGGCTCTGGCCATGACATCTGCATTGATAAAGCTTGCACGCTCAAGAGGGTATGCGAAAATCGGCTGGGACTGCCACAGGCAGAACGCAGCGTCCTGGCATACCGCGATAAAAGCAGGCCTTTCAATAAGAGCGACATATCCCACTATATTCATCTGCAAGGACAAGGCGATGCAATACGGCGCCAACGGCAACATCGCCCTAAGAGACGGAGACGGGGATGCCGCCCTCGAGTGGTTCAGGAAGTCGGCCGCGACTGGCAAAGCCCCGTTCTGGGTATTCATAAATATGGCCCAGATACAGGCGCTTACCGGTGATATAAGGCTGGTCATGGAGGCATATGAAGGCTTGAAGACCGCCAGGATGGAATAATCCGGCGTCTCAGCTTTCGTATATCAGTTTTCGTAGCCTTGAAGGACGATTGGCTCTTCCGGTAGAACATAACATCAATTGCCCACCATTCCCACCCGAAAGGACGGAGCAGTTAAAGCATGCGTTCAGAAATTGTATACATAATCGGAGGAAGGCTGGTCCTTCCGGACAGGATAGTGCCGGACGGCGGCCTAAGCATAAGATCCGGGATAATCGACGGCGTATTCATGCAGCCGAAATCTTCGCGCAGCATCCCCAAGACGGCAACTGTGATTGAAGCCGGCGGGGCATTCATATCGCCCGGCTTCGTGGACTTGCACGTACACGGGGGCGGGGGCTCAGACCTTATGGACGGCAGGGCCAAGGCCGTCGAAACAATGCGTACGGCCCATGCCGCTGGCGGCACCACGGCCATGCTCCCTACCACGCTCACCAGCTCGGATGAGGATCTAACAGCTGCCTTGTATGCCTTCAGGGCAGCTAAAGCCAGCAACCTTCCGGGACCAAGGTTGCTTGGAGTGCACCTGGAAGGCCCGTACCTGTCATTGGCGCAGGCCGGCGCGCAGGACCCGAGATTCCTTATGAGACCGAGGCCTTATCATTACATGAGGATACTGGAGGCCTTCCCCGAGATTAAAAGAGTCACCGTCGCCCCCGAGCTGCAAGGCGCGATTGAGCTTGCCAAAGAGCTAACAAGAAGGGGCATATACGCCGCGATTGGCCACACCGACGCCACATACGACGAGATAAAGGATGCAATGGCTGCGGGATACACCCACATGACGCACCTTTACTCTGCCATGTCCACGGTCAAAAGGGTGAGGGCGAGGAGGATCGCCGGCGCCGTTGAGGCGGCCCTGCTTTTAGACGGGCTAACCGCTGAAGTAATAGCGGACGGCATGCACCTTCCCGAAGCCCTCCTGAAACTGGCCCTAAAATGCAAGGGGGCCGACAAGCTGGCCCTTGTGACGGACGCCATGAGGGCTGCCGGAATGCCCGACGGGGAATACCCCCTTGGCAGCTCTGCCGGGGGCGTGAGCATGGTAGTGGATGAGGGCGTGGCATGGCTTAAGGACAGGAGCGCTTTTGCGGGTAGCGTATCCCTTATGAACAAGATGGTCGGCAACATGGTGAAAATCGCGGGGGCAAGCTGTGCCTGAGGCTGTGAGGATGGCATCCCTGACTCCATCTCGCATGATCGGCATGGAAGCTCAGCTGGGAAGCATCGAGAAGGGCAAGATGGCGGACATCGTCCTTTTCGATGACGATTTTAAAGTCTTAAAGACGATAGTCGGGGGCAAGCCCGTTTATTCCCTCTAGAGAAAAGAAAGCCATGCTAATCGTGCCTTAATGATGTTTTGCGAAGCTTGGCGCCTTGAGGGCATGTGAGTCGGCAAGATCCGATATCGAAGTATGTAAAGATGCTTACAGGAGGCGAAGTGCATGGGCAAGCCTGGCGGATACAATGAAAAAGGCGCTGTAGGCGGTTTTGCTTCGAAGGGCAGCGCCGGCGCCGGCGAACATGGCCTGTCAGACGGTGGTGTCGAGCGGCTCATCGACGACGCCATAAAAGCCGCGATGGCCAGCACTCCGGCAGTAGACATACATACCCATCTTTTCCCGCCCGGGCACAAGGACTTGCTGCTAAGAGGCATTGACGAGCTTCTTACTTACCATTACCTTCCCGTCGAGGCGCTCCGGTACAGGAAGATGGAGCCCCAGGCATTCTTCTCCATGAGCAAGGCAGAGCAGGCCGATGAGGTCTGGAGGACGCTGTTCGTCGAAAGGAGCCCGATCAGCGAGGCTTGCCGCGGGGTAATAACCGTGCTCAAGGCGTTCGGGCTGGACACAGGGGCGAAGGATCTGGGAGAAGCCAGGGGCTTCTTCAATGGCCTTACCGCAGAAGAGCATGTGGGCTTGGTCTTCGAGAAGGCGAACATCGATTTTGCGGTGATGACCAACGATCCTTTCGACAAGCAGGAGACTTCCTGCTGGGGGCCCTCTTTCCTGTCCGACAGAAGGTTCAAATCGGCGCTCAGGGTCGACTATTTGGTGTCATCCCCCGAAAAAGCCCTTTTGAAGATGACAAAGGAAGGTTACAGCCCGGGAAGCGGAAGGGACAGCATCAGATACGGCGAAGTGCTGCGATTCCTTGACGGCTGCGCAGGCTATATCTCCCCTTTGTATGCGGCAGTTTCGCTTCCTCCGAGCTTCAACCTGGCGGACGGGTCGTTCGGATCCGAGATGCTGCAAAAGGCGATAATCCCTTTCTGCGAGAACAAAGGCCTGCCCCTCGCCCTCATGATAGGGGTGAAGAGGGGGGTAAACCCTGAGATGGAGCTGGGAGGCGACGGGATCGGATCTTTCGATGTCTCGGCCTTGGCCTCTATGTGCCGCGACTACCCTCGCATGAATTTTATGGTTACGCTGCTCTCAAGGGAGAACCAGCACGAGCTCTGCGTCGCCGCCAGGAAATTCCCGAATCTCACGCCATTCGGCTGCTGGTGGTTCCTGAACAACCCCAGCCTGGTGAAAGAGATCACCAAGATGAGGCTCGAACTGCTTGGCCTCAGCTTCATCCCTCAACATTCGGACGCGAGGGTGCTCGACCAGCTCATCTACAAATGGGATCATTCCAGGAAGGTCGTAGCCTCCGTTCTGTCGGAGAAATATAAGGACATGGCGAGAAGCGGCAGGCGAGTGGAGCCTTTTGAGATCAAGAGGGACTGGCTTGAGCTTATACACGGCAATGCCACGCGACTTTTCGGAATCGAGGAGGCTGGAAGTTGAATCTGCAGTTCTCAGAGGACCCTTGTCTAGCGAAAAAGCTTGCTGGGCTAGCCCGGATAACGGAAGATAGCGAAAAGAGCGGAATCTGGCTGAAGCAGGGGAAGAACATCTCCTGGCTTCTGGGCGGGCCGTCCGCATGTGGGCCTTCTGGGCTCCGCGTCGGTCGCAAGCCTCATATTTGCCCAAGGCAAGCTGTATCTGCTTACTGACAAAGTGGAAAGCGGCAGGCTACTGGCCGAAGAGTTCAGGCCATCCGGAGCAGAGCTCATCGAGTTCGAATGGTACAGGAAGTCTGAAGAGGCAGCTTCGGTCGAAAGGCTTTTCGGACCCGACCTTGCAACAGACGGCGAGCTGGAACCGCTCATCATGCCTTTAAGGGCGGCCCTGGACGAGAGGGAGCTGGCCACAATGCGCAAGCTTGGAAAAGCAGTAGCCGAGGCCGTCGAGGAGGGCTGCTTCAAGTGCGAGCCGGGCATGAGCGAGCACGAGATCGCAGGCCTTATGGCAGGGAAGGCGTTTTCTCTGGGAGTCGAGTGCAATGTTGTGCTGGCCGCAGCCGATGAGAGGATAAGCCTTTACAGGCATCCGATGCCCACTGGAAGGCGGCTTGAAAGGCTTGCGATGCTTTCCCTTGTGGGAAGGAAGGACGGGCTTTTCGCAGGCCTTACGAGATTTGTGCATTTCGGCGGCAAGGACGAGGGGCTGCTTTCAAAGCAGGCGATTCTAAACAGGATATTCGCGAGGCTGGTTTCCAGGACGAGGCCGGGGGCCGACCTCAAGGATGTATTTGCGGACCTCGCGGCGGACTACGAGGCGGAGGGCTACCGAGATGAGTGGAAGAGCCTCCACCAGGGAGGGCCGATCGGCTACAGCGCAAGGGAGCTCAAGGCGTCGCCCGGGCTGAGCTTTAAAGTAGAGCAGGGGCAGGCATATGCGTGGAACCCGACGCTTGCAGGCTTCAAAGTCGAGGATACGGTAATCATAGGTATGGCCTCCAATGAGATCATAACGGCAACGGACAGGATACCGAAGATGGAAGTGGGCATGCCCGGTGCAGAGCTGGCTGTATCGGACATCCTTTACAGATGAGCTTCTGAAGATAGGCAAGTAATCTCTCCGGAGGACATTCAAATGGACAAGAACAGGATAAATAAGCTGTTGTCACTTATGCCGGGCCTTTCTGCAGAACGCCTAGCCATCTCCCCGGGGCCCAATCTGAAGTACCTGACGGGACTCGAAATAGAGCCCCATGAAAGGACCTTCATGATGGTGCTGGGAGGACCTCAGGAGATTTCTTTCGCCCTTCCCATGCTGGAGGAGGAGAAGGTAAAAGGAGCAACGGCGGGCAACAAGGCCGCCATATTCGCATACTCTGACCAGGATGGCCCTGTGGGCGCCGTGAAAGCCGCATTCGGATTTTCCGCGGCATCTGACAAAAAACGGCTTGCCATCGGTGCGGAGTTCCTTCATATGAGGCTGAAGGAGTATGAGCTGATAAAGCAGGCATTGGGGCCAATCGACACAGCAGACCTTGATTCCGCCATGATGGACATGCGTTCGGTGAAGGACTCCCAGGAGATTGCCCACCTGAAAAGGGCGGCCGAGATAGTAGACAGGGGGATAGAGGCAGCTAGGGACTCGATAAGGCCTGGCGTCAGCGAGAATTACGTAGCAGAGCAGATAGAAAAGGCCATGATGGCGGCAGGCGCCGATTCCGTGCCTTTCAACAGCGTCCTGTCCGGGCCAAACGCCGCCCTCCCGCACGGCAACACCTCAAGCAGAGTGATACTGGAGGGGGAACTTGTAATCTGCGACATAGGCGCCGGTTTCAAAGGCTACTTCGGGGACATTACAAGGACTATTGCAGCAGGGAAACCCTCCGATGGGCTGATAGCTGCCTACATGGCTGTTTATAAGGCGAACAAGGCCGGCAGGGAAGCGGTAAAGCCGGGGATGAAGGCCGAGGAACTTGACGCAATCTGCAGGGAAGTGATAACGAAAGCCGGCTTCGGCAGCCTGTTCATACACAGAACGGGGCACGGCCTGGGTCTGGAAGTCCATGAGGAGCCATATATAGTTGCCGGAAACAGGAAAGCCCTTCTGCCCGGCATGGCATTTACCATCGAACCTGGAGTATATATTCCCGGCGTCGGCGGTATAAGGATCGAGGACGACGTAATCCTTACCGAAACGGGCGCCGAGATAATAACAAGGCAGCCCAGGGAGCTTATGTTTGACTAAGCGCTAAAAGCGGCGATCTATAAGTGAAAATTGGTCATTTAGTTGGCCAAGGCGCCGGATCCTTTATGGGACCGGCGCCTCATACTGCCGAGAATCCTTTCATCTATAATCCTTGCTGGGACATGAACACGAATAGCTCCTCCGTTGTTGGTAGCGAAGGTATTGCGCCTTTCTTCGTAGTGCAAATGGCGCCTACCGCGTTTGCCCGCTTAAGTATCTTGCGCCATCCTGCCTCGTCCAGGCCTTCGAGGAAATCTTTGAGGGCCAGCCCTCCTGCATCATCCAGGATTGAAGCGAGAAGTCCAGCTACGAAGCCGTCCCCGGCGCCGGTAGTATCGACTGGATCCACCCCGAAGCCGCCTTCAGATACTGTCAGCTCCTTGTAATAGAGCCTGCATCCCCGCTCGCCCATGGTGAGCACTATGGCACAGTCCGGTTTCGCGTGGCGCCTGAGACGGTTTATTCCCGATTCCGGGGTCTCGGCCTCCGTAATCCTGATAAGTTCGTCCTCACCGATCTTGATAATGTCCGAGCGGCCCGCCGCGTCGAAGATGGTCTTCCTCGCATGTGCCATGTCAGGCCACAGGTCCGGCCTCAAGTTGGGATCAAAACATATCAAAGCCCCTGCAGAAGAGGCTTTGGCAATAGCTGCGTAGGTTGCGGACCGGGACGGTTCGGATATCAGGGAGATAGAGCCGTGCTCGAAAACCCGGCAGCTCTCGAGCAGATCGGAATCGAGCTCCTGTTCGTGCAGAAGCATATCGGCGCTTGGATTCCTGTAGAAGGAGAAGCTGCGCTCGCCTTGAGGCCCCAAAGAGACGAAGGCGAGGGCCGTCCTGGCCCTGGAATTGTATACGACGCCCCTGATATCAACGCCGTTTTCCTCAAGCACGCCTGCAAGGTAATGCCCAAAGGGATCGTCCCCTACTTTTCCCGCGAAGGCTGCCCTGCGGCCCAGGCGCGACAAGCCGACTGCGACATTTGCGGGCGCCCCTCCCGGGTTTTTAATAAATGCCGAAGCTTCGCTTACGTCCAGCCCCGGCTCGGATGCCACGAAGTCTATAAGAAGCTCCCCCATGCATAGGACATCGATTTCCTTCATTCAGGCACCCCCATATCAAGCTATTGCGTGAGAAACATACAATATCTTTTCATTGTGTTTATTTCGACGCTATTGCCCCCAACTCCTATAACAGGCCACTGCGGTAAAGGCAAAGTGCCTTCTCCTGGGTTATAATAACCTTGATAGAATTTGGTCCGCCTATTTGCGCTTGTTCGGGCAATAGTCACTTATGCAGGGGGATGCCGGCATCATTGAAAGAGCTGGGAGTGCCTGAAACTGCCCTGGACGGGCTTTCGGAGCACGCCTTCAACCACAGAAGACAGGTGGACATGAACCCCAGGCAGCCGACAAAGGCCCAGATAAGGGAGCTGTTCCAGATGGGCTGGCAGGGCCGCTGAGGTTCTTCGAGTATTTGGAATTTGGAAACAGGGAAATCGACGGCAACGGCGCTTAATGCAGACAAACGCCGAATCAGGTTGAGAAGGAGCAAAAGCAGATGGATGAGAAGACAAAGGAACTGATTTCCAAGGCTACGAAGCCCTCCGCCGACGCAATGAAGATGCACCCCTTTTACCGCGGCAAGATCGAGATTACTCCAAAGGCCGTAGTAAGGGATATGAGCGACTTTTCGATCTGGTACACCCCCGGAGTGGCTGCTCCCTGCAAGGCCATACAGGCGGACAGGGACCTCGCCTACGAACACACCCTCAAATGGAATACGGTGGCCGTTGTGTCTGACGGCACGAGGGTCCTGGGCCTTGGTGACATCGGGCCCGAGGCAGGATTGCCCGTAATGGAGGGCAAAGCTATGCTTTTCAAATACCTCGGCGGTGTCGACGCATTCCCCATCTGCCTTGATACCAAGGACCCAGAGGAGATAATCAACGCCGTGAAATGGCTTCAGCCCTCTTTCGGCGGCATAAACCTGGAGGATTTCGAACAGCCCAAGTGCTTCTACCTGCTTGAAAGGCTAAGAGCCGAGTGCCGCATACCTGTTTGGCACGATGACCAGCAGGGCACGGCCGCAGTGACTGTGGCGGGCCTCGTAAACGCGCTGAAGCTTGTTGGCAAGAAGTTCTCGGAGGCGAAGATCGCCCTGGTAGGCGCAGGAGCTGCCAATATCTGCACGGCCCGAATGATAATGAAGGCTGGGGCGACGCCCGGCAACATCATCATGTGCGATACGAAGGGTACTTTGCACAAGGGCCGCACCGAGCTGAAGGACAAGGCCAAGGAGAAGTGGGAGATCTGCGAGAAGACGAACGCAAAAGGCCTTGTGGGCGACGTAGCGGACGCAATGAGGGGCGCTGACGTGTTGGTTGCGCTTTCTCAGTCGGGCCCAGATGTCATTAAGAAAGAGTGGATACAGGGTATGGCGAAGGACGCCATAGTCTTCGTTTGCGCAAACCCGGTGCCCGAGATATGGCCGTGGATTGCCAAGGAGGCGGGCGCAAGGGTAGTAGCTACCGGCCGCTCCGACTTCCCCAACCAGGTCAACAACTCTTTGGGCTTCCCCGCGATCTTCAGAGGGGCTCTTGACGTTAGGGCGACTGCCATAACGGATGAGATGTGCATAGCTGCCGCAATGGAGCTTGCCAAATTCGCCGAGGAAAAGGGCCTGAGCGATGACTACATAATCCCTTCGATGGAGGAGTGGGAAGTCTATCCTCTAGAGGCGGCGGCAGTCGGCCTTAAGGCCATCGAACAGGGCGTAGCCAAGCTAAAGCTCACGCGCGAGGAGCTCATCAAATCTGCCACCGAGCTTATATTAAGATCCAGGAAGGCTACAAAGCTTGCCATGGACAACGGGATAATTGCGCCGGCCCCCGAGCTTTAGGCCGATGAAAGGGGCATTCAGATGATCAGGGAGATAGACGCAAGCCTCGTTACGAACGCTGTCGAGAAGCTTTGCGTAAGCGCCAACTGCAACCTGCCCGAATTGAACCTCAAGACCATAGAAAAGGCGATGGAGGGGGAGAAGTCCCCGCTAGGAAGGCAAATATTGGGCAGACTGCTGGAAAACCACAGGCTAGCCCGCAGGGAGCAAGTTCCGGCATGCCAGGATACGGGCCTTGCCATAGTCATCGTCGAGATGGGCCAGGATGTCCACATCACTAACGGGGGCTTCGAGGCGGCAATAAACGAAGGCGTGCGGCGTGGCTACGAGAAGGGCTACCTGAGAAAATCCGCGGTGTTCGACCCCCTTATCGACAGGAAGAACACCGGGGACAACACTCCGGCGATAATTCATACGAGTATAGTGCCCGGCAGCAGGCTAAAGATTACCGTGGCGCCGAAAGGCGGCGGGGCGGAGAACATGAGCGCGACTTTGATGCTAAAGCCGGCAGACGGTGCCGAGGGCGTAAAGAAGTTCGTGCTGGACACCGTGGAGAAGGCGGGGCCCAACGCCTGCCCTCCTTTAGTCGTGGGAATAGGGATCGGCGGAAGCTTCGACCTTGTGAACCTTTTGGCCAAGAAGGCGCTTATGAGGCCGATGGGAAGCCATAATGAGGACCCGCGGTATGCCGCGATGGAAGAAGAGCTGCTTGCCGCAATAAACAGGCTTGGCATAGGCCCGCAGGGCTTCGGCGGCACAACAACTGCGCTTGCAGTCCACATCGAGACCTACGCATGCCACATAGCGAGCCTGCCAGTAGCCGTGAACCTTAACTGCCACGTATCGCCGCACGAGTCGGCAGAAATATAGGGGGCATGGGAATGATGAAGAGGATAAGCACCCCCCTGACAGATGAAACAATTGCGGATTTGAGGGCAGGCGACGACGTTCTGCTTTCAGGCTACATCTACACTGCACGCGACGCTGCGCACAAGAGGCTGGTAGCATTGGCCAAAGAGGGCAAGGAGCTGCCTTTCGACATCAAAGGCGCGACGATATTCTACGTCGGCCCGACCCCGCCTAAACCTGGCAGGGTGATAGGATCCTCAGGTCCTACCACTAGCGGAAGGATGGACGCTTACGCGCCTTTGCTGATGGAGCTTGGCGCAAACGGTATGATAGGCAAGGGCAAGCGGTCGAAAGATGTGAAGGCCGCGATGGCGAAGTACAAAGCCGTCTATTTCGCAGGCCTTGGCGGAGCAGGCGCACTTGCTTCAAACTGCGTTAAGTCGGCGGAGCTTGTGGCATACGAGGATCTCGGCACCGAGGCGATCAGAAAATTGTATGTCGAGGATTTCCCCCTTATCGTGGTCAACGACATATACGGCGGGGACGCATATGAAGAGGGAAGGGCCAAGTACGAGTCCAAGTAGGCCTGAAGAGGGTTCAAATAGTGGTAAGGCAGCCGTTAAGGCTGCCTTACCGATTCCATTGTCGGGATTTGTGAGTCTACTTCTTGTTGCACTCAGGGCAGCATCTCGCACAGCCGTCCACTTGCGGGAATATCTTCTTTGCCGCCTTGAGGGCGTCTTTGCAGTTGTCAAAACTGCCGACTACCGCGCGATTGTTTACTCCGGGCATGCTGGAGCAATTCCAGTTGTGCACCTCGTGCTCGCCCGTTTTCTGAGCAGTAACGGTTACATAGTATAACTCCATTCAATCACCCCTTTCAGGCCGTTTTATCGAAAAATTGAAGGCTCCCCGCCTCAAAAAGACTATGGCGGATCGCATTATCTAATCACTAATTCAACCCTTAGAGCGGGAATCCTTCAATTTGGTGGCAGATTTGCGCGAGAAAATCGAATTTGCGTAAATGATCGAGGATTATTTTGGGAGATAATACGTCAATTAAGCCTTTATGGCCATCTCGATACGCTCCAGCCCCTCCTTTAAAAGAGCCCTGGGACAGGCGAAATTCAACCTCGCGAACCCATCGCCGGAGCTGCCGAATATGAAGCCCTGGTTCAGCGCAAGGCCTGCCCTATCCGCGAGTAGTTCCTTAAGGCCGTCCTTATCGAGGTTAAGTGCCCTGAAATCCAGCCAGGCGAGATATGTGCCCTCCGGTTTTCTGTAATGTATCTGGGGCAGCCTGGCCTTTAGGAAATCTCCTATGAAATCGGCATTGCCCTCAAGATAGCTTAAGACCTGACCAAGCCACTCCTCACCTTGCGCATAGGCGGCGCCTGCTGCAGCTACTCCGAAGAAGTTGGGTTCGGATATGCCGTTTGATTCGAGCCTTCTCTCAAGGCGGGACCGCAGCTCGGGATCCTGCACGATGATGTTGGATACCTGCAGCCCTGCAAGGTTGAAAGTCTTGCTGGGGGCGGTGCAAGTAATGGAGCATGCGGCAAAATCCCCGGAGAGCTTTGCGAACGGGACATGCTTATGTCCTGAATAGATGAGGTCCGAATGGATCTCATCGGCTACGATGATCAGACCGTGCTTAACGCATATCTCGCCGAAGCGCGTAAGCTCGTCCTCCCTCCATACTCTTCCGACGGGGTTATGCGGGCTGCAGAGGAATATAACCTTGGCGTCCGGGTCAGACGCCTTTTGTTCCAGGTCTTCGAAATCCATCGAATAGTCCCCGTCAGCCCCCTCTATCAGCTTGTTTTCGAGCACATGCCTTCCGTTGTTCTCTATCGAGTGGAAGAAGGGGTGATAGACAGGAGATTGAACGATTACCTTGTCGCCGGGCGAGGTGAACTCCTGGACGGCGGCATTGAGGGCGATTACCACGCCTGGGGAGAATACCAACCAGCCCTCCTCGACCTGCCAGCCGTGCCTTCTGAGGTTCCATTCCAGGAAAGCCCTCTTATAGCCTTCGGTCATGCAGCTGTAGCCGTAGACTCCGCAGCGGGCTTCCTCGATTACGGCATCGATTACGGGCTGCGGGCAGGGGAAGTCCATATCGGCAACCCAGAAGGGCAACAAGCCCTTCTTGCCGTTGATCTCATCCATGATCTCATCCGACCATTTTATAGAGCACGTGCCCCTCCTGTCAGGGACTTTGTCGAAATCGTATCGCAAAACGCCACGCTCCCTTTGCTCAAAAATGCGTTGTTTCAAGCATACCATCTTCTGCTGTGTTCTTCAGTCCTGCACCGGCAGGCTTGTCCTCAAAAAAATAGTTGCCCTGGACTGCTGAATCCTATTCACATCAAGAGCATTGCACGAGTAATATATTTCGTGCGTCAAGTTCTTTGCAGGAAGGCGGTCGGGTTATGGAATCTGGCAGGATAGATGGCGAAATTGAGCTGAGGGCGTTTCTTGACGAGGGGATTAGGTCCCTTGCGTCAGACGCTTTGAAGATGGTGGCCAGGAAGCCGGGGCTTATCGTGGACTTCACGCGCATGTCCAGAGGGCTTGAGGCGCAGGAGGCAAAAAGGAAGGCACAGGCTTCAGGCGGACTGCATGTGCCGCCGTTCATGATCGCAAGCATTACTAAGATGTGCAATCTGGGCTGCGCCGGCTGCTACGCTGCGGTGAATGCCAAAAGCTGTCATGAGGAGCTTCCTTCCGGTACATGGGGAAAGTTCTTCTCTGAGGCTGAGGAGCTCGGGGTGTCTTTCATACTGCTTGCCGGCGGCGAGCCGCTGGAGCGCATGGAGATAATCGAAGAGGCCGCCTCGCACAAGTCCATAATTTTCCCCGTCTTCACCAACGGCTGCAAGATGGATGAGGAAAAGGCCCGCTTCTTCGCGAAGCACAGGAATTTGGTGCCTATCATAAGCATTGAAGGCGGCAGGGAGCTTACAGACGCAAGAAGAGGAGACGGCGTCTACGACAGGATAATGGGCTCCATGAAGCTTCTAGCCGGGCAGGCCGTATTCTTCGGAGTCAGCATCACGGTGACTGCCGACAACATCCATGAGGCTGTTTCGGACAGCTTCATAGGGATGCTCCGTAAGAAGGGCGCGGGAGCATTTATTTATGTGGAGTATGTGCCGGCGGACGGCATAAGCATGGAGCTTGCGCCGGGGCCTAATGATAGGGAATATCTTGCCGAAAGAGTTTCGGTTCTCAAAAAGGAGCAGGGTGGCATACACATCTGTTTCCCCGGCGACGAGGAGGCCATGGGAGGATGCCTCGCCGCAGGTAGAGGGTTCGTACATATCAACCCGGCAGGTGGCGTGGAGCCCTGCCCGTTCTCGCCGGTCTCGGACAGCAGCATATCGAACCTGTCGCTCAAAGAGGCTCTGAAATCGCCCTTCCTTGCCGCATTAAGGTCTAGCGGGGCCATGGAGATCGAGCATCTGGGCGGCTGCGCGCTCTGGGATAAAAGGAAAGAAGTACAGGCCCTTCTGGGCAGATAGTCTCTATATTTCGCGAATCGTATTTTGACCGGCAGTAAAATGGCGGGTTGCCTCTGTTTGTCATGAATGCTAATCGCCAGGATTAGGCAACGATAATGCTGGGCTCCTGAACCAATGTACATAACAAAATGCACTTCATCTGAAGGATTAGTGGGTTCTGTGCTGAATACAGGGTTGCGATGCCTCTAATTGCATATTATGGCTAATTAGATAACAGATGGCAGTTCATTAATAGATGTAAAAGTGGGAGGAAACTCGTGAAAAGAGTACTACCTTGTTTGCTATTGCTTTTTTTAATGATCGGAATGGCAGGTTGTGCTAGTCAGATACCATGGTCCTTTTGTATAAATAGCCTCTACTACTCCGACTATATATCCCCATGGAAGGGCATCATTATTGAAAACCAACCTAATTGTAAGTGGATCACTGCTGATGTATCCATTACAAATCTCACTGAGAGCCCCAATATAATCCCCGATTGGCATTCATGGTTCAGCCTGGTTGTGCTTGCAACAGATGGATGGGCGTATTCATACCCGGACAGCATCTTCCCGGAAGCGGAATACTGCATAAAAAGGAATGAGCCGATACCGGCTCTGACTACGGTAAGAGGGGAGCTCTACTTCAGTGTGCCTGAAGAAATGATTTTTGTTTACGCCGTATCTATGGGAATACTAATGGGAGATGCCCAGTACGTAGAGCCCAATGCAGTACCCACGAGCGACATACCATTATTTTGGTTGGAAAACTTTGACCTGCAAGAGGAGGCCGAAATATGAAGAGGCTTGCCCGAGTTTTACTTGTTTTGGCTTTTGCGGTATTGATGCATGGCTGTTCAAGCGGGCTAAGTGATATTGAAATAGTGAGATTAGGCAGACCTATCCACCCGGGTGAAATCGATACCTTAACAGTTTTCGGCCTTAATCAGGCAGGCGCTACTAACCCGGTAGTTGCAGATTGGACATTAGAGGGAGAATGTGCGGTTTTGCTTAATAGCACAGGATATGCCGCAGACGTTTTGGCAGTAGAACCTGGCAGGTATAGAGTAACTGCTATAAAAGGAAACCTAACGGACGTTAAGGACTTCGATATCTATCTCCCTATCACGACAAGCATTTTCTGCGTCAATAAGAATCCCGAGAAAAGGCTGGAAATACAAGTAGGTTCATCCTGTGATATCCGCGCATATGGATTTGACCAATTCGGACGGGAGGCATGGTTAGACCTTGAGTGGAATGTAACCGAAGGACTTGGTGAGTTCACCGAGCTTGAAGACATAGTCTGCTATAGCCGAGTTTCTTTTAAGGCTACTAAGGGAGGGATAGGGTGGATTACTGCTTCCGAGGGAGAAGCTAGCAATTCATTTATGGTAGTTGTCTCCCCATATGAGCAAATTCCAACAGAATTCGTTATAACGCCTGCTTCTAGAGAAGTGAGGACTCCTGGTACCGCGCAGTTCTACGTCACCATGTATGACCAGATAGGAAAGTATATGGATATCGATAATATTACTTGGGAGCTCGTAGGCGACATTGGGCGTCTTTTCCCTTCTTCCGGCGGCGGCATTTCCATCTTATTTGTCGCCGAGAAGGAAGGCACCGGGACCTTGACTGCAAGCTATGGAGATTTCACGGCTACAGCGGTCATTAGCGTATCTGCTTCGGCGCCTTATTCCAAATCTCAATGAACCTGTTGGGGCGATGTGGTCCCGTTTTCTACTTGATGTGCTCATGCTGGCCACTGAATTAAGAAGCAGCTGCACTCGGCATATTATTCCCTGTACGAACCGGGGGTGGGGTATACGTTAATGAGGGTTAGTTCAAAGATTTCCTTTTAGGGGCTAAGCAATGCACCAATATATACAAAGAGAGAAGATTAGGCAGGACGGAGCTTCCTAATACGTTACTAATGCCGCCAGTTAAGCTGGCGGTTTTCTTGATGGTCAACACATTTTTGATTTCAAGTCGGTAGAAAACACCCGATTTCATTATATTGCTATCATACCTGCACCTTAAATGTTCTAGGCTTTGAGCTCGGACAACGTCCTAGACGATGCTTTTATTAACACAAATGTCACATGGCGTTAACATAGCCGTAACCTTCGCTAGGTAATATTGGTGCAAACAGGACATTAGTAATAGATCGTGCCTGAGAATCTATGGTTCGGACAACAGATTGAACATAGCTCGAATCAAGGCTCTCATCCGTTCCTTGATTTGAATCCCTTTACAAAGAATTCGAGGTGAAACATGAAACAAGGCGTGAAGAATATCAGGTTTCTATCTATAGCTGTTGCCGTTGCCCTGGCAATGAGCCTTGCCTTTACGGTAGTCGGAGCCGCCCGAGAGGCAAATGCCGGCAGCGCTTCGGAGCCGGAATATGTGACAAAGATCTTCGGTACGGATATCATCTCCATCGAGATCATCGCGGATGAAGCAGTATGGCAAGGCATGCTCGACAATGCCATAAACGAGCAATACATAATGGTCGACGTGGTTGTGAATGGGACGAAATTCCAAAATGTCGGCATCCGCCCGAAGGGCAACTCCAGCTTGACGCAGGTAGCGGCCTCTAACAGCGATCGATATAGTTTCAGGCTGCAATTTGACGAATATGTTAAAGGCCAGACTTGCTTCGGACTTGATAGCTTCGTTATGAATAATATGCTCGGGGACAGCACCTACATGAAAGAGTATGTCTCTTATGAATTGATGAGCGAAATCGGCGTGGATGCACCATATTTCGGCTATGCAGACATAAAGGTAAACGGCGAGAAATGGGGCCTGTACCTGGCAGTTGAGCGATACAGCAAAAGCTATGAACAGCGCGTTTTCGAAGATACGTCAGGCATGCTTTATAATGTAAAAATCTCGGGCATGAACGGAAACGAGGGAGGCAATCTGCCGGGGCAGCTTCTAGGAAATGCCCCTGCCTTGCCGGATGGACAGAATGTCCCGGTAATGAAGCAAATTCCTCCAGGCATAGTCGGAAACCTAGACACCTCATCCCCGGCCGGGAGCACCTGGGCAAACTTCACACCCCCGGTTAATGCAGATGGAAGTGCATTTGTGCCGCAGATGCGCGGCGAAATAGGAGGAATGGACAGGAATTTCGGGGGTATAGGCGGACGTGGTAGCTCGGGCGGAAGCCTAGAGTACACGAATGACGATGTCGAAAGCTATAGAGCCATATTCGATAATGTGGTAGGCAAAGGAACGGATAGCGATTTTCAGAGGGTTGTACAAGCGCTAGAGGCGCTTTCCGAGGGCGAAGAACTAGAGAAGTATTTCGACATTGACCAGATCCTGCGCTATCTGGCGGCGCATACCATTGTTGTGAATTTAGACAGCTACAGCTCAAGCATGGCGCAGAACTACTACATATATGAGCGAGAGGGCCAGATTACCATTCTGCCTTGGGATTACAACCTCGCCTGGGGCGGTTTTCAAAGCGGCAGCGCAACCTCAGTGGTGAACTTCCCGATTGATACGCCGCTAAGCGGAGTTGAGATGGCAAGCAGGCCATTGATCGATAAGCTATTCGCAAATGAGGGGTATCTAGAGAAGTATCACAGCTATATGCAGCAGTTGATCGACGACTATTTTGCAAATGGCAAGTTCGAGGAGAAGATTAGCGCACTAGATGCCAGGATTTCGGATTACGTAAAGAATGACGCCACCGCGTTTTGCTCATATGAGGAGTACAAAAAAGCCATCTTGGCATTTAACATCCTTGGCGATCTTCGCGCCCAAAGCGTTCAGGGTCAGCTTGACGGCTCAATTCCTTCTACTACAGAAGCGCAGAATCAAAGCGCAGATAAGCTTATACCTGCAGGGAATCTAAAATTGTCCGACCTTGGTAGTATGATGGGTGGAAGAGTCGGCAATAACACCAATTTTCCGGATGGAATGAAGCCAAGATAAGCTACTATCTTCGCAGTAAGATGGGATTGTGAAGTAGTTGGGGCCCACCTTTGGCATAATGAAGTCATTACCGCCAGTGTTTATTTGCTGGCGGTTTTGTCTTTGATTTTCGCCCTTAGTGGAACAATGGGTAACCTAAGTGCGGATGGGCAAAATATCGGCTGTTGGGTGGGAAAGTCGTTTTCGAGCAAGTGGCGGCAGTTCATTTCGTTTTGGGATTGGAACGCCGCCGGTACAGGTTTTGGCTAGGATCTTTGCTAGTCTTCAAAAACGCAATAGCAGTCGAAATACGATTAGCGTTCCGGCTCTAAGGGTAGTGTAAAGGCATACAAAAGCAATTCGAAGAATCAATTTTGCAGGAATTAGGAAAATTTGACAGAAGGATATTCCCAAGTAGTTGTTATCGGAACCGCAAACTAGCATGAAGGGTGGCGAGACGGATGTCGTTGCATGCGATGAAGGTCATTAGAAACGCAGCAATATTGATCCTAGCAACGATTATATTAACCGCTGGCTGTTCATCGAAACCTTATCAAATATCAGGGACTATAACAGGGACAGATGTTGAGGATGTTGAGGTTCACGTCTTCGGTACCGCAACATTTGTATTAAGCGACGCAGACGGAGAATTTGCGATTGGAAATCTTGTAGGAACGAAGAAGATCGTGCCTCAGAAAGAAGGGTATGAATTCACTCCATCGGAGAGGACGGTAAATGGCCCGTCGACGACTATCGACTTCTTATGCTCCGAGGTTGAAGAGACATATAACGTCTCAGGCACAATCACCGGGGCTGGAATAAGCGGTGTGACGCTGACTGTGCTTGGGAAAGGGATAACTACTACCTCGGATGCAGGTGGTCATTACTCCCTGTTAGGACTTGCGGACGAAAATACTATTATTCCTTCTAAACCAGGTTATACGTATACGCCCACCCAAAGAGTCGTAACTGGGGCCACTACATCTGCCGATTTCGTGGGAACTGAGGCTGGTGGCGGCTCCTCAATTATTATGATAACTGGCGGTGACGGGCATACTCTAGCAATTGATGAGGATGGAACGCTTCTGTCTACCGGGTATAACAGCAGTGGGCAGCTTGGGAACGATTCTGACGAAGACACCAACGAACCAGTTGTCGTATCTGGAATAACCTTTGCCTCGGATATTGCCGCTGGTGAGGTGCACAGCGCTGCAATAGTCAACGGGCACCTATACACATGGGGAAATGATACCAGCGGGCAGCTCGGTATTGGAGGCATTGGAGCAGAAGTTTGGGTGCCAGCTGAAGTAACGGGGATTACAGATGCGGTTTTCGTAGATGTTGCTTGCGGTTCGGATCATACGATTGCATTGACCGATGATGGAGAGGTCTACACTTGGGGAGATAATGACTATAGCCAACTTGGCAGGGCAGTAGATGAATCTCACCCATCTAATCTTCCTGGCGTAGTAAATCTGGCGAGTTTTCTGCCGGATGTTCCAATAGGGGTGTATGCAGGAGATGCGCTTTGCCTTGTCCTAATGGATGATGGAGGCATGGTAGGATGGGGGGCAAACTACTATGGAGAGCTAGGATTGGGGCCGGGTCAGCCAAACATTATAGCGACTCCGAGGGCAGTCCTTATCTCTGATGTTGAAGAAGTATCAACGGGGTATTATCACACAATTGTCCGCAAAAGCAACGGTGAGCTGTTTATATGGGGCTATAACTGGGATGGCCAGATTGGTGACGGGACAAATATTGACTGTCCCACACCAAAACACCTGTCTGGTTTCGACAACGCGCTGAGCTTCTTGGCTGCAGGACTATCCTCATTTGTGGTGAATAGCTCAGGCGAAGTATATGCTTGGGGTAATAATTCCAGCAGCTATCTGGGTACAGGAGAATCCTCTACCAAGATTTACTCCCCTACGCAGGTGCAAAACCTTGCTGACATAGAAGTGATCTATGGAGGGTATGATTACACATTCGCATTCGAGACTGACGGGACTATGTGGGGATGGGGGAACAACGGCGATGGCCAGCTAGGTGACACGACATGGACCTCAAGACCGCTTCCGGTCCAGATCACTTGGTAGCCCAATAATTGCAGAAGATCAAACTGTCCGAAATATGAGGAGCTCCACTAGGGATTGCTAACACTATGCATACCGGCGGAGCTTCTCTTGTGCTCAAATGGAAAGTAGACGGGATGAACGCGAAATCCCCGTTCATCTAGTAGAACTCAAAAGAAATTGTTATTCTGGTTCCTGCACAATTAGGGTTATAATCCGCCAGTATGCTGGCGGATTTGTTCTAATTCGTTGGCGGTAAAAAACAGGCTTAGCATTCTCGAACAACATGTGCCAAAGCGTAGGGATTGAGAGATTTCCTATGGCTCACGTAAAGCATGTGGAATCTCCCGCATGACTGATGGCATTTTAATAAGGTATAACTCGAACATTGCCAAAACCCCCTTGTAACCAATTTAAATGGTAGTTACTCAGATACGACTTCCTATTGCATCCAAGAGAATACCTACAAATGGCTGCGTCTGTTCATTCGGGAAACCGTCTAAGAACTGCTCACATGCGGTTGCTCCATGTACGCTCATCCTAAGAACGCTTAGACGCACTCCTTTATTGCTGACAGATGAATCGAATTTGGTTCTTGTCAGCTGATGGAGAGGAGTTCGCAGCTTTTATCAAGCCACTCTTCCATTTCGCTGAAAGTTACGACATAATCCATCGCTTTTTTGCTCTCATTTTCTTTTTTCTTGTGATCGCAAGGTGAGATGAAGACAGTTTGCAGCATGTTCCGTACCTATCTTTTGCTTTTCTCTCATGTAAATCACTAAAGCCAAAGTGGCCGATATTTATCATGCAAAATAGTTGACATTGGAAACCATAAAGGTTTTAATAATAGTTGACTATGGAAACCAATTAACAAGGAAGGAGGTATCCTGTGAACAAGAAAATAGCAAACATATATGACCTTATCCAAGAACTATCATGGTATTTCGGAAATCAAGGGTTCAGCGGAAAGTGCTGTGGAAACCTCTCCTTGGTTGAATTTACGGCCCTAAAACACCTAAGCATAAAGAATATAGCCTCTGTACAGGAAATTGGGGTCTCTTTGAATATCTCAAAAAGCGGTGCGAGCAAGATAATCGATCGTCTTGAAGCTGACGGTCTTGTCCTGCGTGAGAAGTCCACCGTCGACGGGCGTGTATGTTGCGTAGCCATTACTAAAGAAGGGGTAAACATGGCATCAAAAATAACTGATACTTACTCTTCTTATGTAAATGAGGCGCTTAGGGATTTGGAACCAGTATCAATAGAAAATATCGAAAGCTCTTTGGCTATTCTAACTGATTCAATACGCAAAAAAGGTTTCATTAAACCAACGGCAATGTGAAGGAGAAAGCGAAGCAGTGAATACTTTTATTGAGACAGTTAAGTACTTCTTCTACATTTTGGCTGAATTAACTGTGCTGTTTTTAGGAATCAGCACGGTAGTGGCTTTGGTGCTCATGTATTTGCCTCAAAAGAAGCTTAAGGGTTGGATGTCGGGGAAAGGGCTCATAGGTAACTTGGTCGGGGCGGCAATAGGGGCGGTTACGCCTTTTTGTGCTTGCTCTACCATTCCCTTGACCTTAGGATTTCTCGAAATGGGGATCCCATTTGGGGCCGTAATGTCATTTGTTATCTCATCGCCTTTGCTAAATCCAATAATTCTAACAATGATTGTGGCATTGATGGACTTAAAATCGGCCATTGTATATTTCCTGGTTACCTTCATCGGCGCCATAGTTTTCGGAATTGTCCTTGAAAAGATTGGTGGCGCCAAGCTTATTAAAAATGTGCGAATAAAGTCGGGCGGCCACGAGGATGATGTGGATCTACCTTCGGCTTTCTTAATCAGATTGAAAATGGCCTTTATTAAGGCTTGGGGGGACTATAGGGGCGTACTGGTATTCCTTCTAATCGGAGTTGGGGTGGGGGCATTTATCTATGGTTACCTGCCTCAGGATTTTGTGCTGAGGTATGCCGGTCCAGATAACCCATTTGCCATTCCTATCGCTGCGGCAATCGGAGTTCCACTTTACATCCGGGCAGAGACAGCCATACCTATCGGAGTGGCTCTCATGGAAAAAGGAATGAGCGTTGGAGCCGTAATCGCACTAATAATCGGCGGCGCTGGAATGGCCATACCAGAGATGAGCATGTTGGCCAGTATATTCAAGAATAAACTGGTTGCGGCCATTGTAGGAGCAGTATTCTTTACAGCCGTAATTGGCGGCTACATCTTCAATATGATTTAGGAGGAAAAGATGATGGATGAAAAAAAGGGGTTCTTAGGCGGTCTTTTAGGAAGCAAAAAGGCAAAGAAGAGTCCTTGCTCATGCGGATGTATGGTGCTTGAGGAAATTCCCAGTAAAGATGCTGAAAAGAAAGATGAAAAAGAGCCCTCAGAAAATGAGAAGGGCTCTTGTTGCAAGCAATAAGTAACTGGCCGCTTCTTCTCTCCTAGAGTCAATGCGATAACTACAAAATGGGCATAACCGAAGCACAAGGGACTTTGAAACAGATCCCAATGTAGTCACAACAAATCTCGGCTTACCTAAAGAGAATCGGGGTTCAAAATGGAGAATATTTTAGAAATCAAAGGACTCCAAGTAATATATTCTAGCAACCAAGAGATAGTGAAAGCGGTCAACGGTATAAACCTATCTCTTGCAAAGGGCAGAACTCTTGGAATAGTAGGTGAAACTGGCGCGGGAAAAACAACAACCGCGTTAAGCATTATGAAAATTCTGCCCGAGCTGACCGGTAAAATCACCGGCGGCTCTATCATTTTCAATGGGAAGGATCTCACCGATGTTTCGGAAGCGGAGATGCGCCTGATTAGGGGCGGGATGATATCCATGATATTCCAGGATCCCATGACAAGCCTTAATCCTGTGCTAACGGTCGGAGATCAAATCGCTGAAGCCATAGCTCTTCATAAAAACTTGGATTCCAAAGGCGTTCAAAAGCGGGTGTCAGAAATTCTAGAGTTAGTTGGCATACCTGCTTCGAGGAAGAATGAATATCCGCACCAATTCAGCGGCGGAATGAAGCAGAGAGTAGTAATTGCAATAGCCCTTGCTTGTGATCCGATGCTTCTTCTAGCAGATGAGCCGACTACTGCACTTGATGTGACTATCCAAGCTCAAATAATCGAGATGATGGAAGGGCTTAAGCGTAAGCTAAATACGTCAATTATCCTGATCACTCATGACCTTGGCATCGTTGCCGAATTTTGTGATTACGTAGCAATAATGTATGCAGGCGAAATCATCGAAATTGGCACCGCCAGGGACATATATGAATCTGATAAACACCATCCTTACACAATAGGCCTTTTCAATTCAGTACCCAACCTTGAGGTAGAAACAGAGAGGCTTAATCCTATAGACGGGCTTATGCCCGATCCGACGAATTTGCCCGAAGGCTGCAAGTTTCATCCTCGTTGCCCCAAATGCATGGAAATATGCAAAGTTGAGATGCCGAATGAATTTGCGCTGGACGGGCATATAATCAAGTGCCACCTTTATGTAAATAAAACATAGGATGATGAATGATGAATGAAGCTCTTATCGAAGCCAGAAATCTAAAGAAGTTCTTCCAGGTCAATTCCGGGAACCTTCATGCAGTAGACGATATTAGTTTCACAATAAGAAGAGGTGAGACATTAGGCGTCGTCGGTGAATCGGGTTGCGGAAAATCGACGCTAGGAAGAGTCATTCTAAGGCTGCTCGGTGCAACCTCTGGCGAAGTGCTATTCGAAGGAGAGGACATCCTTAAATATAGTCTCAGAGAAATGAGAAGCATGCGGACAAAGATGCAGATAATCTTCCAAGACCCGTATGCGTCCCTTAACCCGAGAATGACAGTCCGGGAGATAATCGCTCAACCCTTAAGGGTGAATAAAGTGTGCCATAGCAGGACCGAACTAGATAAAAGAGTCACCAAACTAATGGATACGGTTGGACTGGCACAGAGGTTAGAGTTCGCCTATCCGCATGAGCTTGACGGCGGCAGAAGACAGAGAATCGGTATCGCCAGGGCTTTGGCGCTTAATCCTGAGTTCATAGTATGCGATGAGCCCGTATCTGCGTTGGACGTAAGCATCCAAGCCCAGATACTCAACCTTATGATGGATATTCAGGACGGAATGGGGCTCACCTACATGTTCATCACCCATAACTTGGCTGTAGTGAAGCATATTTCGGACGAAATATTGGTAATGTATCTGGGTCAATGCGTTGAGAAGGCCCCTACAAAGGAACTTTTCAGTAACCCCCTTCACCCTTATACAAGAGCCCTTCTTGATGCAGTGCCCACTCCAACAATCAAGAGCGCACAAGTAAAAAGGAAGATCATCAAGGGCGAGATTACGTCTCCGATTAATCCGCCTGAAGGTTGCAGATTTGCTCCTAGATGCCCGAATGCAAGAGCGGAATGCATTGGTAGCAGGATACCCCTAATCGAAGTTTCGAAAAACCACTTTCTCCAATGCAATCTAGATTGTCGAAAGTTGATATAGCGACAAATATATCCCAGATCACGAGCAAATGCAGGATTAGCAAACCAATCTATTAATAGGAGGGAGATCAGGCATGAAGAAGGTAAATCTGAGTTTCATTCTTGTAGCTGCACTTATCCTAGTGGCGCTCAGCGGATTTACTATGAAAGCGGACGCTGCCAAAGAAAGCGTAACCATGGCCATCCCCACAACTGACCTGCAAACCTTGGATCCACACAGCAGCAATATGATTGTAGACAGGGTCGTGCGCGCGAACATTTTCGACTGCCTTATGTACTATCAGAACGGGAAGTTCGAAAATGTGCTCATAGAGGGCTACGAGCTCTCCAAAGATGGCCTGAACTACACTTTCCATTTAAAGAAGGGAGTCAAGTTCCATAATGGAGAGGAACTGACTTCAGCCGACATAGTCTATTCAATGGAAAGAGCCAAGAAATCAACGGTTATGGCCACGTTCACGCAGCTGATCACGAAGGTGACGCCAAAAGATAAATACACAGCAATAATCACCCTGGAAAAGCCTTATGTGCCTTTCCTTTTGTCGGTTGCATCCAACGTAGCGATCATGAATGAGAAGGCAGTATTGGCGCATGGAGATAAATTCAACAGGAACCCAGTCGGAACAGGTCCCTACAAGTTCGTAAGATGGAACGCAGGGGAGAAGATAATACTTGAGAGTTTCGATGGCTGGCATGGTGGAACCGCGCCAATTAAAACGGCCACGTTCATTTTCCTCAACGACCCGAACTCAGCTCTAATGGCGACGGAGACAGGTGAAATAGACCTGACTTTCACTCTTCCTCAAATAGCGGTTTCAAGTATAGAGAAGGCCGGGAAACTATCCCTGGTAAAAGCCCCCACAATTTCGAGCGGCTTTTTGGTATTCAACCTTGAGAAATATCCTTTCAACGATAAGAACTTTAGGCTAGCAATGGCATACGCTGTTGATAAGCAGGAAATCGTCGATGTAGCGCTTGAGGGGATCGGTATAGTATCCAAGGGCCTTTGGGATGAAAGGGCGGGCGGATATGCCGGCGTCTATAAGCCGGTAGAGAAGGATCTAGCAAAAGCCAAGGAATATCTTGCGAAATCCAGCTACAAGGGTGAGGAGCTAAACTTCCTCATTGGCTACGAATATTACAGGAAGGTAGCCGTTTTGGTTCAAGAGCAATTCAGGAAAATTGGCATCAACTCTAAAGTATCGATGATGGAATCCAACTCCTATATAGCCGAACTGAGAAAAGGGAACTACGATATCTCCACAGTAGGAATGAACATGGAATTGGATGTAGACTTCTGGGCAAATGCGCTTCATTCAAAGGGTATAGGCGGCTTTAACTTCGCCAGAATGAATATCCCCGAAGTTGATAAGGCCTTTGACGAGGGTAAATCCATCCTCGATCCGGAAAAGCGTAAAGCAGCTTATTCAGTAATAGAAAAAGTCCTTTATGAAGATGCATGCATAATCCCCCATTACTTCTCGGTTCAGCCATGTGCTTTCAATAAGAACCTGGAAGTATCCAGGTTTATGTCTATCGGTTACGCCAAAGTAATTGATATGAAGTGGAAGAAGTAACTCAATAACCAAATCACAGTCGGCGAAGCCAATATCGGCTTCGCCGACAGCTAACATTGATTACATTTTAAAGAAAATCCCTCAAAGGAGCTCTCCGCATGATTAGGTACGTATTTAAGAGAATGATGCTGCTTATCCCTGTCCTGCTGGGGGTATCGTTTATTGTTTTTACCATAATGTCTTTCACACCAGGGGATCCGGCTTCAGTCATCCTCGGAACAACGGCCACTAAGGAGGACATACAAAAGCTTAATGAGGAGTTAGGCTACTATCGTCCATTCTTGGTCAGATATGCAAGCTTCGTGCTTGGTGCGGTACAGGGGGATTTTGGCAATTCCTATAGGTCGGGCAACCCGGTGTTCGGGGAGATATTCTCCAGGTTCCCTACAACGTTAAAGCTTGCAGTAGGGGCAATTCTGCTTGCTATATTGGTAGGAGCACCTTTAGGTATCATCTCTGCTGTCCGACAATACTCCTGGATCGACATATCCGGAACAGTAATCGCGATGTTCATGGCAGCTGTCCCACAGTTTTGGTTGGGTCTAATGGGAATATTGATATTCTCAGTGAAGCTCGGCTGGCTTCCTTCCATCGGTCTTTCATCAATTAAGCATTACATATTACCTATCATGGCTTTGTCGCTTTCCACTGCGGCGAGCATCATAAGGCTCACCAGGTCTGCCATGCTTGAGATCATCAGGCTGGACTATATACGGACCGCACGTGCAAAAGGTGCTTCTGAACGGACGATAATCATAAAGCACGCATTCAGGAATGCACTTCTTCCTATTGTTACGGTTATAGGAATCAACTTTGGTTTACTTCTGGGAGGCGCAGTGCTGATAGAGTCCGTATTTGGCATTCCGGGGGTCGGGAGCCTGACTATTACGTCGATAAGAATGAAGGATATACCTCAGACTACTGCTTCAGTTCTCTTCCTTGCCTTTATTTACATCGTTATGATGTTGATTGTAGATATTCTGTATGCCTACATCGATCCGAGGATCAAAGCGAAGTACCTTATCAAGAAGGTGAAAGCAAATGGCTAAAGAAACAAAGCCCAGAAAGAAGAGCGGCTTTGCTGAGGTATGGAGGAGGTATAAAAAGAGCAAGCTGGCAATGCTCGGCCTCATAATTCTATGCATCATATTATTTTTTGCAGCCTTCGCTAATCTAATTGCTGACTATGAAGAAAAGGCTATAAACCAAAATACATCCATAAGGCTCCAATCATCCTCCCTTGAACATTGGTTTGGTACTGATGAATATGGAAGGGATATTTTCGCAAGGATAATTTATGGTGCAAGAAACTCCTTCATACTTGCATTTACTGCAACTTCTCTGGCCCTTCTGATTTCCTGCATAATTGGCTCGATTGCGGCTTATTATGGTGGCTTGATCGACAATGTAATTATGAGGATACTGGATATGTTCATGGGAATCCCACTTCTTCTGTTAGCTATTTCAATCTCGGCTTCTTTAGGACCGGGAATGAGGAATTTGATATTAGCAGTCACGATGGCCCAAATACCGGGTTTCACGAGGGTAACGAGATCAGCTATCCTTAACATCGTCGGAATGGAATATATCGAGGCTGCCAGATCATATGGTTCTTCAGATGCCAGTATAATTGCATTCCACATATTACCCAATGCTTTCGGCCTGATAATCGTACAGGCTACAATGTCTTTGGCCAGCACCATACTGACAATTGCGTCCCTGAGTTATATCGGCATGGGCATGCAACCCCCTGCACCAGAACTGGGCGCTATGCTCTCAGATGGCAAGGAGTTCATGAGGTATTACCCTTCGCTGGTAGTTTTTCCGGGGCTTATGATAGCAATCAGCGCTTTGTCATTGAACCTTGTAGGCGATGGTTTAAGGGATGCACTTGATCCAAGACTGAGGAATTAAACCACGCATGATTCAATTAAGCATAGTTACTGGAAGCGTTTTTCGGGGAGGATGACTATGTCATTAGTTGCAAGGGCTTTTGAGATCGAACCAGAGATGGTGGCTATCCGCCGTAAGATACATGAGTATCCCGAACTGAGTTTCTGTGAACATGGGACGACGGAACTGGTAGAAAGAGAGCTTCAAAGGTATGGAATCGAAACCATAAGGAATGGCAATGAAACCGGCATGGTTGGATTGCTAAAAGGAAATAATGAAGGCAAGAACATTTGTATACGATGTGATATTGATGCTCTTCCTATGACAGAGGACACAGGACTGCCCTTCTCGTCTCGAAATGAAAAGGCATGCCATTCCTGTGGACACGATATTCATACAACAATAGTGTTGGCCTGCGCCCGGTTAATGAGTGAAAGGCGCAAAGATATAAATGGCAGTGTAAAATTCATATTTCAGCCTGCGGAGGAGATATCTAAAGGCGCGGTAAGCATGATTAAAAACGGCGCAATGGAAAACCCTAAGGTGGATGCCATTGTGGGCGTTCATACATGGCCGGAACTTTCGGTCGGATCAATAGGTGTACGCCGAGGGGTAATGTTCGCATCATCAGACTGTTTTAAGATTACTATAAGCGGCAAAGGGGGACATGCAGCACATCCGCATAAATGCGTTGATTTAGTAGTGGTAGCTGGATATATGATTACTCAATTGCAGACAATCGTTTCTCGCGAAGTACCGGCTTACGATTTTGCTGTCGTTACAGTTGGGAAAATGACCGCAGGAACAAAAGAGAATATCATTCCAAGTGAGGTAGTGCTTGAGGGAACAATAAGGACGCTTAACCCGGAAACCCGATCTAAGGTTCATGCAAGTCTTAGGAGAATAGCTATCCATACGGCTGAAGGCCTAAACGCGAAAGCAGATGTAGAGATTTTTGTTGGCGGCTTACCAACTGTATGTGATGACGGCATAATCGATATTGTGAGTAAAGCTACGACAAGATTGCTTGGAGCAGACAAGTTGGTCCAACTTCCTTATCCATCTATGGGAACTGAGGATTTCTCTGAATACCTAAATTTCGCTCCTGGTGCCATGATACGCATAGGAACAGCTAATGAGCTTCCTGAGTCAAGATATGCGCTTCACAGCCCGAAGATCGTTTTCGACGAAAAGGCTATAACATCAGGGGCAATAGCATTGTGTGGAACCATACTCGAATTCTTGGGTTCAGATTTTTCTTGAATATTATTTGATCTTGGCAATACCGTGTTTAGGGAGGCACATCAATGAAAAAGTTAAAAATTGAGTGGAAGCACCTTGATGTTAACGGTGAGACCTGCAATCGTTGCTATGACACGGGTGAGAATTCTAATCAGGAAGTTAAAAGATTAAACAGAGCCTTGCAGCCGCAGGGAATTGAGGTGGAGTGGTCCGAGACCATACTTGATGGCACCCAGGTACCTCAATCTAACACTATACTTTTCAATGGAGTTCCTATTGAAGAAATTCTGGTCATCCAAGTGTCAGAGAATTATTGTGATTCTTGCACGGCTTTGCTGGGGGCAGAGACTTATTGTCGGACAATAATGTTTGAAGGTAATGAGTACGAAGATATTCCGGCGAAAGCCATTCGTCAGGCAGCACTGAAGATTTTGGGAGTTGAAGAGACAGCCAAAAAAACGTCAGAAAGTTCCGGGTGTGGCTGTAATTGCAGTAACGGTTGCTCTAATAACTGATTCTTTAACGGCGACTTGATTTCCTAGAAGATGCCAAGAAGAGATCTAGGATGCACATTAAAAACACTATAGCCGCCTAAACGCAGGCAGGCTGCCGTTTGAGTGGCAGCCTGCCTGAGTCTTATATCTTGGTTGGTATCATCGTTGCCAAACCGTAAGCTGTGGATTAATGAAGCCAGCTTGCACTTTGAATATCATTCATTCCCCAATTTGTGTCCATCAGAGGGGAATACACAAGAGATTTCTACACACTCTCGGTAAAACACATGTCATTTTCACATATCAGTAGACGCATTTCGATCAATTATCATAAGTACCGCCACTATTCTCGTTGTTCAAGGCTCCTGACATATCGATAAGAAGTATCTTTACAAGCGAAGTGCATATCGGCCGATGCCTTACACCTTTCGGGACTATCAACAGATCCCCCGGCTTGAGCTGTACTGCTCCATCATCAAATTCCAGAGCGAAGTTTCCTTCAAGCACGTAAAAAGCCTCATCTGATTTCTCATGGACGTGAAATTCAAGTGTCCTGTCGGCAACTTTTACGACGTTTAGCATCTGGCCATTAATCTTGCCAACTTCCTTATATTCGTACAGCTCTCCACTATTCACAGCATCGGTTAAATTTACTTTTTGCTGCATATCCCAACTCTCCTTTCAATAGGCAGTTTCTACAAATGAAACAGGTATGACATTTTCCCGGAAACAAGCACTAAATCTGTGCTGGGCAACTAGCAATTTTACTCCCTGGCGAGAAGCATTCAGTCAAGCAGACATATAAGCCTTCAGCAATATTGAAGGTGAATGCCGAAGGGCATCACTGATTTTCGATCAGACCGCTTTATCAGAGATCATATCAGGAAGTTCATCCTCGACATTGCGCAAGTGTGAATAGGAAAAGGCAATGACTGTAGCTATTAATACTAGAACACCCAGCAAGATGAGAATCAATCCGATTCCCCGTCCGGGGCCTACGCCGATCACCTTCCCGACGCTGCCAGCCAGCCTACCACCTTCGACCAATAGGGGGTTGAAAACCTTGTCTGCAAGCGGTCCGGCAATCAAGTAGGACAGAGGTATCGATGAGAAGCTCAGCACTCTCCTATACGAAAATACTCTCCCTTGGATATCTGGTGCAGTCTTCCGTTGCCAAATCACTTGGTTACATGACCGTAAAATAGGTGAAGCGAAGAACGCAAGGAATTCCCCGATGCCCAGGATGTAAACATTTGTAGTAGACCCAACAATGAAAAGCGAAATGACCTGAACGAGTTTTGCCACATATATGCCGGCCATCTTCCTTTTCGGTCCGCCCCATACGCTCATCAATATGCTCCCTGATAGGTAGCCCAAACCCGCGACTGAAGTCAAAATACCAAGCACCGGCGTTGTTGAAAAACTAAGTATCAGTGGCGCGAATAACACACCTGCTATGCTGCTAAGAAAGTTGTCCGTTGCGAAAAATATGAGTATTGCGAGCAGCCCCTTGCGCACTCGGATATATCCCCAGCCATAAAACGCTTCCCTGAGGAGCGAACCTTTCCCTTTTTGCCCCTCAGCAGTTCTTTCGGGTTTTGGGACGCTGACAAGGAGGAGCGTGACAAATGCGAAAAGGAAAGTCGCCAGATCAATTATCATAATGCCTTGAATTAGTATGATTCCTACGAGCAGGCTTGCCATCACGGGAGCCAGTATCTGGGCTACCCCTTCTGCTACCTGCACCATGCCATTTGCCCTGTCAAGCTGCCTTTTTGGCACTAATAGGGTCATAGCAGCGGAATATGCCGGCCATTGGAATGCGGCAAATGATGCACTAATTGCCAATAGCACGTAAAGATGCCAGATCTCCAGTCTTTCACTGGAAATCAAGATGAAGATGGTCAGAGTGCAAACCGCTGCTCCGACATCGCTGAACAACATTGCTTTTCGCCGATCCCAGCGGTCAACCAGAGCGCCGGCGATCGGGCCTATAAAAATGGCAGGCAAGATGGTGAACAACTGGACCAGAGCGAATTTTGTCGCAGAACCTGTCTCCAAAAACACCCAGACACCAAGGGCAAAGCCCGTCAGCCCGGAACCGACTAGCGAGACAAGCTGCCCGAACCATATGAATAGGAATGCGCTGAAACCTTCAATATGTTTCCTTTCTATGATTGCACCCCCTCACATATAGGCATAGTGCAGGGTATAGCTACAGCCTGTTCTGGACACCATATAAAAGAAGGCAATTATATATCAAAACCGAGGACATTGATAGTGACTCTCGGGATTGAAATGATCTAATACCAGGTTTCGATTTGCCTTCATTAAGATGTACCAAGGAATATCGCAGGGTTAGACTGCCTAGCCAAGCGGTGATTATGTTGTCAAGCGGGTATTACAAGAAAATTGGCCAACAATTATTGAATGATCGAGCAGATGTAAAGGTAGCAGTGGATTACATGAACTTAGTGGGCGTGAAGATAGGGCTGGAAACCGTCAGTAGGCCGATATGCTCCCCCTTAGGACAGTCACTTCGCTTCACTGTCAACTCTTAGGAGGAGCATATCACATGTGCTACTCGGGCTCTCATTGTTCTATTTAGATTAAACTCTTGCCTTCTTGACCTCGTTTATGAATTTCGCGGCGTGCTCAGCTAGTTCGTCCCATAAGCCGCCCTCTATCATCTTCCTGTCGGTTAGCGAGGTGCCCGCACCTACGAAGCAAGCGCCGGCTTTAATGTATGCTCCGACATTGTCCAGGGTGATGCCGCCCGTAGGCGTCATCCTGATCTGGGGGAAAGGACCAGCCATATCCTTGAAGAATTCCGGGCCAAGCTTAGTGGCGGGGAACACCTTCACTGCATCCGCCCCACCCTCCCAGGCTGTAAGAATCTCGGTGGGTGTGAAGGCTCCAGGGATGACAACCTTGGAATACCTCTTGGACATAGATATTATCTCCTGCTTGAAGACGGGGGATACGATGAAGTCGGCGCCCGCCAGTATGCAAAGGCGCGCAGTCTCCTCGTCCAATATCGTCCCTGCGCCTAAAAGCACCTTGCCCTTAAGCTTCTGGCCTACTTCTTTGATAACATCAATTGCGCCCGGCACGGTCATGGTTACTTCTATGGCTTTCACTCCACCGCGCTCAATGGCGGTAATCACATTGAGAAGTTCGGAAGGGTCCTTTGCTCTAATGACCGCGACTACTCCTGTTTCTACTACCAGTTTGAGATTGTCCTCCCTTTGCATTGACGACAATTAGTGCACCTCCTGCAAATGGCGCGGGTTTTCGTCTTCCGGACCGCCAGCCAACATGGCCCGCGCGAAATATTTCTTGAAAATCTCTTCCACAAAGAAGGATTCTTCTACACGAATGGAGAAAATCCTCTTCATAGAAATAAAAAATAGCGATAATTTTCACAATCCTCGGAGGGACATGAATTTATGCGAATAGACTCTATTGAACTCATACACGTCAGGATACCATTGAAGGAGCCTTTCAGGATATCCACGGCTGAAGTATCCGAGAAAGACGCGATCCTTTGCATATTGGAATCGGGCGGCAAGACTGGGGTGGGCGAATGCTCCCCCATGTCGGGCAGCTTCTACAACGATGAGACGCCTGAAAGCTCGATAGCAGCCCTTAAGGACACGCTTGTGCCGGCTCTGCTCGCGGACGATCTATCTAGTCCCGAGGATTTCTCACGAACCGCCTCTCATATCGAAGGCAACATGTTCGCCAAGGCGGGCCTCGAGATGGGGCTGTGGGACCTCTTCGGCAGGCTCTCGGACCGACCGATATATGAGATGCTCGGTTCGTCGTCCGAGGGAGTGCAGTCTGGCCTTGCAGTCGGCATATATGACAATGTAGAGGCCCTTCTGGACAGGATTGAAAAGCATTTGCTGGATGGCTATGTGCGCGTCAAAGTGAAGATCAAGCCCGGCTGGGACGCCGAGCCCCTCCAGGCGATAAGGAAGAAGTTCAAGGGCATTGACCTGATGGTCGACGCCAACGCCTCCTATGCCATGGAGCATGCCGCAGACCTGAAGAGGCTCGATTCTTTCGGCCTCATGATGATTGAGCAGCCGTTCGCCCAGGACGCTCTTGAGGACTCGGCAAGGCTCCAATCAATGATCAGCACCCCCATATGCATCGACGAGAGCGCCGATTCGATGGGTTCGGTCGAGCGCGCAATCAAGCTTAAGGCCTGCAGCATCGTCAACATCAAGCTCCAAAGGGTAGGCGGCTTCGGCCCCGCCCTCAAGATGCACAACTACTGCGCCTCCAAAGGCATACCCGTCTGGTGCGGCTATATGCCGGAGCTGGGTATATCTACTGCCGGAGGCCTTCACATATCCGGCCTTCCTGGCTATTTGTACCCGGGCGATCTGGAGCCGAGCCTCAGATGGTTTACGGATGACATTACGACAGAGCCCATATCAATGTACCAGCCCGGCTACATAGAAGTGCCAAATGGCCCGGGCCTTGGAATTGGCCTGGACATGGACAAAGTAAGCAAATACGAAGTCTGGCGAGAGAAGTTCGCAAGATGAGGAGGTGCCTTATATGCCCGCGAGCATAAGGCAGGCTTTCAGAAACAAGGCATTCGGCAGGGTGTTCCCGGCCGTCCCGATCCCGTGGACTGCGGATGGCAGGATGCACGAGGCGGCGCAGGAGAAGTACGTCGAGTACCTAACGGCATCAGGCGTGGGGGGAGCTGCCGTTTGGGCACATACGGGTAGGGGCCTTCACATCCCCTGGTCCGAGAAGATTAAGGTCATGAAGTCCTGGAGGCAGGGCTTTTCTGACGGAAGGCTATTGATAGCAGGCGTAGGCGCACTGCCCGACAGAAGCCTTTCGGACGCCGCTATGAAGGCCAAGTTCATGGAGGAGACCAGGAACATGGCAGAAGACGCCGTCTCATGCGGCGCCGACGCCTTCCTTGTTTATGCGCCTATTGCATGGCGCGACGCTCCCGACCAGGACGAAAAAGTGCTGGAATATCACAAGATGCTCTCCGAATACGGCAAACCGCTGGTGCTCTTCTACCTCTATAAGGAGGCGGGCGGCATAAGCTACAACTTCGAGCTTCTAAAGCAGTTGCTCGCCCTTCCGCAGGCTGCTGCGATAAAAATCGCCACCCTCGACTCGGTAACAACTTTCCAGGACGTGGCCGCGATCATAAAGGCGGAACAGCCGGACCTCACCCTCATAACAGGCGAGGACCGTATGGTGGGCTACACCTATATGATGGGCGCGAAAGCGGCCTTGATTGGAATGGGTGCGGCTTGCACAAAGCCCCAGGTCTCCATGGCTAACGCCTGGTTCTCGGCGGATCACGCCAAATTCCTGCACGCAAGCGCGAAAGTGGATGCCTTCTCCGAGGTCACCTTCGCAAAGCCCCTGGACCGCTACATAATTCGCATGCTCTGGTCGCTCGTCGCCGAAGGCATCATACCTGAGGAGGCTGCCAACGACTGCATGGGGCTCCAGCTGGACAGAAGCGAGATAGCCCTTATAAAGTCCACGATCGAGAACTTAGGCTGGATGGACTGGTCAGACAGATGAGATTCGGCCTTGCCGGCTTCTCGCACTTCCATGCCCACTCCATGATCCAGGGGATGATGGAAAGGCATGATGTAGAAGTCGTCGCGGTGTCGGAGGCCGATGATGCGCTGTTTGCCCAACAGGCAAGCGGCTATAAGCTTAAAAGGTACAAAAGCGCCCTGGAAATGGCCGAACAGGAGAAGCTGGATGCTGTGGGCCTTGTAGAAAGGCCGGACGAAAGATTTAAGACAGCCGTTGAGCTTCTTGCGAAGGGCGTACATGTGCTCATCGACAAGCCGGCGGCGGTAGAAGAAGAAGCGCTCGGCAAGCTAATGAATGCGGCTGTCGCAGGCCCGGGGAAACTTTTCCCTTACTTCACAGTCCGGTACGAGAGGCCGGTTGCCAGGGCGATCGAGCTTATCAAGGCGGGCAAGATCGGCAGCATAAGCTCCTTTACCAGCCTTAGGCCTCACAAGCTGCTCAAAGGCATAAGGCCGAACTGGTTCTGGGATATGGCGGGGGGAGTCGCGGTAGATCTAGGGATACATGATATAGACATCTACAGGCTCGCCTGCGGCTTGGGCCCAGAAGAACAAGTTGATGCCTTCGGCGCCGCGGGCAACTTCAAGAAGGCCGGGACGCCGAGTTTTTCTGACAGCGCGCAGTTCATGTTGAGGCCCCTAACAGGGCCATCGGGCTCGTTCCTTGCGGACTGGCTGACTCCGTCGGCGGACCCGAGGCACGGGGACTGCGCTTATTTCATAGCGGGCACAAAAGGGAGAATTGAGGTAAGGAGCACCGGAGGTATCCCGGGCGAGGGGGAGGCCCTCGTGCTGGCCCTTGAGGATGAAACTCCGCGCATCATATTGGACGGGCCGGATTCTCCATCCGATATATTCGAGGATTTCGTGAAGACTGCCCACGGAGGGCAAGCCGGCCCCGGTTGGATAGACCTGGCGGCGGCAAACGGCATAGCAATTGTCGCGGCGAAGGCCTGTTCGGGCGGCAAGGTGGAAAGATACCCCGGCACGAGCCGGGCATGGAGGTAGGATATGTCTTCATACGGCATAATCCACGACGGGGCCAACGGAGAGGAAAGGAGCCGGCAGCTGGCAGGCGGCCTGGTTACCCTGTCGTCTCTTCTTGGCTCGCTGAGAAATGCCGAGAAAAGGGCGGCCGAGTACATACTCTCGAACACCAACGAGGTCATGTACCTGTCTATAACCGACCTTGCGGAGAAGAGCGGGACGAGCGAGGCTACAGTGTCGCGCCTGTGCCGCAGGCTTGGTTACAAAGGCTATCAGGAGATGAAGATATCGGCAGCCATGTCGGTCATTCCCGAAAGGAAGCAGCTTGATGAGACGGCCAGCGAGTCCGACGATGTGCACACAATCTGTTCCAAGGTGTTTGGCGCGAGCATAAGGGGCTTGAACGAAACCCTGTCCATACTAGACCAGGCGCAGCTGGAGGTGGCGGCCAAAGAGCTGTCCGAGGCGAGCAAGATAGAGTTCTACGGCAATGGGGGCTCTGCGGCAGTAGCCAAGGACGCCCAGCACAAATTCGTAAAGACCGGCATACCGACTGTCTATTACGAGGACGCGCACATGCAGCTGATGTCCTCCTCTTTGATGAAAAAGGGCGATGTGCTCGTCGCGATATCCTATTCAGGCAGCAACAAGGACATATTGGAGGCCATGAAGGTGGCCAAGGCGGCAGGAGCCTTCGTCATCCTTATTACCGGCTTCGCAAAGTGCCCGCTTGCGAAAGTGGCGGACGTGACGCTGTGGGTCTCGGCAGGAGAGACATTCAAAAGCAAATCTTCAAGGTCCAGGATAGCACAGCTGTGCCTTCTGGACGCCCTGTATGTCGCCGTTATGCTCAAGCTTGGCGGCGGCGGCCTGGAGAGCCTCAGGAAGACCAGGGATGCGGTGGCAAGGAAGAGATTCTGATGATGGAAGTGATTTTCTGATGACGGAAGTATTGGTTTCCTCGACGTCATTCATGACCGGCTGCGGCAGGGCGTTGAAGATGCTAAAGGATAAGGGGTACGCGATCAGGACGAACCCCTCCGGCAAACCCATGGAGGCGGACGCGCTTAAAGCCGCTCTTGTTGGCTGCGACGGAGTGATCGCGGGGCTGGACAAATATGACGGGGGAACAATAAGGCAGTCGGAGGGCCTGAAGGTAATCTCCAGGTATGGCGTGGGCGTTGACAATGTGGACCTTAAAGCCGCGACAGAGTGCAAAATACCGGTGGCCGTAACGCCTGGAGCCAACACCGAAGCCGTCGCCGACCTGGCATTTGCGCTCATGATGGCAACGGCGAGGAGCTTAGTCAAGGCGGACTCCCTGACCAGGGCGGGCGGCTGGCCCAAGATCTTCGGCAGCTCCGTTTGGGGCAAGTGCGTAGGTGTGGTCGGCACCGGTGCCATTGGCAGGGCATTCGCAAGAAGGCTTACGGGCTTTTCCGCGAGGATAATGCTGTTCGACGTCAAAGAGGATGCCGATTTTGCGAAAAGCGTCAACGGAGAATATGTGACACTGGAGAGACTGCTTGGCGATGCCGACTTCGTGTCCGTACATGTACCTCTCAACGCCGCGACCAGGGGAATGATAGGCAAGATGCAGCTGGCGAGCATGAAGAGCACCTCCTACCTTATAAACACCGCAAGGGGCGGCATAGTAGATGAGGAGGCCCTTGCCGACGCGCTGGAAGAGGGAGTAATCGCGGGGGCGGGAATCGACGTCTACATGCATGAGCCGCCCGCAGGCTCGAGGCTGGCACTGTCGGACAAGGTGGTCATGACACCTCACATGGGCTCCTATACCAGGGAATCCGTCGAGATGATGGGCATGATGGCGGCCGAGAACCTCATAGACGCGCTTGAGGGGAGAAAGCCGAAGTATTTGGCAAACCCGGAGGTCTACACTAAGTAACAAGGAGGGCTGGATTTGGGAAAAGTTAGAGTCGGCATAGTCGGATCGCGTTTTGCGGCAGGGCTTCACGCCAGGGCATATGCAAGATGCCAGGGCGCGGAAGTGGTCGCAGTGGCGGCGCCCGATAATCTCAATGAGTTCGCTGACGAGTATTCCATACCTAAGAGGTATTTGGATTACAAACAGATGCTCGCCCAGGAGCATCTGGACCTGGTAAGCATCTGCGTCCCGAACTTCCTGCATTACCCCGTTGCTATGGACTGTGCGGAGGCCGGCGTGAACGCGATCAGCGAGAAGCCGCTTGCCACGAAGCTTGAGCACGGAGTGGCAATGGTCGAGAAGTTCAAGCAGAAGGGCCTGAAGCTGTTCTACGCCGAGGACTGGCTGTTCGCGCCCGCCATCAAAAGGGCATTGCAGATAATAAAGGAGGGCGCGATAGGCGAGGTGTACTTCATCAAGGCGAAGGAGACACATAACGGCTCGCACTCGCCGTTCGCCTCGAAGCTGTCAACTTGCGGCGGAGGTTCCATGATCCACCTGGCAGTGCACCCGGCCGCCTTCATTGCGATGGTTGCGGGCTCTAAGCCTTGCGAAGTCATGGCAATGAACACAGAGGGGCTCGACAAGAACTTCGTCCATAAGAACTTCGAGGGCGAAGATTGGGGAGCCTCCCTGGTCAAGTTCGAAAACGGCGTGAGGGCCATCATTGAGGGCAACTACATTACGCTAGGCGGCATGGACGACAGGATAGAAGTCTACGGTTCGAAGGGAAATCTGCACATAAACCTCACTCAAGGCTCGCCTTTGCAAGTCTACAGCAGCGCGGGCTACTCCTATGTAGTTGAGAAGGCCGACATGTCCGTCGGCTGGACCAGGCCCGCTGTTGACGAGGATGCGGGCTTAGGCTACGTAGATGAGATCAACGCTTTCGTAAAGGCAGTGGCAGAGGGCCTGCCGGCGCCCGATGGCGGAAGCGGAGCGGACGGTCTTGCGGCGCTTTCGATAATACTGGCGTCATATGAATCCGCAAGGCTCGGCAAATCGGTCAATCCACAAGTATTATTGAAGGAGCTGATGTAAATGAGCGCACCAAAGATTAAGTTCGCAGGCCTTGAACTGAAGAACCCCTTCGTAATAGCATCCGGTCCCGTCTCCTCGTCCTTAAGGAAGGTAAAAAGATGCGAGGAATTTGGAGCAGCCGGCGTCTCCTTGAAGCTTACTCTTCAGAAGCAGCCCTGGAAGGCGCAGCTGAGGATGTACTCGATTCCCGGCGAGGTCAGCATAGTATGCCACGACAAGAGGCTCGACGAGGACGAGGGCATAGAGCTAATCAGCCAGTGCCGCCAGGAGACGGACCTTGTCATATTCGCCAACATGGGCCACATCGGAGAGGACATCGAAGGCTGGCAGAGGCTGGCCAGGGAGCTTGAGAAGGCGGGGGCCCACGCCCTGGAACTCAACCTCATATGCCCCAACCTGACATTCTCGCAGAAGCGCATGGGACAGGCAGTAAGTTCATCGTACGGAGCAGCCGCGGGCCAGAATCCCGAGGCATGCTACAAGATAGTCAAAGCCCTTAAAGAGGCAGTCAAGATTCCGATAATACCCAAGCTAACACCCAACGTCAGCAATATCGCGGACACCGCTCAGGCCTGCGAAGACGCTGGCGCGGACGGCCTTTGCCTGGCCGGCGGCCAGTCATCGCTGCCGAGAGTAGATATCGAGCACGGCGGCAAGCCCCTGTATCCGCTACTTGACGGTGCGTCTTTCGGAAGCCTGGGCGGGCCGGTCGCCCTCACCCAGTCGTTCGCACTTGTCGCCCAGGCGGCAAGGGCCGTGAAGATCCCGATCATCGGAGGAGGCGGCCTTGCGACATGGCAGGACGGCGTCAACTTCATGATGTGGGGCTCGACCCTGGTAACCGCCTGCACAGAGCCCATGTGGAGGGGCTTTGGCGTAATAAGGGACATCGTGGACGGCATGGAGAAGTTCCGCGTAGGCCACGGTTATGCCAGCTATCAGGACATGACGGGCCTTGCGTTGCCCTACCTCAAGATAAGCAAGGAACTAAAACCCGACCAGGCAGTCGCAATAATTGACCACGATGCGTGCATCAACTGCATGAACTGCGTGGAGCTCGGCCACTGCGACGCCATCACCGAGAAGAACGGCTCTCCCGTCGTGGACGAGTCCCAGTGCGTAGGATGTGCCATCTGCGTCGAGGTATGCCCGGTGAAGTGCATCTCGATGAAGAGGCAGTAGGGCAAGAGGACAAGCTTGCCTCAAGCAGCCTGAAAGGGGCGGAAGCCCTTAAGGAGGACCCTAGCATGCTTAATTACAGGAACAGCTACCTCGATGTCGAGAAGGCCAAACCGGAGATCGCGCTGTTTTCCATAGGCGCCATAGAGCAGCACACTGCCGTCCTGCCGCTGGGCACGGACACGATGATAATCGATGAGATCGCGGACAGGGTTGGCCGGAAGCTTGGGGCGTATGTAGTCCCGACGATACCGTTCGGCACCAGTTACGAGCACCGGGGCTTCCCGGGCACCGTATACATCAGGCCCGACACCCTGTACAAGATGATCAAGGAGATGATCACATCCTGCTATGACGCCGGCATAATGAAGGCGGCGGTCATGCTGGGGCACGGTGGCTTGTGGATGGTCAAGCCAGCCATAAGGGATTTGAACTTCGAAAGGCCGGACGGGACTGCGATCTGGCTTTGCCCCTTCGACAAGGCGGCAACGCTTCTAAGAGGAACAATAGATACGATTGACAAGGAGATCCATGCGGGAGAGTTCGAGACATCTGCCATCATGGCGATAGACCCAACGGCCGTGAACATGCAGTATGCAAGGGATTTCGAGCCCGATGCCGGGCGCGAGTACCTCGACTACGTCCCCATGAAGGCTATCAGCCCCGAAGGGACCTGGGGCTGCCAGACGTCCTCCACGCCCGAAAAGGGTGAGAAGGCCCTGGGGATTCTTACCGAGGCGACGGCGCACTATATAAAATCGACGTTCGCGAAACTTGATAGCATCAAAAACAAATAAGGAGGGGTAGAATGAGAAGGGCAATTACCGTTCTGGCGTGCATCGCGCTATTAGTGTCGGTCGGGATTAACACGTATGCTGCTCCCGAGCCGATAGTCATCGGTTTCATAACGGCTCTTACTGGCGGGACCAGCCTCTGGGGCAACCAGGAGCGCAACGGCGCGGTATTGGCAGCTGAGGAGATCAACGCCAAGGGCGGCATCCTCGGAAGGCCGATCAAGCTGATCGTCTACGACCACAAGGGCCAGCCCGCAGAGGGCGTTTCCGCATACCGCAGGCTCGTTGACGAAGACAAGGCCGTCGTAATCGGCGGAACCCACTTCAGCAACATAAGCCTCGCGATAGCACCCGTAGCCGAGCAGAAGAAGGTACCGATCATAGGGCAGGCAATAGAGCCCAAGGTCACGGTGCCCGAGCCCGGCAAAGTTAACATGTACACCTTCCTTGCTCAGCCCTCATCGGCGCAGCAGGGCCAGATGATGGCGAGGTTCGCCTTCGAGAACCTGGGCGCCAAGAGCGCGGCATGCCTCAGTCGACAAGTCGAATTCCTATTCGACGTCGCAGGCCGAAGCCTTCAGGGACTACTTCGTATTCAGGGGCGGCACCGTAACCAACTACATCGAGTACGCGGCCGGAACCGTTGACTACAAGGCGTTCCTGACCCAGATCAAGCCCAAGAACCCTGAAGTAGTGTATCTGCCCCAGTACGCCCAAGCAGGCGGCTTGCAGGTGAAACAGGCCATAGAGCTCGGCATCAAGGCCAAGTTCATCGGCTCCAACAGCCTCTCGGACCAGAACTACATCGACGCATGCGGCGGCATAGTCAACGCCGCGGGCACATACCACTTGTTCAACGTCAACTTCGCCGATGCGAAATTCGCCCCGTTCCACAAGGCATATGAGGCGAAGTACGGCGAAAAGGTCCAGACATACCACGCGGTGTTCGGCTACGACGACCTCTACCTAATCGCCAAGGCAATAGAGATCGCGGGCAAGGCTGAGCCCGAGGCAATAAGGACCGCACTCGAGAACCTGAAGAACATACCGATACTGGCAGGCGACGGGCTATTCACCATGAACCCCGCGACCCACCAGCCGGTAAATATGCCATCGTTGGTATTCGTATGGAACCAGGACAGCACCAGAAGCCCGTTAAGGTTCATCTACCCCGGCGAAAAGTAAATCAAGGAGGCGCGGAAGAATGAGGAGAGCACTTATCATCATCGCAGCGGTCGTTGCCATTGCGTCGCTGAGCGTTGGCGGCGTATTCGGCGCCGACCCGATACTCATCGGTGAGATCGCAGCCCTTACAGGCGCTACCTCACAGCAGGGCCTGCAGGAGAGAAACGGCTGCATACTGGCAGTTGAGGAGATCAATGCCGCAGGAGGCCTTCTGGGAAGGCAGATCAAGCTCGTAACCTATGACTTCAAGGGCCTGCCGGCTGAGGGCGTCTCCGTGTATCGCCAGCTCGTGCAGGAAGGCGCGAAAGTCATAATCGGGACCAACTTCTCCAATGTCAACCTGGCAATCGCCCCGGTCGCCGAGCAGCTCAAGATACCCGTGGTATCAAACGCAATCGAGCCAAAGGTGACCATACCGGCAGCCGGCCAGATCAACAAGTATCACTTCCTCACGCAGCCCAGCGCCATCGAGCAGGGCGCAGTTGTAGCCCGTTTCGCCCTTGAGGGCCTCAAGCTGAAGACGGCAGCCTGCCTGGTCAACAACGGCAACTCGTTTGCCACCTCCCAGGCCGAAGCCTTCAGGGACTACTTCAATGCCCATGGCGGCAAGGTAGTCGAGTACATCGACTACGCGACCGGCCTTCTGGACTTCAAGGCCCTTCTTACAAGGATCAAGGCATCCAACCCTGATTGCATTTACCTCGGCCAGTACGCCCAGGAGTCTGGCCTGCAGGTCAAACAGGCAAGGGAGCTTGGAATCAAGTCCACCATAGTAGGCAACAACACGCTCAGCACACCGGTGTTCATCGAGACCGCCGGCGGCGCGTCCGTAGTCGAGGGCTCTTACTACGTAGTAGGCGTCAACATGGCAGAAGCCAGACAGGTCGCCTTCAACGAGAAGTACACCAAGAGGTTCGGCGAGCCGATAATCACGACCAACGTCCAGTTCGGCTACGACAATATGTACATAATCGCAGACGCCATCAAGAGGGCTGGCTCGGCTGAGCCTGAGGCGATACGGACGGCGCTCGAGACCACCACAAAGGTGAAGATACTGCAGGGCGACGGCAGCATAACGCTCGATCCCAAGACCCACAGGCCGGACAATATGCCGCTGTGGATATTCAAATGGGAAAATGGCAAGACCGTACCGCAGAAACTGTATTATCCTTATTGATTAGAATAGGTTAGAAGCCTGTAGGGGCGCGGGAGGCTTAACCTTCCGCGCCCACAAAAAGCCCGGAGGGAACAACGGGCACGACCTCGCTACCAAAGCCTTGCCATCCGGCGTTAGGAGTGCTTGAAGTGCTCATACAGCAGATCATAAACGGAATATCGGTGGGGTCCATGTACGCCATGCTGGCAGTTGGATTCTCGCTCGTCTACAACATACTGGGTATTGCGAATTTCTCCCACGGGGCGATGATGGCCCTTGGGACCTATTTCTGTTACTGGATAGTGTTATACATCGGAGTGCCGGTGCCGGTGGCAATAGTCGGCGCCATCGCGCTTGCGGGGATCAGCTCCATGTTCGTGGAGAAGTTCACCCTGAGGGTACTGAGGAAGAGAAACCAAAGCTCCATCTACTTCTTCATAGCCTCGCTCACGATATTCAACCTCGTCACAGCCGTGCTCATCTACATCTCCAGAGGCAATATCGTGTCCTATCCGAAGGCATTCCTCACCGGCACGATTAACTTCGGGAATATCTACATCCCGTGGATAGATATCGGGATGCTTGTTATAGCCCTCGCCTGCCTGGGGGCATTGTCGTACATCCTATTCAAGACCAGGTTCGGGCTCGCCGTAAGGGCCAGCTCTTACAACCTCAGGGCCGCGGCGCTCATGGGGATGAACATCGACGTGGTGATCGGAGGGGTGTTCCTGGTATCGGGGGCACTGGCCGGGGTCACCGGAGCTCTTCTGGGTGTGAAATATGCCGTGTACGCGAAAATCGGCGACTTCGTCTACAAGGCCCTGTTCGCCTGCGTTGTGGGTGGCCTTGGGAGCCTTACGGGGGCGGTCCTGGGAGGCATACTCATCGGCCTTATGGAGACTTTCGTCAGCGCATACATAAGCTCGGCGGTAAGCCCTGCTATTACATTCGCGTTCCTGGTCGCGCTGCTTCTAATCAGGCCTCAGGGCCTGAGCGGCAAGACCACGGACGAGAAGATATAGGAAGCCTGGTGATGAGAAATGTCATTTTATGAGGGCGTACTGATATTAACAGGCATAGTAGTGATAGTGACCCAGGGGGTCTTCGTGCTGACGGGCCTCACCGGGCTCTTCTCGCTGGGCCAGGCTGCCTTCGTAGCCGTGGGGGCGTATGCCGCGGGCATAGCCAACATGAGATTCGGATTCGGCTTCCTGCCGGCGATACTCGTCGGTGTAGTCGCTAGCCTGCTTGCGAGCTTTTTAGTCGGGGCTCCGAGCCTGAGGCTAAAGAAGACTTACTTCTCGCTGGCGACGATAGCCTTCGGCTACGGCGTGGAATTGATAATCACGGTATCCTCCTGGACGGGAGGCTCCATCGGACTAATCGGGGTCCCCAACATCACCAGGTTCTGGCATGTCGCGGTAGCCTCGGTGATCGTCATCTGGCTGGTCAGGAACTTCAAGCTTTCCAGATACGGCAGGGCATGCGTCTCTGTGAACACCGACGAGACGGCGGCGCAGGTTTACGGCGTGAACTCGTTCTGGGCAAAGCAGATAGCGTTCTCCCTTGCGGCGTGCATAGCAGGCCTTGCAGGAGGGCTCTTCTCCTTCTACCTAGGCTACCTGTCGCCCGACATGTTCGGAATAGCGCTTTCCACCGAATATTTGATAATGGTCTTCTTCGGAGGGCTCAAGAGCCAGACGGGAGCGGTGCTTGGAGCCGTGATCCTGACGGCTTTGATGGAAGCTTTGAGGACGGCAGCGGAATGGCGCATCATAATCTACTGCCTGGTGATCCTGATTACAATCCTTTTCAGGCCTTCGGGCGTATTCGGCAAGTGGGAGCTTTCGCTTCCCAGGCTTAGGAAGCAGGGAGGTGAGCGCAATGCCTAATACGATGCCAAGCGTGCTTGTAATATCGGGAGTGGGCAAGTCCTTCGGAGGCCTAAGGGCCGTAGATTCGCTTTCCATAGAGCTTAAACAGGGCGAGATACTGGGGCTAATCGGACCTAACGGGGCGGGCAAGACTACGGTGCTCAATCTGATCAGCCGAGTCACATTCTGCGACAACGGCAGCATCACCTTGGAGGGGCATGACGTTGGAAGGTGCAAGCCGTACGAGGTCTCGGACTTCGGCCTGGCCAGGACCTTCCAGGAGATACACCTCTTCCAGGGCATGAGCGTCATGGACAACATGAAGGCGGCATGCCACCTGTCTGGCAGGTACAGCCTGATAGATGCAATCCTTAATACACCGAAAAAGCAGAAGGTCGAAAGGCGCATCAGCGAATCGTGCATGCAGATGCTCAGCTTCTTCGGCCTGGAAGCCGACGTCAACAAGGACGCGAAGTCTCTGCCATACGGAAGGCAGAAGCTCCTTGAGATAGCAAAAGCGCTGGTCACCGACCCAAAAGTGCTTCTTCTGGACGAGCCTGCGGCAGGTTTGAACGATGAGGAGACCAAGCAGCTGCTGTCACTGGTGAAAAAGGCCAAGGAGCGCTTCGATCTGAGCATAATAGTAATCGAGCACACGATGGACTTCATCGCGAACATCTCCGACAGGATAGTCGTGATGAACTTCGGAAGCAAACTTTGCGAGGGCACATGGGATGAGGTCAGGTGCAACCCCGACGTCCTGAAGTGCTACCTGGGGGAGGACTGAGCATGCTGGAACTTAAGGATGTAAATGTAAGCTACGGCGCGGTCCGCGCCCTAACAGGCGTCAGCATAAAAGTGGAGGAGGGCACCATTGTAACGCTCATCGGGGCCAACGGCGCCGGCAAGAGCAGCCTTCTTAACGCAGTATCAGGCGTCATCCCTTTCAAGGGTGAGATCTCATGGAAGGGCAAGAAGCTGCCGCCTCTTCCTTCGGAAATCGTGAAGGCCGGTATCGTGCAGGTGCCCGAGGGAAGGCAGATCTTCTCCAACCTTTCGGTGTATGAGAACCTGCTTGCGGGCGCTTACCTGAGATGGGAGAAGGTCAGGATTGCCGCAAACCTAGAGAGGGTCTACAAGCTTTTCCCCAGGCTCAACGAGAGGAAAGCGCAGTCTGCAGGCACGCTTTCAGGGGGCGAGCGACAGATGCTCGCAATTGGCAGAGGGCTTATGAGCGAGCCGCACTTGCTTCTGATAGACGAGCCCTCGCTCGGTCTTTCACCGCTTCTTACCGCCGAGGTGCTGAACCTCATCGTGGAAGTGAACAAGCAGGGTGTCACGGTTCTCTTAGTCGAGCAGAACGCGAGGAAGTCGCTGGGCATAGCCCACAGGGGTTATGTGCTGCAAAACGGCAAAGTGGTAATGGAGGGCACCGGCAGGCAGCTGCTCGATGACCCGTCGGTCCAGGAGGCTTACCTCGGGGTGTCCACGAAGGACTGCCCTATCTGATCTAAGGAGGACGAAAAATGGCTTTGATGAGGCAATTTGCGGTGGACAAGCTACAAGTCCTGGTACATGACACGAGGAAGGAAAGCGGAATCGCCGCAGCCGAGATGGCCGTGAAGGCGATACTTGACGCAGTGTCCAGAAAGGGCGAGGCGAATGTCATATTCGCGGCAGCCCCATCGCAGGACGACCTGTTGGCGGCGCTTCTTACCGACAAGAGGATACCCTGGAGGAAGGTCAACGCCTTCCACCTTGACGAATACCATACCCTTCCCAACGGCGCGCCCCAGAGGTTCGACGTGTTCCTCAAGAAGAAGATATGGGATGCAGTCATGCCCGGTAGCATATTCCCCGTAGTGCCCGAGGACGGAATGAAGGCGGCCGACATCGAGAAGAGGTACAAGAAGCTGATGGAAGGGCATATGCCCGACCTTGCGCTTGTGGGCGTCGGGGAGAATGGCCACCTGGCCTTCGTGGATCCGCCTTTTGCAGACTTCGAGGACAAGGCGACGATCAGGGAAGTAGTGCTCGATGAGGTGTGCCGCAACCAGCAGGTGAACGACGGCGCCTTCCCCAAGATTCGAGGACGTGCCCAAGACTGCCGTCACCATGACCATACCGACGATCATGAGAGCCAAAACCATAGTTGCCATAGTGCCCGGGCCCAGGAAAGCGGAGGCCGTAAAGAACATGCTGAAAGGGCCGATAGTGACCGCTTGCCCCGCATCTGTTCTTAGAAGGCATGCGGACTGCGCCCTGTTCCTTGATTCTGCTTCTGCCGGCAAGCTCTAAGGTTAGGGGCGGCTTCAGGCCGCAAGGAGGCGAGCGTATTTGAGAAAGTATAGGATACTGCTGCTTGCGTCTGCGCTTCTGCTTTTCCCGGTAACGCTCAATTTCATGTCTCCGTATGTCTCCTTGCAGGGGGCGATCGAGGGGATAATTTCCGGAAGCCTCATCCTCTTCGGGCTGATGTTCCTATTCGCGCCGCTTTTGGGCAGGCTATGGTGCGGCTGGCTGTGCCCAGGAGGCGCCGTGCAGGATCTTGTGGCGCCGGTTAACGGCAGGAAGCCGAGAAGGTTCATCTCCCTTACGAAGTACTTCATCTGGATCATATGGTTCGGGGCGATCGTGGTCCTTCTGATCAGATCGGGCGGGCCTTTTAAGCTGGCTCCGCTGTACATGACGGAGAATTACGTCTCGGTGGACGAGCCGTTCAAGTTCATCACTTACTACGGCGTAGTCTTGATATTGCTCGTAGTTGCCCTTCTGGTGGGAAGAAGGGGCGCGTGCCACACGATCTGCTGGATGGCCCCGTTCATGGTTTGGGGGATGCTGGCAGGCGACGTGGTCAAGATACCGTCCCTGCACATTGCGCACAAGCAGGAGGCTTGCACTAGTTGCGGGGAATGCAAGAAGACATGCCCTATGAGCCTTGACCCCGTGCGGTCCGCAAAGGCGGGCAAGCCACCGTTCGGGTGCATCAACTGCGGGGAGTGCGTCGGCACCTGCAGCAAGGGAGCCCTCTCGTTCAAGTTCGGGGTAAGGAAAGTAAAGTAAAAAGGGTTAGATATGATAAAAAGAAGGCCTGTTAAAAGGCCTTCTTTTTAATTGCCCCGGGAGTTGGCCCAGGTTAGATCATTCCGAAGCCCTTCATCACATCTATGATCTCATTTTCATCCATGAAGCCTTCTATCATGTCTAGCTTCGTGCCGGCGGCGTCGAAGTAGACAAGCGTCGGGATTACGGAGATGCGGTACTGTGCGGCCACCTTCGGGTACTTGTATACGTCTATCTTGATGAACTTCGCCTGGCCTTCAAGCTTGTCCGCCAGGGACACAAGGACCGGGTCTATGAGCTTGCAGGCATCACAGTCATCGGAGCCGAGCTTCACGACGTAGGGAAGGCCTGCGGTCGAGGCTGCGGTGATATCTTCAGGAGTGCCGTCAGGAAGGGCTAGCCCTGCGGATTTCGGCTCAATTAAAAGTCCCGCCACGACTATCGTCGCCACAAGCAGAAGCGCTATTGCCAGAAGGATCAGGGTCGATTTCTTCATTGTTTACAGCTCCTTAAATAAGCAATATAAGGGAAGTCACTGCCATCCATGCGCCTATTGCCGTGATGGCGATGCCCAACACCACTGTGAGGATCCTTGCCGCCTTTGTGAAGCCGGAATTTCCCAGGGCAGACGGGATTAAACCCGCGGCTATCCCTGCGACTAACACAGGGGCCCAGTGACCCAGGGCATAGGCCGTCGTGAGCAATATCCCCCTCGCCCCCTGTGCAGATGAGGAGGCAAGCGCAAGAACGGCAATTAGCACCGGTGTTGCGCAGGGCGCAGATATTGTGGCGGTCACTATGCCGAGGATGAATGCGCCGACCACGCCGGTCCCTCTTTCTACTTTCGGTGAGAAGGACGGCATGGGGATCTTGATTAGCCCTATGATGTTCAGGCCCATCAGGAACACTATCAGCCCCAGTATGGCCTCTGAATAGCGGACCTGAGAACAGAAAACCAAGGCCCTGGGCAATTACGCCAAAGGCTACGAATGTCACGGTCAGGCCGAGGAAGAAGGATACGGTCGATGCGATAGCTTTGCCCCTATCCTTGGAGGCCCCAACAAAGCCTACGATCAGGACAATTGCTGTCATAGTGCAAGGGGAAAGGGACGATATAAGGCCTGCAAGAAATGCCGCTACATATCCGAAAATGGGCTGGGCTATTGCATCCGCCAGGACGCTAGCCAGATTATCTAACATAATTTGCCGCCTTTGCCCTCGATGCTTAGTCCGGGTTGTTGCCCAGGCATTTAAAAGCCTCAATACGAGCATTATATTGTACTTGGGGTGCGAGGTATATACCCCGGTGAAAAGAACAGGGCACAGTCAAATGTAAAAGCTCATCTTTGCTGGATCAGATTTGTTCCCGCACCTTATTCATTAAGGCGCAGGATTGTGTTTTTCGAAGCGTGGAAGACCAAATTTCCATGCAGTCCGCCCGGTTGGCCTTATGCATTTATTGGGACATCAGTTCCACAATTACCGTTTCGAGAAGCATCGGCATCGCATCGAAGGAATAGCTCTTGGACACCCTCTCGGTGGGCTTGTGCGCATCGCGGCCGAAGGGCCCAATGTTTACGACGGGCATCGAAAGCCCCTTTATCGCCGCGACCGGCAACTCATACCTTTTCCCCCAGGCTGGCATATTCTTCTTCAGCGAGTCTATTGCGCCTTCTTCCGAGGGCAATCTGCAATAGCTTATATCGAGTATGTAAGGATAGAATTTCCTCATTACAATGTCGTATCCGAAGGCCTGACTGCCTTTTTGAATAGCGCTCTCGACGGCTTTTATAAGGCCTTTCTCCTTGTCGTCCGCGCCATTTACATATATGTGCGGATAGTAGGGAGGGGAGTAGTAAAGGATGACCTTCGGGCTTTGGTCCTGCAAGTGCCTGTGCACTTCTCGAACCAGCTCCAAAGAGTAGTCCCTCGGGTCTGCGATTTCCCTCCCGGCTCCTGCATCGAAGGATTGGAGCACATCATCGAGGCCGTCGCCCAGCTCCCGGCGCACTTGGCCAAGAAGCCCCTCATACGTCATGACAGTGGGCCTCCAGTCCAGCTTGCCTTCAGGAAAGCCCGAAAGCGCCTGGTGCTTCCCGTAACGCAGGGACAGCTCTTCAAGGCCTTTGGAAAAGGCCGCCTTCGCCTCTTTTGCCAGCTTCTCGATAACTATGTCCGGAGTGCTGGTAAGGGTGGAGTAGTTGAAATACAGAGAGGATCCGGCAGATGTCTGCACGGAATATTCATCCCTCAGGTCTTGCATCCTAAGGCTTACCGGAGGTTGGGTGACCTCGCCGTCCGCAACATCGCAAAGAACCGGGTTCATGTCTATTCGCGACATGAGCCAGGAGGCTATGAAATTGGCGTCCAGCCCCTTGAAGGACTCTCCGACATGTGACTGCTCGGCGTGCACGTAAAACGACGGCAACAGCTTTCCTACGGTCCCAAGATACACGTATTTCTTATCGTCCCCGTCATGCCTGCCTGTCATGTAATCGGTGGCTATCGCGGCAAGGTAAGTCCATCCTTTTTCGCGCGAGAGGGAGTCAAGCGCTTCAACTCCCGCTAGCATGCCGGTCGAGCCGCCCTCCTCATCTGGAAGGAAGGCGAAAACCAGGTTCGCCCCGAGCGTCCCGGTCGCAGGCGCCATCTTCTCCAGAAGTAGGATCAGGGCCGCTACGCCCGTTTTCATATCGAATATGCCGCGCCCGAATATCCAGTCGCCGGAGGCAAGGTCCTCTGCCGCTTCGCCATCCAGGCCAGAGCGGCTATAAGTTTCATGCAGGGCCTCGGGGTCTGTAGCAATATCAACATTTCCGGCAAAGTCCGATATCCCTACGGTATCTGTGTGTCCCATGCACAGAATCGCCTTTGGTGACGGTATATCCGGCTCAAGCCAGGCAATTACGCACTTTCTGCCCAGAGGGTCCGATGGAACTGGTGACAAGAAGAGGTTTTTTGGGTTGCGCAAGAAATATCCGTTCGCCGAAAGCCTTCGGAATATCCAATCGGAGATAGCAACTTCGCCGATCGTCCCTACTATGCTTTTTATGCTTGTAAGTTCTATCGCAAGGTCTCGTATCCTGTCGCCTGAAATCTCCATCCTCAACCTCCAAAACCTTTTTCCTGCCTAACCACTAATTTATGCGTTTTCGCATAATCGTTCAAGAATTTGTTAAAGACGTGAAGGATTCTGGGCGCATATCGGTGAAATGTAACTGCATATTGTATGCAATACAGATATTTCAGCGATTAATGGGATATAAACGCTTTTCACCCCTTCTATAACTTGACATTCAAATAGACGCGTGTATATAATTCTAACAATTTTACAGCTTCAACTCGTTTGAACAATAAACTTGGACGAGCGTCGGAAATGGGTAGCATAGAAGTTGTATAATATCTGCAAGCAATTCAATCTATGCAATTCACAGTGAATGCACAATCAAAAGAACCAAGAAAAATAAAGGAGGGCTAGTACACATGTTCAGGAAAGTGACATTGTTCGCCGTACTTTTGAGCCTGGTTATCGTAATGGGCTCATTCGCGGCAGAAGATGTAAGAATCGGTCTGGTTACACCGCTAAGCGGTGACGTGGCGACATTCGGCGAATCAACAAGGAATGCAGCAATCATGTGGGCTGACGAGGTCAACGCCAAGGGCGGACTGCTCGGAGGCAAAGTTGTCCTGTCAATAGAGGACGACCGCAACCTGCCTTCCGAGACTGCCAACGCAGTATCCAAGCTGATCAATCAGAACAAGGTTGTTGCAATCGTCGGATCAGTTGCATCCAAGTGCACACTCGCCGGAGCCCCCATTGCTCAGGCAGCGAAAGTACCGATGATTTCACCCACTTCCACAAATGAAGCCGTCACCAAAGTCGGCGACTATATCTTCCGCGCCTGCTTCATCGACCCGTTCCAGGGCACGGTAATGGCGAAGTTCGCCTACACCGTCCTTAAGGCGAAGACCGCAGCCATGATGTTCGACCTGGGCAATGACTACACCAAGGGCCTGGCGGAGAACTTCAAGAAGGGCTTCGAAGCCCTTGGCGGCAAGATCGTAGCATCCGAGACCTACGGCGTGAATGAGTCGGACTTCTCCGGCCAGCTCACCCGCATTAAGAGCGCCAAGCCCGACGTATTGTTCCTGCCCGACTACTACAACTCGGTCGGCCTGCAGGCAAGGCAAGCAAGGCAGCTCGGCATAACCGCAACCTTCCTGGGCGGCGACGGATGGGACTCGGCAGAGCTAGTACCCATCGCCGGCTCAGCAATTGAGGGCGGCATGTTCAGCAACCACTATGCGCCCGGCAGCAAAGAGCCCGTCGCTGACGCATTCTACAAGAACTACCTGAAGCGCTTCGGCTCGGCGCCTGACGCGCTCGCAGCCCTTGCCTATGACGCTTGCCTCGTAGTCGGCAACGCCATAACCAAGGCCGGCAGCCTGAACAGCACCGCGATCCGTAACGCCATGGCAGCCACGAAGGATCTCACCGGCGTGTCCGGCGTGCTTACCTTCGATGCAAGCCGCAACCCGATAAAGAGCGCCGTCATCCTCGAAGTCAAGGGCGGCAAGTTCGTATATAGGGATACAGTAAACCCGTAAACAGAGCCTAAAACAATCGCACGCTTAGGCCGGCGGCGCGGGAGTTGCCCGCTCCGCCGGCTTCTTGCAGGGATAAGGACCAAAGTCAGTGTGCATCCTATGCGTTGGCAAGAGGTTGCGACAAGAAAACTTTCACCGATCGGGCGTCTTTCTAGTAGTATGTACCTAAGGGCGTCTTAAGGCCCCGGCAAGCATTGCCGCCGGGCAAATCGGATTAAAAAGCTAAGATCGAGCGTATGATGGCTATTGCAGATAATGCGAGGCCGTCAGTGCCTCCTTAGAATAGGCGGATAACCGATATCGTTAGAATATTTCTACAAATGCTGCGCGGGTCGCGCAAGGAACAGGGGTGATACCCTTTGGGGACTAATCTGCCGGTACTAATACAGCAACTTGTAAACGGCCTGGCGCTGGGAAGCGTATACTCCCTGATAGCACTGGGCTACACTATGGTCTACGGCATCGTCCGGCTCATCAACTTCGCCCACGGCGACATATTTATGATCGGCGCCTACTATGGCTATTACCTTATCAGAAACTTCAAAATCCCATTTATAGCGGCGATGCCGCTGGCCATGCTGCTTGCAGCCCTCACAGGCATGATAATCGAGAAGCTGGCCTATAAGCCCCTTAGGAAGGCGCCCAGGATTGCAGCGCTTATCACAGCCATAGGCGTGTCGCTGCTTCTTCAGAATTTGGGTTTGAAGCTCTTCCAGGCGCGCCCGAAGCCATTCCCTGAGATTATGGCGATCAAGATCTGGGATATCGGCGGCGTCATCATCTCCAACATGCAAATAGTAATGTTGGGGACATCCGTCATGCTAATGGTGCTGCTTAGCCTGGTGGTCTACAAGACCAAGATCGGCAAGGCGATGCGTGCGGTCTCCTTCGATAAGGACGCTGCAAGGTTGATGGGAATAGACGTCGACACGATAATCAGCGTTACATTCGGGCTCGGCTCGGCTCTGGCTGCCGCAGCAGGAATTCTGGTCGGTTTCTATTACAACAGGATAATGCCGACCATGGGCACGATGTACGGCCTTAAGGCCTTCGTCGCGGCAGTCGTCGGCGGCATCGGCATCATCCCCGGCGCAATGGCCGGAGGCATGTTGATGGGACTTTCCGAGGTAATGGTAATCGGTGCCGGATGGTCCACGGTGAAAGACGCTATAGCCTTCGTAATCCTGATCATAATCCTGTTGGTCAAGCCGTCAGGTCTGTTCGGCAAGGCCGGAAGGGAGAAGGTGTAGGACATGGCTGTAGCTAAAGATTTGCTTAAAGGCTTTGTATCCAGGCTGGACAGGAAGCGCGTACTAAGGAGCTCGCTTCTTCTTCTGTCCACCTTGCTGCTTTACTTCGCAATACAGTATCTTAGCAACATCGGCTTTATAAACGCCTATTACATGCAGATACTAAACTGGGTCGGCATTAACATGATAATGGGCGTAAGCCTTAACCTGATAAACGGGATCACCGGCCAGTTCTCGCTGGGTCATGCGGGGTTCATGGCGATAGGCGCTTATGTATCCGCATATCTTACCAAGATGCAAGGATTGCCGTTCTCATTAGCCCTTCTCATGGGAGGCCTGATGGCGGGCTTCGGCGGGCTTATAGTAGGCGTGCCCACACTGAGGCTCAAAGGCGATTACCTTGCGATTGCGACTCTGGGCTTCGGCGAAATCATCAGGGTCATCATAATCAACCTTGAAGTGGTGGGAGGGCCCAGGGGCATCCCCGGCATCCCGCAGTACACCACATTCCTTTGGGTGTTCGCCATGGTGGTGTTCACAATCTTCTTCATATCCAACCTCGGCAATTCCAGGCACGGCCGAGCCCTCATCGCAATTAGGGAGGATGAGACGGCGGCCGATACCATGGGAATTGACACGACCAAGTTCAAGATAACCGCTTTCGTGATAGGGTCGATGTTCGCAGGTCTTGCAGGAGGCCTTTACGCCCACCGCCTTACCTACATAGACCCCAGCCAGTTCGACTTCATGAAATCCATAGAATCCCTTGTCATCATAGTATTGGGCGGCCTTGGCAGCATCACGGGCGCGGTGATCGCAGCAGTCGTGGTCACTTTCCTGCCGGAGCTTCTAAGAGGCGTTGCCGAATACCGGATGATAATATATTCGCTTATGCTCATCCTCATAATGCTGTTCAGGCAGAAGGGATTGCTGGGCACCAAGGAGTTCAGCTTCGAGATGCTTGGCCTAGGGGATAAACGGCACAAAGCTGGAGATGAGAAGTCCAAGGGCGAAGCGCCTCCCGTGCTGGAGACGAAGAAGCTGACGAAGCTGTTCGGCGGCGTCCAGGCGGCTAAGGACTTCGAGATAACTCTCAAACAGGGCGAGCTGGTCGGCCTTATCGGGCCCAACGGCGCGGGCAAGACAACAGTGTTCAACCTGCTGACCGGGCTTGCGGAACCTACATCCGGGCATATCTGGTTCAACGGCGAGCGCATAGACGGAAAGCTGCCTTATGAGATTACTTCCATGGGCATTGCCAGGACATTCCAGAACATCAGACTTTTCAATAACCTGACAGTGCTGGAGAATGTAAAGACGGCATTCCACAGCAAGCACACTTACTCGATGTTCGACGCCATAACAAGGCTAGGCTCCTACAGGCGCACTGAGGAGGCGGTCGTCGACAAGTCGATGAGGCTATTGGCCCTCTTCGGACTGGACGGCAAGGCATATGAGATAGCAAGCTCACTTCCCTACGGAATGCAAAGAAGGCTGGAGATCGCAAGAGCGCTCGCGACCGGCCCGAAACTGCTTCTTCTGGATGAGCCGGCAGCAGGCATGAACCCGCAGGAGACGAAGGACCTGCAGGAGCTCATTTACTGGCTCAGGGATCGCTTCGGGCTCACCATACTGCTGATCGAGCACGACATGAGCCTGGTCATGAACCTCTGCGAGAGGATTGTGGTCCTCGACTACGGCGAAACGATAGCCGAGGGCAAACCAGACGAGATCAGGCACAACAAGCGCGTAATCGAGGCCTATCTCGGAGAGGAGGCGTGCTAGATGCAGATGCTTAAGGTAGAGAACCTCAACGTTCATTACGGAGCAATCCACGCTATCAAGGGCGTCTCCTTCGACGTCGCAAAAGGCGAGATAGTGACGCTTATCGGTGCCAACGGCGCAGGCAAGAGCACGATACTTAGAGCCGTCTCCGGGCTCGTAAAGCCTTCCGGCGGCAGCATCACCTATACGAGGGAAGAGGGGCAGGAACCCAAGGACCTTACCAAGATACCCGCCCACAAGCTCGTAAACTTCGGGATTTCGCATGTTCCCGAAGGAAGGCGCATCTTCGCGAACCTTTCCGTTGCCGACAACCTTGAGTTGGGTGCATATCACAGGAAGGACAAGGCGGGAATCGCCGAGGACACCGACTGGGTATTTACGCTGTTTCCGCGCCTTAAGGAACGCAAGAGGCAGGTAGCGGGCACCCTGTCCGGCGGCGAACAGCAGATGCTTGCCACCGCAAGGGGGCTTATGTCCAGGCCTGACCTTCTGCTTATGGATGAGCCTTCTATGGGCCTGGCACCGATACTGGTGCGCGAGATATTCGACACCGTCGCGCTCATAAACAAAAGAGGCGTGACGATACTCATAGTCGAGCAGAACGCAAATATGGCATTATCGCTGGCAAACAGGGCGTTCGTGCTTGAAGTGGGAAGCATAGTACTGCAGGGAAGCTCAGCAGAGCTTTCATGCAACGAGAAGGTCAAGGAGGCCTACCTCGGAGG
>CAWGMK010000008.1:0-5202 GCA_963823655.1 uncultured Bacillota bacterium
CTTGACCATCCTCGCGAAGATTGTCTGGCTCTTGGATAGAAGCCCCGGTTATTTGTGGCAGCGAAAAGTGACTATGTTCCTCGACAGTACCATCGTTACAATGTACTTGTATTTGAAATAATTTCATTGATTCTCTCCAATAAAACCATTATAATTGCTTTAGGTGGTGAAAATATGATAAAAACTACCGCTATGCTAAAGAATGAACTAAAAGCATATGTGAACCCGATGGCCAAGATCCGACTACTGGCCAAAGCAGGAGAATTGGTTTCTGTTGCCAGAGGGCTATATGAAACGGATAGGAGTATTCCTGGATACTATCTTGCACCAATCATTTACGGACCTTCGTATTTATCCTTTGAGTTTGCATTGGCATACTACTCCCTAATTCCCGAAGCTGTATATAACTTTACATCAGCGACTTTTGAAAGAAAAAGGCAAAGCAATATGAGACACCATACGGTACATTCACTTATCGTGATGTACCAAGTGAAGCATGCTGGTATAACCTTTCATACAGAGAACGGGTATGGATTTAAAATTGCGTCTCCCGAGAAGGCAATATGCGATGAGCTATACAAAATGTCCCCGCTAATGAACAGAAGTGAATTGGAGCATATGTTGTTTGAGGATCTCAGAATTGATGAAAGCGATTTCTTCCATCTGAACATGACGATCTTCTTAATACATCTCGCCTTTATCAAACGCAGAATCACAAGTTGCTGCAGGCATATATCAAAAGGAGAATGAAGACGAAGTAAATCATCCGCTTTATGCATAGAGCTACTGGTCAGTTGCGCGAACAGGCAAATGCGGCAGGCTTATCCATATGATTAAGCCGGGAAGTGAGATGTTATGATGCTCTTCGAACTGCTGATTCTGTCACCAATCGGCGCAGCACTCATCTGCTGTGGCTTGCTAATCTGGAAAAAGACCAGGATAGATTTGATACATTCATATCACTTTAAAAGAGTCGCAGAGGAGAATAAATTGGCGTATTCGGCGGCAATGGGCAAAGGCATCCTGCTCATGGGTATAGGAGTGTTATTGACCGGTTTGATCAATTACACAACGGGAGCGGCCTTTGGCTGGATTTGTTTCGCGATTTTCTTCATCTTCGGCCTCATATTGGTGTTAAGGGCTCAGAGAAATTCAACGAGGGCTTTTCTAGCAATACCTACTAGTCTGCTTAAAATGTTATCTTGCGTATGAGCTAGTTAATAAGCGACAGGCGCCAAATTAAGATTTCGGACCCCCGAATAAGTATAACGAGAGAGATATTACCCAACTGAGAAAACGGCCGATTTTTGATTCCAATGATTTACGTTTGATCTCGCCCTCTCTTTTAGCCTTGCTATTGCCAGCTTATATCCCCCGGCGCCGAATGCAAGGAACCTTTTAACCCTGCTTACGGTGGCGGAACTTGCCCCGGTATCCTTACCTACTTCAGCGTATGTCCTGCCCTTTTCAAGGCTCAAGGCGATTTCGAACCGGTCGCTCAGTTCGCTTACCTCCGAGATGGTGCAGAGGTCCTCGAAAAAGGCGTAACATTCATCGACGTTTTCGAGCGTCATTACTGCCTTGAAGAGCCTATCTGTCTTCACGCGGTCCACATTGTCCTTTAGCACCATGTAACAGGCCTCCTTTTTGCGCACCTAAGCTTCATCTTGTTAAAGTATTTTGTACCCCCGGCATTATAGATCCATTAGAGATTGCTGTCTGTCGCGGACTTTGAACTACCTGACAAACTTGCTGAGGTACGGCTCACAGACTGACTTCGCAAACATCGTTTTCATGCATAGATAGCCTTCAGCCTTGCGAACGCCATCCTGTAACCGTCAACTTGCTCGGACCATTCAGCAAGCTTCGGGCAGGGGGATGGTCACATCGCCTCAGTTGCTTAAGCTTTCGCCCCGACATCTGAATAGCGATTTGAAAGGGTTTCTTGCAATCCTACTCATGAACTCTGGCACTTTTGGCTTCACATCATGGTTTAAACTATTGATCTTGATCTCTTGGTCTGTGTTCTTTATATAGGAAGTGCTTTTCCCTGCTCCAACCTTGAGATGATCCTTCCTTGAGGAGCGAAGCCAATGCCAACTCGATTGTTGATGTGCTGATGTCTGGAAATTTCTCTGATATCGACTTCTTTGAAAGTTTTTGCAACGTGGTATCAAACAATGCACGAATTCGATCCGGCTTGGACAGACTACGATCCAGCATAAGCTCGACACGCATCGAAAACTCTTTGTATGCGCCCAGTATGATTTCCAAGTAATACTTCACGAAAGGAAAGTAAGTGTTTCGTGAATCGTGCCAGCCTTGAGAACTGGCTTGCAGCACATCGTAATAGGTTTCCTTCGTTTTCTCAATCAGCATTTCAAGGCTGATATATTTCCCTACGATGTATCCTGACCGATATAAAAGCAATAAGGTTAACAGCCGACTCATCCGCCCGTTTCCGTCAGTAAACGGGTGAATACAGAGAAAATCCAGAATGAACATCGGAATCAACAATAACGGGTCATACTTTTCAGACTGAATTGCATTGATGAAGGCCATTGTCAGACAATCAACCGCTTCCGGTGTTTCAAAGGCGGCAACGGTGCAAATCGGATCTTGCTGACACCTTGTGAGTCTGCCTCGGCAATAACATTGTCTGCATTTTTAAATCGTCCGCCCATGGAGGAAGGGTTAAATTGATATAGATCCCGATGCAACTGAAGAATCGTATTCGTTCGCGGGACAATGTAATCGTAGCTGTAGTGGATCAGCACCAGGACTTCTCGATATCCAGCAATTTCCTGTTCTGAGCGATTTCGCGGCTCGGATTTTTGTGACCAAAGCCTGCAATGATCATCGATGTGAGATGCTCACAATTCAAACGAAGTCCGGTGCTCTGAATTCTAGCAACCTAAGCATGGCATTTAGCACATCAGGCTTGGCTTCGATATACAGCTCTTGCTTGCCTTTGTGCTCATGAATAGCAGAAACCAAATTCATGAGTTCGTAATGGAGCATTCACTGGAATTGAACTGTATTGAACGTGGTATCTATTACATCCTTACTGCACAAGGATTTATTTATGCATTATTGTACCATTAAATTATGCAGAGAGGAATAATTTAGGCAGAACGATTTCAGAATATAGCTGCTATAAAGTCTATTGAATAATTCAACAGTTAAAAGTGCAGTAAAACATACCGTAGGTCACAACTATCGCACAGCATGCTCCCCTCAATGGCTTTTTTATACCTCATCCTCTTTTAGCCAGCTTCTTTCCGGAACCAGTCAAACGACCTCAGCTCCCAGCAGCTGGAGCCGCATGGCGCATCTCACATGAGCGCAATCAAGCCCGCAGGCAGCCATCATGATTGGCTGATCAGTCCTCCACCGATGCGCACTTGATTTCAGGTATTCATGTTTCATATTTGGGATGCTGATGCAAGTCAGTATCAAGGTTTATTGACCAAATCGGCGACAAGGCTCCATCATAGGAGCTATGCTTGAAACAAACAACAAACGAATCATCTATATCAAACCAAAAATCTCGCCCAAAAGGCTGGAGGAATTGATCGTAGGCAACTGGAATTGACTTTCAGACAGGGATTTTATGCGAAAGCTATTTGCGTGTTAACCAAGAAGTATTCTAATCGTGCAAATTTCATAATTACATACACCATATCAGTAATCAGCATAAATGGTATATAATCTGTGACGATTGAGGCATTTAGATGTATATGGAACTGTTAGCAAGCGCTCGAAAGAGAGATTGAAGATGCCAAAGCGATGAACAGAGGTACGGCGAGGACCGTGGCGTAATATGGAAGAGGCTTGACAAAACAGGGCCTTTAACAACATCGGGGCCTGCTTCAATCAGGTATTGGCCATGTTGAAATGTTGAGAGGGAATCTCAAGGGGATTATGTCTATTAGAGCTGACAAGAAGTTGCGGATTTTGTTTGAGCCTGTTAGGGGAAGCGGTCAAGTCGATAACGACGTATTCGCGTTAAACAGGATTAGGATCTTGGAGGTGGGCGGGTATCATGAATAGAGACTCTGGATAAGAGCCCCCATGGCAATACCGCCCAGCGAGATCTATTCGAAGTGCTAAAGGATAGATATGACTCAGGTGGAACTCGCCAAGAGGCTGGGTTACAGCACTAAGCACATAAATCAGGTTATTAAAGGCAAGGCGTCAATTAGCAGCGATTTTGCCGTAAGCCTTTTTTATGTGCTGGGGATACCTGCATATTTCTGGCTAAATCTGGAGACCCAGTACCAGGAGGCCGCCGCCCGTTTGGCTGACGAAGCACGAATGAAGGAAGAAGCCCTTCTAGTCAAAGAGTTCTGCTATGCCGAAGCAAGCAGAAGAGGGTGGGTAAAGTCCACAAGAGATAGCTGCGAGAAGGTCATCGAACTTAGGAAATACCTGCAGGTGTCCTCTCTGTCCCATGTAGAAGACCTATATCCGGCCTCTTTCCGGATTGGAAAGTGCAAAAAGACCTCAATCGGAGCACTGGCTATGTGGCTGCGGCAAGGTGAGCTTATCGGAAAAGCTAAAAGCACAAACAAGTACAACGAAAAGAGCTTGAGAGATTTTATAGGCATGCTTAAGCAAATCTGCGCGGAGGCAGATGCGGCGGGGTTGGAGAAAGCAGGTTCCATATTAGCTGATTGCGGAGTGGCCCTTGCTGTTGTCCCACAGCTGGAAGGTACAAATGTATTGGGTGCTGCGATGAAATTGGCACCTGATAAATATGTCATTGAAATGTCCTTAAGGGGGAAATGGGCCGACATCTTCTGGTTCAGCCTTTTCCACGAAATCGGGCACATTCTTCTTAGCCATGTGAAAGAAACATGGAGCATTAACTTCGATGATGCCGCAGAGTGCTACCACAAGAATCAAGCTGAAGAGGATGCCGCCAACGAATTTGCCAGGGACCAGCTGATCATTCCGGCTATTTACGAAGGGTTTAAAAGTAACCACGATTTCTCCAGGGAGTCAATTAAGGAGTTCGCCGCAGACGAATGGGATTCACCCGGGAATTGTCCTTGGAAGACTATACTATGATGGACTTCTCAACCATGGCGTTTTCCAAGAGATGAGATATCAGGTTAATTGATAATTTCCGTGAGCATTCGATTCTGACAAAAGGACGGCTTTCGATGATGATAAACCTTAGGGAGATCAATGCGGATA
>CAWGMK010000009.1:0-10589 GCA_963823655.1 uncultured Bacillota bacterium
TGAGGTGAAAGCTAGGATCATCGCATCATGCTCCTCGGAGGCCACTGTGAAATTGGTTGGATAGAAAAGCGCATATTTGTCGCCTGGGACCCGCCCTTCCTCGAAGAGCTCCGGCGTTATCAGAAACGGCCCACCGTAGGGTCCTCGATCAGGACGCCTCCGAACATCAGCCCGTTGGGCTTGCCGTTGTTCTCCTGCGAGGTGCTTAGCGTGCTTGCGACATACTCTGCCTTCACATCCACTATGTCGTAGATGAGATAGCCTGAGCTGTTCTTCGTCGGGTCCAGGTAATCCTCGTTATCGATCTCATATACTACCCTTAGGCCAGGTACCAGCCAATTGGGCGCTACCATGGTCTTCATCTCGGTGAAATAGGACATTATGGACTTGCTGAGATTGTCCGGCTTTGCGACGGGAGCCGCCATCGTAACCCCTGGCAAAAGCGCCGCCACAAGGCACAATGACAGCAAGGCGGTGCGAATTTTCCTGCTCAATGTATAATCCCCTTTCAGAAGCACTGGCACATATCTATAATCTAATCATAATACGAGATAGATTCGCTTTGCTAAAATCCTGCCTGTGAGGTGCCGACATGGCTTCGGATTACCATATCCATATAGAAAACGGTGAGCTTTCGCGAGAATATCTAAGCCTCTACGCGAACGCGGCCAGCGCCGCCGGCCTTGAAGGCTACGGCATCTCCGAGCACCTTCACAACCTGCTCGAGGGGCCTTCCCTGCTAAAGCGCAGGCTGCCCGAGGGGCTCCAGAGTAAGGGGCTGGGACACCGACGAGTATATCGGCCTTGTTAAGAGCTCAGGCGCGAAGGCTGGCGTCGAGGCCGACTACATCCCTGAATCAGAGAACGAACTTAAGGATTATCTCCTCACCCATGACTTCGATTACTGCATAGGCTCGGTGCATTGGATAGGAGACTGGACCTTCGACTGGGGCCCTGAGGTCTGGAAGGGTAAAAACGTTGAGGATGCCTGGAGGTCCTACTTCAAGCTGGCCGTGAACGCCGTCTCTACAGGCATGTTCGACATCTTCGGCCATCCGGACGTGATCAAAGTCTTCGGAAATAAGCCGGGGTTGCTTTCGGTGAGGAGCTTCGCGAGTGCTACAAGGCACTGGCGAGGGCGGCGGCTTCTACCGGGACATGCCTTGAGGTGTCATCCGCCGGCCTAAGGAAGCTTTGCGGCGAAATATACCGGACATCTCGCTGCTTCAAGAGGCGAAGCTTGCAGGCGCCGAGATCAGCCTCGCGTCGGACGCGCACTTCCCCGAGCACGTCGGATACGGGTTCGAGCGGATAATAGCGCATGCGAAGGCGGCAGGCTTTGACAGGGCGGCGACGTTGCGGGCCGAAAAAGGACTATGGTTACATATAGCAGGGACAAGTCTTCAAGAAGAGGTGCCCCTATGATTTCCAATCCTTTATTGAACAGGGACTTCGCCCTCTTGGCGGTGGGCCAGTTCGTATCTGCGGTCGGCGATGCGATCCACCGGGTCGCTCTTATCTGGTGGATATACAACATCACAGGCTCACCGTCCGCGGCAGGCCTGCTGAGCCTGGCATCGATGATACCTTCCATACTGCTCTCCCCTTTTATGGGCGTGTTTGCGGACAGGTGGGACAGGCTCAAGATCGTATACTGGATGGACTATCTAAGAGGCGCGATTATCGCTGCAGTAGCAATCCTTTCCTTCTACGGGCGCCTTGAGGTCTGGCACCTGGTGCTGTCATCTGTTCTGGTCAGCGCCTGCTCGTCCCTGTTCTACCCGGCTGTGAACGCCATGATACCGGGGCTTGTGGGCGAAGACAAGCTGCAGAAGGCAGAGGGGATGACTCAGACGCTCATGGGCCTGGTAGGCATCATAGGCCCCGCCCTGGGAGGGGTGCTTGTGGCGTCCATCGGCTATTCGACCGTCTTCTTTCTCAATGCCATCTCTTTCGTACTGTCTGCGATATCCGAGATGTTCATCCGCTACAAGCAGGTCAGGCGCGAGGCCGGCAAGGGGCACCTTGCGGACATGGCTGGAGCCATCAAATTCACCCTGGGCATGCCCACCATAATGGGCATATTGCTGGTATTCGCCATGATGAACTTCTCCCTGGCGCATTTTGGCCCCGTGACGATGCCCTACCTGATCAAAGAGAGGCTGGGGGCCGGAGCTGCCCAGCTCGGCCTCACAATGACTGCAATAAGCGTGGGTGGCATCGCCGGCTCCCTGTTCATGAGCCTTATAAAGAATCCGAGCAAGCGCTCCACATTCGTAACCGCGGGCGCTGTAATCATGGGGGTATTCCTGGCGTCCTGGCCGCTTCTTCCCAACCTCTACTGGCTCTACTTCATCTGCGCGATGATCGGCCTTGCAGCGGCCCTTGTGAATATTAACGCCGGCGTCCTCTTCATGCAGATAACTCCCGACGACATGAGGGGCAGGATGTCGGCATTCATGAGCACTGTCTCGCAGTTCATGGCCCCGGTTGGCCTGTCGCTGTTTTCCATGGTCGCCGCCTCCGACAAGCGCTACATATTCTACTTTCCGGTCGCCTCCGGCGTGCTTGTGCTGATTTTCGCCCTCTCCCTTCTTGCAGTAAAGGGATATCGGGACTTGTAGCAGAATAATTAGGCGTATTGTGCCTTTAGCCTGTTCAGTTGTCTTGATCATGTTCGTCGCAGCATCAAACAGGCGGTTAAGGAGTTGCACCCATGCCCTTCAATCCACTTATTAACAGGAACTTCGCCCTGCTGGCGGTGGGGCATTTCACGTCCATGGTAGGCGACAGCATCCACCAGGTGGCCCTCATCTGGTGGCTTTACAATGTCACGGGATCCCCGGGCACAACAGGGCTTCTGACCATGGCATCGATGATCCCCGCCCTGATACTGGGCCCGTACCTGGGAGTGCTCGCCGACAAGTTCAACCGGCGCAGGATAGTCTACAGCATGGACTTCTGCAGGGCTTTCGTCATCGGTTGCATAGCAGCGCTGTCGTTTACGGGAAGGCTCGAGATCTGGCATGTCGTGGTATCGAGCATTCTTATCGGCATCATTGCCTCGTTCTTCAACCCGGCGGCCTCCGCCATGGTGCCAAGGCTAGTCGGCGTCGATCGCCTGCAGCAGGCCCAAAGCGCCTCCCAGGCCCTCTCCGGCATGGTCGGCATATTCGGGCCCGCGCTGGGTGGGCTCCTGGTCTCGGGCTTCGGCTACGCACCTGCGTTTCTGGCTAACGCCGTTATGCTGCTGTGTTCAGGCATCTCCGAGATGTTCATCAAATACGAGCACGTGGCCCCTAAAGAGCATGAGGACAACATCAGCGCTCTTAAGAAGGCGATTTGCTTCACATTCGGAACCCCCACCATACTGGGCATTCTACTCGTCTTCGGGCTCATGAACTTCGCGCTTGCCCCATTGGCCAGCGTTACCGTCCCCTACATAATCAAGGACAGGCTGGGCAAAAGCGCTACTGAGCTGGGGCTAGTGATGACTTTCCTGAGCATCGGAAGCATCGCGGGCTCCCTTGTAATGGCCTCCATGAAGAACCCCACGCGCAGATCGCGGATGATAGTGCTCGCGGGCATTTGCATAGGCCTTGCCCTCACTTCATGGCTCTTTATTCCGACGCTTTTATGGTTCTACACGATCAGCATGGTTTCAGGCTTCATGATGGTAATGATAAACATAAACGCAGGCGTGCTGCTTCTTACCCACACTCCGGACAACATGAGGGGCAAGATGACGGCATTCACTCATTTCGTCACGTCCTTCATGTCGCCAATTAGCCTTGCGCTCTTCAGCATGGTGGCAAGGGCCGACGTGGGCCTAGTCTTCTACTTCCCGGCTGTGACCGGCTTCATCATAATGTTAAGCTCGGCGGGGCTTCTCAGGGTGAAGGGTTTCCGGCAGCTTTAGCACAGATGACAGGATAGATAAGGCCGCAGGCTTTCTTATGGGCCTGCGGCCTTTTACTTATATGCTCTCTAGTTTTCCTACGCCTTTACTTGGCCACGAACACGGCATCGGCCGACAGCTTGGCCGGATCCCCGATCTTCCTTAATGCGGTGAACAGGTGCAGATATATCGGGCTGCCCTCTTTAAGCCAGCCAAGTTTCAGCTCGAAAGGCTTCTCCTGCCCGGGCAGGTAAAGCTCGATTTTGCCTACATATACCCTGAAGGCGACCCAAGCGGGGGTCCCGGCATCTTTTATCGGGAGCGCCCCGTCGGTTCCGTACCTCTCCTGCGACTGGGTATTCAGCAGGCCGTATGCATTGTTCAACGTCTCTTCCCTGATCAGAGACGGCGTATAGGTGAACCACGCGTTCTGGTAGCTCCATATGTCCATCTGAGCATAGGGGGCAAGGGCGGCCACGAATGAAGTCGTAGCAGCTGCATTCAGCTTGATGAATATTGTAACCGGTTTGTCCTTCTCGGCTGCGGTGACGGTGAATAGCGGAGTCTTGTTTAAATTCCGGCGTTGCCCCACGAGCTGCCGGCTGGGACGTCTACAATAAGCTCGCCGTCCTTGAACCTGGCGAACTTTGCGTAGTCCCCGCCGACCGCCGATAGGCCGCTCCACTTGGTGCCAAGGCCATCCGCGAACTCCTCCGCGAGCACTATGCTACCTGCGTTGAAAGGCAGCTTGACACCGGCAATGATAGATGTGGACGATGCCGGAGGGGTTATGGGGCTTACCATCGGCAATGAGGATGTGGGATAGTACTGAATGTACTCCACCTCGGACATGTCGTAGTACACGGTAGTGCCGTCTTTCAGCTTGATGACCATCATTGATGCCGATACCGCGGTGACTGCCATAATAACCACTGCCAAAGTCAGTAATGCTGCGCCAATTCTTGCCCTTCTCATAATGCCTCCCCCTTCCGCATCTTCAATGCAAAGATGCCTGGAATAGCGACCGGCAATTTCCTGAGCAGTCGGTCAAATCCTCTTTCCGCCGTGCTTGTAGGGCCTTCCTTCGTTGTAAGCGGCCTTGTCCTCAAGTGCTTTGTCTATGTCTATGCCGTACATGCCGCAGAAATCCAGGATCCTTATCATGCAGTCGGCAAGCTCTACCGGAATGCCCTCCGGCTTGCCGTCGATTACGTAGACCTCGTTTATGCCCCTGTTGTTCCGAAACTCCTCAAGCGCTTCGGAAAGCTCGCTGTGACACAGGGCTATGACTTCCGGAAAGGGCTTCTCCTTCTCCCACCAGCCATGCTCTTTTGCCGTGTCGTTCAGCCTTTTGGCAAGCTCGTTTAGCATCAGCTTCTCCTCCTCAGCCCCATCTTCGAGGCGAACGATGCGGCCCTTCTGCCCACGACCGGTATCGCCTCAAGCTCGTCCGCGCTAAGGCCTCCAAAAAGCAGTAGCAAGATCATGTAAGCAAGGCCTCCCGCGCCAATCGCCGCAAACGTCAGAAGGCCGCTTTCAGGCATGAATTTCGAAGCAAGGGCGTAGAAGCCGTATACGATCGCGCCCATCGCCGCAGATGCCAATGCGGGTGCCATGAAGGCCTTCCTGTAGCCGACCTTGCCCCCAAGCCGCCTTTCCATCTGCATAAGGTTTATCGCGACGGATACAAGCGAGCCTATGACTGTGCTTATGGCAGCTCCTTTGACGTTCAGGCCGGGAAGCGATGTCAGGTAGAATTCAAGTCCGATCTTGACTGCGACTCCCACCAAAGCGCTAATGAGCGGGTCTCCCACATGCCCCATACCGCATAGTACGGCTGAGCTGGTCTGCTGCAGGCATAAAAGCACGCTTGCCCCGGAGAAGACCGCAAGCAGCGGGCCTACATCGGGCCTGTTGAACAGGAGTTTTGTTATGGGAGAGGCGAGCACGAACATGCCCACCGTTGCCGGGAAGGCTACTATGCTGGTCAGCTTCAGCACATATATTGACCGCTCCTTGAGGCCCTCTTTGTCGCCCTTGGCCATGCACTCCGAAACGGATGGCACAGCGGCGGACGCGAGGCCCGCCATTATCGAAGTGGGAAAGTATACGAGTGGGAATGCCATGCCGTTTAGCTGGCCGTAGAGCGCCGTGGCCTGGCTTGTCGTGAAGCCCGCGGCAGCGAGCCTTCCGGGACGATTGCCGCGTCAATGACGCTCTTGATTGATGCAAGCGAGCCCGTAATCGCGACAGGCACGGAAAGCTTGAGTATCCTGGATGCGATGACGCCCCCGGACTCGGGCTTCCTGCCGCCTGTGGGTATATGGTATTTGGGCTTGTTGCGAAGGTAGTAGTACATCCCGATTATCAGCACCATGCCGAGGAAGGCGCCCACTGCGGCACCGCTCGCGGCGCCTGCCGCCCCGTATTCGATGCCCCTGGGAAGCAATATGTAGGCCACGGTGAGCATGAAGGAGACTCTTGCTATCTGCTCGACCATCTGGGAAAGGGCCGATGGGACCATCCTCTGCACACCCTGGAAGTAGCCCCTCATCGCGGACATGACTGTCATAAAGGCAAGAGCCGGCGATATGCCTCTTAGCGACAGAACAGCCCTGGGGTCGTGGTAAACCTTTTCGGCAATGAAAGGCGCAAACACGAAAAGCGCGATGCTTGCCGTAATGCCGGTAATAGACATCATGAGGATGGAAACTTTCAGCACCTTGCGGGCGCCGTCGCCGTCTCCTAGGGCTTTCTTCTCGGCTATGAGCTTGGATATGGCAAGCGGTATGCCTGCCACGGACACTGACAGGAGAAAATAGTAGATGGGGTTGGCCATCTCGAAAAGGCCTACGCCCTCGTCGCCCAGCATCCCTGCCAAAGGTATGCGGTACGCCACCCCTAATAGCCTTGCGAAAAGCCCTGCCGCTGCTAGGATGGCAGCGCCTTTGATTAGCTTCGCATTCGAGCCCTCTTTGCCTGTAGAAACCATAGGATCACCTCACCACGCTTAAAGGTATTATAAGCTATCGGGGAGGTTTAGGGCATCTGAGGAGGCAGAAGGGGTCCTAAAACATATACGATTCTCATCCAGTCCTACAGTTAAATATTTTTCATCTTTTTATTTTTCTTTGCACATATTTATATTTTGAATGTTCAATTATAATGATGTCATTGCGATTTCGGAGGGAACATGTACACAATCCTGCAAGTAAGCATGAACCTCTTCGGCATAGCGATACTGCTCGCCATACTCATGGATATAAGAAACCAGAACGAGCTCAGCTCGGGCAAGCAGCACCACTATGTACGTTGGGTATATGGAACTATAGCTGTACTGGCCCTGGAGGCCTTCGCCTGGGTCGTCGACGGGCGCCCCGGCCCTGTCTTCCGCTGGCTGAACACTTACGGCAATGTGCTCTACTTCATAGGCGATACTGTCCCCGCCCTTCTCTGGGTGATCTATCTAAACAGCCAGGTGTACGGGGATACAATCGAGGCCAGGCGCCTGAACGCCCTGCTTACGGTGCCGGCGCTAATCAACATTGTGCTAGCTTTGATGACACCCTTCAACAAGTGGATGTTCTACATAGACTCGGCCAACGTCTACCACAGGGGCGAGCGCTTCTACCTGATCGGGCTTATCCTCGCATCCTATATGGGCTATTACATAGTGACCATACTCCTGAACAGAAAGCGGCTTACCAGGCGCACCTTCTATACGCTGCTGCTTTCCAACATACCTCCAATACTGGGCGGCGCGCTCCAGGGTGTGCTTTACGGCATGCCGTCGCTTTGGACTTTCACGTCCCTGGTGCTGCTGTTCACATACTTCAACATACAAAACACGAGGCTTAGCGCGGACTATCTAACAGGCGTCTCCAACAGGCGCGACATAGACTCCTACCTGAGCTCCCTGATCAAGGACAGCCCGCCTGACTACAACTTCTCCGGCATATTCATGGACATAGACGACTTCAAGAACATCAATGACAGGCATGGGCACATAATCGGCGACGAGGCCTTAAGGGTCACCGCGGGCATTCTTAAAAAGAGCATGAGGAAGGACGACTTCATCGCAAGATACGGCGGCGACGAATTCATCATCATAGCCCCCAAGCTGGGCAACGGGGATGAGCTCGAAGGCGCGGTCGACAGGATCAATTCGAACATAGATGAGTACAACAAGCGCGCCGAATTGCCATTCAAGCTGAATTTGAGCATGGGCTACTGCGTCTACGACAAGGCATCCGGAATGTCGGCCGATGAATACATAGAAAAGCTTGACGAGATGATGTACGCAAACAAGAGGGCCACCGAGGCCTGATCAGCCACACCGAAATCTACATAAAACTGCCGGGCCAAAGATTATCGCGATGGCCCGGCGTTTCTGTTACGCTATTTGACTATGAAGCTTGTGCCTATGCCGTAGGCGTCCCATATCTGCGGGCTCTCGGGCTGATTCTCTCGGGCGGTCATGAAAGCGTGCGCCTCCCTGGCGCTTATCTTCCCATCCCCGTTAGAATCAGCGTTGACCGATGAACCGGCCGCCGTTTTACCTGCTAACGCACTTATTACATAGTAGTTGTACTCGCCGTGGTGATAAGTGGCTCCGCCGTAGACTTCCTTCTCGGTATCCGCCCTGTGGGCGTTTTCGGTGGCAAGGCAGGCGGTGGAGACGAAGCTCTTATCGTTTTGCATATTGTCCACGAAGCCGCCGCTTCTGCACTGCTGCATGAATATGGCCTTCTCCTTGAGAGTAAGGGCGTTAATGTTGGTGCCGAAGGTGCTGTCGTAGTATACGCCGTCGCGCAGGCAGAAGTAGGCAGAGCTACCCCCTCCTCCATGGTCGAACACCCATACGAACAGGCTGTCGCCTGAGTACACCTTGTTGACGCCGATTGAGGAGTCGCCGTTCTTAAGCCCGTTAAGCACTTTATCGACCCATACCGTGGTGGCCGGGAAGTCCGTTACGGTGCCTGAGTGCTTGTAGGCGGGATTGGCTGAGATGTAGTCCGAGCCCCAGCCGTACATCACGTAGATATGATCTTCCGTGTAGCCCGCCGCAAGCAGGGTCTTATACATCCACACGGTGTCGTTCCAGAACTCATCGTAGCCGCTTTCCGCGATGTCGCCGCAGATGAGCAGCGCGAAATCCCTTGCCATGGCGCGAGTATCGAGCCTATTACGATGTCGGTCCTTATCTGCCATAAGGGCTCGGGCTTGACAAGCTGTATAGCTGATGAGGTTCGGCTTCATCACGATGATGCTATTCTCCGTGGGCGACAGGACTTTAACCTCATTGTTCCTTATGATCAAGCCTTTCGGGTCCAAGGTGGGAACATCGATCGCCTCAAGATTCAGCTTAAGGTGGAGTCCAGCAGCCTTATCTTGTTGCTGGCCCCGTCCAAGACGTACAGATTTCCTGCCGAGAACTGCATGGCCGTCGGCGTGTCACCGGGGGACCAAACCTGGGAGATCGCCCTGTTGGTCGCAGGATCGATTGTGAATATTGAGCTGGAGTAGCCGGCCGAAATCGCGACCAGGACGTTCTTGCCGTCGAATGCTACGCTCATAAGCGTACCCGTCTTCAGGATATCGCCTGCGAGTATGCTTGTTGATCCCGCCCTTGCGATCTTCTCGAGGGGATCCGGCGGCCTGAATGTTGTTAGCTTCAGATCCAGCAGTTTTGTCGCCTGCCCGGCCTGATGTCCACTGCGAATACCAGGTTGTTAAGGCCGTCGCCGACGATCGCCTTGCCCGCGGTGAATGCGGAGATGCCCGCAGGTTTGTCTATGGGTATCGCAATCGTCCTCGTGATCTTTCCTGCGGCATCAAGCGCCACCATCTGGCCCTTGCTGGCGCCGAAGATCTGCCCTCCCACGTCGCCCATCGCCACCAGGTTGAGAGGGCCGTGCTGGTGATCTTCGTCAGCGCCGGGATGTTCATCAACGCCGGCTGCGAGACTATCGGAAGCGGTGTAATGGGGGCGCCCATCGCGGCCCCGGCAAGAAGCATGCACATCAATATCGCAGCGCTGATCTTCAAAATCCTTGCTGTCATATGTACCCCTCCTTCTTTGTCGGGCTCGTTATATCCAATGCCGATATATTCATTCTACGAATTTGCATTTTCCCCTTCGCCAAGAGCGAGAAAAACCGCCCGTTAAAGGCGGCTAGACAGATACATTTAACTGCTTTTCCGAGCCTTTTATGGCCGCTTGAATTGAAATAAAGGAGAGTTGCAGCAAAAGAGGCCGCTGAATTGATGAGCACATCCCCAAATCGCATGGCGCGCCCCGGCACGAAGCTTTGGTGCACCTCATCGCCTATCGCGTACAGTATCGCAATTGCAGCAGCTAAAATGGCAAGCTTGGCATATGGGAGGGAGTATCTTTCGCTGATTTGCCCGTCGCAGACAGCGCGTTTAGTATCAGCAGGGTAAGTGCCAGGTAGCCGACAAAATGTGCGCCCTTCCTGACAGAGAACCGTGAGGGTCACATCCTCCGAGTTTATGCTGCCCTTTGCTCCGATGGAGTCCAGGAAGTTGACAATTGCGCTTGTGATGATGCCGCTGTCGCTGTTACTCAGCTCAGCGGGCCTGGATGAGAGCCAGAACAGAAGCCCCATCCAAAGTAAGACGGCGGCCCAAGTATTCATGCAAAACGCTGCCTCTTTGGAGAGGCGGCGTT